>CADBCS010000017.1 GCA_902793195.1 uncultured Coriobacteriaceae bacterium | reverse complement strand
CTGCTCGGTCGTCTGCAGCACGGGTCCCGGCGTCAGCTCGTCGTAGTCGTAGTAGAAGCCGCGCCAGTCGTCGTAGTCGTCCACGTCGGGCGCCAAAAATGCCATGGGCCTGCCCAGCAGCGAGTACTCGAACACGAGCGACGAGTAGTCGCTCGCGCACGCGTCCGACGCCACCATGGCGGCCTCGATGGGCAGGCTCCTCGTCACGTCGAAGGCCCAGTCGGCGCAGCCTGCGGGGATGTCGGGTAAATGCTTGACTATGGGATGGTGCTTTATCAGCAGCACCCAGCCGTCGCCGAGCCGCTCGCGCAGCAGCGGGATGTCCAGGAAGTCGGGCGCCTGCGCGTCTCGCATGTGTCCCCTAAACGTGGGCGCCCACAGCAGCACGCGCCGCCCCTCAATGGCGGGCACGGCCGACGCCGCCTCCTCGCGCCACGCGGCGAGCTGGCCGTCGTCGAAGAACGCGTCGGTGCGGCTCACGCCCAGGGCGCGCACCACGTCGGGACGCCCCTCCAGCCCCATGGCCTCCTCGTATGCCCAGCGGACATCGGGGCTGCTCACGGTAACCAGCGACACGTTGCCGTAGCCGGGAAATCGCAATGCGTCTTTTAGCGAGTCACCAAAGCGCTTTTGCGCGGTGCTCAGGCCAAACTTCTTGAACGCCCCGCACGCGTGCCACAGCTGCACCACACCCGTCTGCTCGCGCATGGGCAGGCAGCCAACCATGTCGTTGGCATCGCTCAGCAGAATCAGGCGCGAGCCGGCGGCCTTCCACGACAGTTTGGTGCCAAGCGCGTGGTAGCGAAGCTTGCCAGCAAGGAACTTTCCCAGCGAGAGAAACTCGCAGAAATAGCCCCTCTCTTCCAGCGCGCGCATGACGCGGATGACGTTTGAGGATGCCTTGGACTCCGACGACTCCACCACCAGCACCCGTCGCTCGTCCACGGGACACAGGGCACGCAGGCGATATGCCGTGGCATTGAGCCCATAGTGATACGTCCATCGCAACGCCATCTTTACTCGCCGAGCCGTAGCACTCATGGCCGCCTTCTCTCGCACGGGGACTGCAGGGTCGTTCCCATTATACGGGTGTCACGCGAGCACTGTACCGTCGGGGACGGTCCCTTCCGGACGGTCTAGATTATCCAGCGGTTGAGGATGGGGATCTTGGAGACAAGCACCGTAAAGGCAAAGGACATGCCAACTACGAGGGAGTATACGAGCAGGAGCGAGAGAATAGGCCCAAAGGTCGTGGTGGTGATGCCAAACCACCTTCCAAGCGACTCGATGAGGAACGGATGGATGAGGTACACGCCAAGGGTGAGCGGAGACAACATGCGCATGATGGCAACGCCTCTTGGGTGGTCCTGGGGCTCGAAGCCCTCGAACAGTTCTTTACCAGCAAGAACACGAGCGAAGCGGCCGCAAAGTCACCAGGGGTGAAGGTCCCAAGCAGCAGATCGACCTGTGTTCCCACACCAAAGGACAGCAGCACCGTTCCTGCAACGATGCTTGCAAGGGCTCCTGCCAACAGTAGTGCCAGACGCTTGGCAGAATACCGCCTCTGCAGGTTGTCGAGGTAGTAGCCAAGAACGAAGTAGAGCGAGAACCCCACCATGTTCTTGAGCCCCAGTTTGCCAATGAGGCCCACAAACTGCTGGGAGCGATAGGGTGACACGAGCGCCAACGCCTTGCCTGCAAACGGGACGCCAATGGCAAACACAAAGCTGAGCAGTAAAAAGTACGTGCAGAGCTTCTTGTCTCGCGCAATAGGCCTGAGTAGCGGCGTTACAAGGTAGAGGCCAACGAGCATGGGGATGTACCACATGTGGAAATGCCCGGTCAGCACGAGCATGAGAAACGCACCGATGTCTTGGGGGTGCTCGAACCATGCGTAGAACGCTCCCCACGCAAGATAGGCCACCGCCAGGCGCGACACGTTTTGCCTAAGAATCGCACGGATGGGCTTGTCGCTCTTGAGGAACAGCGCCCCGCTTATCATCACGAAGACGGGAACAGCCCAGCGAGAGATGCATTCAAAGAGGTTGAACACCTCCCACTGCATGCTGTAGATGCTCACACTGCACCTATTGAGACCCGACACATGGATCATCGCGACGGCAAGACACGCCACGATGCGCAACGCATCCAGATAATACCTTCGTTTTTGCGCGCTCATGGAGAGTCCTTAGCCGCCATCTTGTCACTTTGAAGGGCAGTCTAGCAGAAGAGGTGCCACATCGGGGATAACCTCGATGCGGCACCTCCCCGATATGGCAGGTCGTGATACCCTAGAGGTGGACATCAACGGCAAGGAGCAGTATGAATCTCTCGACTTTTAGGCAGCTCAAGGAACGCCCGTCACACAGCATGGTCGTGCCCGACGACCAGACGCTCGAGCAGGTAAAGCGCATTATGCTGGGCATCTTCGACGACATCCGCACGTTTTGCGAGGAGCAGGGCATCTCGTACGTGCTTAGCGGTGGCTCGGCGCTCGGCGCGATCCGACACGGTGGCTTTATTCCCTGGGACGACGACATGGACGTAAACATGCCGCGCGCCGACTACGACCGGTTCGTGGAGCTCTTTCCCCAAAAGTTCGAGGACAAATACCTGTTGCAGTCCCCGGAGCTCACGCCGCAGGCGGGCATCGCAGTGTCTCGCGTACGGCTGCGCGGCACCACCATGCGCATGCACGACGACTGCGCCATGGACGACTGCGGCATCTTTGTGGACATCTTCCCCATCGAGAACACCTACAACAACCCGGTGGGTCGAAACCTGCACGGCTTCGCCTGCATGGCCACCGGCTTTTTGTACTCGTGCCGACGGTTCTTTAGGGACCGGCAGTTCTACCTCGAGCTGAGCGAGCAGAACCCGTCGCTGCGTCGTGTGGTGCTCGTAAAGTCTGCCATCGGCGCCCCCACGGCGGTCCTTAGCATGGAGCGCTGGAGCAAGATCGTGCGCGACGTGTATGCGTGCTGCAAGAACGACCAGAGCACCTATGTTGCCGTGCCGGCTGGCATCGCGCACTTCTATGGGGAGCTGTGCCGACGCGACCAGTTTTGCGATACGCGCAAGGCGGAGTTCGAGGGACGCACGGTGTGCGTGCCCAAGGACGCGGAGGGGTATTTGGAGATGCACTACGGCGACTGGCACCGCATCCCCGCGCCCGAGGAGCGCGAACGCCACGCCTACCTCGACCTCGACCTGGGTCCCTACGCCCTGGAGGAGTAACGCAAGGCCGTCCGCAAGACGCCGGGTATGTACGATTTCGCGGCGCCCGCCCGCGGCGCCTAGAAGCTCTTGTCGTATCCCTTGCCCAGAAACTTGGCGCCAAGGAACGCGCGACCCTTCTTCACCCAATTTATGCCCTCGAGCTCGCGCAGCGGCACCTCCGCATAGGGCACATCCTCGTCCAGGAGCCACACGTCCAGCAGGAACTCGGCCAAACGACCCACGCAGCGCTGCTCGAACGCCGACATGCCGTCAAAGTCGATGCGCCTCTCGCATGCGGCCAACACGTTGAACAGCCACGTGCAATACGGGTCCAGCACCTCGCGGCGCATGAGCAACATGTTGAACATGTGCGCCTTGGTCGACGCCATCTGCCTGTCGAACGCCCCCACGTGCTGCGGGCTCACCTCGCCGATCGCGGCGCGCAGCGCCTCCAGATGCGCCGGGTCGTGCGTGTGCGCGTAATGGGAGGCAACGGACTCTATTACGTAGTTACGCGGTTTGGGAACGATCGCCGGCACGCGGTCCAACAGCGCAACCGCCTCCTCCCAAAGCAAGGTCTTGCGCTCGCCCTTGCCGGCAAAGTGCCTTCGGTAGTGCACGAGCCCCAACGCCGAGCACTCCACGTTGCGCCAGCCCCACCACAGTGCCGTAAGCTCGCTGTAGCGGTCGTTCTTGTGGGAGATGTTGTCGCCCGTATTGTCCGGCGCAAACCCCTCCAGGGGACCGTTGGCGTTGGCGCCCACGCACACGGGCAGGTACAGCGGGTCCGCCGGCATCCAATACGGCTTGTGCGAGGCAACCAGCAGCGTCGCGTCCCATGCCGTGTCCGGCGCATCCGATCTTGCGTTGCCCGCCGAATCCGCCGCGTCCGCCAAAGCGCCTCGTGCCGTCACATCCGCCATTAGAGCGCCCCCCTGCCGCCAATGACCACCACTACGGTCTTGAGCAAAATCTTTATGTCGAGTCCCAGGTTCCAGTTCTCTATGTACTCGCGATCAAGTCGCACGACCTGCTCGAAGTCGGTGATCTTGCTGCGTCCGCTCACCTGCCACAGCCCCGTGATTCCCGGCTTGATGCTCATGCGAACGCGATGCGCCATGTCGTAGCGCTCCCACTCGTCGAGGGTGGGCGGACGCGTACCCACAAGGCTCATCTCGCCGCGCAGCACGTTGAGGAACTGTGGGAACTCGTCGATGGAGTAGCGCCGAATAAAGTGACCGATGCCGCCCGGTTTGCCGTTGCGCTTGCGCTTTTCGCTGCCAATGATGCGCGGGTCGTTGTCCACCTTAAACATGAGCCCGTCACCCACGCGATTGCGCGACGCCAGCGCGGCCTTGCGCTCCTCGGCGTCCAGGTACATGCTGCGGAACTTGTACATGGTAAACCGCTTGCCGTTGAGGCCCACGCGCTGTTGCGCAAAGAAGATGGGTCCCGGCGACTTGGCATAGATGATGGGTCCCACAATCAAAAAGATGAGTCCCGTGAGGATGCAGCCCACCAAGCCGCCCAGGATGTCGAACAGTCGCTTGATCATGAGCTGACCCATGGATGCGTCGCGGATGGTGCTGGTGAGCACCGCGTACGGCCCGATCTTGCCCGTGTCGGTTACCGAGAAGCCCGCACCATGCGTACCCGCAACCGCATAGCTCACGGTGAGGCCCATCTCCATGAGGTCATCCACAAACTGCACCGGAAAGGGCATGTTGTCGGGCTGCAGGATAAAGACCTCGTCCACCCATCCATGGGTGATGTCGGTAATGGCTGTGCCATCCATGGGCATGGCGGGGATGCCGTCGACCACCTCGCCGTACTGCTTGCCGCCATCCATGAGCACGACGCTCCAAATAAAGTAGTCCTGGTATGCCCCCGACCGGCGCAGCGACTCCATGGTTTTGCTTGCCAGCTCCTTGGAGGTTACCAGCACCAAGGAGCGCTTGTGCTGACGCACCGTCTCCCGGCGGTGCAATCGGACCTTGTTGACCTGCCGCAACAGCAGGTCCAACCCCGCAAACACCACGGCAGTGACGCCAAACTGAAGGCGCGACGCCTCGCTAATCCAATGGATTGCGAACAGGTATACCAGCGCGATCACGAACATCTCGATGGTGTAGGAAACGACCGAGATCACCTCGTCGAACCACGCTCGTCGCAGGATGCCATGGTAGTTGTTGGAGAACAGGACAACCAGAAGCTGCCCGGCAAACAGCGCGAGCGCCTGGAACCGATACCGGTACACGGCATAGGGGTTGGCAAACTCCACGTTGATCCAGTAGCTCACCAAAAAGCTCACCTGAAGGCACAGCAAGTCCAGCACGATGAAGTCCCCATGCTTTATGAGTCCCGTTATCGCCCGTTTGTTCACCCTGTGCCCCAATGTGTTACTTAGCTGCTAATGTGTGCAAAGCAAGACTATAGCAAAACTGCTGTGCTAAGGTGTGTGGGCGGGCTATTGTGCATGCTCTGGGCGTTACGCCACGACGAAGGTTAGGCACCATATGGTTTCTAAAACGATACGGCGCTTCAATGAAAACATGAAGCGCAATGCGTTCCTCTTCCAACAGTTGGTAAACCGTGACTTCCAGCAACGCTACAAGCGCACCGTGTTGGGCATGGCGTGGAGCATACTTTCTCCCCTGTTCCAGCTGCTGGTTATGATGCTGGTGTTCAGCCGGCTCTTTGGCCGTGGTATGGAGCACTACATCATCTACCTGTTTGCTGGCAACATCACGTGGTCCTACTACACCGAGTCCACCAACAACGGCATGACGAGCCTTATGGGCAACGCCGCAATCCTCAGCAAGATAAACGTGCCCAAATACCTGTTCCTGCTGTCGCAAAACGTCTCGGCCCTCATCAACTACGGACTCACCATCCTCATCTTCTTCGTATTTTGCATTGGCGATGGCATTCAGTTTACCCCCGCGTTCTTCATGCTCTGGTACCCCATCCTCTGCTTCGTGATCATGAACATCGGCATTGGCATGGTGCTCAGCGCGCTGTACGTGTTCTTCCGCGACATCCAGTACCTCTACCGCATCTTCCTCACGCTGCTCCAATATCTCTCGGCCATCTTCTACACGCTCGACCACTTTGGCCCCACCATCCAGCGCCTCTTCCTGCTCAACCCGGTGTATGTGAACATCAAGTACTGGCGCTGCGTCGTACTCGAGGGTATCGTGCCCTCGGCTGGCTATCACGTGCTGTTGGCCTTCTATGCGCTGCTCTTCCTGAGCATCGGTGCGTTCTTCTACAAGAAGTTCAACCACCGATTCGTCTACTACTTCTAAAGGTACCAACGTTAGCGAGGTCAGCATGATTGCCGTTGAGTGCAACGACGTAAGCATCCGCTACATAACCGGCGACTTTAAGTCCATTGGCCTCAAGGAGTACGTGATGCGCAAGCTCACGCGCAACTTCCACGTAACGGAGTTCTGGGCCGATCGCCACGTGACCTTTACCATCGACCGTGGCGACATGTTGGGCATCATAGGCTCCAACGGTGCAGGCAAGTCCACGCTGCTCAAGGCGGTAACGGGCATCATGATCCCCACCGGAGGCTATATTAAGACCCATGGCAAGATTGCGGCATTGCTTGAGTTGGCAAGTGGTTTCGACCCCAACATGACGGTTCGCGAGAACGCGTACCTGCGCGGCGCCATGCTGGGCTACACACGCGAGTTCCTCGACGAGAAGTACGAGGAGATCATTGCATTTGCGGAACTGGAAGAGTTTCAGGACCACATGTTCAAGCAGCTCTCCAGCGGAATGAAGAGCCGCTTGGCATTCTCGGTAGCCTGCCTGGTGAACCCCGACATCCTCATTCTGGACGAGGTCCTGAGCGTGGGCGACGGCGCGTTCCAAAAGAAGAGCGGCGACAAGATGCGCTCAATTCTTGCAGGCGGCACCACGGGGGTGCTCGTTTCGCACTCCATCAACCAGGTGCGCGAGATGTGCAACAAGGTTTTGTGGCTCGACCACGGCAACCAGATTGCCTTTAGCGACGACGTGCAGCTCTACTGCGACGCCTACGACGAGTTCCTCATGACCAAGCAGCTGCCCCAAAACGAGGACGATGTGCACCGACTGGCCGACGGCTGGCTGCGACGCACGCAGGAGGAACGCAGGAAGCAGCAGGAGGCTGAGGCGGAGCGACTCAAGATGATGATCGAGGACGGCAGGTCGGAGTCGGCCGTGCTCGCCGCCATCAAGATTCTACAGGCGGGCAAGCCCGAGGCGCTCGCCGCGGAGTACGGCGGCACCGAAGTCTGAGAACAGGTTTGGTCCCGTTCGCAGCCAGCACGACCATCTACTTTGCCAACGGCACGGCACCGGTGACGACGCCAACGCAGTACGGTGCCAGCACGAGCAGCATGAGCGCGATTAGGCCCATGGCCAGCAGTGCGTCCCGCCTGTGAGTCTTGCCCAGGCCGGGCGCGTGCGCCAGCCCCTCTCCGCACAGCGGCGCCCCCACCAGCAGTAAAAACGGACAGTAGCGCACGAACAGCAGTTGCGGATCGAAGATGGAGTGCAGGGCGAAGATTGCCATTACGGCGGCTAGGCCCATGCGCCTGGTACGCACCAGCCAGCAGGTGAGCGCCTCGAGTCCGGCCAGTATGGCCAGCGTGGGCACCCATCCCAGGGTTATGAGCACGTTAAAGTAGGAGCAGTCCACGTAGTTGTACGCGGCCTTCACAAACGTGTCGCCATCCCAGTAGCCGTTGACCAGGCCCTGACCCTCGACCCAGAACTTGGTGGCCCACTGCACCTTTTGCCCAAAGGGCGCCACGCCAAACGCGGAGAGGGCCCCCTGCGTAAGTCCCGGACGTCGCGAGAGCAACTTGTGTACCACAGGTCCCAGCTCGCTCTTTACCGGCACCGCGAGGAAGAGCAACGCCGACAAGGCAAAGCAAATGACGAACGCATGCCGGGCAAAGAACGCAAGGGCACGCAGCATCCACGATGGCATACTCGCACGTAGCCTGTGCCCCGCCACGCATCCCGCAACGGCCAGTAGCGCCAAAAATGACGAGTTGCGCGAGTCCGTGAGCACATAGATGGCCGCCGTGCCCAGCACTATTGCCACCACCAGGACGACCCGCGGCCGCCAGTCGCTCAGGAACATGGCGAGCAGCACCAAAAACAGCCAGTAGTGCGAGAAGAACGTGGTGTAGCCAAACCCCAGGCAGTGGCGCAGCAGCGTTACGTCTCCCGCCACGCGCGTGTACATGACGTCGGGGATGATGCCCACGACGGCGAGCAGCATAACCACGGCGCACGTCGCTGCCAGGGCAATGCCCGACGTGCGCATGGCGCGCCCAAAGACCACACCCCGCCCACACCACGCCATGGTTACGGCCATTCCCACCACGGTGTAGCCGAGCCTAAGCGCATTGACAGCGACGAGCACGACCACCACCTCGATGGCGATGCTGCGTCTTGTGGGCTTCCAGCACAGGACGACGTAGGAGATCGCCACGAGCAGCGTGGCCAGCATCCTGCCGCCGTGGTTGGGCACCACGTCTTCCAGACGGGAGTCTCCCAGCACGGCGAACATGAGCCATACGGCCAACAGTGGCAGGTACGCGAGCTCGTACAGCGAGACCCTGCACGGGACGCGCAGACCCAAGCGGCACAGCAGGCTGCCGCCGCGATCCTCGTCGCGAAGCCATCCAAGCGCGCTGCCAAGCCGTTGCATCATGCGTCTCTTCTCCACTTGCGCCTGCGGATTCCGTCGAGCGTCGGCCACACCCGAGCCACCGCCGGATAGGTGCGCCGGCTCACGCGCGCAAGCTTGCGCCACGACTTGCTCCGCGCATCGCAGGCACGCGCAATCTGCGGGTGCCCGTTGGCAAACGCGCGCACCCACTCGATCCTCTCCCACATCTCATCCGACGGCGGTGCCGAGAACAGCGTGGGCAACAGGATGACCAGGTCCATGGAGAGCCAGTCGGCGACGGCCGCCTGCGCATACGAGTCCTGCGGGCACTCGCCGTACAGCTCTCCCAGGTCGGTGACGAGCGCGATGAGGTCCTCGTGGTGCGCGATCAGGCTTTGCACGGACATGGATTGGCCGTCGCGTCCCAAACGGTACTGGTAGAGCGCGTCGTGCAGCACCAGGCAGGTGCTCGCCCCCACCAGAGGCTTGGTTACGAACAGCGTGTCGGTGTAGAGACGCCGCGCAGGAAGCTCCACGTGCGCCTCGCGCAAGAGGTCCGTGCGAAACGTGCACGAGTGCATGCTCAGGCGCTCGGTAATGATGCTCGGGCGCAGCTGGTGACACCCGCGCGCCGTCTGTGCGGCCTGGTCCACCACGCGGGACGGACCATCCTCTATGCGCTCCACGTACGGCGTGATGGCCACGTCCACGTTTGCGTTCGCAAGGGCGTCAACGAGCGTCGCAAGCGCCTGGGGGTCAAACCAGTCGTCGCCGTCGAGCAGGCGGTAGTAGCGCCCCCGCGCCTGGGCGAGGCTGGCGTTGATGGTGGTGCCGTAGCCGCCGTTCTGTTTGTGGATGACACGCACGATGTGTGGGTAGCGCTCCGCGTAGGCGTCGGCGATGCGCGGCGTGTCGTCGGTGGAGCCATCGTCCACCACCAACACCTCGATGGACGAGAGACCCGACGCCACGCAGGACTCCAGAGCCTGCTCCAGGTAGGCCTCCACGTTGTAGGCCGCTATCGATATGGTGAGTATCTTATCGGCTTTGTCCATGGCGCCTCCCCCGTGCCGCGCAGAAGTCGCCCACGACTCCCAGCACGGCCGTCTTGACCTTGGTTCTTTGCCGCACGTCGTTGTGGCGGTAGAGCTCCTTGCGATAGGCCGGCACGACCACGCGCGCCAACACGTCGCGCTTGCTGCGCGAGCGTGCCTTGAGCGCGGCCACCACCACCCGGTTCTGCCACAGTGCATGCCGCTCGTAGGCAAGATACGCAAGGTCGGGCCACGTGTTCTCCACCAGCGCAACGATGGCGTCGCGCGCCGACTTGTCCACGTCCAAGAGCGAGCTGCGGCGCATGCCCGTCTTTGCCTGCAGGTAGTTGTACAGGAAGTCCTCCAGGATGCGAACGCACGTGTTGGCACCGCGCTCGCGCTCCAGCGTCGCCGCAACGCGCAGCCACCACTCCTCGTCCTCGCAATACCGGTAGTGCGTGTCCAGGCCGCCTGCCTGCCGCACGGCCTCCATGCGCACGCACTTGTTTGTCATGTAGCCCTGATACGGGCCTTCGGGCTCCAAAATGAGCTCCGCCATACCCCGCGCGTTGGTCTTCTCGCTGCGGGCCGGCTCCTCGAGCACCCGGCCGTCGTCGTACACCTTGCGCACGGGAAAGCAGATGACGTCGTACGGCTCGTGCATGTGCGCACGCAGCGTGGAGAGCGCCTGCGGGTCGTGCCAGTCGTCCGCGTCGAGCAGCAGCAGCCACGAGCCGCTACAGGCCTCGATGCCCACCATGCGCGCCGCGTTTGCCCCCGCGTTGGGTTGGTGGATCACGCGCACGTTGTCGTGCTCGCGCGCGCATGCGTCGGCCAGATCGCCGGTGTCGTCGGTGGAACCGTCGTCGACCACCACGAGCTCCACGTTGGCGTCGTGCTGGTCCACCACGGAGCCCAGACAGCGCTCGATGGTGTCCTGCGCGTTGTGCGCAGCCACGACGATGCTCAGAAGGGGCTGCGACTGGCCGGCGAGGTCCTTGTTTGCCATCAGTCCACCTCAAACGAGCTCGGCTGGGGCAGACGCTCGTCGAGCGCCCCATTAACCAGCGCGCGTGCCACCTCAAAGTCCTCGCTGGTCATGGGTCCGTCGTTGGGGCACACCATGCGCGTCTTGCCCGCGCGAATGCAGTCGGCCGCGCGTTGAGCCTCCGCCAGGGCCTCGTCCCCCACAAAGAAGAAGCGTTGCGAGTAGCTTGCCGGTCGCGGCCAGAACCCGCCCTTGGCGATTTGCCAGTCCTTGAACACCCACTGGCTCACGTCGGACGGAAGCCTAAAACGGTGCGAGCAGACCTCGCGCAAGAGCTCCGGCTCCGCCTCCCACACCTCGTCGAACACGTGCCTCACAAAGGGCTGAGGCGCATGCGGGTTAAAGAACCCCGGGAACCGCGGGCAGTTGAGCAGCACGAGGCTGCGTGCCAGCAGCTTTCCGTATCGCGGGTCGAGTATCTTGTGTCGGTTCTCGCGCACCCAGGTATGGAAGTCAAAGTGGTCGTTAATCACTCCCACGTTGTTGATGCAGATCTGCTGGATGGGTTGCGAGCGGGCGTTGCAGTGCACGTTGAGCGCCGCAATGTCGCGTGGAAGCCCGTTGTGAAAAAAGTCTGCGGGGCGCACGGGCGCGCACAGGAACATGTCGTCGTTAAAGTAGACGAACCGCTCCGACAGGCCGGGGATGCGGTGCAGGTTCGCCTCGAGCGGATGCGCGCTAAAGACCGGCAGGTACTCCGCTGGCACAAAGTCCTCGTGGCGCACCACGTGCAGCTTGGGGTGGTTAAGATCGAGCCACGACGGGACGTGGCCCCACGTCACCAGATGCACCGTGCGCACCCAAGGGGCAAAGCGCTCGACTCCGCGAAACCAATACCGCAGGTTGTCCCACTCGCGGTAGCGCTCCTCCGAGGAGCCCTGGCCAAGGTCCTCCTCCGGGAGGTACGAACGCATCTCCTCTTGCCATTCGGGATCGTTGCCATCAACCCAGGTGATTACAAAATCTATGGTATCGCTCATGGCCGCGTCTTTCCTGTGTTAAGCCGATACGCGCTTCGTTGCAGTACGTAACAGTGTACTCGAACAGCAGCCAAAATGTGCGGAAGCGACAACGGAAGTGCAGCCCACCCGAACAACTGGTGCGCGTCGCCTACACCGCCTTGGAGGTGTCCCAAAGATAGCGATGCTTGGAGAAGTAGTGCGCCAGTCCCGCCAGGTGGCTCAGGTTGGTGCGACTCACGAGCCGCTTGCGAGAGATGCGCTGGTAGTCGTGGATGATGCGCGCGTCTGGGCAATGGCACACGCGATAGCCGGCGAGCCGGGCGCGCAGGCACCAGTCCACGTCCTCCGGCGCATAGAAGATCCGCTCGTCCAAGAGCCCCACGACGTCGAACACGTGCCGCGGCACCAGCCAGCATGCCGAAAGCAGGTAGCCCACGTCCTGTAGGCCATCCTCCACCGGCGTGTTGGGTATCTCGGCCTGAGCCGCCTGCTCGCGCACGCCGGACAGCGGACACACCTTGCCCAGCTTAATGCCCACCGTCGGCAGGTTGCGACCCGAGAGCTGCAGCTCCCCGTTGGCGTTTGCCATCGCCGGGCCCACGACGCCCACCTCGGGATGGCGCTCTAGCGCGCAGACAAGCGTGTCCAGGGCCTCTCGGTTGACCACCGTGTCGGAATCGAGCACGCACACGTAGTCGAACTCGGGCGGAACCAGGCGGATGAGCGTGTTGCGCGAGACGGTCGTCCCCACGTTCTGTTCGCTGCGCACCACGATCACGCGCGGGTCCTCCTGCTCGAGCTGGGCCAGGATGTGTGGTGTGTTGTCGGTGGAGCCGTTCTCGAACACGAGGACGGCGCAATGGGCGTAGCCCAGCTCCAGTATGGAGCGTATGCATGACTCCGCAAAGGCCTGCGAGTTCCACGTGAGCACGACAAAGGCGATTGAGGGCTCGGTTGCCATGCGCTAGCGCCCCGTTCCCGAGAAGATCGAGCCTATGGTCCTAAAGAAGATGCGCGCATCCATGGACGGACCGATGTTGCGCACGTAGTGGAGCTCCATCTCCTTACGCTGGCCCGACTCCCACGTGGCCTCGTTGCGCGCATAGGCCTGCCAGTACCCGGTGATGCCCTGGCGGACCGAGAGGATCTCGTCCACCTCGTCACCGTACCATTCCAGCTCCTCGTAGGTCACCGGACGCGGGCCGACCACCGACATCTGCCCTGTCAGCACGTTGAGGAACTGCGGAAGCTCGTCGAGCGAGGTACGACGCAGGAAGCGGCCGATGCGCGTGACGCGCGGGTCGTTTTCCACCTTGTGCTCAATCTCCCACTGCGCGATCTGCTCGGGCGTGAGGTAGTGCTCGATGTCACCCTCGGCGTCGGCATACATGGTGCGCAGCTTGAACATGCCAAACGGCTTTCCGTTCCTGCCCACGCGCGGATGGCGGAACATGGGGATGCCGCGCGACTCTATGCTGATGGCAACGCACACGATAAACACAGGAATGGCCATGAGCACGATGATGAAGATGGATGCAATCACATCGAGCAGACGCTTTACGTAGCGGTAGGCGCCAAGCTTTCTGCGTGGTTGCGCCGCCCCGATCGCGGCCTTCGTCACCATGGGTTATCCCTGCATACGCAGGTCGAACAGGGATGACGTGCATGAGTACGGACGCAGCGGACCGCGATCTCTCATCTCCATCCCTCCCAACCATGCGCGCATCAGAGATAATACAGCTCTCTAATCCTATGCCAATGCCCATGATGAGTCAAATTATCGTCAAAGAATGCACGCAACCAAATTGCCAGCACTGCACCGTCGGGGACCGTCCCTTCCGGACGGTCGTGCGGGCGCCAGCTAGCGCTTGGCCTTGAGACTCGAGAAGACCCGGGTGTTGTGGGTCTTTACAAACGAGATGAAACGCCCCTCGTGATAGGCCAACTGGGCGTTCTTGCGCTTGATGGGGGCCAGCATGGTGCGCATCATGCGCGAGCGGGGCTTCGCGAGCTCGACGGCGAGCTGGGCGCGATCGCTGGAGATCATGTCGTCGATGAGTGAGACCTTCTCGGTCGTGGGCAGGTCGCATGCGGGGTTGCACACGTTCTCGATGCAACCGATGAGCCGCTCCACGTAGCGCCGCTGCACGACCTCCATGCTCACCGGGTCGCCCTCGAGGCCCCAGTGACGGTAGAGGTCGAGCATCCAGTCGTGCTCCTCCTCGCGCTTTTGGTACATGTCGGGCCGCCAGCGGCTGGTCTCGGAATCCTCGCGCTTGCGGATAAAGTGGTAATACGCCTTTTCGGTTACGCCCACGCGCTCCACGTCGCGAATGTAGTCCAGAACAAACGGGAAGTCGTCCCAAAACGTGTTGCGAAAACGTATGCCCAGTCGCTCGATGCGCTCACGCACAAAGAGCTTGTTCCACGGCGTGTACAGCAGGTTCTCGTCGAACAGCTGGGCGGCGGCCACGCGGAACTCGTGCTGCGTGGGATAGATCGCGGAGGGACGGCTCTTCTTCTCGGTGGAGTGCTCCTCGCCCTTGCCGTAGTACGTCTCGATGTAGAAGCCGGCAACGGCGAGGTCCAAGTAGTTGCGCTCGGCAAGCTCAACCAGCTCCAGCAGCATGGAGGGCTCGGCCCAGTCGTCGGCATCCATAAAGAAGACGTACTTGCCGCGCGCGTGGTCGAGCGCGAGGTTTCGCGCCGCAGGTGCGCCACCATTTTGGGGATGGTAGTCAACAATGCGCAGGTCGTGGCGAGTGCATTGGCGAATGATGTCGCCCGTGCGATCGGTGGAGCCGTCGTCCACCACCAGGAGCTCGAAGTCCGAGAGAGTCTGACGCTGCACGCTCTCGATAGCACGACGCACATAATCCTCCACATTGTATGCGGGGATTATGACCGAGACCATGGGGTAGCTTTTTACTCCAAGTGGCATGTGCAAACGCCTGCTTCCCACCGTGCCAAACGAACATACCAACAATATCAGGCTGTGGCGATACGCTTGTAGAGAGACCGTGGAGGTCACGCGAATTCAGCAGAATCACATGCGCTGGTTCCCACTTGGGTTCCAACCCGTCACGGGATGGCATGGTGTCGCTGGGTGCGGCCTAGCACAGGGGCAGCAGCAGTCCCTCGGGATAGCTCACGTTGGCAAACACCAAGCCTTTTGCTGGCGCAGTGGGACCTGCCGCGCGTCGGTCGCGCGCGTCGAGCGCCTGCGCCACCCATTCCACCGGTCGGTTACCTCGTCCCACCTCAACGAGCGTGCCCACCATTATGCGCACCATGTTGTGCAAGAAGGCATTGCCTTCCACATCGATCATCACAAGGTCCTCGCCCGCCTCGCACTCCTCATGCACGCGAACATGGCGCAGAAGTCGACTTGTGGAGCGGCCGTCTGCCAACAGCCTCTCTGCCGAGCTGACCTTGCAAAAGCTCCTAAAGTCATGCTCCCCCACCAGCGCCCTTGCGGCCTCGTCCATCACCTTTGCGTCGAGCGTAGAGCGCAACCACCAGGCATGGTCCCAAGCCAGCACGGGCTGGGCGTTGCCACAGGCTATCCGGTACCGATAGCTTCTCCCCTGCGCATCAAAGCGCGCCGAGAAGCCCTCTGGAGCAGAGTAGAGCCCCTTTATGGAAATGTCCTCGGGCGTGAGCGCCATGAGGGAGCGCCACAGGCGTCGCGGCTCTCGACCTTCCAGCTCATCCGTCGTCACAGGGATGCTCACGTATTGCGATATTGCCGAGACGCCCGCGTCGGTTCTGCCGGCGCAGGTTAGCTCGCAGGGTCGGCGGAACAGCGTGGTAAGCGCACGTTCGAGCTCCCCCGCAACTGTGCGCTCGCCCTCTTGCGCCGCATAGCCGCTAAAGTCGGCACCGCGATAACCCACCTTGAGGACCAGGGTCCGCTCTTCCATGCTCGCTCTCCTCCGCATCTCTCCCAAACGCTCACGCAACTAGTCCACCGGGGACCGTCCCTTCCGAGCGGTCGTGGCTAAAGAGCACGGGGGACACACGCTTGGCATGTCCCCCGTGCTTCTGTGCAATGTAGTGCGCTACTAGGCCTCGTCGACCTTGGTCACGCTAGACGCGTCCTGGGTCAGCGGCTCGTTTACGAGCTCGATGATGACCACGGGGGCGTTGTCGCCCTTGCGCGGGCCGAGCTTCATGATGCGGGTGTAACCGCCGTTGCGGCCAGCCCACATGCCCTGCTCTGCCTTCTCGAAGATCTCGCGTACGAGCTCCTTGTCGCCGAGCTTGGCGATGGCCAGACGGCGGCTGGCAATGTCACCACGCTTGGCCCAGGTAATCACGCGATCCACGTCGGGACGGATGGCCTTGGCACGCGACTCGAGCGTCTTGATGCGGTCGTTCTCAAACAGGGACACTACCAGGCTCCGCTTCATTGCCTTGGTATGGCTCGCGTCGGTACCGAGCTTCATCCCCTTCTTCTTGTTGTGCCTCATGTTGCTGCTCCTAGAAAATACTCAAGCGACGCCTTAAGCCTTGAGGCCGAGACCCATGGTCTCGAGCTTGTCCTTAACTTCCTCAATGGACTTGACGCCAAAGTTGCGAATATTGAGAAGGTCGTTTTCCGAGAACTCCACGAGCTGACGGACGGAGTGGATGCCAGCACGCTTGAGGCAGTTGTAGGAGCGGACGGACAGGTCCAGATCCTCGATCTGCTTGTCGAGCTCGCTGTTGTCCTCCTCGACGCCCACGGCAAAGATTGAGGTGTCCTCGTCGGGCTCCTCCTCCTCGGCCAGGCCCATAAAGGCGCTCATGTGCTGATTGATGATGTTGGCCGCCTCGACCACCGCATCGCGCGGGGCCACTGAGCCGTTAGTCTCGACCTCGAGCACGAGCTTGTCGTAGTCGGTGTGCTGACCCACGCGGCAGGGCTCGACGGACTTCGCGCAGCGGCGAACCGGCGAGTACAGGGAGTCCACGTGGATAAGACCGATGGGGTCGCCGTTGCGCTCGTTCTCCTCGCCCGAGACGTATCCGCGACCGATGCCGATGCGCATCTGCATGGTGAGATGCGCACCCTCACCCAGCGTGCAGATAACGTGGTCGGGATTCACGAGTTCGAACTGCGTGGGAATGTTGAAGTCACCACCGGTAACCGTCATGGGGCCATCGACGTTGATGGTCGCCGTGGACTCAACGCCCATCTCCATTGAGCGGAAGACGAGTCCCTTGACGTTGAGGACTATGTCCGTTACGTCCTCGTAGACGCCGGGAACCGTGGTGAACTCGTGCTGGACGCCATCGATCTGGATTGCCTGCACCGCAGCGCCCTCAAGGGATGAGAGCAGTACGCGGCGCAGCGAGTTCCCCAGCGTGTCGCCATAGCCACGCTCGAGCGGCTCCGCACTCACGCGTGCCAAGGTCTCGCTTATCTCTTCGACCGACACCTGGGGTCGGATGAATTCGGACATGTATACCTCCAACCGAATGCTGGCCGCTACTACTTGGAGTAGAGCTCGACGATGAGCTGTGCGTCGATGTCGAGGTCGATCTGATCGCGCGTGGGGAGCTGCAGCACCGTACCGCGAAGCTTCTCGATGTCGACCTCAAGCCACGAAGGCACTGCCATGGACTCGGTGCGAATGAGCGCTTCCTTGATGGGGAGCAGGTCCTTGAACTTGGGTGCGACCGACACGACGTCGCCAGCCTTGATCTGGTAGGAGGGGATGTCGACGCGCTTGCCGTTGACCTGAATGTGGCCGTGGCGCACGGTCTGACGGGCCTCCTTGCGAGTGCGCGCGAAGCCCAGGCGGAACACCACGTTGTCCAGGCGGGACTCGAGGATGCTCATGAGGTTGTCGCCCGTGATTCCCTCGATCTTGCGCGCCTTGTCGTAGTAACCACGGAACTGCTTCTCGAGCACACCGTAGATGAACTTGGCCTTCTGCTTCTCGCGGAGCTGTGCGCCGTACTCGCTCTCCTGGCGGCGACGGCGACGGGGCTCGCGCTTGGATTCCTTATTGATGCCCATAACGATGGGGTCGATGCCGAGCTGACGGCACCGCTTGAGGACAGGGGTCCTATCAACTGCCATTGCTACTGCCCTTCCTTACCTACACGCGACGACGCTTGACCGGACGGCAACCGTTGTGCGGAATGGGGGTCTTGTCCTGAATACCCGACACCTCGAGGCCAGCGGCCTGCAGGGAGCGGATTGCGGTCTCGCGGCCGGAGCCGGGACCCTTGACGAAGACGGCCACCTTGCGAAGGCCATGCTCCATGGCTGCCTTGGCGCACGCCTCGGCTGCGATCTGAGCAGCGAACGGCGTGGACTTACGGGAGCCCTTGAAGCCCACGGTGCCACCGGACTGCCAGGCAATGACGTTGCCCTGCGGGTCGGTGATAGTGATGATCGTGTTGTTGAACGTGCTCTTGATGTGGGCCTGGCCCACGGCAATGTTCTTGCGGTCGGCGCGACGGACGCGCTGGACCTGCTGTTGCTTCCTCTTAGGCATACTCTACTCCCTAGCCCTTCTTCCTTGCACCGATCTGGCGACGCTTGCCCTTGCGGGTACGAGCGTTCGTGTGGGTGCGCTGGCCATGGACGGGGAGGCCCTTGCGATGGCGCAAGCCGCGATAGCAGCCGATCTCCATCAGGCGGGCGGTGTTCTGGCGAACCTCACGGCGGAGGTCACCTTCGGTGGTGTAGTTCTGGTCGATAAAGTCACGCATGCGCGTGACCTCGTCCTCGGTAAGATCCTTGACACGCGTGTCAGGGTTAACGTCGGCAGCCGCGCAAATCTTCTTGGCACGGGTGACGCCAATACCAAAAATGTAAGTGAGTCCGACCTCAACGCGCTTGTCGCGCGGCAGGTCGACGCCATTAATACGGGCCAATTTAAAACTCCTCTCTTAGCCCTGACGCTGCTTGTGGCGCGGGTTCTCGCAGATGACGTAGACCTTGCCATGGCGACGGATTATTTTGCACTTGTCGCACATCTTCTTGACAGAAGGGCGTACCTTCATCGTCTGTCCTTTCCGGTAATGCTCATACGAACTTGGTAGTGCTGTGCATGAGGCAGGTGGAAGCTACCCATGCTTATATGCTCGCCCAGCCGCTGGCGTGAATAACCGACTGAGGTGGAAGCAAAAGCCTACTTGTAGCGGTAGGTGATGCGTCCACGGGTGAGGTCATAGGGAGAAATCTCCACGACCACACGATCGCCTGGAAGTATGCGGATGTAGTTCATGCGAATCTTGCCCGAGATCGTGCAGAGGATCGTCTTGCCGTTTTCGAGTTCTACGTTGAACATCGCGTTGGGAAGGGGCTCAACCACCTTGCCCTCAAGCTCGATAGCGTCCTGTTTACTCAACCTATGGCACCTTTCTTCCAAGTGACAGCAATGTAATACTCTACATAAACACACTGAATATGTCCATGTTGCATCGAAAAGACACATTGCGGCAACATTTATCCAGCATTCGTGGGAGCCTGATGCAGGGGCCTGTCATTGGTCATCACCAATGACAGGCCCCGACTACTGTCTTGCTTGCACACTCTGTTGCCTACACGCCACCCTCAAGCGGACACCAGGGCCCGTCGGTATCCTGCGTGATGATAACCGGGCCATCCTTGGTGACGGCAACGGTGTTCTCGTAATGCGCGGCGGGCTTTCCGTCGTTGGTCACCACGGTCCAGCCATTGGCCAGCGTGTGGTTCCTGTACGTGCCCTGGCAGATCATGGGCTCGATGGCAATCACCATGCCGGCCTGGAGGCGCACGCCGCGACCCTTCTTGCCAAAGTTCGGCACGTTGGGATCCTCGTGCATCGCACGACCAACTCCGTGACCCACGTACTCGCGGACCACGCCAAAGCCGTTCTTCTCGGCCAGCGTCTGCACGGCATGGCCAATGTCGCCTATGTGGTTACCCGGAACAGCCTGTTCGATGGCTGCCTTAAGGCAGTCAAGCGTTACCTCGCATAGCGCCTTGGTCTCGGGCGCGACCTCGCCCACGAAGAAGGTCCAGGCGTTGTCCCCCACCCAGCCGCCAGTCGTGGCGCCTGTGTCGATGGAGATAATGTCGCCTTCCACGAGCATCCGGTCGGACGGGATGCCGTGGACGATCTCCTCGTTAACCGAGGCGCAGATGCTCGCGGGAAAGCCATAGAGTCCCTTGAACCCCGGAACGGCGCCATGAAGTCGAATGAAGCTCTCGACCATCTGGTCAATCTCGCGCGTGGTGACACCCGGGCGCACCATTCTGCCGGCCCTACGAAGAACTGTCTTTGAGAGCGCCCCGGCTACTTTGAACTCCTCTATTTCTTTGGGCGACTTGATGTGAATCATGCGTTGAGGACCTTCTTTACGTCAACGTAGACCTCGTCCACGGCGCGGTTGCCGTCGACGGCCTTGAGGATGCCGTGGCCCTCGTAGTAGTCGATGAGCGGCTGCGTCTGGTTCTGGTAGGTATCCAGGCGCTTTGCGATGGTCTCCGGCTTGTCGTCGTCGCGCTGGTACATCTCGCCACCGCAGCGCGGGCAGACGTCGGTTCCGGCAGGAGCGGTGTAACCGCAGGCACGGCAGGTGCGGCGGGAGCTGAGGCGCTCGACGATCACGTCGAACGGCACGTCAACGAGCAGGGCCGCGTCGAGCTCGACACCCATGTCCTTGAGCTCGCCGTCGAGGGTCTCGGCCTGGGCGATGTTGCGCGGGAAGCCGTCGAGCATAAAGCCCTTTTGCGCGTCGGGCTGGGCCAAGCGCTCCTTGACGAGGTCGATGACCAGCTGGTCGGGCACGAGCTGACCGGCATCCATGTACTCCTTGGCCTTCTTGCCAAGCTCGCTCTGCGCCTTGACCGCGGCACGCAGCAGGTCACCGGTGGAGATGTGCGCGATGCCGTACTCCTCGACGAGCTTTTGGCCCTGCGTTCCCTTGCCTGCGCCCGGGGCACCGAGTAGGACGATATTCATGGTGTACACCTTTCTGCTTAGAGTTGCCTTGGTCTAAGTGTAGCGCTAATCCGTCCAATAGAACAGGACGACCATGAGCTGTCGTAACCTCTCGACCGTCCGTCGGGGACGGTCCCTTCCGGTGCAGTACCGTACATGAGAGGAAAGCCCCCTCCGTCGCGTTTTGGCGCGGCGAAGGGGGCTTGTTGCGTACGCTCCGTACGTACGGGCTACTTGAAGAAGCCGTCGTAGTTGTGCATCTTGAGCTGCGACTCGAGCTGCGAGATGGTGTCCATGGCAACGCCCACCATAATGAGGATGGAGGTTCCGCCAAAGGACTGGATGAGACTGTTGTTGGTGAACGCGAACACGATGGAGGGCACCACGGCGATGATGGCCATGAAGATGGCGCCCGGCAGCGTGATGTGGTTGAGCACGTTCTTGATGTAGTTTGCGGTCGCGTGTCCGGGACGCACGCCGGGGATGAACCCGCCGGCCTTGCGCAGCTGGTCGGCCGTCTCCTCGGGGTTGAACACCATGGAGGTGTAGAAGTACGCGAAGAAGACGATGAAGATCACCGAGAGCAGCCAGTTGACCCAACCGACCGTGATGGCGTTCGCGAAGGACTGCATCCACTCGACGTTGGGGAAGAAGACCGCGATCTGCGCCGGGAAGTACAGGATGGCGCTCGCAAAGATGATGGGGACGACGCCGGCGGTGTTGACCTTGACCGGCAGGTAGGTGGCCTGGGCGCCCATGATGCGCTGACCCACCACGCGCTTGGCGTACTGGATGGGGATGCGGCGCTGGCCGCGCTCGATGTACACGATCACGGGGATGATGATGAGGATCACCAGCACCGTGATGGCCGTTATGACGATGCCGTTCTCGGCGCCCGTCACCGACTGGATGAGCGCAACGGGAAGGCCGCTCATGATGTTGGCGAAGATGATGAGCGACATGCCGTTGCCGATGCCGCGCTGGGTCATGACCTCGCCAAGCCACATGATGATCATGGCGCCGACCAGGAGCGTACCCACGATGATGATGTCCTCTATCCACCCGGGGAAGGGCAGTCCGGAGAAGTCCAGGTTGTACTGGCTGCTCTTGAAGAGGAACAGGTACCCAATCGCGTTGATGGTCGCAAGCACGACGGTGAGATAGCGGGTGTACTGCGTTATCTTGCGCTGGCCAGACTCACCCTCCTGCGCGAGCGCCTGAAGGCTGGGAATGACCGCCTGCATCATCTGGAAGATGATCTGTGCCGTAATGTACGGCATGATGCCGAGCGCAAAGACCGACACGCGCGAGAGGGCGCCACCCGAGAACAGGTTGAGCACCGCAAGGGGGCCTGTGCCCGCGGCCATCGACTGATACGAGTCGAGCATGCCCCTAAAGGGGATGCCTGGCACGGGCAGGTAGGCACCAAAGCGGTAGATGGCGAGGATCCCCAAGGTGATGAGGATCTTCTCGCGCAGCTCCTTCACGCGAAACGCATTTGCGATTCCCTTTAGCACGCCGGCTCGACCTTTCCTCCAGCGGCCTCGATCTTGGCCTGTGCAGACTTGGAGACCTTGTCGACCTTTACGGTGAGCTGCTTGGTGAGCTCGCCGTTGCCAAGGACCTTAACGGGGATGTAGTCGTGCTTGATGACGCCCTTGGCCATGAGGGCTTCGCTGTCCACGACGTCGCCGCTCTCGAAGAGGCCCTCCAGGCGGTCGACGTTAACGGGAACATACTCGATGCGGTTGTGGTTGATGAAGCCGGGGAGCTTGGGCAGGCGCATGGCGAGCGGCTGCTGACCGCCCTCGAAGCCGGCGCCCTTGCCGCCACCGGAACGGGAGAGCTGGCCCTTGGTGCCGCGACCAGCCGTGGTGCCGTGGCCGGAGGCGTTGCCTCGGCCTATGCGCTTGCGCGCCTTTGTGGAGCCCTCCGCGGGGCGAAGATCATGTAGCTGCATGTTGGGTGACTCCTAAATCTCTTCCACTTCTACAAGGTGCTTGACCTTGAAGATCATTCCACGAATGCTCGGGTTGTCCGGCTGCTCAACAACGCTGTTGATCTTGCGCAGACCGAGCGCACGGCAGGTAGCGGTCTGGTCCTTCTTGACTGCGGGACCGCAGCTGCGCACAAGTTTGATCCTGAGCTTGTCTGCCATCGCTAGTTCTCCTTCCCAACGAACATCTCGGCAACGGTCATGCCGCGACGCTCGGCAGCCTCCTCGGGGCTCGAGAGCTCCTTGAGACCCTCCGCAGCGGCCTTGATGATGTTAAGGGCGTTGCTCGTGCCCAGCGACTTGGAGAGCACGTTGGTGATGCCGGCGAGCTCGAACAGCGGGCGCACGGGGCCGCCGGCGATGACGCCGGTACCTTCGACGGCCGGCTTGATGAGCACGCGGCCGGCGCCAAAGCGACCCTCGACCTCGTGGGGAACGGTGCCGTTCTCGGTAACGGGCACGTGGAACATGTTCTTCTTGGCGTCGTCGACGCCCTTCTGAATGGCCAGGGGCACTTCGGTGGACTTGCCCATGCCGATGCCCACGTTGCCCTTGCCGTCACCAACGACGACGAGTGCGACGAGCGACATGCGACGTCCGCCCTTAACGACCTTGGACACTCGGTGGATGTAGACTACGCGCTCCTGAAATTCGGAGTCCTGCTGCTGGCGCTTACGATCACGTGGCATATCGATCCTCCTAGAACTTCAGGCCCGCTGCACGGGCACCGTCCGCAAGGGCCTTGATGCGGCCATGGAACAAAAAGCCGCTGCGGTCGAAACGAACCGCGGTAACGCCCTTCTCGAGTGCGCGCTCGCCGATGAGCTTGCCCACGAACTCGGCTGCCTCCTTGTTGGAGCCAATCTTGCCCGTTGCGCGGAACTCGGGGCTGAGCGTGGAGGCGGAGCAGATCGTCTTGGCGTCCGCGTCATCGATTACCTGCGCGTAGATATGCGCGTTGGTGCGATGGACCGTGAGGCGCGGGCGATCGGCTGTGCCGTAGACCTTGGGGCGCACGCCGCGTGCGCGCCGGCGCAGGGCAGCCCTCTTTGCCTGTGTCTTGTTCATTACTTCTCCTCTGCTTGCCACCACCTTACGGGGTGATGGTCTTATCTACCTAACTATTTGGCTGCCTTACCAAGCTTGCGACGGATGTGCTCGCCCTGGTAGTGGATGCCCTTGCCCTTGTACGGCTCGGGCGGACGCTTGGCGCGAATCTCTGCGGCAACCTGACCGACCTGCTCTTTGGAGATGCCGTTGACCACGATGTGGGTGTTGTCGGGCACCTCGAACGTGATGTTCTCGGGGCAGGTGTAAACGACGGGGTGAGAATAGCCGAGCGAGAGGTCGAGATCCTTGCCCTTGAGCGTGGCGCGGTAGCCGACGCCCGTGAGCTCGAGGCGCTTGGTGAAGCCGTTGCTAACGCCCTCGACCATGTTGGCGATGAGGGTGCGCGTGAGGCCCTGCATGGCGTTGGCCGCCTTGTAGGACTTGGTCTGCTTGAACTCCTCGTGCGTGAGGTCCTCGGTGCCCTCGGTGCGCGGAACCTTGACCGTGATCTGGTTCTCCTCCTGCACCAGCACGACGAGCGGAGAGAACGTGCGCTCGAGCTCTCCCTTGGGGCCCTTCACGTGAACGCGAGAGCCGTCGACCGTTGCGGTTACCCCGGCAGGAATCTGGACAGGGTGCTTACCGATACGAGACATTGTCTCCTCCTATCTTTCCTGTCGAACGGTTACCAAACGTAGCAGATGACCTCGCCGCCAACGCCCAGCTTGCGAGCGTCGCGATCGCACATCATGCCCTTGGAGGTCGAGATGACCGCGGTGCCAAGACCACCGATGACGCGAGGCAGGTCCTCTGCCTTAGCATATTTGCGAAGGCCCGGCTTGGAGATGCGCTTGATCCCACGCAGGATCTTGGAGCGCTTGGGGCCGTACTTGAGCGTGATGGTGAGGGTCTTTTGGGGCTTGGTGTCCTCGACGCTGTAGCCCTCGATGTAGCCCTCCTCATAGATGACGCGCGCAACTTCCACGAGCACCTTGCTCGAGGGCATGGACACGGAATCCTTGTTGGCCGTGTTGCCGTTGCGGATACGCGTAAGCATATCGGAAATCGGGTCGGTTATTTTCATTAATGTCTCCTTCGTTACTGATGAAACTGCGCGAATGGTTCGCTTCCGCCCATGGCGGAGACGCCTGTACGCGAGAGCCCTTGCGTCCTACCAGCTTGCCTTGCGGACGCCAGGAAGCTCGCCCCTGCTCGCGAGTTCGCGGAAGCAGACACGGCAGAGACCAAACTTGCGGTACACGGAATGGGGACGCCCACACCGCTGGCAACGGTTCTGCTTGCGCGTCGAAAACTTCGGCTCACGCGCTGCCTTGACGATCATCGATGTCTTTGCCAAAACTCCTCCTCCTTATGGTGAGCCCCACCTGTTGGGGCGCCTACCGGCTTGTAGAAAAAAGGGCTAACCTCTTTTCTCGGTATTTGTGGGAAAAGGAGCTTGACCCCTTTCCCCACAATGGTTACTCCGCCTTGAACGGGAAATGGAAGGCCTCGAGCAGTGCCTTGCCCTCCTCGTTGGTGGGAGCGGTCGTAACGATGGTGATGTCCATACCGCGGGTGCGGTCGATCTTGTCGTAGTCGATCTCGGGGAACACGAGCTGCTCCTTGAAGCCCATGGAGAAGTTTCCACGGCCGTCGAAGCTCTTGGGAGAGATGCCGCGGAAGTCGCGGATGCGCGGGATTGCGATTGCGATGAGGCGGTCCAGGAACTCCCACATGCGGTCGCCACGCAGGGTGACCTTGGCGCCGATGGGCATGCCGGCACGAAGCTTGAAGGTAGCGATGGACTTGCGGGCATGGGTGACGATTGGCTGCTGACCGGAAATGGTTCGCAGGTCGGCAACGGCGCCATCGATTGCCTTGGAGTCGGTTGCTGCCTCACCAACGCCCATGTTGATGACGATCTTCTCGAACTTGGGAATCTGGTTTACGTTCTTGTAGCCGAACTTCTTCTGCAGCTCGTCACGCACCGTGGCGTAATACTGCTCCTTGAGACGCGGTACGTACTTCTCTTCTGCCATGATTGCTCCTTAAACTCTTGGATGGATGACGTGCGGGGTTCCGATCTCGCACCTCCCGGCTTGGCATGCCGAGAGCCATGTGTGCCGATACAGACACAATGCGGCATCATACTCTTTCGTTGTGTGTGTTGTGTGTGCGAGCAGCACGATTGGCAACGATTCCACCCAAAAGAATGGGGGCGGTTGTTGCCGCCCCCATCTTGGATGCTATTTTGCCACCTGTTTTCGATGGATGACCATGCGGTTTGACAACATGCAGAGCATGAGGCCGCAACCTGCCGTGAGCAGTAGGTAGATCTTGCCCACCGTCGTCGCATAGAGCGACATTGCCATCCCGAACCACGGTAGGTGTAGCTCCACGCGACCGACGACCGCCTTGTAGGGTACGGGCGCGCGGTCTTCCACCTCGTTCGCATCGCCCTTGGTCACGAACTCGCCGAGTCCCGTGCGGTTATGTACCACGCGATGTGCTACCACGGCATCAACGTCTTGATAGGCGATAATCTCGTTCTCTTTAATCTCCGTAAGCTCGCACGGCTTGACGTACAAGACACTTCCCACAGGAATCTCGGGCTCCATGCTGCCGCTGATAACGTCGTAGATCTGGAAGCCAAAGATACGAGGCAGCGTAATGGGCAGGCATAGCCCAATGACAATAGCCAACATGGCTATGCCCAAACCCTTACATACGTCAGGAAGCCACCTAGGCCTCTTCTTCATCCTTTTGTTCCTTCTTCTTACGGTTGGCAAAGTAGAGCAGTACTCCGAGTCCGCCGGCGATGGCTATGGCTACGCCCGCGATGGCGACGGGGTTGGTGATGAGCCTGGAGCCCTCCTCTGCAGCCGAAGCCGCATTAGTCTCGGAACCAGGACCTGCCAACGGCGTGTCCATGTCCAAGATCTCCTGCGTTGGCGGAGGAGTTTGGTCTTCGCCGCCCTCGATGCCAGGCTCTGTGGTACCGGCGTTCTGGCCCTCAGCGTTCTGTGCTCCGCCTTCGGTGCCGGTCTGGTCGGTGCCGGTCGTTGTGGTGGTACCGGTAGTCGTTTCGGTGGTCTCTCCACCGCCAGCGGTCTCGTTGACGACGGTCGTCGTGCCGTTCTGCCCACCGCCTGTGGTATTGGTCACATACCGCGTGTTGGTGTTGGTGGTCGTCGTCTCAATCGTCTCGCCCTCGGCCAGCTTGGCATACTCGAACGTCCAAACGTTCTCTCCGTCGTCGGTTAGCGTGCCGGTAATGGCGAGGTACAACGGACGGTAGCCCTCAACAAACTCGTAAGCGGCCACGGGCTTGTCGCCAACCTTGCCATAGAAGGTCTTGGGCTTTGCCAGCTCCTTGCCCGTTCCGTACTCCACGTACTTGATGGTGTATTCGATGGTATTAGCCTTCACGCCATATGCGACGACGAAGTCCATGTCCTCGGAAACACCGTTCACCTTACCGTCGATGCGAACCTCATCGGTTCCACTCAGACGGAAGCCCGTCTGCACGTACCTGTCATCCGTGATGGTGGCCGTGGCAACATCGTACAGGTTTACGTCTCCACCTTTGGGAACGGTCACTTCGACCGGATCAGCCGAAAGTGTCCCGCGGTTTCCCGGGAATACGCGCACCTTGTAGTCGTACTTCTCAGCCAGCGCGGGAGCAGCTATGGTAAATGCTGCCGCCACGACAAGCAGGGTGACAAGAGTCAATAGCGTTAGACCACGTCGCTTCATTACTCATCCCCCTCTTCCTCACTCGCCTTGTTCCGCACGTTGCGGATGCGTTACACGACTCTCCACAAAACTGTTTATTACAAAAAACTTTATTTATCGTTCACCGCAATCCATATGGGAACAAATCTCCGCATCCTGATTCTGCGTGACCACATTCTCCTTTGTAACCACGTTGTTCTTGGTGATGGTTTGCGGATCGACGTTGGGCTCTACCGCAAACTTGAGGGCCAGCCTTGCCAGCGTATCGAAGTATGCGTTGCCCTCGGTCTCGCCGTCCAACGACACGTTGAGCTTCACCTTACCGGTCTCGCCTTTGGATAGCGTCCCCAAGAAGAAGTAGTCGTCCATTGCGTTGGTGGCCTCTGCCAATCCGTCAGCAGAGCCTTGGCCGCCCACGCTCTTGCTCTCGTACAGCGTGCGCGAATTGGAAGGGCCCTCATACGAGAGCTTGTATCCATAGGCGCTGCCCTTCGCGTCGCCATCCTCAAGCGACTTAAGGACGGAGTTGGTGAGATACCAGTCGGACGGGGTGTCGTTTGACTGGCGAATCTCAACGGTAAGCGTGATGTCGTCGCCGGGCTGCAACTTGCTCACGTTGTCGGCCCATGAGGCCTGGGTGTAGTTGTCCTGCATCTGGCCGGAGCTGGTGTACTCCACGTACCAGCCCGTTTGGCCGTCGATGTGGTCTGCAAACGCTGTGGCAGGTATCGCCATTGCCAGCACGAGACCAAGGATTGCGGCAAACAGTTTTCTCATCGTCAACCCCTCCCTACTTGTTCGTGCGGCCCCAAGCGCTAGTCATAGCCTCGGTACCGTTGTGGGTCTGCACGGCATCTGCCGTGACCTTTACATGGAAGCTGACGTTGTCGTACTGATATATGCCGTTGTTCAGAGCTGTTGACACGGCTTTATCGATGGTAATCTTGTCCGCGAAGGGTTGGGTATCGCCGTCCACTGGCACCACGTCCTTGTAGTAGAGCACCGTACGCTCGGGGGTGGAGGCAGCCGCATCAATGGTCCAGCCGTTGTCCTCGCGGAAGTTGAGCTTAATGTACTCGGGATCGAGGTCAACGCGCTTTCCGCTGCCATCTGTCCAATAGCGGTAAACGCTTACGCGCACATACTCGGGAATACCCTCGCCTGTGTTCTTGCTGCTGGGATGCTTAGTGTTACGCACGGCAAGTAGTTCATCGTAGGTCTCCCCAATCTCAAAGTCGCCACTGGCCGCAAGTTTTTTAAGGAGAGTGCCATCGCCCTCAACGACATCCCCGTTCTCGGTAACGGCAACGTTGATGTTCGAGAGCTGCACCTGAGCGCGGTAGTCTTCGGACTCGATACGCGGAGCCGCCTGGATGGCGTTGATCCCGCCAAATCCCAGCAGCACCGCCGCAAGGGCGAACAACACGATGGTTGCCTTGGGGGAACTCAGAAACTTCTTCATGCTATTCCCTCCGTCCTATTCGTTCCAGTTCGCGGGTACAGGCTTGCCGTCCGCGTCGTAGCTCGCCGGGAGGCACTCGTATACGATGACGATGTTAATTTCGTCGCCATTCTGTGCGCCCGTGGGGTTATTTGCGGGGTCATACTTTGCGGGCAAGGTAAACGACACCTTGAGCGGTTCGGTACTTGCACCAGGGGCCAGCGGCTCACCCCCAACGTTGTACTCAAACCAGTCCTCGATGTTGCCAGTCCACTTGTTACCCGAGGCCTGTCCGTCGAGCTGCTTGGGGACGTAGGCCCTGGCACGCACCCACACGGGAACCACTGAACTATTGTTTGTGATAACCACACTCTTGGTGTGCGTCTTGGGGTCGTATTCCTCGGTAATCGTAGTGTCGGGTTTTACGCTTATGGGTACCGATCCCTCCGCCATGGTGTTGTCTGTGAAATACGACCATGCATGACCCACGCTCAAGCCAAGCACGAGCACCACGGAGAGTAGGGAAAGAATGATGTATCTACGCTTCATGCTGTACCACCTCTCTGCTACTCGTTAGGCCTTTTGATTTCGATTTGGGTGAGCACCCAGTCGCCACCACTTTCGCCATCGTCCCAGACGAAGTGGTTCTCGATGCCATAGCCCTGTTTGCCAGAGCCACTGGGTGCGTTGGTGAAGTTGACCTCGGCAGTCTGGACATCGGCGGTTTGATCTGCCACAACCTTCACCTTTTGTGCGTTAGCGCCATCGGTTTGGTATCCCGCACCACTATCGACCTCAGTAACCGTGTATTCGTAGCCAGCGGGAATGCCGTTTACAGTTGTGGATTGGTTGCCATTGCCACTAAACTGCACAGCCGCATAATTCTGATAAGTCCCATTGTCGGTTTCTCCCTCAATGAGAAACGTAAACGTTGCAGGTTCACCGTTGGGGTTGTTAACGCTCTTGTTGATTTTGAGGCCGCCCTTGCGCGCCTCCATGGACCACTTGACGTTGATTTCGTACGATGCTGTAACGTCTTTTACCCACGTGCCTTGGTCGGTGGTGTATACGGGATTGCCGTAGCTGTCGACCTTCCCGGGCATCGAGACCAGAGTAGGCTCGAACGTAAAGTTGTATTTGCCACTCGACGCATTGGGAATAAGCACTAGGTAGAGACCATCTTTAAGATTGGTAATGGTGTCACCCACCGGAGCAGTTACGATGGGACTCACGTTGTTGTCTTCCGCGATCTTCTGAGCTCGCTTGACCAGTTCCTTCCAGTCTTCAGCGGTATATGTCTGCTGGTTAAAACCATCCTTGAGCGATGCGAACTCAGGCACATCAAACTCATAGTTGTACGTGTCATAGCGCCCGTCTGGAACTGCGGATGCGACACGATACAGTTGCGCCTGAGCGCTCGCCTCTTTAACCTGAGACTCGTTGCTCGCCACGTTTATCGTGAGCTTGTCTTCTCCGCCCTGCTGCGAGTCAGTAGCCGCTTGGGTCAGTGTGCCTCCAACCGCGAGCACACATGTGACACACAGGACCAGAGCTGCCATTGCGTATATGCGTAACTTGTGTTTCATGGGCTCTCCTTTCCCTTCCATCATCCGTTATTCCTTCTCACCTATCGACTCAACGTTCTTGTCATCATCACCATCTTTGCCAGCCTCCATCTTCATCGCATGCTCACGTACAACATCCAATGCCTTTTGCTCGTCCAGCTCTGGATGGCGATGTCGATAGTAGATGAGGGCGCCAAGCAAATAGACAAACAGCAGTGGTATGGCTACCGCCAGCATGGCAATGTATGGGGGAATTTGCACGGCGCCCGCCGGGACTACCGCCCTATCGGACAAGTTCTCTATGCGATGTCCGCGCACCAACAGGCGATGCGTGTTAACGGCGTAAGGCGTACAGGTTATGAGCGTGGCGTAATCGGCATCCTTCTGGATTTCAAGATCGCTCATGTTGCTTGGCTCGACGATGCGAATCTGGTCTACCTCGTAGGTAAGGGTCTGATCCAAGACGGTAAAGGTAAAGATGTCGCCTTCCTTCACCTTGTCCAAATCCGTGAAGAGCTTTGCTGATGGCAGTCCTCGGTGCGCGCTCACCACACAGTGTGTGCTAGGACCACCAACGGGAAGACTCGATCCTTCAATGTGTCCCACAGCAACCTGCAGGTGGACCTCATCCACACCATGATATACAGGAAGATTCACACCAATTGACGGGATGTTTACGTACCCCATAACACCGTTGCCCGTAAGATTGAGCAGCGCATTATATGTGGCGCTTTCCTCGTTCGTCATGGAAAAGCGTCCGTTGTTGTTCACCAATGTCTCGTTGTATGCACGCGCATCCTGTAGCATTTTCTCAATTTGCTTTGGATCGGTCTCCTGAACAGCCTCGACGTAGCGTTGTATGACCGCAGATTGATGGAAGCTGTTCCACCAATCGCTGAATGACGGATACGCTATAATGCCAAGGCCCACTATGAGCATCATCGTCATCACGATGGTTGAGATGGACATCCTGCGCTTGCCGGCAGGCTTGCGCCCACCCTTGCGCGGAATTTCTCCGCGCTGGGTGTCGTCGCTTGCTTGCGACGCCGCCTGCTTCGGCTTGCGTATGCGCGCCAGTACGTCCATCGTTCCCTTGCTCTTCTCCTCCTAGAATACGAGCGTTTGCTGGGTATACCTGATGCTTCTATATGCCCAGCATGCGATCGTATCCGCTTTGCGGAGGAGCCCAGACGGATGCTGTGCCCGCCTGGGCTCCCGATTCATCGTGTGGTAAGAGGTATCTCCACACTCAATTGGCCATCAACTACTCAGCAGCAGCGCGACGCTTGGTGAGCAGGAAGACGACCGCGCCAGCAACCATAACGCCACCAACGACGTAGAAGATCGTGGTGCCGATGCCACCAGTGGAGGGAAGCTCGGTGCCCTGCTTGTTGTTAATGGGGAAGGTATCATTACCTTCTGCCTCAACCGTGTACGTTGTCACATTCTCGGCATTTGTCGTTGCCGTGTAGGTGGAGGTGCCCGTTACATCCTCTCCATTAATCGTGATGGTGTAGCTCTTCAGCGTGGTGTCAGCGTTGTACTCGGCAGTGATCGCAACGGTGTGCGATGTCTGATCCTTGATATAGCCATTAGGTGCCTTGGTCTCCTGCAGCGTGTAGGTGCCAACCTCAAGGTTATTGAAGAAGACGCGGCCATATGCATCGGACGTAGCGGTTTGGCTATAGCCATTCTCTGCACCATTCGCACCAGTACCAGTCAACGTGAACTCAGCGCCAGCAAGCGGCTGTACACCCGTAGGAAGCTCTTCGCCTTCTTTGTAGACAGTTACCGGATTGCCGTCTGCATCTACGCCGACCTTGATCAGTTCGTTGGTCTTCTCAGAACCCTGGCCCAGGCGAGTTGCGTCAATGGCGAAGGTGTAGTGATGCGTCTCGTCATCAACGGTCTTGTGATCAGATGAATTGGAAGGATTGTTCGAGAATTCAAGAGTGACCTTGTTGGTTTCCTCATGAACCTGTGCATTAGCCTGTACAGCATCACCGACCAGCGCAGAGTACTTAATATCGACAGCCGCGGAAGCATTGTCCTTCAGATAGCTCTCAGAGAACGTGATGGTAAAGCCATCGGCGCCGACGGTGCCGCCCGCTGTAATCGTGTAGTCAGTACCGGCAGTAAGTCCAGCAATCGTCGGAACTGTTTGAATGGTAAGACCATCAGAAAGCTCGTCGGATACCGCGAAATACGGCTTGGTCCAGTTTGCGCTGTACTGTGGCACCGTCACTGTTACCGTGAACGGAACGATGTCGCCAACCTGAACATCATAGTCATCTGGAGCGTTGTCAGCTTTCTTCTCGACCTTGATGTCTTCCTTTTTGAACATAGCAGCATTGGCCGTCAAATCAACAGCTGCCTCATTTGTCCCACTGAAGTCTGCGGATACTACTGCGGGGTTATAGATATATTTCACATTATTGGAAGCGACAAGAACAAGGTATGAACCAGCTGTGGCAACAGTGCCGCATGTCTTCTCCCAGGTAGTGCCTGTAGTGGTGCCAGTGACAGCAGTCATCTTTGAAGTTTGGCTTGCCAGAGTAGCGAGCTCATCCTTGGTAAGACCGTCGGTGATATCATCGATTGTGATGTTCTCGATACCATCCGCGAGTTCCCAGCCTTCTCCGTCTTTCCACGTTATGAACTGATACGCCGTGATGGTATCTCCCTCTTCAAACCCAGTTACCGTGACCTTTGCATCAACATCACGATCCCCGTCGGCCGCAAATGCGGGGAGGGCGATCGCGAATGCCATGAACAGCGCCAGGGCAAACGTAAATAGTCTTCTTACTTGTTTCATGTCGTTCCTTTCTCTTAACGAACTGTTACTACACGCTTTTATATCCATGGTGGTTTGTGCGATGTGCATAGCCCAAATGCACGCTTGTCACACTTCACCCCCAAGAAAGCCCCGCAGGACTCGGGCTATTCTAGCTCCCGTTTATTCAGCCGACCTCCGCTTCTTCATCACCAACATGGCTCCGGCTCCGGCAACCAGCATGGATCCAATAATGGTAAAGGACGTTGTCCCAAACCCACCGGTGCTCGGGAGAGCTTCGCCAGGCTCGTTACCATAAAGAAGTGTTGCATCATTCTTGTTGTATTTTACAAATCCTAACTGATTCGAATTGAGCAAAACGATTTCTAGCTCTTTTGTAGTGTCGTTCATCTTGACTTCAAATGTCGGATCTTCGGAGCATTTAATATACCCGTCTGGACATCTCGTCTCTACGATCTTATAGAAACCTGTAGACAGCCCTTCAATCAAGAACTCTCCATTGTCATCATCATCTGTTAGAGACTTGCATCCGTCATTTCCCCAAGAGGTGTCGAGTCCATCGTATGAATTTGAAGTATATTTCTCTATTCTGAACGTCGCGTTCTTTAGTGTCGGCGGATTAACTGCATTCAGCTGGTCTTTTGCGACCTTTTTCAGAGTGATATTCGTGTTCAATTGTTTGTTTACTACTGTTTGAGTTCCAGAGGTGTTAGAAGCCTGACTTGAAGGTTCATTGTTGATAGAACCAGGATAGAGTGCTTGGTATCCGTTCGGAATACTTGTTTCAACCACATAATATTCGTAATGATAGAGTGTCGTGGTTGCACTGTCCGTTCCCTGAACAATCAGATCACTTAAGGTCTTTCTCCAGTTATCCTGAGAAGTCAGTGTAACCTGCTGATTATATGTGGGGTCTATTTCCGTTACAGTGTTATGCGATGTAGTCTGGATGCCCACGAATTTTGGATTGTATCCATCTCGATAACTGGGGGCATGGCACCATTCTGTAAACCAATTTGGTATGAGTATCTGAATTTCACCATTGTCTGCATGGCTCGCATTCACTGTATATGTGACACTGATTTCATCACCGGTGTTGTTTGTAGGCAGATGCAATACCCCTTGCGCACCATTGGCGGTGACACAATCCACGGAAGTACCATTCGAATCCGCATGATGACGATACTTTATAGTAAGTTTATCTCCAGCGTGGGCCAATATTGTATCAAACTTCACGTTGCTATTTTCTTGGCTCCTCAAAACGACTGTATACAATGGGTCAGTGCTATACGTGCGCAAACGCTTTACCTCAAACTTTGCTGTAACACCTTCCGGAACATTTATTTGAGTTCCATCTGAATTTTGCCATATTTTTTCAACTTCTATATTAATTGGTGCCACTGCCTGATTACGGATGATTGGATCACCATTAACATCTCTGTCTGAGATAGCCCCGTCCCCACTGCTGATTTCAAAAACGCAATTCCCATTGGCATCCAAATCTCCGGCAGTCAAGGTATATATGGTGTGATTGAGCAGATACCCGCCAGGAGGAGCAATTTCCTTCATGTAAAACTTTTGTCTCTCTTCTTGTCCCTCATCACGAATCGGAAGGTCTTTGCTAATGACGCCATTTTGATCAGAAGTAACTATGGTGTATGGCTCACCTGCACAGTTTGGACTGTCCCAAATACCAAACAGTGCACCGACCAATGGTGTATCAGGGTTAGCCTGATCACTTGCATCGCTCTTCTTGACAACTCGCACACTACCCTTACCGAGTATTAACGGAAGGTTGAACCGTACCGACAGGTTGGAATCGCAGCCACCGCGTTCCAAATAGAACATCTTTAACGTATGGCTACCAACCTCGAAGGTCATCGTTTTATCATTTACGCCATGAACGCTTATCACTCCGGTTGTAAAGTTAATCGTTCCAGTAACCGGCTGATGAAGTCCGCCTATATCCAGTACAAGCTCATCATCAATAAATACCCACAAGTCATCATCGCCAGAGAATTCATAAATAATCGGTTGTCTGTTTCCACTTGGATCAGGAGCCATCCTGTCTTGTGGTATCTCAAAGTCCACCGCCATGCTCATTCCAAAATGATGGTTTAGATCTTTGTTATGATTCATACTTGGCTGTGTATTCACTGTGTCGTATTCATGGAACGGGAAGAAGCCAATCGGCTTAGCGTTAGCTCCGTTGGAACCACCCGTATTCTGCGAATATGTATGTTCATACAGTGTGAAGGTATTAGAAGTTTGATCATATTCTGCGTAATTTGAATTGCTGTTATAGTAATAATAGCCCTGATCGTCCTGCTGGAATAAGCCGTCAGCGTTCGGGAACGCAAAGACACTACTATTATGCGAATCCGTGTTAAACAGATACGCAAGGCTTTCGCTACTTGTAGTGTTCAATACTGGGTATCCATCAGTCCCAAGCCTATCTTTAACAACGCCTTGTACTGGATTTTCTTGCGTGTAACTGTTAACGCCATGGTTAGCGCCGTCATATCCCCATCCAAGGAACTTCAAATCATGATCTACATTGACCGTTTCATTTATCGGAGTGGTAGCCTTGTTTCCTTCTACGTCCAGATTGCCGGAACGCTTAAAGTCGGGTTGGCCATTAACATACGGCACATCATAGTCAAATAGATTAACTGTAAGTCCTTCGATGCCTGGAACCGTTTTTGGCTTACCGCTCGCTTGGCCTTGTGTGACATTCACCTGGATCGTTTTTCCCTTATTTGTCTGCAGGTTAAAAGTGCCCGCATTCAAAGAAACGCTCGTAACGACTATATAGGTCTCATGTAGTTGGTCATCCGTCTTCTCAAAAGAACGGAATACTGACCCATTTGTCTTATGCGTATAATATGTGTAATTGATATTTCCTTCTCTTGTATTTCGTGATTCCCAATCACTACTCGGGAAAGTCCACTGGCCACCCTGATATTGTTCCAGCTCATCATTCTTCTTCCATATCCATTCGGAATATGGCCTTAATGTGATACTGTCTCCAGTCGTCACATTAATAGATGTCAAATCTTCATCCAAGTAGAGCAGCCAGTTCGAGAATGAATCTGTAGTGAAGCTAGAAACCGTTTCACCTTCACTAATGGTGTCCGTAGACTCCACTAGGTCGATTTTCTTATCTTCCTTAAGATGAAGGACCTTCATCTCTTTGGTCATTTTAGCCTGCGAATCATTGACGGGCAGTTCATCTATGAGCAGCGGTGAATCCTCTGCGGTATACATGCCCTTTACAGCGTCAGAGACGAGCTTTACCTCAACCTGAACCTGGCTTCCTTCGGCAGGTTCAATTTCCTGGTCACCATTCCATATGGAAATATCAAACAGAATGGGCGCGCCAGTGATGTCCTCTTTGTCCCCATCAAAATTGTCTTTAATACTCTGACGGATATTCGAGTATTCACTGTTTTCTTTAGTAATCTCCGTAGCTTTGAGTTCCGCCCCATTCGGAATCTTGGCGCTGTCATCATAGGTCACAGTGATTTCCCATGTCTCACCGCTCTTGCTGATCACAGTCTGCTTAAGTTGCGCGTCCGTAACCTTGATGGTGAACACCTCACCGTTCTTCATCGTAACGGTCAGGCTCTCCTCGCTCAGGAACGGAAGTTTGCTAATCAGAACCCAGTCTCCGCCCTTCACGGTCTGCGCGTTAATCTGTTCAATCTGCTCTTTTGACAGTTCTGCGGAGTACTGTACGTCCAACCCGTTGGCTTCCTTTAGGCCACCAACTGTGCTGTCGGACTCAATCTTCCCAACCCAAACCAAGTCAGGACTCGAGAACTGAACGCTCTCCACATCTGCGACGAATTTTCTCGTCTTATCGCTAACCTGAATGCCACTGAGCGTGAGAGCATCTTCTCCCGCTAGTTCCTCAGAATTTACGGCATTTTCCTCGGAACCCGTTCCCTCAGCTACGCCAAGGACTTCTATCAGATCCGTGAGACTCACGAAACCGCCACCGGGTATGCTGAAGTCGTACGTTTCACCATCGACGTCGTAATGGAAGTCTACCGTATAGGCAATGACGTAGACAGAGAACGCATTGGCGTCAAAAGCCAGCGTGTTGTCGCTGGTTTCGACGTTACGCTCGGCCGCCTGCTTGTCGCTCAGCTGGTCGACGACCTCGCCCTTACCCTCGTCGTCCACATGGACAAGCACGGGGTTCGTGTTCTCGTTGGCAATCTTGTCGGACATCATCGACACCGTGATGGGACAGAGCGGCTCAATCTCCTGGCCAGCCTCGTTGAAGAAGGTGATGTCTACTGCCTGAATGTCCTTGACAACCTCATCCGCCGACTTCTGCGTTACGGCCTTGTCAACGGTGTCCTTTACGTCCTTTGAGTCAATGGCCGCGATCTTCATGGTGGTGTTTGCGGGGAACGCGCCCTCAGGAGCCGTAACCTCAACCTGAAGCACAACCTTATCGTTCTGATCCTTAACCAAGCCCGTAAAGGACTGGGCCGGCAAGGCGGACTGGGAGGCAGCGGCGCCCTCCGTCGTGTTCGCACTGGGTTGAACGGTTGCCTCGGCATCGCCTGCGTTTGCATTGTCGCTGTCGTCGGCATCCTGCACCGTAACGGTGGTAAAGCAACCAGGACCATGCACATGCTCCTCGGTCACTTCCTCCTTGCCGCAGGTAAGGTCGCGCGAGACGTTGTAGCACGCGTCGGTATGCTGGTGCTCGTCAGACTCCTCCTGGCCACAGATGAGCGTGCGCGTCTCTGTGTAGCAGCTATCGTCATGGACATGCAGCTCGCGCTCGGGTAGCGTGCAGACCAGGTTGCCGTCCTTGTCGTAGCAGCTCTGGTCATGCGTGTGCGCCACCGCACCCGTAACGGGACAGGTGAGCACCTGCTCCTTGTGCGTCATGGCAACGCCGTTCTGGTGAAGCACAATCGCCACCGCAACCGCCACGCAAGCCGCCAGTACCGCAAATACCTTGAGGTACTGAGCGCGACGGCTTTTGGACAGCAGCATTCCGGTAAGACGATTATTGGTGTTTTCTGCCATCGTGCTGCCTCCTCTCCTTATCGATCCAGCACTTTTCTTCTACTTTGCATAGTCCTCTGAAGCTAACCTATTACGTCTGGCGAGCAGATTCAATAGGTTCTTCCCGAAACGCAGTAGTTTTACCCGAACGGGGAAAGAAGTAACGGAGCGTGTGTTGAATGCGGGGAAAGCCCATGAGCGAAAGACGTGTTGCGGCACGCCTAATGCAGAACAGCTTCTCAAGGACAAGGCCAAGTGAGCGCGGCCGCGCCTAAAGCATCGCGATGATTCCCGGCCGGTCTGACTCGGGCACGTCCAAGGCGTCCAGCGCCTGCTGGGCCGTGATCTGGAGGTTCCTCACCATGCTCCGCACGTTCTCCAGCAAGTTGTCCCTGGCACCCTGCCTGATGCCCTGCTCGACGCCTTGCTCGATACCCTGCTTTATGCCCTGCTCGACGCCCTCGTTGAAGATCTCCTCGCTGATCCTGCACATCTCGCGCACCCGTCCGGGTCGCGCTCAAGCACCACCACGGCCCATCGCTGCGGCAATTCATCGAAGTCCCTACCGGCGGGTAGAGCATCCACATCCATGGCAGAACCGTAGTAGCGAAAGCGCATCGGATCAAGATCCGTCCCCGCCTGCACCTCCATGTCGTACTGGTCACCCGACTCGTCGGTCCCCCACACGTCGAGCACGGGCGACTTGGACCTGGTCGCCCGCTTGAGGTCGTGCTGCGTCTCCTCCCTCACGAGCGTAAGGCCGCCCAAACCCGTAAGTATCCTCAACACGTGCTGCGCGAGTCCCAGCTGGCCCCGGAACACCTGCCTCATGAACGTGTCGTCCAGCAGCCTAAACCGCTCCAGCCGCTCCAGGTCCTCCCGCAGCCGCTTCCCGCCAACGTCGATTGCCGCATCCACAGGCACCACCCCATCCAGCCGTCGCTATGTGTATATCATAACAGTACATTAGTTCGGGAACATGTATTCTTTTTTGGAAGACGGGGCCTTCCGCGCCACATGCGCCGATTGCGTACCTGTGCTGGCGACGCGGACTGTCATGATATGCGACTGTATATAGTTGCATATCACCTCAGAATGGAGTAGTATCCGTACATGGGGAAGAGCGGAAAGGACGAGGAGTGCGTACGTGGGGCAGAAGGAGAAGCTCATACGCAAGCTGAAGTCCAATCCCCGGGACTTCAGCTTCGAGGAAGCGGAGACGCTTCTGCGCCACCTCGACTACAGGCGCGCGAACAAGGGCAGGACGAGCGGGTCAAGGGTGCTATTCTCAAGCGCCAAGCACGCGACTAAGATTTTGCTCCACAAGCCGCACCCACGAAAGGAGCTACTGGCATACCAGGTCAAGCAGCTAAGGGAGCAATTGGAGCAGGAGGACCTCATATGAGGAACACGATGGAATACAGGGGCTACGTGGGAAGCGTCGAGTTCTCGGAGGAGGACGGGGTCTTTTTTGGCAAGGTGCTGGGCATTCGCTCGCTCATCTCCTACGAGGGCGTGGACGCGCGCAGCCTCGTGGAGGACTTCCACGGATCGGTGGACGACTACCTCGTTCAGTGCGAGTACGACGGGACGACACCGGAGGTCGCCTACAAGGGCAGCCTCAACGTTCGTTTCCGCGACAGGGAGACCCACCGCCGCGCCGCAATCTACGCGATTGAGCACAACCAGAGCCTGAACAGCTTTATAGAGGAGGCAGTAAGAGAGAAGCTCTCGCTGGCAAAGTGACCCCAGGCAATCCTTAAAGCCTTCGAATCCAGCCACCCGACCAGTAAATATAGAAGCGACGTAGCCGAGATAGGGCACCGAAGCGCAGGCAGAGGCTCCTAAAGCTGGACGATAGGCCCATCTCCTTTTGCCTATCAAACACCACCAACGTAATCGAAGCCAGTCGGTGCCGCGCCTACGGCAGTCTATCCTATCGGCCCCAAGGCGTTAAGCGGCCAGACCCGGAACAGGATGCGCCCCAAGAACATCTCTTTGCTTATACATCCCAGCGCCGTACTTCGGCTGTCCACGCTCGTACTACGGTGGTCGCCCATAACGAAGACCTTGCCTTCGGGCACCTGATACGGCAGTTGTATGTTGCAGTCGCCCAATGCCTTGTCGTTGATGTAGGGCTCGTCGAGGGCAACGTTGTCGACATAAACCGTACCGTCTTCGGTAATGTTTACCCACTGACCCTCGTTCGCGATGACGCGCTTCACTAATATATTGTTGTTGTAGTAAAACGCAACCACATCGCCCGTTTTAAAATCTGTGCCACGCAGCGCGACCACTATGTCGCGGTCCTGCAGGGTGTTGGTCATGGATGCACCCGTAATTTGAAGCACAGGCAGCACCAGCATGGCAACGAGAACAGCCGCCGCAGCCACAATAATGAGGCTGAAAACAGTGCTCTTCAATGCCTTGAGATAGTTGCGTTTGTGACGCACACGGCCAAGCTCAGCCTCAAGAATCTCTATGCTTGGAGCATCGTTCTTACCTTTGTGAAGCTCCTGAGCAAGTTCTGCCTCGAGCGTTTGTGCGTCCGATGCGTCTCCTTTGCCCTCGCGGCGCTCCCGGGCGAGCTCGGCCTCGAGCGCCGCTATGCGCTCCTCCATGCTTGGAGCCTCTTCTTCGCCCTCCCGGACAGATTCGGCCTCGGGCGCCTCCGCGCTTGGAGCATGTTCTTCGTCCTCGCGGGATACTTCTTCATTCATATCTTCACTCATCCAGTGACTCCTCGTCCTGGACCTCCGCATGAGCCTCTGCGTATTCCAATGCGCGTTCGCGCGCCTCAAGGATCTCCAGATCATCCGCACCAACGTTTTGGGACTCGCTCAACCGCGCAATGAGCAAATCCTTAAAGTCAAGGCGCCTCTTAAGCGTGGAAATTGTGTTGTCCTTTTGGTCGAGCCGCTTCTTTAGATGCTCAATTTGCGCATCTTTGAGATTGAGCTTCTCTTTGAGGTTCTCTATCTGCTCGTCCTTGAGGTCGAGCTTATCCTTAAGGCGATCCACAAGGGCGTTGAGGTCTGCTACCTCGCGCTCTCTTTGCTCGATGATGGCGTGCAGCTCATCGCCCTCGTGCATTTGGCCCACCAAAAGTTCAAGGAGGTCCTGTCGACTCAGTCGTTGAAGGTCCTTGTTATGTCCTCGGGCTTTTGTTCCGCCCAGATGTATGTCTCGAATGGCCAACACGATATTTGTCCCTTCTACACAGCTATACAAATTTTACCACTAGCGACGTATTACATACCATGTTTGGGCGCAAACGCAAAACCCGCACTTTTTAAGGTACCTACTTCTCTTTGCCACCTTGGGGATACTCCCCATCGCGGCACAGATTTTGTGTTACTCGTGATACAACATTGCCCCAAAGAAAAACTCGCCGTCCTGTGCGCGAACGTCGAATCCACCGTTGTAGCGCTGTATGGTGGTAACGACCGACGGAAGCCCGATGCCATGGCCGCGTCTACGAGTCTTGGGTAGCCCATCGCGGCCAAAGTGCACCTCGCCGGCAAAGGAGTTGCGCACGTTTATGCCCAGTGCATGGTCGGTAACCTCTTGCGATACAACCTCGACCCAGCGCTTGGGTTCCTCCAGCTCCGCCGAGGCAACGATGGCGTTTTCCACCAAGTTGCCCAAAATCGCGCAGAAGTCAACCTCGCCAACGGGAAGCTCCTCGGGCAAGTCCAAGAACCAGGTCATGTTGACACGCTTTTCCTGAGCCATCGCATCGTAATAGGCAGCTATCGAATCCACGGCCAAGTTTCGGCACAGCTGCGGCCTCTGGCCCTCCGCCTCCATGTTAGAGAGTTGGTCGAGATACGCCGAGAGCTCGCTTATCTTGTTTGCCTCCAACATGCCGCGCATGGCCAGCAGGTGGTGGCGAAAATCGTGGCGAAGCGCCCTGCCCTCACTCATATATGTGCTGAGTTCGTTGAACCGCCGCTCTTCTGCCCGCAGAATCGTGACCTCCTGGCGCAACTGGGCCTCTTCCCACACGCGCGACATGACGTTCCATGCAATGTGATACAGAAGCCACGTCACGAAGGGGATAAACGCAGTCGTAACCAGCATGATGGCCCCCGTGCGCCCAAGCATAATGAGCGCCGGGTCGTGAGGTATCATCCACCGCATAAGGGCTGCAAGGGCCACTGGAATAAGCACGAGCCAACGCCATAGGTCGTCTATCTCGTCGTGAAAGAGGAGCACGGGGAGCTTTTCCACCAAGGTCTTGTAGAACAGCAGGCACAAGATGGCAGCTATAACGAGCGCCAAGAGCCCCGTTTGCGGCAGAACCACCTTAGCGGTATTGTTTGACTCCCACGCTGCCATTATTACGGTGGCATACATAGTCGAAAACGAGCACAGCATCATGGCATTGGCGAAGCAGAAGATCTTCTTTGGCAACGATAGGTTGACCGTTTGTGCATATGGAAGAAAGAGGAGGAGCGATCCTGGCACCATAACCACAATGGTGGGCAAATACAGTCGCCGGCACACGATTGCGCCTGTTCCAATGAGCAGTGCCAGGTATGCGGCCGCCATCGCATATGCTTCTTTTTTTCCTATGGAAAGGGACTTGTTTACGGGCGCCAACGCCATTACAAATGCGGGAATGGCCATGCAGAGTTCGAGCGCATAGGAGATGTTGAGGGCAACGATGTCCATATTACCTCCTTGCCGTGCGCGAGATCATGTGTTGGGTGATGGTGCGGGCAAGCTCACTTCGGTCCCGTCTTCGCAGGGGCAACCGCAACTCTCCCACCATCACGGTGGTGCCCTCCTCCACGCTCACCACGCGGTCCATGTTGATCACGACGCCGCGGTTAATCAATAGAAACTGTGGTTCGCTGCCAACAAGGGCATTGATCTTGGCAAAGCTCAGGGTGGAACGTATCTCATGCCCGCCTTCCAGCGTGAGCACCGAGCTGTGACTTCGTGCCTCAATGACCACCACGCGATCCAAGGGAATGGCCACGCTTCCGTAGGGCACGTCCACCTGGATGGACTTGGATCCCTCTCGCATGCGAAGCGCAGCCAGAATGTCATCGAGCACAGTGGACAGGCGCTCTCTCGTGTAGGGCTTTACCAGGTAGTCGAAGGGATGGGTGGGAAAGGCGTCGAGCGCGTACTCGCGCGAGCTGGTAACGAACACGATGACAAGCGAGGTGTCGGCATCGCGAAGACGGGTGGCGAGCTCGATCCCATCCATGCCACCCATGCGAACATCCAAGAAGGCTATGTCTACCTTGCCACGCGAGGCATCCGACAGGAACTCCTCGGCACCCGTGTATGCGACTACCGTACAGTCACACTGCTTTTGCGTGAGCAAGGAACGCACGTCCTGCGACAGTCGGGACCGATCATCATCCGTATCATCAACGATGGCGACGAGAAGATCCATATTGGGTGTCCTTTGTGTACGTTAGGTTGCTGCGTATTGGCTTCTTGAATCTGATTATGGCACGCCCCATCGCAAACGGAGGTAACGCGTGGCACATTTTTTACATGAGGGCGGTTCCGGTTCTTCGCTCCACTCAGGGGAGTAACGCCATTTGATCGCGATTGCCCGGATTCTGCATGAGACTCAAGCGGATAGATGTCCAAATTCTTTGTCATTTACTTTTATCTTAGTCATATGTATACTGTTTGACCAAATTTTTAGAAAATGATGCAGATTGGACTGATATGCGGACGTTTGATTACTCTCACACCCCCAATGAACTCCTTACAGAGGGCGTGCTAAATTCTGTTGCCCTTCTTCACGAGCACAAAGGGCGCCAGGCACTCTATATTAAGCAACGACCAGCCGAGCTTGAGTTTCTTCGGGAAGTCGCTAAGATCCAAAGCACTGCTTCGTCAAATCGTATTGAAGGGATTGCAACTACGGAAAGTCGTCTTGCAAAATTGCTGGCAGACGAAGTCGCGCCGCGAAACCGGGACGAGCAAGAAATCATTGGTTATCGCAACGTGCTTTCGCTCATTCACGAAAGCTATGATGCAATTGACGTTACTCCCAACGTCATTCTGCAGCTTCATAGGGATCTTTTTAAAGCCACAGATCGCTCCTACGGCGGAAAATGGAAGGACGTGGATAACAGCATCGTCGAAATCGATTCAGAGGGGAATAGACGAGTGCGCTTCCAGCCACTTCCCGCCATTGCAGTTCCAGACGCAATGGAATCACTTTGCAACGCGTACAACGATGCGACCCGTGCGCAAATCGTTGACCCTCTCCTACTCGTGGCAATTTTTACATTCGACTTTGTGTGCATTCACCCGTTCAATGATGGCAATGGTCGTATGAGTCGCTTGCTTACGCTCCTCTTGCTATACCGCAGTGGGTATCTCGTTGGACGATATGTGTCTGTAGAGCATGAAATCGAGAAGAGCAAAGACCAGTATTATGAGGCACTTAGGCGAAGCTCTTATGGATGGAGCGATGGAGCGCATAGCTATTTGGCCTTTGTGAAGTACCTTCTTGGCTGCCTAATTGGCGCGAGCAGGATATTTGAGGATCGTCTTAATGGTGTGGTAGAGACCCGCATGTCGAAGCCAGAGCGCATCGAAGCGGTATTCAGGCGCACGTTGGGGAATATCGCTAAATCTGACATCCTTAACGAATGTCCCGACATTTCCCCCACTACGGCAAATCGTACCCTTGCCAACCTGCAACGCGCCGGCAAGATTCAAAAAATCGGTGGCGGCCGCGGCACGAAGTATCGCTGGATACGGTAACCGCCCAGAAGGGACGGTCCCCGTTGGACTAGTCCGGAAGGGACGGTCCCTTTTGGGCGGTACATGCACGAACGCCCCCTGCAGATGCAGGGGGCGTTCGCCAATCGATTGGGTTGGGCTTAGAACTGGGCGCCGCACTTCTTGCAGACGCGGACCTTCTTGCCCTCGGCGTTGACTGCATGGCCAACGCGGGTCGGCTTGCCGCAGCTGGGGCAAACAACCATGACGTTGGACACGTCGATCTTGGACTCCATCTCCTTGAAGCCACCGTTCTGGTTCTCCTGCGTGGGACGCTGGGCCTTCTTGACCACAGCCACGCCCTCGACGATGACCTTACCCTCGCGAGGGAAGGCGCGCAGGACCTCGCCCTGAGCACCCCTATCCTTGCCGGAGAGGACCTGGACCTTGTCGCCCTTCTTCACGTTCATCTTAGGCATCTGTCGGTCGCCTCCTTTACAGCGTCTCGGGTGCGAGCGAGACGATCTTCATGTACTTGCGGTCGCGCAGCTCGCGTGCCACGGGCCCGAAGATACGGGTGCCGCGGGGCTCGCCCTCTTTGTCCACGACGACGCAGGCGTTCTGGTCGAAGCGGATGTAGCTGCCGTCCTTGCGGCGGGTCTCCTTCTTGGTGCGCACGATTACGCAGCGCACGATGTCACCCTTCTTGACTGCGCTGTTGGGAGTTGCCTCCTGAACTGCGCAGATTACCACGTCACCGATGCCGGCGTAGCGCCTCTTGGAGCCACCGATGACCTTGATGCACTTCACGCGCCTCGCGCCGCTGTTGTCAGCGACGTTGAGCATGGTTTCCATCTGAATCATTCGCTGTTCCTCCGATCGCTACTTGGCGCGCTCAACGATCTCCACCATGCGCCAACGCTTCGTCTTGGAGAGCGGACGCGTCTCCATGACGCGAACGGTGTCGCCGAGGCCGCACTCGTTCTTCTCGTCGTGAACGTGGAGCTTCTTGGAAATGGTCATCATCTTGCCGTACTTAGGGTGATGCTTGCGGTAGTTGATCTTTACGGTGACGGTCTTGTCGCCGGACAGCGAAACAACCACACCCGTGCGGATCTTACGCGCGTTCCTGATTGCGGTTTCTGCCATTTGGTATCTCTCCTGCCCTCTAGTTCTTGGCGTTGGCCGCGATCTCGCGGGCGCGAATCTCGGTCTGGACGCGGGCGATGTCGCGCTTGACGAGCTTGACGCGCGCCGTGTTGTCGAGCTGGCTCGTTGCCATCTGGAAGCGCAGATTGAACAGCTCGGCGCGACCCTCCTCGAGCTTCATAGCGAGCTCGGCGTCGCTGAGTGCCTGAATTTCCTTGTACTTCATTCTTGCCTACACCTCCTGGGCCTGGCTGGCGCGGCTGACGATCTTGGTCTTGATCGGCAGCTTGTGCTGCGCGAGACGCAGGGCTTCCTTGGCGACGTCCTCGGGGACGCCGTCGATCTCGAACATGATGCGGCCAGGCTTGACGACGGCTACCCACTCCTCCGGGTTGCCCTTACCAGAACCCATGCGCGTCTCGGCAGGCTTCTTGGTGATGGGCTTGTCGGGGAAGATGGTGATCCACACCTTGCCGCCACGCCTCATGCGACGGGTGATGGCGACACGGGCAGCCTCAATCTGACGGTTGGTGATCCAGTGGGCCTCCTGGGCCTGGATGCCGTAGCTGCCAAAATGCAGCGTGGTGTTGCCCTTGGCCTTGCCCTTCATGGAGCCGCGCTGAACCTTGCGGTGCAGTACACGCTTAGGTGCGAGCATTAGCGTCCCCTCCTATCGTTGCGACGACGAGGACGCGTGGAGCCACCCTCGAGCGCCGGGTTGGGCGCGGGCTGACCCTTCATCTTCTCGCCGAGGTAAATCCAAACCTTTACGCCACAGGCGCCCATGGTGGTGCGGGCGGTAGCCTCGCCATAACCAATGACGGCACGCAGCGTGTGCAGGGGCACGCGGCCCTCGCGGTACCACTCGCGACGACCCATCTCGGCGCCGTTGAGACGACCGGAGCACTGGATACGAATGCCCTTGGCACCAGCCTTGCGAGCGGACTGGACGGCCTTGCGCATGGCGCGACGGAAGGCGACGCGGCCCTCGAGCTGCTCGGCGATGGACTGGGCGACGAGGTTGGCGTCGAGCTCGGGACGCTTGATCTCGATGACGTCGACCTTGACCATGCCCTTGCTTACGCCGGCGACCTTCTCGAGCTCCTTGCGGAGGTTGTCGATGTCCTTGCCACCCTTGCCGATGACGATGCCGGGACGAGCGGTGTAGATGGTGATTTGCACCTTGTCGCCAGCGCGCTCGATGTCCACGCGGGAGAGGGCGGCGCGCTCGAGGCGCTTGGTGAGGAACTTGCGGATGGCAAGGTCGTTGCCCAGCGTCTTGGCGTAGTCCTTATCGGCGTACCAGCGGGAACGCCATTGCTCGGTGGTTCCCAGACGGAAGCCTGTAGGGTGTACTTTCTGTCCCATTCCCCTTACGCCTCCTTTCGAGGTGCGACGACGACGGTGATGTGGCTCGTGCGCTTGTTGATGCGCGAAGCGGAACCCTTGGCGCGCGGACGGAAGCGCTTGATGGTGGGACCCTCGTCCACGTAGGCGCTCTTGATGTAGAGCTCGCCACGCAGTCCGTGGTTGTTCTCGGCGTTGGCCACCGCGGAGCGGACCACCTTTGCCACAGGCACGGCTGCAGCGCGGGCGTTGAACTGCAGCAGCTCGAGTGCCTTGTCAACGGACTTGTTACGAATCTGGTCCACCACGAGGCGGGCCTTGCGAGGAGCGACGCGCACGTACTTGGCGCAGGCGCGAGCCTCGTTGATGTTGGTGTTCTGTGCCATTTAGCTCCTACCCCCTATTTGACCTTGTGGCCACGGAACGTGCGCGTGGGGGCGAACTCGCCCAGCTTGTGTCCGACCATCGACTCCGTGATGTACACGGGGACATGCTTGCGGCCATCGTGCACGGCGATCGTGTGGCCGACCATCTCGGGGAAGATGGTGGACGCGCGCGACCACGTCTTGATGACTTCTACTTCTCGTGTGCCGACTACTTCGTCTTGCGACGACGGATGATGAGACGGTTGCTGCCCTTCTTGGGGTCACGCGTCTTGTAACCCTTCGTGGGCTTGCCCCAGGGGGTGACGGACGGGCGACCAGAGGTGTGGTTCTTGCCCTCGCCACCGCCATGCGGGTGGTCGACCGGGTTCATGACCGTACCACGCACGGTGGGACGGACGCCCATCCAGCGCTTGCGGCCGGCCTTGCCCACCACGATGTTTGCGTGATCGGCGTTGCCCACGACGCCCACGGTGGCGCGGCAGGTGAGCAGCACGCGACGCAGCTCGGAGGAGGGCATGCGAAGCACGGCGTAGCCGTTGTCCTTGCCCATGAGCTGGACCGAGGTGCCGGCCGAACGTGCCATGGCCGCGCCCTTGCCGGGCTGGAACTCGACGGCGTGCACGAGCGTACCCACGGGAATCTCGGAGAGGGGCATTGCGTTGCCCGGCTTGATGTCGACGTTCTTGGCGCCCGAGAGCACGGTGTCGCCCACGTTGAGGCCCGCAGGTGCGAGGATGTAGGCCTTGAAGCCGTCGGCATAGTGCAGCAGCGCGATGCGTGCGGAGCGGTTGGGGTCGTACTCGATGCTCGCGACCTTTGCCGGCACGTCGTCGTGCGTGCGCTTGAAGTCGATGCGACGATAGCGACGCTTGTGGCCGCCGCCCTGGTGGCGCGTGGTAATGCGGCCGTTGTTGTTACGACCAGCCTTCTTGGGCAGGGGCTCGAGAAGCGACTTCTCGGGTTTGTCCGTCGTGATCTCGGCAAAGTCCGAAATCGTCTGGAAGCGGCGCCCTGCGCTTGTAGGCTTGAGGTGCTTGACTGCCATTACGTTTCCCTTTCTTTCCGTTGGCCACCCCACTCAGGGATTGAGGCTTTGCCTCGGTGGAGTGACGCCGGATGTACCACGGTACCGCGCGTATCTATGTGCGCGGCAAGTTTGCGCACACCCCAAAGGATGCACGCACCTTACTTAACTAGCTGCGCCGTCGGCTGCAAAGACCTCGATCGTCTCGCCGGGAGCGAGCGTAACGATGGCCTTCTTCCACTGGCGCGTCTTGCCCGCAACGTAGCGGACGCGGCGGTTCTTGGGCTTGACGTTGATGGTGTTGACCTTAACCACGTGCACGTCAAAGAGCTTCTCGATCGCGAGGCGAATCTCCTCCTTGGGAGCGGTACGGGCAACCTCAAAGGTATACTTGCCCTGCTCCATGAGGTCGAAGGAGCGCTCGGTGACGACCGGGCGAATGATGACTTCGTACGGGGAGTTCATTATGCGAGCGCCTCCTCAAATGTCTTGGCAACGTCGACGGTCATAACCAGAACGCTGTTGTCGAGCAGGTTCCTGGTGTTTGCCTCGGAGGCTGCGATGACCTCGACCTTGGGGATGTTGCGGAACGAGAGGTACTCGACGACGGCCTCGTCGTCCACGATGAGCGTAACGCGCTTGCCGGTGAGGTCGAGCGCCTTGAGGATGGCGGCAGCCTTCTTGGTGGAAGGCTCGTCGATGGTGAGTGCGTCGAGAAGGACGAGCTCGGAGTCGGCAAGCTTCGCGGAGAGCGCCGAACGCATGGCGAGCTTCTTGACCTTGTTGTTCGCCTTCTTCTCGTGGCTGTGAGGCACAGGACCGAACACGACGCCGCCGCCAGTCCACTGGGGTGCGCGGATGGAGCCCTGACGGGCGCGACCGGTGCCCTTTTGGCGGTAGGGCTTGCGACCGCCGCCGGAGACCGCGTGGCGGTTCTTGACGGAGTGGGTACCCTGGCGCATGCTGGCCTCGTACGCGACGACGACCTGATGCATGGCCGAGACGTTCGGCTCGATGCCGAACACGTCGGAGGAGAGCTCGGCCTCGGATACGGCCTGTCCCTCGACGTTCTTGACTTCGATCTTGGACATTCTATCCTCCCTTAGGCCATGCGGACCTGGACGAGTGCGTTCTTGCAACCAGGCACCGCGCCCTTGACGAGCAGGAGGTTCTGGTCGGTGTCCACGCGCACGAGCTTGAGGTTCTTAACAGTCACGCGCTCGTCGCCCATGTGACCGGCCATGTGCAAACCCTTGCGGACGCGCGCGGGATAGGCGCACTGACCGATGGAACCAGGCTTGCGCTGGTTGCGAGAGCCGTGAGTCATGGGACCGCGTGCGAAGTTCCAGCGCTTGATGGTGCCCTGGAAGCCCTTGCCCTTGGAGGTGCCCGTAACGTCTACGGACTTGACCTCGGCAAAGTCGGCAACCGTCACCTGGTCGCCAGGCTTGTACTCGGAGCCGTCCTCAACGCGAACCTCGCGGAGATACCGCATGGGCTCAACGCCAGCCTTTGCGAAGTGGCCTGCCATGGGCTTGTTGACCTTCTTCGCCTTGATGTCGCCAAAGCCGATCTGAACGGCATCGTAGCCGTCGGTCTCTTTGGTCTTTACCTGCGACACCGTGCAGGGGCCTGCCTGAATGACGGTGACGGGCACGACGTTGTCGTCGTCATCCCACACCTGCGTCATCCCGATCTTGCGGCCAAGAATCGTGCTGACCATACCTAATCCTAACCCTCGGTGGTCATGGGACGGCAACTCTAGGTGCACCCTGCACCTCTCCCCAGCGGACCACATCCTACGTCACTGCCTGTTTGGAGACAGCACTCCCCAATTTCAGCAGCTTTTGTAGTGTACACCGCCCCGGGCGTCTCCACAAACTCTTCGTGTTGTCCCCAACTGTCTCGTCGGGGACGGTCCCTTCCGGACGGTCGCGAAGAATGCGAAAAGATGCGAAAGATGCGAAAGGGGTTACCGTGAGAAACCCCTTCACCCCCGCCTTTGGCACCGTTCCCTTAGTGCTTGCCGGACGAGAGGACCTGCTGCACAACATGTGCACGGCCTTTCGCGACGGACCGGGAAACCCCAATCTCTCGACGATTCTTGTTGGCGCACGTGGCACGGGCAAAACGGTGTGCATGTCGTGCATCGGTGACGAGGCACTGAAGTCCGGTTGGCTTACCGTACGCACGACCGCGAAAGCAGGCATGCTCGAGGACATCTACGAGCAGGCGATTCGCGTGTCCAAAGGCTTCCTGCAACCAAGTGCAGCGCAGGTGACCTCGATGAGCATAGGTCCCGTGTCTGCCGCATGGACTGCTCCCGAACACCGCGAGGGAAATTGGCGCTCGCGCATGAGCGATGTGCTGGATGCTTTGGCCGCACATGATGTCGGCCTACTCATAACCGTCGATGAGGTGCGGGCTTCGGTGCCCGAGGTGGTAGAGCTGGCCTCGGTGTTTCAGCTCTTTGTTGTCGAGCGACGACGAGTGTCGCTGGTGATGGCGGGACTCCCCTATCATGTTCATCAGCTCCTCAACGACGAGGCGGTGTCGTTCTTGCGAAGGTCCATGCAACACCAGCTGGGACGCATCTCGGCCACGGACGTTCGACGCGCCTTGGCCATTACCTTTGACCAGGCGGGAAAACCCATTGATGAGGATGCGCTCGACCTGTGCACTACGGCCACCGAAGGATTCGCCTATATGCTGCAGCTGGTTGGATACCACACGTGGAACGAGGCGAACGGCCCTTCGGTCCTGAGCGAGAACGCACATCGCGGAATACAGCTGGCGCGCCTAGACATGGAGGAGCACATGTTTCGCGCAACATACCGTGACCTCTCCGACGTGGACATCGCCTTTTTGGAAGCGATGCTCGATGACCCTTACGAGAGCCGCCTTGCCCATATTTCGAGACGCATGGGAGTAAAGAGCAACTATGCCACCAAGTACAAGTCTCGTCTGCTCGCGCAGGGCGTAATTGGAGAGCGCGGAAGAAGCAACGTCTTGGGGTTCGACATTCCGGGGTTTAGGGACTTTTTGCTGCGTGAGCGGGAAGCTCGACGGTAATGAAAAAGGGACTATCCCGTCGGGGACGGTCCCTTCCGGACGGCACTGCACCGTCGGGGACCGTCCCTTCCGGACGGTCCCCGCAGCGTTGGTGCTAGGTTGCTAGGCGTCGATGCCGAGCTGGAAGGCGCGCAGGTTGGGCTCGAGCAGATGCCGGCGCTTGGGCGGCACGCACTTGGTGATGGCGGCGTCCGCAACTTCGCGCTCGCAGAAGTTGGTGAGCGACCACAGCTTGCCCAGGCAGATGATGTTGGCCAGACCCTTTAGGCCCTCGGCCTCGGCGATCTCGGTCGCCTTGAAGGCCGCCACCTCAACACCGTCGGCCAGCTCGACGCCCTCGGCGCCGTTCATGGCCAGGGTCGTGTCGATGACAATGGCACCGCCGGGCTGCACGGAAGCCGCGAACTTCTCCACGCTGGGCTGGTTCATGGCGATGAGCGCCGTGGGCTTGGTGATAAACGGCGTGCCGATGGCGTCGTCGGACAAAGAAACGCTGCAGTTGGCGGTACCACCGCGCATCTCGGGTCCGTAGCTGGGCATCCATGACACCTGACGGCCGTCAATCAGGCCGCAGTTGGCCATTATCTTGCCCGCAAACAGGAGGCCTTGTCCACCAAAGCCCGAGAGCACGCAAAGCAGCTCGTGATTGTAGTCTGCCATGGCTAGTCCTCCTTCTTCTGCTGGGCTATGGGGCAATCCTTGGCGCGCTCGAGCGCGGCGTCGGCAGCAGTGGCAAAGCCGTCGGCCACCACGTCCTTGTACACGCCCAGCGGATAGTACGGCAGCATGTTGTCGCGCAGCCACTGGAAGGCGTCGAGCGGCGTCATGCCCCAGTTGGTCGGGCAGGTCGCCACGACCTCGACCAGCGAGTAGCCGATGCCGTCGATCTGGTTTTGGAAGGCCTTCTTAATCGCCTTCTTGGCCTGCATGATGTGCTGGCGCGAGTCGCAGGTGACGCGCTCCACGTACGCCACGCCGTCGAGCGTGGCCAGGAGCTCGGAAATGCGCACGGGATAGCCCACCTTGCTCACGTCGCGGCCGTACGGCGAGGTCTGCGTGACCTGGTTGGGCAGCGACGTGGGCGCCATCTGTCCGCCCGTCATGCCATAGATGGCGTTGTTGATAAAGATCACGGTGATCTTCTCGCCGCGGGTGGCGGCGTGGACCGTCTCGGCCGTGCCGATGGAGGCAAGGTCTCCGTCGCCCTGGTATGCGAACACCACGTTCTCGGGATGCACGCGCTTTACGCCGGTGGCAACCGCGGGGGCGCGACCGTGCGCGGCCTCGATCATGTCGCAGTTAAAGAAGTCGTACATCATAACGGAGCAGCCCACGGGCGCGATGCCCACGGTCTTGCCCTCGATGCCCAGCTCGTCGATGCACTCGGCGACCAGGCGGTTGACGATGCCGTGCGTGCAGCCCGGGCAGTAGTTGGTCACCACGTCGGTGAGCACGTGCGGACGGGCAGCCCGAATGGTCTCGCCCTCGGCGATCTGCGTGCCAATGCGCTCCTCTTGGTATGCGGGAAGCTTGATGAGTGCCTTGTTGGGCTTTGCCATGCTACTCACCCCTCTCGTAGCTGCTCTTGCGATGCTTGGGATGCGGAAGCAGCGACCCCACGGCACCAGGCTCTGCCGACTGGACCACCGGCTCGCCCGCCGCGACCTTCTCGATTGCCTGCAATACCTCCTCCGGCGTGGGTAGCACGCCGCCGGTGCGACCGTAGAAGTCCACCGACGCGCGGCCGTTGACGGCCAGGCGGACGTCCTGCACCATCTGGCCCATGTTGAGTTCCACCGAGAGGAACGAAGACGCGCCGCCATCGCACAGCTCGTCGATGGCCTTTGTGGGGAACGGCCACAGCGTGATGGGACGCAGCAGGCCGGCCTTGATGCCCTTCTTGCGCGCGTCGCGCACGGCAGTGCGGGCAATGCGGCTCGCGGCGCCAAAGGCGACGACCACGATCTGGGCATCGTCGCAGCTCATGAGCTCCTGGCGCTGGTGCTTCTCCTTAATCTGCTCGTAGCGCTCGAAGCGCTCGTAGTTGGTGTCCTCCAGCTTGTTGGGCGAGAGGTACAACGAGTTGATGACGTTGTGCTTGCGCTCCATGCGCGAGCCACTGGTCGCCCACGGCTTGGCGGGCAGCGTGGACAGGTCGCGCTCGGGCGGCAGCAGCACCGGCTCCATCATCTGGCCGATCATGCCGTCTGCCAGGATCATGGTGGGCGTACGATACTCGTCGGCCAGGTCGAACGCGTCGTAGATGAGGTCGGCCATCTCCTGGACCGTGGAGGGGGCGAACACCGGCATATAGAAGTCGCCGTGGCCCAGCGCACGCGTGGCCTGGAAGTAGTCCGACTGCGACGGCTGGATGCCGCCGAGACCGGGGCCACCGCGCTGCACGTTGACTATTACGCCGGGGCAGTCGGCGCCAGCCATGTACGACACGCCCTCGCCCTTGAGCGAGACGCCAGGCGAGCTGGAGCTGGTCATAACGCGCGCGCCCGCGGCGGCGGCGCCATACACCATGTTGATTGCCGCGATCTCGCTCTCGGCCTGCAGGAAGGTGCCACCAATGGTGGGCAGCTTCTTGGCCATGTAGGCGGCAAGCTCGGTCTGCGGCGTGATGGGATACCCAAAGAAGAAGCGGCAACCGGCGCGCATGGCCGCCTCGGCCAGCACCTCGTTGCCCTTCATGAGAACGCGTTCCTGCGCGGTGTTATTCTCGGCCATCTATTTCACCACCGTAATAGCAACGTCGGGACAGGTGGTGTAGCACGATGCGCACCCGATGCACCCGTCTGGATCCACCAACTTAGCGGGATGATAGCCCTTGGGCGTAATGCGCTCCTCGTCGAGCGCAAGCACCCCCTTGGGGCAGGCGGCGACGCAGAGCCCGCAGCCCTTGCAAAAGACGTCGTCGACGATGATACGTGCCATATTCCCTCCCTCTCTCTCCTAGGGTCATTGGCATTGAGCCATTATATGCCTAGATACCGTACGCAAGGGATTGTTAACAAAAGTTGTGTGGCACCGACGTGTGGGAGTTGGGGTGGGGGTGGTGCGTGAGAAAAGGGCTTTGGTCCTCGCCGGCGTGGCAAGCCCACCGCATAGAGCGATTTGGGAGGCCCTTTCGGGACGGCGCGTACAATTTCCGGCACAAACGGGACCCTACCGCGTACGATAATGGCCGAGAATCGTACGCGGTAGGGACCGATCTTGTCACCGAATCGTACACGGCGGCGAGCGACGGAGAGAATCGTCCCGTCGGGGACCGTCCCCGTTGGGGTAGTCGCCCGTCGGGGACGTCCCCAACGGGATGGTCACTTCTTTGCGAAGGGCTTGGCGTAGTTCTGAGTGACACCCTTGTAGGTGGCGTTTGGCGCGGGGTCGCCCCGCCTTACGAGCACGACCTGCACGGCCTCGACGCGGCGGGACATGCCACAAGTGCCGGCCTTCTCACCGTTCTTGGCCCAGGCCATCCAACCGTAACGCTGGGAATGCACGCGGTAGTAGACGTCGTAGGTCTCCTTTGCCGCGCCGGTCAGGCGGATCTGCACGGCCTCCACGCGACGCGACTTGCCAGTGGTGCCACTCACCTTGCCGTTGGCCTTCCAGGACTTCTCCCAGCCGGAGCGCTGCACGTGGCAACGATACTCGATGCCGCCCGAGACGCCCTTAGGCAGGCTGAGCTTGAGCGCCTCCATGCGGCGCGACTTGCCCGTGGTGCCGGCCGCGCCACCGTTTGCCACGGCAGGCATCCAGCCCACGCGTTGGACGTGGACGGTGACGGTTGGGGCCAGGACCGAGACTGGAGCTGGGTGCGTGCCAGAATCGTCGAAATCGTCACTCGTGCCCGCTGCCTCCTTGAACTTAGCGTACAACGTGAGGTTCTGGTTGACCGACGCACCAAAGTCGTATGGAGTCGTAAGCCCTTCGTCCGTGCACCATCCCTCAAACACGTAGCCGTGCCGGTACGGATCTTGCGGTGGCGTCGCCCGTTTGCCCCAGGCGACCTCCTGCTCGTCCACCAGCTCGCCGCCGCTCATAAACCTAACGCCAAGCAGGACGGCCTCCCATTTGGCACGAAGCTCCAGGTCGTGCGTCACGGGCGTTGCAAAGTTGTAGCGACGAAGTGCCTTGCCGTCACGCTCGTCGTCAAATCGCATGCTGTCCACGACGGTAGGATCATCGTTTGCGAGCTCTGCCACCTGCTCACGCGTTATGTATCCCTCGGGCAGGACTTCCCACCAGCCGTCAAACTCATGCCCCTCGCGCGAAAGAGCAGTGGGCTCGGCGGCCAATCCGTAGTACGGCACCTCCTGCGACGGCACGTCGCCGCCGCCGTTGGCATCGAAGTCCACCCTAAGCAACGTGCTCTCCCTCCATTGGGCATAGAGCAGGAGGTCGCCCGTAATGGGCGTGGCCAGGTCGTACCCGTTCTTGCCCTCCGGGTCCGTGGACCACCCGCTAAACGAGAAGCCCCTCCTTACGGGATCGCTCAGGAAGGCGAGGTTGTCTCCGTGGCTCACGGCCAAGGGGCTCAGCTCGCTGCCACCTTGGGTGTTGAAGGTCACCGCATGCTTCTTTGCCTGCCACCGCGCGCGCAGCAGAACGTCGCTCGTCACGGGCGTGGAGAAATCGTACGGTAGCAGCATGTGGTCCACGTCGTCGCTGCGGTCGATCCACACCACGTCGCCCACCGCGTCCAAGTCGTCTTGGGAAACGGTCCCGTCCGGCAGCAGCTCGTACCACCCAACGAAGTCGTAGCCCTCGCGCACGGGATCGGCTGGTCGCGTGGCGGTCCCCCCATCGCCTACGGTCTGCGCATCTATCGCAGACGGTGCCTGCCAATTGAGGTCGAACGTTACCTCGTGCGTCGTCGTATGCGGTTCGACCCAATGTGCCACGAGGACGAGGTCCTGGTTCACCTTTGACGAGAAGTCGTAGGGCTCATCGGCATTCCCAAGATACCACCCGGCGAACCTATGCCCATCTCGCGTTGGGTCAAGCGGAGGCTGCACCGTGTCACCCGCGTTCACGCGCTGAGAATCGACCGGCGTACCGCCCGCAGAGTCAAAGACCACGTTGAACGCAGTTGGCGCCTCATCCCATGCGGCATGGAGCGCGATGTCTGTCACCACCGGTGTCGCAAAATTGTACGGCACGCCCGAATCGGTGAGATACCAGCACCTAAACACATACCCTTCCTTGGTGGGATCTTCGGGCTCGAACGCGGTTTGGCCGTCCTCGACCTTCTGGAGCTCGACCTCGCTACCGCCGGCAGAGTCAAACGTCACCTCATGGAGCTTTGCCCACACTGCCTCGAGCGTCATATCCTGCATGACCGGCAGGGTAAAGTCGTAGGGCACCGTCGCGCCGGACTTGGCCCAATGTTTGAAGACGTATCCCTCCCTCACTGGCTCCTCATTTGGATATGATCCAATACTTTGGCCATAGGTAAGCCACTCGGTAAACGGCTCGTCACCGTTTTCGTTATTGGTCACATAGGTGATCTTACATTGGACGGGCATCCAACCGGCACGCAGGACGAGGTCTCCCGTCACGGGCTGGCTAAAGTCGTACGCATTGACCTTCCCGTCGGCATACCATGTGTCGAACGTAAAGCCGGCAAGCCCTCCCGGCGAATCCGGCTCGGTGGCGCATTGTCCATCCTCAACCGTCTGCGTATCGACCGGCGTCCCGCCCTTCGAGTCGAAGACGACCTTCCATGTTTTGGTAGAGGGATTCGGTCCCGGATCCGGCGTTGACTCCTGCTCCCACATGGCAACGACGGTGATGTCCTCATGCACGGGATAGGACACGGAGTACCGGCTTCCGTAGTGCCAACCCTCGGCAGACTCGTCCGCCACGCGATAGTACCAGCCTTTGAACAGGTAGCCGTTGCGCATGGGCGTCGGCAAATCCGTGATCTCATACTCGTGGGAGATCCACCGACCATCTCGGACGATGTACGAGGTGGGGCTCACCGTGCCACCGTTTGCGTCGAGCGTCACGGTATACAACTTGGTCCACATCGCCGTAAGCGTGAGGTCCGCGTAGACGGGCCGCGTAAACTGGTACGAATAGCCATCCCTGTCGCCCGGGGCATGCCAGCCGCTGAATTTATAACCTTCCTTTTCTGGATCGGGACTTGGTCTTTTGGCCTGCGCGCCATACGCCACGGGCTGCTCGGCCGCCAAAGGCGTGGTGCCATCCTCGTCCACAAACTTCACCGTATGCGTCTTGGGCGTCCAGTTGGCATAGAGCCTGAGGTCGGAAGTGACCGTATCCGCTGCGAAGTCCCACTTGTTCGTAAAGAAGTCGCTGGTATACCAGCCCTCGAGGTCGTAGCCCTCACGCGTGATGTTAGTTGGCACCTGGCTCAAGGCAATGTATTGCCCATGCGCCACCTCAATCGAGGATATGTTTGACGTGCCGTTGCACGGAACGAACCATACCGTATGGGGCGGCTCCGTTTGCTTGCGCCACCGTGCCGTAAAGGCGATGCTCGAGGTGGCTGGCATATCGAAGTTGAAGAGCCTTCCCGTCTGGTCATCCCGCCACGTCTTGTACACCCACCCTTCCAGCTCCATGCCGGGGTTGAGTGATATTGCGGTCGGCGCCGAAATCGTTTTGCCAATCTCGAGGTCGATGTAGTAGAGCTTGTTGATGTTGTCGTATTCCATGGGATGCGCAGGGTCGCTGCTCACGGGAGGCTTGCCCCCGGTATTGTCGAACGTGTAGCGGACGCACCACTTCGCATACAGCGTCATGTTGTGCTCCACGGGCGTAGAGAAGTCCCACGGTTGCGTGCAGTCCTCATTGGCATACCATCCTTTGAATGCGAAGCTGCCGTTGAGGTTGTCCACCCAGACGCGACGCGTGTCGAACTTTACGGGAGTATAGTCGGGCACGCTGACGGGCAGGCCCTCCGCGACTCTTTGGTCGGGCACGTCGGAGCCACCTGTGCTGTCAAACGTCACAATCACACCCGTGGAGAGGGTCGCCTCACCCGAACTCTGGCCCACCTTGCACGCGCGATCATCGCTCCTAAAGTTGGTTACGGACCCCTTGCCCCCGAGTCCCTGCGTGAGTACGACCGGCTCACCCGTCTTGGGCTTTTGGTACGTCGTCACGTCGATGCAGGCCTCACTTGTAAGTGCGTCGTCTATGGCAATCGTCGTGTCCTTGCCCAAGAACACATTGCTGTCCACCGAAGACCCGTCGGGGAGCTTCGTGCTGTTCTTCTTGACTATGGGAGTGCCTAACGCCCTGAGCGTCGCACCTTCGGGCGCGTATACGCCAGCGCCGTTCCCGGAGGCTCGGTTCTGGGTAATCGTCACGTCGCCAAGCACGAGCGTGGAGTCTTCGCCCATGAGCACGCCGCCGCCAGGCCCGTTTGCGTAGGCACCGGTGATCGTGCCGCCACCCGTAAGGGTGAGCGTCGCACCAGAGGCCAACTGGATAACCGAGCCGTCTGCGACGCCCTCGGTTCTTTTTGAGAGACCCCTGTCGAGCGTATGGTTCGCAAGATCTATGGTGACGTCTGCGTACGCGGGAATCACGAGCGCACCGTCGAGCGGCGTCGCCGTGAGGTTCGAATCCAACGTGACGACTTTGCCCGTGGCGCCCGACTGCCGAAGAAGCCAACTCGCCAGGCTCGACCACGTCATGTTCCAGTTGGCCCACACCTTCGTGCCGTTGCTCGAGACGGGTATGCCCTCGTTCACCTCGTACGTAGCAGACCCATCCTCGCTGCGCCACTTGTCGATGAACTTTCCCGAAACCTCAACGTTGATGGCAGGTGCATACGCGCGTGCGCCCTTGAGCAGGTGGGTTTGCGCCATCCGCTGCGTCTGCGGCTCATCGGTCCAGAACTCCACCGTCCAGTACTCCAAATCGGGTGGATAGTTCGCCTCCCACAGCTGCTTTGCCTGGCTCGCACCCACATAGCCTGCGAGCACCCAGCCATACAGCGTGCCGCGCGTGGCAAACTTCCCACCGTTGCCAAAGAGCATGGGGTTCACCTCGTTGGCCTGCGCCCGTGGCGTGGGCTCGCCTTGAGCGGAGGCCACCGCGCCCGCATAGACCACGTTCGAGTGAGCGGCATTCACGTCTCCGGTTCGCGGCACCGGATCCTCAAACGCAAGTCCCTGCGCCTCGGCCGCGTTCGTCGCCGAAAGCGGCGAGAACTGCACGCCGCCCACGCTCACCGAGGAGGTTGTCCCCCGCGCGGGAAACGCCATGCCTCCGTCCTCTCCCAGCAGCTCGGGATGGGTCGTGCACACCACCACCTTGCCACGCACGTCCTTGAGCTTTGGCATCTCGGAGCCCAAGTACAGGTAGTTCTTGTAGTCATCAAGCTCGGTACGCAGCTTCCTAAACACCTGGGCGGCGTCGTCCGTCTCGCTGAGCGCGACCACCACGGTCTCGGAGGGATGCTTCTTCAAGAAGGAACGCATGTAGTTGATGGCCCGCTTGAACGAAATGGCGTTGCCGTTTGCGTCCTGAGTGTAATACAGTGCCGTTCCGCCGTCGGTCCGTCCCTGTTCGGCAACCCACAACGTGTCCTTGCTGCCACTCCAGCCGATTCCGGGGTCCTGGGCGGTAAGGCGCAACTCGAACAGGCGCACGCCGCACGTGAGCTGTGTGGCGATGGTGCTGTCTTGGGCCTTCACGCAGTTGAGCTCGCTCGAGGTAGAGCCCGTTGCGCTTGCGTCGAAGACATTCGAGGTCGCCGCGCCAGCCGAACCGGGCAGAACGATGTCGCTCAGATAGCGCTCGCCGGCGATGCCGCACATCCAGTCCGCATCGGTAAGCGCATCCGCGTTTCCGTCGAATTGGGGTTCCGCGGCATTTGCCGGCACCGCGAGGCCCAGCAGGCTCGCGAGAAGCACGCATAACAACAGCCACCCACGCGTCCGGGTTTGCATGGCGCCCCCCTACTTCCCCTCGTTCTTGGCCCTGCGGCGCTCGTAGGCGAGCAGGGCCGCACCTGCCACGGCAAGACCGCCCGCCAACGCGCCATCGCCCTTGTCGGCCGTGTTCGGGAGGACCGAGCGCACGTCGCCATCCGCCGAGCCGCTGCCATAGATTTCCGAGTTGCCGCTCGGGTTGCCGCTCGGGTTGCCGCTCGGGTTGCCGCTCGGGTTGCCGCCGTTTCCGCCCTGGCCGTCGGCCTTCCCAACCACCGAGACGGGAGCATCCTCCATGGCAACCGGATCCGTGCGAGAGGCTCGCACCGTGAGCACGTCCATGGGGATGTCTCCCGGCTTCACGTGATAGAACACGATATTCTCCGCCGCTTCCGTATCGACGGCCGCCGCCTTCAGAGCCTCTTGGTCGACGTCCTGCGAATTGGAGATGAACTGGAAGTCCTCCACGAAGTCGTAGAAGGCATAGGTTGCCACGAACGTAATTCTGTGGCTGCCCTCCCACTCCATGGGAACCATCATGAGCACCCGGTACACGCCGATCTTGCCAGGAGCCAGCGCGCCGTCGTCCTCGGCGTTGGTGGGATTGCCTTTCGCGTCGGGCGGATTGTACATCGACGCCACCAGCTCGTTCTCGAAGCCCACCTGCGAGGAGCCACACGACTCCCACTCGTCGACATTGTCCCCGTCTGCATCGTCGTACATCTCTACCACGCAGCCCTTTATATAGGTGTTGCCGTCGTTGCGAATCGTCACGAAGAACTCCGCGATGCCGCCCGGCACCACAAAGGGCATCTCACAGTCGGCCGCGATGATGGTGGCGGTACGCACGAACGGGATAGAGGTGTACCACATGGTGCCCGCGTTGGTGTCGAGGTCCTCGAGCTCGGACGAGACCATGGTGAGGGCAGCGCTGGTGCCGCTCACGCTCACGATGTTGTCAACCTTGTGATCGAGCTCGGCCAAGATAAACGGGTCGGAGAACTTGTTGTTCCACAGGCGAGACGACATGATGCGGTACTCGTAACTCTCGGACGCCGCGCTCACCTCGCCATACTCGTCGACCTCAACGCCCTCGCCTTCCTCCACCTTACGCACCACGGGCCAGTAGACAAAGTCGCCCCATATGCCAAACGACGCCGCGCCAAAGCTGGACGGTCCGATGTTGGCATACAGCAGGTTGTCGCTACTGGTACTGAAAGGATTCTGGACATGTACGGAGGCGAGCTGGCCATCGGCCTTGCAGGACAGGCACTTTGGTGTGCGGAAGTTAAATATGATGGCCTCGGACTTCTGGGCCTTCCAGTAGCGCAACACCTCGCTGCCCTCCGTCGTTCCAAAGCAGCATATTCCCTTGTCGTAAATACCATTGGCATCGAGATAAATCGCGAAGTACGCAGCTTTGTTGAGTCCTCGTATCATGAAGTACCTGTAGCCCTCGACCGTTGGCCAAAACACCAACTCAAACGCCGTGGGGTCTATGTTGTCGGGACCTATCAGCTCACGAATTCGTGAGGGCGAGGGATGGATGCATTGAAACGTCGTCGCATCAGTTGCATCGGTCGCGTGGGGCACGAGCATGACTCCCAGACGGACGTGCGCGTCCTCACTAAGGACCTCTTCTTCCGAATTGCCCGCCCGATCAAGGTAGAAGACGTACTCGGTGTTGTTGTGGTTGTAGTCCGACGTGTGCTCAATGTGCACGTTCGTGATGCAGTGATGCTCGAACTCGTTATCGGGAGGATAGAGCTTTGATCCGGGCCAACTCACGAACGAATAGATTGCCTTAAACGGGTTGCCGCCCTTTTGGCCGTTGTGTTCGAACTGAATATACGAGAACACCAACTTGGAGGCCACGTCGGAGACTTCCGAAACGTCACCGCGCTTTCCACTGACGACAATGGTTTGCAGGCAGTGCGTGTACAACATCTCGCCGACATTGCCATCCCACGTCTCCAACTTCGACGCCGCCGCCGAGAACTCGTAGTCGTACAGCTCTTCTCGCGCAAAGCCTTGGCCCTGCATGTTCTGCGACAGGAGAAAGTCCAGCACCTGACTTGTGCCCGTAGGTCGAAACTTGCCCTTTATGACCGTGGCGATGAGACGCGTGCGCGGCTCGCCGTTTACCAGCACGCTGCCAATGCGCAGCGCGATGGTCTCACCCTCCATCTCGACCACCTGCACGCGCGGGTTGCCATAGATGGGTTCGTCGAACATGCGCACATCCAGGCTGGGACGGACTCCGCCCCTGCTCCCAAGGCCCGCGACGCCGGGTGCATCGTCGACGCTTGGCGTGTCATCGTCGCCATCCGTCATGGCACGAAGCTTACCACCCGGCACGTGATCCCACAGGGGCACGTATGAGGGAATCGCGTAGGAGACGGGTGCCTGCACACTCTTCGTCTGCTCGTCCTCGACCTCCGTGCCTGCTGCGGCGACCTCCTTGCTCTGTGCGATTTGCTTATCCTGCATGTCTGCCGCAGTGACCTCCTCATCCTGCGCAGGTTCCTCGGAGACAACCACGTCCGGGGTTTCGCCCGTCTCGGGCGTTTTCTCCCTACCCTGTGGCTCCTCGGGTGAGGACGTCACCACAACGGCGGCGTCGGTTCCCTCCTCGACCACCACGTCCTGAGACTCCTCAACCACCACGTCCTGCGGCTGAGCGGTTTGTACGTCCTTCGGCTGCTCGGCTTGCGCATCCTTGGGAGCGGATTGGTCACTGGGTTGGCCTCCGGCCATGGACACCGTGTACACGACGCAGGGTAGGGGCTCGCCGCCCGGCCCCGTCATAACGTCCTCGCGGTACTCACTGGTGACCATGGGCATTGGCGGCATATCCGAGTCATCCATACCTTGCGTCGACAGGCTACCCGCACTCGTATTGGTCACGAACTCCTGCGACGCGCGCAGCATGTTGTCATCTACCGCATGCATGTCTGCCAGGAACTCCTCAAGCGACCCCGAGGAAATGCTTTGCGCGGTAATCCCTCCGACGCTCTGCGACGATGCCCCGTCCTTCCAGTTGTTGAACCAGTTGTCGTTCTTCTTCTGCCAGAGCGTCCACCTTCGCGTGAAGAGGAGGAACTCTATCACCACCTCGGCCTTGAAGCTGTAGGTCGCGATGCGGTGCGGCAGCGGATGCTTCTTCTTGTCCAATTTGCCGCGATATGTGACCCCAATGAAGTAAGTGAGCAAGACCTCGCCATACAGGCACACCGAGGCGACGCCCTTGACCCCAACGCCAACGGATAGGCTCGGCTTTATGAGAAACTTGAACGAGACACCCGTGTTGGTGTAGTCCCACTGATACTTGTCGATGGCCGAGATCACGTGCACGAGGTTGGGACGCGTGTCGCCCTCGGGAAGTGGCACGGTGAATCCCGCGGCGTAGTTTGCCATGGCCTGGCCGACGAAGGTGAAGTTTATGTACATGGGCACAGGGCCGGCAAAGAACTGCTCGGTGAGCGAGATGGTCATGCTTAGCAACACCTGGAAGACGGCGTCGCCCTGGAAGTACTGCTCTTCCATGTTCCAGTTGGCGATGGCCATGAACTGGAGGTTTACGGTTGCCTGAAGCTTGGGGGAGAACTTCGCGTGGGAGAGCGCGCCCGACGCCTTGGCGCCCGCCGCAGCAGTCTCGTTGAGCGACTTCTCCCACCCCGCCTTTATCTCGCTGAACTGCTCCGCAACGGTACTGCGTGGGAAGCACTGCCACCCATTGTCATCCGATTCGCCAAAGTCGGTCTTGTACCCAAAGGAGGGCGACTTCATGGTGAGCTGCACGTAGCCGGAGGGGTCGCAGAATATGGAGACGGGAAACTCCGGGAGCCACATCTGGAAGACGCCGCCACAGAGCGGCAAGTCGTTTGGCAACAAAAGGTTGTTCGACAACGGGACATCCACACCCTCGGTGTAGAAGGTGTCGAGCGGCTTGGCAACGATGTCCTTGACCTGGGTGGGCTCGTCGAAGACGGCCTCCTCGAGCTGCATCGCAAGGGGAAACTCGAAGAGTAGGTCGCGGCACTCAAAGCGTATGGCGAGATCCATGTCCTTGGTCAGCGCGTTGCGACTACCCAAGAGCAGGAAGTCATACCTAAAGGCGCCCTCGAGCACGCCGTCGTCCGAGAAGTCCTCGATCTGATGGAGCACGCGACCGCTCGTCTTGTCGTAGAGCATGAGCAGCCCGTCTTCGTCATCGCCAATGTTGACGATGCGAATGTGGAGCGTGTGGGTGCGCGTGTTCTTTGCGCCGATGTTGAAGACATTCTGGGTGTAGAGCGCGTCCCAGTCGTCGAAGGTCACGAGCTCCGGATACGGCATGTTGGGCTGGACCGGACGAGTGGGGACATAGTGCCCCTTGGCACCGTGGAGGCGCAAGATGCCGGTCTTGAAGTTGCGGTACCCCTTCTTGGTGATCTCCAGCGACGCGTTGCAGCAGTACTCCTTGGGCACGGGCTCGTTGTTGGGGTTCTCGGTGAGCTCTGCAATGTCGAGCGAGAGCATGCCCAGGTCGTCGGTGTCGCCCTCAGCCGTCTTTCCGTTGTAGCGAGAGGTGATGCGCACGTGCGCGCCGGGAATGGGCGTCTTCTTTTGGGAGCTCATGTCCACCACATAGAAGCCCACTTCGTTGGGCTGCAGCACGATGATCGTCGCACCGGGGGCACCGGGGTTAACCGTGCCGCCCGAGGTCTCGCTTTGGGGCACCTCCTCGGCCAGTGCCTCGCGTGGCGTCGTAGCCAGCACGCCTCCGGTGACCACAGGCAGAGCCCATAGGGCATCGGTTGCTATCTTGAAAAATTGGCGACGCGTGACACGTGGGCTCATGACAATACCTCCGCGGAGCATTGCTTGGCTTTAATAGTAGCAAATGAGCATGCCCTGCGTCTTTTGCAACTACTCGGCGCTTGGCTCACGGGCGTCGGTCGTGGCCGGGGTTTTTCGAGGCTGCGCTAGTCCCACGGCAAACGCACGTGGCGGGGCATGAGGACCATGGACTCCTGCTCTGGACCATCCCCAGCTGGCAGCTCGCCCACCACGGCAGGGACGATGGTCGCCGCGAGGGGCAGTCCCGTGAGTCGTGCGACCTCTTTTGCGAAGGCGCGGCCATGTTCGACGTTTGCCAAGGTGGTTGCGTCTCCCAGGTTGGACGTGTTGAGAATGGCGTTGGCGCGCAGGTGTGCGTGCTCCTCGATGTCGGGCAGCATGGCCGCAGCCTCGGCAGGCGTCTGCGTGAGCGCCCGGAAGGCCGAGACCGCATAGAGCACCTGCACATTGTTACCGGCGTCGCGCAGCATGCCCGACCAACGTCCGATGGTGGTGGCTCCGTCGTCGTCTCCGCCCACGTCGATGATCAGGCGACGATGGGCCGAATCGGCCGCCACCGCCGCGATGACCGCATCCAGCTCTCCCGAGAGGCTGGGGGTGTCGAGCGTCGTGCGCGCCAGCACCGGCGCTATAAGGCGAATGCCCGACTCGCTCAGAAGCTCAGGGTAGTCGCTGGAGCGGAAGTAGGGGTTCACGACGTCCAGGTCCGCCAGCGTTACCTCGCGTCCTGCCTTGGCCTCATCCAATGCGAGGCCCAACGCAACGTTGGTCTTGCCCACGCCGGCATGGCCTACGAGCACTGTGATGGGACTGAGCTCCATGTTGCCTCCTTTTGTTGGACAGCATGCAAGAGTATACCGCGCTCCAGCGACTCGCCCGTCGGGGACCGTCCCTTCTGGGCGGGGACGGTCTGTGCGGCATGTGAACAATGGTACACAGTCAAGGCACCTTGCGTGCGTACCCTGTCCCTATGAGCACCCTTGAATACACCTCTCACCGAGCACTCTTTGCCTACGAGCTCAAGCGCCTGCGCACCGAGCAGAACCTCTCGCAGAGTCGCTTCTCCGTGATGGTTGGAATCAGTCGCCGCCACCTTATAAAACTCGAAGCGGGCCAAGCCAGCCCCACGCTGGAGATGATGGAGCGTCTTGCGGCGGGCCTGGGCGTTGCCGTTCGCGACATGGTGGACTTTGAGGCGATTGGCCAGCGCGTTGCCACCGAGAGTGCGGGAGCGGCGACCAGCCACGAGGTGCACACGGAATACGACGGCGGGCAGGGCAATCCCCTTTAGCAATCACCCTTAGTTGGCCGAATCGGACGGCTGGCCATTGGAGGGCTGCTCCTCCGTGGCCTCGCTTGGTGCCGGGATGGCCTCTTCGGTCGGCTCAGGGGTCTCTTCTGTGCCAGCACCGTCGTCACGTGCCGTACCGTTGGCCTCCGCCTCGTCCGCCTTCGGCTCGCTCTCCTGCAACGCAGGCGGCTCGGCGGGCGCTGCGGTTGCCTGCACCGGCGGACCGGCGGGAGCATTCGCTGCCTGCACCGGCGGCTCCACGGGCTCGGCGGACGATGTCGTTGCCGGACCATTGGGATCGGACTTGCCGCCGCTCGCAAACGCAGCCGAGTCGGGAACGGTGGATGGCACCTCCCTGTTTGACTCAACGACCTTATAGTACTCGGACGATGCTGACTTGGTGTAGTCAAGCGGGCTTCCCGTGTCCGCATCAACCGGCAGCAGGATGGACCCGTTTGCCTTGTAGTTGCGGTCTGGCAAATTGCTCACGTAGGTTAGGTAGTTGAGATAATCCGCAACGAAGGCGCTCGAGCTCTTGTCGCCCTCCAACTCCCACTCCAAGATGTCGCCGGGAAGCGTCGTGGGCGTGCCCTTGATGAACTTGTTCTGGAAGTCCGCCGTATCTGCGTAGAGCTTTTTGCCAGAGGCGTCGGTGGGGGCAATGTCTGCGATTATCTGGTCGAGGGACTCGCCCTTGTGCATGCGCTCAAGAATGCTGTTGAGTCCCATGCGCAACCTATCGGTCGACACGTCGTCGACGTTGCCGTCCTTGAGGATGATGGCGGAGCTGCCCGTGTCCCTTATGCTGGCAAGGTTCGCAAGATACACCGTGGCCAGGTAACCACAGACGTAGGCGGACATAGCGTTGCCCACCCCATTGTCCTTTACGCTCGCGTTGCAGTTGGCCAAGTCGAAGTACGCGGGTTTTCCGTCATACGTACCATTGAGGTAGCAGCCTACGAGCGTCGAAGGGGTAAAGGATTCGCCCGGCTTGCCGTCGGGCCCCATCCGCAACGCATCAAAGCACTCAAAGCGCAACTGGAAGACGTTCTCCACGGCGCTTGCCGTTCCCTCGATAAACCACGTGGGCAGGTGCAGCTTGTAGTATCGCTGCGCGTCGGAGATCAACTCACCGTTGCTGTCGAACACGTAGTCACCGATCTTGGTCACGCCCAGCATACCCGTCCGGTTGTAGTCATCCATGAACGCGTGGAACAACTCGTGGATCATGGTGTTCTCGAAGGTGTGCATGCTCTCGCCAACGCGAACGAGGTTGAATTTTCCCGTGTCCTCGTCGCGCACGGGATCCCCGTTTAGGTCCCTTATGAGCAGGTCGTCTATGTTGACGCCAATCATGTAGCTGAACTTGTACTCGCCATCGTGCTCGACCGCATGCCCCGAGACATAGGCAAGCGCACCCTGCGGTGCCGTCTCATGCTCGCGCACGCCGTCCTTGTCACCCTTGTTGTAATAGATGTACAGACCTATCTGCTTTCCGATCTCCCCATTTTGGGCAGCGGCGCCAAACGCCGGGAACTTGTTGACAAGATAGTTGACCGCTTGAGGCTCGATCGTATTGATGATGATGTCGATGAGCCACTCCAGGTCCTCGTCCGTGAGCGCATCCCTTGCCGACTGGCCGCAATAGATGTCAATGAGGGAGGGTTTTTGCGGGGGCACGGGCGCCTCGTCCTGCTTGCCCTCGTCCTGCTTTTCCTCGCCCTGTTTGGCATCATCGCGCTTGCCCTCGCGTGACCGTGCCTTGTCCGGCGATTCCGTGTTGGGCACGGGCTCTTCTCCCGCCACCGAAGGGGACTCTGAGTCGGACGTCTCGACCGCGCTCTCGTCTGCCTGCCGCTCGCTGCTCGTGGCTGCGGCAAAGAGGCTTCGCGCAGCGGCGGGCATGATGTAGGTTATTCCCGTTGCGGCGTTGTACACCGAGATGATCTGGTTGCCGCCAAAGAGCTCGGCCAGCGATTCCGAGAGCCCGACCGTGCATGTGTCGTCCGCAAGCGCATAGTCCTGCGGCACATAGAATGCAAGCACGGGCAGATAGGTCTTGCCCTCATCGGCCTTCGTCGCAAGCGCCAGGTCGTTGGAGACCCACAGCACGGGAATGTCCCACGCCGCGTTTGGCTCGGCCTCGACTCGAGCCGTGTCATCGAGCGCCTCGCCTGCCCTGGGCGCACGCACGTCACCGATGAGCACGCCGCTTACCGTCGTTCGTCCATCTGCCTGCCAGTGGTTCTGGAGTTGCACGTCGCGCGACTCTGCCAGGGCAACGGTGGCGGGCATGCATGTGGAAAGGGCCGTGGCCACCGAAAGCAGGACGGCAAGGATGCGGTTGGCAATGGTATGTCTCATAGAGCGGCACCCCCCCCCCCAAGGTTAGCAGCGTACGATATGAGAACACTATATCACTCGTGTGGTTTGCGCACGAATTGGAGCGATTCTCCCATCCGAGCGGTCGCACCCGGGGACGTGCCCTTGCGAGACACGCTCCCAGATACGACCCACACGGGACCCCTATGCCGTCTCGACGGAGGCGGCGTCTTGCAGGCCGAGCAGCTCCACGGCCTCCTCGCGCATCTTGTACTTCTGGATCTTGCCGGCCTCGTTCATGGGATAGCCGTCCACGAACACCACGTACTGCGGAATCTTCTCCTTGGCAACGCGGGCGCGGCAGAACTCCTTGACCTCCTCCTCGGTGGCCGTCTCGCCTTCGCGCAGGATGATCTCGGCGCACACGGCCTCGCCGTACACCTTGTCGGGCACGCCGATTACCTGCACGTCCTTGGTCTTGGGGAAGGTGTACAGGAAGTCCTCGATCTCCTTGGGATAGACGTTCTCGCCGCCGCGGATGATCATGTCCTTGAGGCGGCCCGTCACGCGATAGTACCCGTCGCTCTGTCGCAGCAGGATGTCACCGGAATGCAGCCAGCCGTCCTCGTCGATGGCGGCGGCGGTAGCCTCGGGCATCTTGTAGTAGCCCTTCATCGTGTTGTACCCGCGGCTGCAGAACTCGCCCGGCTCGTTGTCACCCAGCTCCGTGCCCGTCTCGGGGTCGATAATCTTGGTCTCCACGCCAAAGATGGGCAGGCCCACCGTGGTTACGCGCTGCTCCACCGTGTCGGTGGTCTTGCTCATGGTGGTGGCGGGACTGGCCTCGGTCTGGCCGTAGGTGATGCATATCTCCTTCATGTTCATGCGTTCTATCACCTCGCGCATCTTCTCGATGGGGCAAGGGCTTCCGGCCATGATGCCGGTGCGCATGTGGCTGAAGTCGGTCTCCTCGAACGCGGGATGGGTGTTCATCATGGCAATAAACATGGTGGGCACACCATGGAAGCAGGTTATCTTCTCCCTGTTTATGCAGGCCAGGCCCTTTCGCGGCGAGAAGGCCGAGATGGGGCTCATGGTTACGCCGTGCGTCATGGACGCCGTCATGGCCAGCACCATGCCAAAGCAATGGAACATGGGCACCTGGATCATCATGCGGTCGGCGGTCGAGAGGTCCATGCAGTCGCCGATGGCCTTGCCGTTGTTGACCACGTTGTAGTGCGTGAGCATGACGCCCTTGGGGAACCCGGTGGTGCCGGAGGTATATTGCATGTTGCACACGTCGTGCTTGCGAATCTGCGCGCAGCGCCAGTCGACCTCCGCCTGCTTGACGCGGGAGCTGAGCGCCAGGGCCTCGTCCCAGGAATAGCAGCCGGGATGCGGGCCGTCGACGGTAATGACGTTGCGCAGGAACGGCAGCTTGGCGCTGTGCCAGGTGCCCACCTCGCCTGCCTCACCCATCTCGGGTACGAGCTCGTCGACGATGTCCAGGTAGCTCGTGCCCTTGTACTCGTCGATCATCACCAGCGTGCAGGTGTCGCTCTGGCGCAGCAGGTACTCGAGCTCGTGGATCTTGTAGCCCGTGTTGACCGTAACGAGCACGGCGCCAATCTTGACGCTCGCCCAGAACGTGAGGAACCACGCGGGAATGTTCGTCGCCCAGATGGCGACCTTGTCGCCCGGCATGACGCCCATGGCCACCAGCGCCCGCGCGAACTCGTTTACGTCCTCGCGGAACTCGACGTAGGTGCGTGAGTAGTCGAACTCGGTAAAGCGGAAGGCGGGCTGGTTGGGATACACCTCGCACAGGTGGTCGAGCACCTGCGGGAACGTGAGGTCGATGAGGTGCTCCTTGGGCCAGGGATAGGTGCCCTCGCCGCTGTGGGACACCTGCAACTCGCCCGTGAGCCCGTCCGCGGTGGCTGGCACCTCGATGCCCTCGGCCTCGGTGTGCCCGGTCGCCTCGTGGGCAGTCTCGCCGGCCAGGTAGTCGCGCATGTAGTTTATGAACTGCGGGAACACGATGCCCGGCTCGCCAATGGCCACGTTGCGCGCCCAGCGACGCGGCCACTCAAACGACACGTAGCCGTCGTAACCCTGCTCGCGCAGCGCGTCGAGCATCTGGGCAAGGGGCATGTCGCCCTCCCCCATCATGCGGTACTGTATCTCGCCGTCCACCACGACGGAGTCCTTGACCTGGCAGTAGCGCAGGTGCTTCCCCAGGTTCGCGATGGACGTTTGGGGGGACTCGCCAAAGACGCGGTAGGGGTGCTGCATGTCCCAGATGGCGCCCACGTAGGGAGAGTCCACCGCGTCGAGCACGCGGGCGAGGCGTGCGGTGTCGGCGTAGTCCGACTCGGACTCCATGAGCACGGTCACGTCGTAGATGGCGGCCAGCTCGGCGAACTGGCGCAGGCTGGCAATCACGGCGGTATCGTCCACGTTGCCCAGAGGCTCGATCTCGCGCGAGAGAAGCACACGCACGAACGGGGTGCCCATCTCGCTCGCGAGCTCGAGGTATTCCGTTACCTCGCCGATGGCCTCGGCGCGACCCTGCTCGGTGCCCAACTCGCAGCTACTCGAGAAACACGAGATCTTTAGGCCGATGCGCTCGAGCTGCATGCGCGTGCGCTGGCGCTGGCGCGGGAGGAACGGCTGGGCCGTGGGCGCGAAGGCCTTGCCGGCCACGCCACGGATCTCGATGCCGTCGAAGCCCAGGTCCTTGGCCATGGGATAGATGTCGGTCCATGCGTAGGCGGGACAACCGATGGTAGAGAAAGAGAGTTTCATAGCGGGACTTCTCCGTTTCTGAGACTGGGGAACGCAAGACAAGACACTGCAAAAAGGGTTATGGGCGCAACCGCTTGCTCGCGGAAGCGCCTAAGGAAGCAGCAGTCCCAGGACGGAGGGATGTATGTCTACGCTTGCATGCATGGGTGCCTTTATACCACCTTTGTTCCCCCCGCGCACCGCGCGGGCGCACGCACGACACACGCGCGTAACAACGGGAGGGTAAGTCCAACGCCCAGCGAACATTGGGATACAATACAGAGTCAGTCCCAATTACAAAGGAGCCTAGCATGAACATTACTTCCACCATAGACGGCACCACCACGACGCTCGCGCTCGAGGGCTGGCTCGACACCAGCACCGCGCCACAGCTGGGCGACGCGCTTGGCCAGGTTGATTCCGGCTGCACCAAGCTCGTCCTGGACTTCTGCGGCCTAGAGTACATTTCGTCCGCGGGCCTGCGCCAGGTTGTCTCGGCACACAAGAAGATGCGCGGTGCGTTGGCCATTATCAACGTGTCCGCCGAGGTCATGCAGGTATTCAAGATGGCAGGGTTCGACAAGCGCCTCGACATCTCCTAGCATGAAGAGACGGCAAAAGCGGCAGTCCATCCTCGCGCGATTCACCATCATCACGGTAATCGCGCTGACGCTCGGCTTTGCCGTATCGTATACGTTGCTGCATTACTACAACGTATGGAGCATTCGCAACGACGGCAACCTGTATGCCAACTACGCCAAGGGAATGGTTGAGAGCAAGCTCGTGGACGTTCCCTACGACGAATACTTCTCGTCGAGCACAAGCGTGGCCTACCAGCAGCTGCGCATAGAGATGCGCGACATATGCGACCAGTGCGGCGCCGACAACCTGTATCTGTACACCGTCAACGCGGATCGCACGGAGCGCACGTTCCTGTTTACCGTCGCAACGGACATCGAGTCCGATTCGCAGGTTTCCGAAGAGCGCGGCCTGGGATCCATCTCCACGGCGCCGTTGTCGGAATACGAGAAACAGGCGCTCCAGGGCGACGAGCCACAGGAGCCCGAACCCGTAAAGAACCAGTTTGGCAATGACCTGTGCTTCTACCGCCGCATAGTGCTGCCCGAAAACAACGGTTATGCAATCCTTGGCCTCGACTACGACTACAACTTTGCGGACACGCTCGTAAGCGAAGACACGCTCGCGTTTGCGGTGCCCATAGTCGTGGCCGTGTTTGGGATTGCGATAATGGAGCTCGTGCTGCTCAGCCGCTACATCATAAAGCCCATTCGCAACGTGTCGGCCAGCATGCGTTCGTTTGCCCAGGAAGGAAAGGCGCCCGAGGAACCGCTCGTGGCCCCGCATAACGACGAGATAGGCGAGATCGTAACCTCGTTCAACCAAATGACCACGGACATCGAGCACTATGTTGCCCACATCGAGGAGATGACGGAGGAGCGTGTGGCCGCGACCACCGAGCTGCAGGTTGCCCAGCGCATCCAGCAGAGCCTCGTCCCGTCGGTGAGTCACGAGGAGACCGATGGGTACGACGCCTTCGCGTTCGCCCGCACCGCACGAGCCGTGGGCGGCGACTTCTACGCCCTCACCCCGCTCGACGACGGCCAGCTGCTGGTCATTGTTGCCGACGTAAGCGGCAAGGGAGTGAGCGCCGCGCTGTACATGTCCATGTGCCTTACGCTCATACGGAGGAAGCTGCAGGACACCATGGATCCGGCACTCGCCCTCAATGAGGCAAACGACATCATGGAGTCAAACAACACCGAGAACATGTTCGTTACGGTTATTGCCGGCATCTTCAACCAGGACACGGGCGTGCTTACCTACGCGAATGCCGGTCATCTTCCGCCGTTGCTCACCGACGGGACCTTCCTCGACCCCGACCCCGGCATTGCGCTCGGGCTCTTTGAGGGCGCCGGAATCGTAAACGAAACGACAACGCTCAACCCCGGCCAAGGCATCCTGCTCTATACCGACGGAGCCGTGGAGGCGAACAACGAGGCAAAGCAGTTCTTTGGGGAGGAGCGATTGGCCACGGCGGTTTCTGGCTGCACCACCGCAGAGGAGACCGTTAGGACCGTCGTCGACGCCGTGGATAGCTTTGTTGCCGGCAAGGAGCAATTCGACGACCTCACGCTCCTGGCACTCGTTGCCAAAAAGCGCGAGGCGCGGCACCTGAGCGTCGAAGTGAAACCAGAGCTTGCGTCCTTCGCCTCGATACGAGCGCTCCTGGATCAGCTGCACCTTGACAAGCCCCTGCAATCACGCATTACGCTTGCCTGCGACGAGGCGTTTGCCAACGTGGCCAACTACGCAGGGGCGTCGCGCGCATCCGTTGAGATTACGCGCACGAGCGATCGCATCGCCGTGTGCATGCGCGATGACGGCACGCCCTTTGACCCGCTGAGCAAACAGCCCGAAGAGCGTGAGTTCGAGGACTTCGAGTTTGGCGGGATGGGCATTGCGTTTATCAAGAAGTCGTGCGACGACATCTCGTACGAGTACGCTGACGGGCAGAACGTCCTCACCATGTGCTTTAACCTGTAGCGAACAGGGACGCACCCGATCGCGGCAAAGCAAGGCCCGCCCCCCAAAGGATCGCAAACCTTTGGGGGGCGGGTTCTTCGCTATTGCGCGTCCGGCTTGCGTCCTACTCCTCCATGTCGAAGAAGCCAAGCAGTTGCATCATGTCGATGGCCTTGCGCAGGTATCCTAGCTCCGTGATGGACCACTGGAAGCCCAGGCGATACAGCGCCTTGACCGTAAAGCGGTTGTCGGAGCCCAACTCGTAGCGCATCTCGCTGTCGTCCAGGTTATAGTTTACGAGCGGCGACACATAGCCGTTTATGGCATCGTCTGCCAGCGCGACGCGCAGGCGACCCACGAACTCGTCGGGTTCCACGACGTCGATGTTGATGCCGCACTGCTGCATGGCCAAGATGATGTTGCCCATTTCCACCGTGTGCGAGTTGTACGCATGGAACACCGTGAACTTGCTGTCCGTTCCCGCCAAGAGCACGATGGCGCGAGCGACCTCGTCGATGGGCGAGAACTCGTCCTCCTCGTCCATCTCGTCCACAGGGAAGCTGCCCAGCGCGACATAGGACCTCAAGGTGCTCATAAAGTTGTTGGTGGCAAAGTTCACCTGGAACTCGCCGTCGAGCTGACGACTCATGAGGTTGCCCACGCGCATGATCTTGGCATCGAGCCCTTCCTCGTCCACCATCTGCAGGATGATGCGCTCGGCAAGGTACTTGGAGTATACATAGCCGTTTGACTCGACGTCCTGTCCAAGCTCGAGCTTGTCCTCGGTAAGAATCGGCGGGTAGCGCACGTTGCCCAACACGTCGCCGGCAACCGAGACCGTGGAAACATGGACGAGGCGCGCTCCCTTCTGCACGCACATGCGCGCCAGCTTGCGCACTCCGTCGGTGTTGACGCTCTTGAGGAACTCCAGGCTGGCAAAGTGCTTTACGCTCGCGGCGCAGTTGATGACCGTCTGGAAGTCGGCCTTCGCCGCCTGGTGCAAGCTCTCCTCGTCCGTAATGTCTCCGCGCAGGACGACCAGCCTGCTCCCCAGCAGCGGTTTGAGGTTCTCCTCGAAGTAGTAGAACATGTTGGTGGTAACGCGCTCCTCGGCGGAGACGTCGGCATCGCGCACCAGGCAGTACACGACGGCGTCGGTGGAATCCAGGAGCTCCTTGAGCATGTGTGCGCCCAAGAACCCCGTGGCCCCGGTAAGGAGCACGTTGCCCAGCGTCCCCGGCTCAATCTCGCTCACGTAGTCGACGGTGTTGTACTTGAGCGCGGCAGGCTGTGCGGGCACGCCCGTCTCCACCTGCTCGACCCCTGCCGTCTGTGCGGACGTCTCTTCCGCAGAAGCCTCGTCGCCCTGCTTGGCGAGGACTATGCGCTCCAGGCCCTCTACCGTGGGCGCGTCGAAGATGTCCTGGTACACGAGGGGGATGTTTGCCACCATGGCCGCCATCATGACCTTGGCTGCCGTGAGCGATGTGCCGCCAACCTCGAAGAAGGAGTCGTCCACGCCCACGTTCTCGTTGCCCAGCGCCTTTGTAAAGATGCCCAGCAGCGTGCGCTGCAGATCGGTGGTGGGCTGCTTTGCCTCCTTTTGGGTGAGGGTCGCCTCGATGGTGGGCAGCGCCTTTTTGTCCACCTTGCCGTTGGCCGTGAGCGGAATCTCGTCCAGCTGCAGGTACGCCTGGGGCACCATGTACGCAGTGAGGTAGGACGAGAGGTGCGCCTTGAGGGCGTCGATGTCTACCCGCTCGTCGGCCGTAAAGTAGGCTGCCAGGTAGTCCGTTTGCCCGTGCACGACAACGACCGTGCTCATGCGCACGCCGGGATAGGAGTTGAGCACGCTCTCGATCTCGCCCAGCTCCACGCGCAGGCCGCGCAGCTTGACCTGGTCGTCCATGCGGCCTCGGTACTCGATCTGGCCGTCGGTGCGAATGCGCGCGAGGTCTCCGGAGCGGTAGGCCGGCATGTCGAGCAGCGATACGAAGCTGCGCGTGGTGAGGTCGTCGCGACCCACGTAGCCGCGGCCCACGCCGTCGCCCAGAATCGCCAGCTCACCTGTGGCGCCCAACGGCTGCAGGCGGCCGGCACGGTCGACGGTGGCCACGTGCACGTTTACGTTGGGGATGCCGATGGTGATGTCGCCAGTGCCGTCCACCACCTGCATGGTACAGCTGATGGTTGCCTCGGTGGGACCGTAGCCGTTCATGACGTAGAGGTTGGGGTTGATCTCGCGCAGCCTGTCGAACAGCGCGGGCGGGAACGCCTCGGCGCCAAAGTCCACGGAGGCGAGGCCGGCCACGGCGCGCGCGAAGTCGGGGGCGTCCAGCATGTTGGACATGTAGCTGGGGGTGCAGCTCATCACGTCCACGTGGTTGTCCACCATGAGCTTCGCGATGCCCATGGGGTCGAGGATCTGCTCGCCGGTGGCCAGCACCACGGTGAGGCCGTTGGCCAGGGGCACGAACTCCTCCATGATGGCGAAGTCGAAGGTAAGCGCGGCGATGGCCAGGCTCGCGTGCCCGCGGCGGGTGTAGCCCAGAATCTCGTGGTTCTTGTCGTCGTCGTCCACAAAGTTTACCAAGTTGCGGTTGGTGAGCATCACGCCCTTGGGACGTCCCGTGGAGCCGGAGGTGTAGATGACGTAGGCCAGGTTGTGCGGCGCGACGTCGACGTTGAGGTTCTGCGTGTCGCCCTGCGCAGCGGCCTGCTTTGCCTCCACGATGGAGAGATTCAGGTCGGCCACCTGCTCGAACAGCTCTGCGCGTTGCTCCAGCACCTCGGCGGTGGTAAGCACGAGCCTGCAGCCGGAGTCCTCCAGGATGTAGCGCACGCGCTCCTCGGGATACTCGGGATCGATGGGCAGGAAGGCGCCGCCGGCCTTGAGGGCGGCCTGGCGCATCACGTAGGCCCAGCTGTTGCGCTCGGCCATAACTGCCACCATGGACTCGGGGCCGACTCCGGCGTCTGCGAGCACGTGGGCGATGGCGTTCGCCTGCGCGTTGAGCTCACCATAGGTGAGCGTGCGGTCGCAGGCCACGAGCGCCACGGCGTCCGGGTCGGCCGCTGCCTGGTCCTGCACCAGGCGATAGGCGGGACGCTCGGCCACCGGCCAGTCCGTATCGTGCAGCGAGCGGATGCGCGCCTCTTCCTCGGCAGTAACGAGTCGCACCTGGCCCAGGGTGTCGCGTTTCGTGAACTCGCGGCACACGACCAGCGCCATGTTCAGCAGGCCCTCGACGGTGTTGGCGCTGTATTGGGCGGGGTCGTACGAGCAGTTGATGATGGACTTGTCGCCCTCCATAAACAGGTCGATGTCCATGCCGGCCTTTGCCTGCGAGAGCTCGAGGTCAATCTCGTGCGCCTTGCGGCCACCAATGACCATGTCGCCGTTGGCAGCGTCGCCCTGATAGGCAAAGAGGATGTCGCCCTTGATGTCGTAGGCACCACGGATCTCGGCAAAGCTGTAGATGTCGTTGGCCATGGCGCTCAGCAGATACTGCTGGCAAGCCGCAACGGCGTCGGCCACGGAGCGGACGGGATCGTCCACAAACTGCACGGGCAGCGTCTTTACCAGCATGGTCACGCTGTTCTCGAGCCTGGAGTCGTTGCGCCCGTTGTAGATGGTGGCAAACACCGAACCGTCCTCGGCTGCGGTGTAGGACTGCAGGGCCATGCCGAAGGCCGTGGTAAAGAACGCGTTGGCCGTGGCGCCGTGTGCCTCGCACCAGGCACGGACCTCGTCCGCGACCTCTGCCTCCACATGGGCGAACGCGATGTGGCCAGCGTCCTTGCTGCCGTCCTTTACGGGTGCGGTGTCGCCGCCGCAGCCGCGGAAGATGCCGTCGTAGAACGCCTTGGCGGCGTCCAGACGCTCGGAGGCGCGCGCCGCCTCCTCGTCCAAGGCATACTCGAAGCCGGTGTAGGTCTCGGCCTCCACGTCGCCGCCGGCGTAGGCGCGCTCGATGTCGCCAAACAGGATGTCCAGCGACTCGCCGTCGCTCACGATGTGGTGCGTGTCGACGAAGAGGTACTTGCCGTCCGCCGCGTTAAAGAGCTCAATGCGGAACAGCGGCTCGCCCGAGGTGAGGTCGAACGGACGCACGAGCTCTGCCGACGCGGGCATCTCGCGCTCGATGGGCAGCTCGGGCGCCACCGGCTCGTTTCTCACCGCGCGGATCTCGCCGTCGTCGTCGCGGCGGATGGTCGCAAACAGGTAGGGGTGAGCGACCAGGGCCTTTTGCACGGCACCGCGCAGCAGCTCCAGGTCCACCTCGTCGTCGAGGCGATACAGGTACGGGATGTTGTATGCCGTGGTCTCGGGGAAACGCAAGCACTCAACGAAGATGCCGGCCTGCGTCTGCGAGAGGGGGTAGGCCTCGCGCAGCTCGTACGTCACGACCTCGGCGGCGTCCGCCACGAGCTGCTCGAGATCGCGCACCGTCTTGCGCTCAAAGACGTCGGCCACCTTCACCGACACGCCGAACTCGTCGCCGAGCAGCGCGCACAGGCGGATGCAGCCGATCGACGAGAGGCCCACGGCAAAGAGGTCGGTGGTGATGCCAAGCTCGTCGACGCCGATGACCTCGGTGGCGATGGCGCAGATGCGCTCCTGTACCTTGTTCTCGGGCGGCACGATCTCGTCGGCCGTCACCTGCACCTCGGGCAGCGCCTTCTTGTCCACCTTGCCGTTGGCCGTAAGCGGCAGCTCGTCCAGCTGCAGGTACGCCTGCGGCACCATGTAGGAGGTGAGGTAGCTGGCCAGATGCGCCTTGAAGTCGGCGAGGTCGATCTCGCGCTCCGCGGTGAAGTAGGCGGCCAGGTAGTCCGTCTGACCATGGGCGACCACGCACACGCTGGTGCGGACGCCGGGGTAGGAGTTCATTACGCTCTCGATCTCGCCCAGCTCCACGCGCAGGCCACGCAGCTTGACCTGGTCGTCCATGCGGCCGCGATACTCGATCTGGCCGTCCTCGCGCAGGCGCGCGAGGTCTCCGGATCGGTACGCAGGCATGCCCAGCAGCCGCACGAAGCTGCGCGCGTTGAGGTCCTCGCGCCCCACGTAGCCGCGGCCCACGCCGGCGCCCAGGATGGCGAGCTCGCCCGTGGCGCCCAGCGGCTGCAGGCGGCCGGTGCGATCGACAGTCGCCACGTGCACATTGGCGTTGGGGATGCCGATGGTCACGTCGGAGGCGTCGGTTACCACCTGCATGGTGCAGCTGATGGTGGCCTCGGTGGGGCCGTAGCCGTTCATGATGTGGAGGTTGGGGTTGACGGCGGTAAGACGTGCGTGCAGGTCGGGCGGGAATGCCTCGGCGCCCAGGTCCACGGACACGAGCTGCCGTATGGCCTCGGCGAACACGGGCACCTCGATCATGTTGGCCAAGTAGCTGGGCGTGCAGGTCATAAGATCGACGCCGTTATCGCGAATCAGTGCGCTTATGGCATCGGGATTCATGATCTGCTCCTGCGTGGCAAACACGGCGGTCATGCCGTTTGCCAAGGCGATGGACTCTTCCATCACCGAGACGTCAAACGTGAGGGCGGCGATGGCCAGGCTCACGTGCCCGCGACGGGTGTAGCCGCAGGTCTCGTAGTTCTTGTCGTTGTCGTCGACGAAGTTCACCAGGCAGTGGTTCTCGATCATCACGCCCTTGGGGCGGCCGGTCGAGCCCGAGGTGTAGATGACGTAGGCCAGGTCGTGGGGGTCAACCTCCACATTGAGGTTCTCCCTGCTCTGGTGCTCGGTGGCCATGGATGCCTCAACGATGGCCACCTGCAGCTCGGCGATGCTCGCGAAGAGGTCCGCCCGGCGTGTGAGGATCGCACGCGTGGTTACCAGCTGGCGGCAGCCGGAGTCCTCCAGGATAAAGCGCACGCGCTCCTCGGGATACTCGGGGTCGATGGGCAGGAAGGCTGCGCCCGACTTCAGCACGCCCTCGCGCATTACGTAGGCCCAGCTGTCGCGGTCGGCCATCACGGCCACCATGGAGTCCGGACGTGCCCCGGCCTTGGCGAGCGCATGGCCCACCGCGTTGGCCTCGGCGTTGAGCTCGGCGTAGGTGAGCGTGCGGTCGCAGGCGACGAGCGCCACGGCGTCGGGCTTGGCCTCGGCTTGGTCCTGCAGCAGGCGATAGGCGGGACGCTCGGCCACCGGCCAGTCCGTGTCGTGCAGGGCGCGAATGCGTTCCTCGTCCACGGCAGACACAAGCGTCACGTCGCGCAGGCGGTCCTTCGCCACGAACTCGTCCACCACGTGGTCCAGAAGGCTCACCATGCCATGCACGGTGTAGGGCGTAAATACCGTCGGGTCGTACTCGGGCTCGAACACCAGCTCGTCGCCGTCGAGCGAGAGGTCCAGGGCGAAGGCGGAACGGGCGCGCGAGAGCCCCAGCTGCCGAACGGGGGCGTTCTTGCCACCCAGGGGGAACCCGTGCTCGAACTCACCCTGGTAGACGAACATCATGTCACCCTCGATGCCGTACGCTTGGTGAATCTCCGCAAAGCTGTAGAGGTCGTTGGCCATGGCGGCGGTGAGGTAGGACTTGCAGGTCTCCACCAGCGACATCACGTAGTCGTCGTCCTTGCAGTCCAGCATCACGGGCAGCGTCTTTACCAGCATGGACACGCTGTTGGCGATGCGCGGGTCGTTGCGGCCGTTGTAGATGGTGGTGAACACCGGGACCTCGGCGTCGGCGTACTCCTTGAGCGCGAAGGCGAAGGCGGCGGTGAAGAAGGCGTTGAGCGGCAGGCCGTGCTCGGCGCAGAAGGCGCGCACCGCCGCGCCGTCCGCCTTGCCGCGGATGCGCTCCATCGCCACGTGGCCCGCGTCCTCGCTGCCGTCACTCACCGGCAACGTCTCGCCGCCGCAGCCGCGGAAGTAGCCGTCATAGAACCCCTTGGCGGCGTCCAGGCGCTCGGTGGCGCGCGCCTCCTCCTCGTCGAGCGCGAACTCGAAGCCCGTGTACTCCTCCTTCTGCAGCGTCTCGCCCTGGAATGCGCGCTCCACGTCGGCCATGAGGATGTCGATGGAGCCGCCGTCGCTCACGATGTGGTGCGTGTCGAACAGCAGGTATGAGCCGTCGTCGGTCACGTAGATCTCGGCGCGGAACAGCAGCTCGCCGCTCACGAGGTCAAACGGGCGCACCAGCTCGTCCTCCGAAGGTAGGCTGGCCGTGCGGATGACCTCGACCTCAAACGGGTGGTCGTCGCGGCGCACGGCGTGCAGGCCGCCCTCCGCGTCCCTGCGAACCGTCATAAACAGATACGGGTGGACCGCAATCGCAGCGCGCACGGCGCCGGCCAGGCGGTCGATGTCCACCGAGGCGTCGAGGGTGTAGAGCTCGGGCAGGTTGTACATGGTGGTGCCAGGATGGCGTAGCACCTCGATGAGGATGCCCGTCTGCGTCTGCGAGAGCGGGTACTCCTCGCGCAGCTCGTAGGTGCGTGCCTCCCCCGCCTCGCCGATGAGGCGCTCGAGGTCCTCCACGGTGGCGTTGTCGGTGAGCTCGGAGGTCTTTATGGCAACGCCAAACTGCGCGCGAATCTCGCTGCACAGGCGGATGGCACCGAGCGACGAGAGGCCCGCCTCGAGCAGGTCGGTGGTGATGCCCACGCGGTCGGTCTTGAGGATGCCAAACACGATGTCCAACAGCTGCTGCTGCGCGTCGGTCTGGGCACCCACGATGTCGCTGTAGTCCAGCTCGGCCTCGGGAAGCGCCCGCTTGTCCACCTTGCCGTTGGGCGTGAGGGGGAACTCGTCCATCTGCATGAAGCTCTGGGGCACCATGTAGGAGGTGAGGTACTGCTTGGCATGGCGCTTGAGCTCGGCGATGTCGATCGTCGTGTCGGCGAGGAAGTGGGCCGCCAGGTACTCCTGCGCGCCCTTCACCACCGTCACCACGGCCTGCTTGACGCCGGGGAAGCTGCCGATGACCTTCTCGACCTCGCCCAGCTCCACGCGCAGGCCGCGCAGCTTAACCTGGTCGTCCACGCGGCCGTGGAACTCGATGTTGCCATCTGGGCGCACCACGGCCAAATCGCCCGCGCGATAGGCGGGGATGCCAAAGTAGGAAATGAAGTTGCGCTCGTTGAGGTCGTCTCGGCCGATGTAGCCGCGGCCCACGCCGTCGCCCAGTATGGTGAGCTCGCCCTGCGTGCCGATGGGCAGCGGCTCGCCCTGCTCGTTTACCGTAATGCAGTGGTAGTTGGCAAACGGGATGCCAATGGTGATGTCGTCGGGCCCTTCCAGAATCATGGCGGTACTGCCAATGGTGCACTCGGTGGGACCATAGCTGTTCATGATGTGCATGGAGGGGTTGATGGCCTTGAGGCGCGTGTACAGGTCGCCCGGGAACGCCTCGGCACCCACGTCCACGGCGCGTATGCGCTTCATGGCCTCGGCAAACACCGGCACCTCGATCATGTTGGACAAGTAGCTGGGGGTGCAGGTAAACGACTCCACGTTGTTCTGCTCGATGAGGGTTGCCATGGCATCGGGATCCATGATCTGCTCCTGCGTGGCGAGCACGACGGTCTGCCCGTTCGCGTGCGCCAGGAACTGCTCCTGAACCGAAACGTCAAAGGTGAAGGCCGCCATGGCCAGCGTTACGTCGCTGTACTGCGTATTGAATACGGCCTCGATGTTCTTTGGGTTCACATGCGTGAAGTTCACGATGTTGTGGTTCTCGAGCATCACGCCCTTGGGCTTGCCCGTGGAGCCCGAGGTGTAGATGACGTAGGCCAGGGCATGTGGCTCCACGTCCAGGCCGAGGTCGGCCGTGTCGTGGGCGGCAACGGCCGACTCGACCTCGATCACGTTGAGTTCGAGGTCCGAAAGCGCCGCAAACAGGTCGGTACGACGTTCGTGTATGGCCTTCGTGGTGAGCACGAGCTTGCAGCCCGAGTCCTCCAGGATGTAGCGCACGCGCTCCTCGGGGTACTCGGGGTCGATGGGCATGAAGGCGGCACCGGCCTTGAGCGGGGCCGTGCGCATCACGTAGCCCCAGCCGTCGCGGTCGGCCAGCACGGCCACCTTGTCGTCTGCGCCCATGCCGGCCTCGACGAGTGCCCGCGCGACGGCGTTCGACTCCGCATTGAGCTCACCATAGGTGAGCGATCGGTCGCATGCGACAACCGCCATGCGGTCGGGATGCTCGTGAGCGCTGTCCTCGACGAGCCGATAGGCGGGACGGTAGGGTACGGGCCACTCGGTGTCGTGGATGCTGAGCAGCTGCTTGAATTCACGTTCGGTCATGCTTCCTCGCCTCCGTTGCGATATGTCTGTCCTATTCGGCCTTAAAGTTGATCATCTTTCTGCGCAAGGTGTTGAACTCGGAATCTATGCACTCGCCGTACACGTGGGAGAGCTCCTCCTCGTCCTCCTCGCCACCCTCCTGCCCAAGCAGGAGGTCGCGCAACCGCACGTGCGAGTCGTAGCGCAGGATCGCGGCCTTGTCTCCGTTGTCACGCTCGAGCACGGTGTACGAGCAGAGCCGCGAGCGCTCCGCGCCGTCTCCGGCAAGGAAGGGCTCTATGACCTTCTCCCACACCGTAGCCACCTGCGACTCCGTGAGGAACCGAGCGGACTCGCTTCGCCACTCGGCCAGCTCCTCCGTCTGGGCGTGCCCGCCGCTCAGCACCCGGGCGTTCTCGGCGTAGCGCTTCAAGTAGCCCCGGAAGAGGCGTCCCACAAGCAGCAGGAAGGCGCACGCGCACACGTTGGAGATCATGGTGCCGTACCAGGGCGCGTCCATGCCCGCGCTCCCGGCCAGCCCCAGCGTGGCGACCACGTTAACGGCAATCTGGACGGCATACGAGATGTTTGCCACGTGCTCGCGCTCGGTCGCCGCGAGGTAGTTGACCATCGAGTCGTTGGTGAAGGTGAACAGCGCGTTGAGGCACACGATGCGTATGGCGAAGGGCAGCGTCTCGAGCATGACCTTGTCCTGCACCGAGAAGAGGGCCATGAACAGCTGCGGGAAGAGCACCAGGACGCCGATGATGGGGACGAGGACGAACAGGCCCAGGTGGTACATGGAGCGCTTGACAAGCAGCATGCCGCAGCGGTTGCCCTCGCCAAAGTAGGACGAGGCAAGCGGCATGACCGGCTCGCTCGCCGAGGCGGTAAAGATGGTGAGGAACAGCACGAGGTTGTCGATGACTGCGGAGTTGCCCAAGCCGCTGGTGCCGCTCTCCTTGGCAAGCACGAGGTTCTGCACGAGCATTTGCACCGCAAACATCACATACATGGCGGCCATGGGCGTGCCGGGCTTAAGCGACGCCCACAGGCTGGGGTCGCCCTCCCTGCGCTCGGGCTTGACGAACCGGCAGAGGCTGTCCTTCTTCTTGAAGTGACGCAGGAAGATGAGGCATGCGCACAGGTTGCCGAACACCATGGCAAACGCGCTGGCCCCAATGTGGAAGTGCAGGACCTCCATGCCCACGATGTTGCCCACGATGTTGACGACGGCGGCAGTCACGTTGCCCACGAGCACGAGGCCCGGGTCGTTGTCGTCGGTGAGGATGTAGTCACCGGCAAACATGAGCACGGTCGCGAGCGATCCCGCCAGCAGTACCAGCAGATACTCGCGCGCGTAGGCCAGATTATCGGGCGTCGCACGCAGGAACAGCAGGATCTGGTCGGCAAAGATGGCCATGATGATGCACAGGGCCACCGTCACCGCCGACAGGGCGACGATGGTGCGCGTAAAGATGCGTGCGGCAGCGTCCTTGTCGCCCGATCCCGAGCACTTGGCAATGGTGATGCCGCATCCCACGCCGCCCAGGCCGCCGATGGCGCTAAAGACCAGGTTGATGGGCTCGATCGTGCTGAGTGCCGAGAAGGGGACCTCGCCCAGACTTGCCGAGATGCATATGCCGCCGATTACAGGTGAGATCTGACCGAACACCAACCCGATGATGGCCGGGATGATGTAGTGAAAGCTGCTCTTGCGTATGAGCTTGTCCTCGTAGACATAGTTTATGGTGTCTCTGATGGATTCCATGATCTTGGGCCAACCTCCTACTCCTAGACATACACAACACAAGGTAGCGCATCTCGCTGGTTTGGTTGGGCATATTTTGCGAAAAAGTTGGTGTTGTCTAAGCGACCGGCCGCGAAGGGACCGTCCCCTCGCGGCCGGCTTTGGCCTAGATGAGTCCGTCGCGCTTGTCGTGCACGTTCACGGCTCTCTTCTCGTCTTGCTTTCGAATGGCCACGCGGCGGATCTTTCCGTTTACCGTCTTGGGCAGCTCGTCCACGTAGTCGATGATGCGCGGGTACTTGTACGGCGCCGTCTCGCGCTTGACGAAGTTCTGCAGCTCGCGGGTGAGCTCGGGCGTCCCCTCGTACGCCGAGTGCAGCACGATGGTGGCCTTTACGGCCTTTCCGCGCACGGGGTCTGGCACGCCGGTGACGGCACACTCACGCACGGCCGGGTGCTCGAGCAGCACGCTCTCGATCTCGAACGGACCGATGCGGTAGCCGGAGCTCTTGATCACGTCGTCGTTGCGACCCACGTACCACAGGTAGTCGTCCTCGTCGCGCCACGCCGTGTCGCCCGTGTGATACCAACCGTCGTGGATGGCCTCGGCGGTTTTCTGGGGGTCGCGGTAGTACTCCACCATAATGCCCTCGGGGCGATGGTCGGGATCGTAGCGGATGCAGATCTCGCCCGTCTCGCCGTCCTCGCACTCGGTGTGGTCGGGGCGCAGGATGCGGATGTCGTAGAGCGGCACGATCTTGCCCATGGAACCCGGTTTGGGGTGCGAGCCGTTGAGGTTGGCAATGGTGAGCGGCGTCTCGGTCTGGCCAAAGCCCTCGTAGATGGTGAGGCCGGTCTCGCGCTTCCAGAAGTCGTAGAGGTCGGGGTTGAGCGCCTCGCCGGCCGTGGTGCAGTACACCAGCGACGTGAGTCGGTACTGGACCTTCTCGTCGTGCTGCATGTGGCGCATGAGCAGGCGGTACATCGTGGGCGGGCAGCACAGCGTGGTGATGCCGTAATCGTCGATGTGCGAGAGGATCTCGTGCGCGTGGAAGCGGTCGAAGTCGTAGGTGAAGACGCAGGACTCCATGGTCCAGGCGCCATAGAACTTGCCCCACACGGCCTTGCCCCAGCCGGTGTCGGCAATGGTAAAGTGCAGGCCCCCGTCGCCCACCGTGTTGTGCCACAGCTTTGCGGTGATGGTGTGGGCCAGCGCATAGGTGTAGTCGTGCAGGACCATCTTGGGGTTGCCCGAGGTTCCGCTCGAGAAGTACATGATCATGGGCTCGTCCACCGTGGTGGAGATGCGACCCCAAAAGTCGCTCGCGGCACGAACGCCCGCGTTGTAGTCGATCCATCCCTCGCGTTCGCACGTGAGCTCGCAGATGTGCTCGGGTCCGCTCAACGCGCGGTGGAACTCGGGGTCGAACCCCTCCTTGTCGACGGCAAGTCCCGCGCCGCCGGAAGCCACCAGGATCTTGATCTTGAGGTCGGGGCACTGCGGTGCCACGTTGTCGCACACATCGGCTATGGTGCCGGCGTCGGTGCAGATGATCGCCTTGATGCCCGCCGACTCCAGGCGGTAGCGCAGGTCGTGCTCGCGCAGCATGAAGGTGGCCGGAACCAGCAGGGCACCAATCTTGTGCAGGGCCACTGCCGTGATCCAAAACTGGTAGTGACGTCGCAGGATCACCAGCACCGCGTCACCCTTGCGCACGCCCTGGGCCACCAGGAAGTTCGCGCACTTGTCGGACCAAAACTTGATGTCGGCAAAGCTAAAGCGATGCTCCTCGCCCTCGGGATTGCACCACACCATGGCCGGACGGTCGGGTTCTGCCTCCGCTATGTTGTCCACCACGTCGTAGGCCCAGTTGAACGTCTTGGGATAGTGCAGGGACAGGTGCGCGACCTCTCCGGTTCGGTCACGGCTCTCGGACAAGTAGTTCTCGCTCAAATATCGCATAGGTAGCCCCTCTGACAAGAGATTTGATTGCTGGAAAAGACTTATGGGAAAATGATAGGAAAAGCGGCACATAGGTGCCCATGCCACATGGCATATACGAAGTCTTTGCTTTAACGGCACCGTCCCAGGAAGGGGGCGATGCCTAGATAATCTCGTCCTTGGGCTTAAACACCACGGCAAGGATCTGGGCATCCTCGCCGTCGATGGCAATCATGCCATGGCCGCGACCGGAGTCGTAGTACAGCGTGTCGCCAGGACCGACCTCCTCGAAGCGGTCGCCCTCAAAGCGAAAGCGCAGACGCCCCTTGAGCACGTAATCCATCTCCTGGCCCTCGTGGAACGACAGGTGTATGGGCTCGTGCTGGCTCTCGCGCTGGTAGGGCACGTCCACGAGGAACGTCTCGCCGAGGCGGTTGCGGAAGTGCGGTGCCTTGTGCAGGTAATGGAAGTCGGTGTTGCGCTCCAGTGGCAGACCCTCGCCGGCCCGCACGACCTCGTAGCGACGCAGGCGCGGGCTCTCACCCGTGAGCAGCTCCACCACGTCCACGCCCAGCTTGTTGGCGCATTTGTACACGAACGTAAAGGTGAGGTCCATCGTGCCCGACTCGCGTGCGGCGTATTCCTGAGCAGAGCGGCCCGTAGCCTCGGCCATCTCCTCAATGGAAAAGTCGTTGTCCTCGCGCAACGAACGAATGCGATTGGCAACCTCATACCGATTGTCTACGTCAACGAACTCCATGGTGCCTCCCTTACGTATACGTAGGAAGATTATAACATAGTAATGTTTCCATGGCGTGAAAGAGGATTGCAAATGGAGGTGCCGCGTTGGGAAGTATCCCCCCTGCGGCACTTTGCCACAGGGGGGATACTCCCCAACGTTGCTGTTTGCGCTCGTTAGAGCTTGATGTCGATGTCGACGCCCGCGGGCAGGTCGAGGCGCATGAGGCTGTCGACCGTGGAGCTCGAGGGATCGAGGATGTCGATGAGGCGCTTGTGGGTACGCATCTCGAACTGCTCGCGCGAGTCCTTGTCCTTGTGCGGCGAGCGGATGACGGTGTACAGGTTGCGCTCGGTGGGCAGGGGTATGGGGCCACTCACGCGCGCGCCCGTCTTGACGGCGGTGTCGACGATGAGCTTAGCGGACTGGTCCACCACCTCGTGATCGTAGCCCTTGAGGCGGATACGAATCTTCTGGTTTGACACTGTTACCTCCATATGTGTGGGGCCTTTGCCCCACCTAGGCTACGGACATTGCTAGACGTTGCCGCCGTGCTTGGCGACGATTTCCTCACGTACTGCCTTGGGCACCGGCTCGTAGGAGTCGAACTGCATGGTGTAGCTCGCGCGACCCTGCGTCTGCGAACGAAGGTCGGTGGCGTAGCCAAACATCTCGCCCAGAGGCACCTTGGCCTTGATGACCTTGGTGTTGGTGCGGTCCTCCATGCCCTCGATCTTTCCGCGACGGGAGCTGAGGTTGCCCATGACGTCGCCCATGTACTGCTCGGGCGTCTCGACCTCCACGGCCTCGACCGGCTCGAGGAGCACGGGATCGGACATGTTGAGCGCCTTCTTGATGGCCATGGAACCAGCCACCTTGAACGCGGCCTCCGAGGAGTCGACCTCGTGGTAGGAGCCGTCGACGAGCGTGACCTTGAGGTCCTGCACGGGATAGCCGGCGATGACGCCCGAGTTGAGAGCCTCCTGGATGCCCTTGTCAACGGAGGGGATGTACTCCTTGGGCACGACGCCACCCACGGTTGCGTCCACGAACTCGTAGCCAAAACCGGGCTCCATGGGCTCCAGGTCGATGACAGCGTCGCCGTACTGGCCACGGCCGCCGGACTGGCGCACGAACTTGCCCTGCACGTGCTTGACTGCCTTGCCGGCGGTCTCGCGGTAGGCAACCTGCGGCTTGCCCACGTTGCACTCCACCTTGAACTCGCGGCGAAGGCGGTCGACGATGATCTCCAGGTGCAGCTCGCCCATGCCGGCGATGATGGTCTGACCGGTCTCGTGGTCGGTGCGAACCTGGAACGTGGGATCCTCCTCGGCCAGCTTGGCCAGACCCACGGACATCTTCTCCTGCTCGGCCTTGGTCTTGGGCTCAACGGCAACGTCGATGACGGGATCGGCGAAGTCGATGGACTCCAGGACGATGGGGTTGCGCTCGTCGCAGAGCGTGTCGCCGGTGGTGGTGTTCTTCAGGCCCACGCAGGCGACGATGTCGCCGGCAAAGCAGTTATCGCGGTCGATGCGCTCGTTGGCGTTCATCTCGAGGATGCGGCCCAGGCGCTCGCGCTTGTCCTTAACGGAGTTGTACACGTAGCTGCCCGACTCGGCCTGGCCAGAGTACACGCGGAAGTAGGTGAGCTTGCCCACGTAGGGGTCGGTCATGATCTTGAAGGCGAGGGCCGCAAACGGCTCCTTGGGGTCGGCATGACGCTCGGCCTCGTTGCCCTTGAGGTCAACGCCGTCGATGGAGGCGACGTCGAGCGGGCTGGGCAGGTAGTCGACGACGGCGTCGAGCAGCTCCTGGATGCCCTTGTTCTTGTAGGCGGAGCCCACGAAGACCGGGTTGAGCTCGCCGGCGAGCACGCCCTTGCGAATGGCCTTCTTGAGCATCTCCACGGGGATCTCCTCCTCCATGAGGGCGAGCTCCATGAGCTCGTCGTCGTAGTTGGAGGCGGCGTCGAGAAGCTCGTCGCGCTTCTCCTGCGAAAGCTCGAGGAACTCCTCGGGGATCTCGTCGAGCTTCTGGGGGTAGATCATGCCCTTGGCGTCCTCCTGGAAGTCCCATGCCTCCATGGAGACCAGGTCGACGAGACCCCAGAACTGGGACTCGGCGCCCATGGGAATCTGGGCCGCGACGGCGTTGGCGCCAAGGCGGTCCTTCATGGTCTCGATGGCGTGGAAGAAGTCGGCGCCCACGCGATCGTACTTGTTGATGAAGGCAATGCGCGGCACGCCATAGGTGCCGGCCTGACGCCACACGGTCTCGGACTGCGGCTGCACGCCGGCCACCGCATCGAACACCGCAACGGCACCGTCGAGCACGCGCAGGCAACGCTCGACCTCTGCGGTGAAGTCGACGTGGCCCGGGGTGTCGATGATCTGGATCACGTGATCGCCCCAGAAGCACGTGGTGGCCGCCGAGGTGATGGTAACGCCGCGCTCCTGCTCCTGGGCCATCCAGTCCATGGTGGCAGCGCCGTCGTGCACCTCGCCGATCTTGTGGGTCTTGCCCGTGTAGTACAGGATTCGCTCCGTGGTGGTCGTCTTGCCCGCATCGATGTGGGCCATGATGCCAATGTTGCGGAGGTTCTCCAACTTGTATTTAGCTTTAGCCATAAAATGAAACTCCAAACCCCACCGAATTAGAAGCGGTAATGCGAGAACGCGCGGTTGGCCTCTGCCATCTTGAAGAGGTCCTCGCGACGCTTGACGGAGGCACCAACGCCATTGGCGGCATCCATGATCTCGTTGGCAAGACGCAGGGCCATGCTCTTCTCCTTGCGCGCACGCGAGAAGTTAACCATCCAGCGGATGGCCAGCGTGGTGGCGCGACGGGAGTTGACCTCCATGGGCACCTGGTAGGTGGCGCCACCAACACGCTTGGGCTTGACCTCGAGCGTGGGGCGCACGTTGTCCATGGCCTTCTTGAAGACTGCCAGCGGATCCTGCTCGGTGCGGGCGGCCACGATGTCGAAGGCATCGTACACGATGCGCTCGGCAACGGACTTCTTGCCGTCAAGAAGGACCTTGTTGATGAGCTGGGTCACGAGGCGGTTGTTGTATTTTGCGTCCGGCATAACTTCGCGACGGACTGCTGCTGCACGACGCGGCATGTTGTATCTCCTCTAAATAGAAACGACTACTCCTGAATGCTCTTGGAACCTGCGGTTACTCCTTGGGGCGCTTGGCGCCATAGCGGGAGCGGGCACGCTTGCGGTTCTGGACGGCAGCGCAGTCGTAGGCGCCGCGGATGATCTTGTAGCGAACACCGGGGAGGTCGCGCACGCGGCCACCGCGGATGAGCACGATGGAGTGCTCCTGCAGGTTGTGGCCCTCTCCGGGGATGTAGGCCGTAACCTCGATGCCGTTGACCAGGCGCACACGGGCGACCTTGCGCAGGGCGGAGTTCGGCTTCTTGGGGGTGGTGGTAAACACGCGCGTGCACACGCCACGCTTTTGGGGGTTGTGCTGGAGTGCGGCGTTCTTGGACTTGGACGCAACGGACTTGCGTCCCTGACGAACGAGCTGGTTAATGGTAGGCAAAGCGTTTCTCCTTCGTACCTATCTTCGTACCTATCGTTTGCATGTATCGATAAAGACAGCGCAGCACCACTGCCTTGAATCAGCAATTGGATAGATTACGCCGCTGCGCAGCTGTTGTCAAAAAGCCACGGGGCCGGGCGTATCCATCCTTCACATACTCCCCACGTCCTGCTGGGACGACTCACAGCAGGACGTGGGAACGTGGGACTCCCCCACAAAGCGCATCACACGCGGGTGCGCAGCACGTCGTTGGTGGGACCCGGTGCGGCGGCGCCCTTGGGCACGAGGACGATCTCCACCGCCTCCAGGCGCCGCGAGCAGCCCACGCTTCCGGCACTCTGGCCGTTCCTAGCCCAGCCCAGCCAGCCGAACCTCTGGCAGTGTGCGCGATAGTACACGTCGTAGCTCTTGCTCAGGTCGCCCGTGAGCTTTATTTCGATTGCCTCGGACCTCCAGCCCTTGCCAGTCGTCCCGGCCAGGTCGCCGTCGCTCTTCCAGCCCTGCCAGCCAGTCTTCCTCAGGTGGAGGCGATAGGTGATCCCACCTGTGCAGGGCAGCTTTGGGAGCTCGATGCCAATGGACTCCAGGCGAAGCGAGCGACCCGTGGTGCCACTCGTTGCGCCACCGGTTACCCGGTCCTGCCAACCCAAGCGTTGCACGTGGGCACGATAGCTGGCCTGCGGTCTCACGATCCTAAACGTCGCGCGAACCGATCCCGCGTAGTTGCCCTTGCCCGTTGCCACGACCGTTGCCGTACCTGGCTCGACGTTGTTCTCGTAGGACAGGTCGTAGTCGACTCCCGCCTCGAGCGCGTCGTCGTCCAACGTGAGCTCGGGCGCAGGAGTGACGGCCTTACCCGTGTACAGCTGGTCGGCGATGGGACTCACCGATACGGATTCGTTGGAAATCGGGGCCGGCGTTATGGTAAAGGTCTTGGTTACCACGCCGCAGAAGTTGCCCGAACCAGTGATCGTGGCGGTCGCCTCGCCGGCGTTCACGTTGTTTTTGTAGGCAACCATGTAGTCGATGTCCTTCTTTAGGGGCGTGCCGCCAAACGCGACCGTTACCTCGGGCGAAACCTGGTAGCCCGTGTAGGGGCGGCTTTCTTGGGGAAGCTCCACCGTTACCTGCTCGTCGTTGAGGTCGCGCCGTCCGATGGAAAAGCTCAGGACCAGGTCGAACTTGCCCGCATACGCATTTGCACCCACCACGCGCACGCACGCCAGGCCGGCGTCCGTGTTCCCAACATAGCTCACCGTGTAGTCGGAGCTCGACAAGGTGTGCTGCGTGCCACCGTCCGGCACGAGGACGACCGAAACCGGTGGCGTCCGCTGCGTGCCGTCGTACACATAGCCCTCGGACGGAAGATCGAGAGTTGCCGTTACCGTTCCCACACCTGAAATCTCGGCGGTCGCCGACGACGTGGAGGTGGCCACTTGCAGCGCCGCATAGGCATCGACCTCTCCATGACCGAACTCCCGATCCCACCCCGGATCGCCGATGTCGTGGGCGCTCACATACAGCACGTCTATCGCATTGCTCGCAGTGAGGCTGGGGTTGGCGACAAACTCAAGGGCAATGACGCCGGAGACGAGGGGTGCGGCCATCGACGTGCCCGAATCGGCGCCATACCCGTCCCTTATCGTGCTGTACACGTTGCTTCCCGGTGCCGAGATGTTCTTGCCCTTGCGCGTATTTGCGCCACCTTGCCCGTCGACGTTGTAGTTCGATTTCGCGCTGCGGCTCACGTTGTACGATCCCGACGCGTCGTTTCCATTGGCCACTGGCTCACCAGTGAGGTTGATCACGCTCACCACATACTCATTGTCGCTGGGGTAGGCGTAGAAGGGAGGATGGTTTGAACCCGACTCGTTGCAGGCGGCACCAACCGTAACGATTCCCTGGTTGTAGGCATCCTGTATGGATCGCAACAACACGTCGTCGGCAAAGTTGTCGTTCGAAGCCCCTCCGCCAAGACTGATGTTTACGACCTTTACGTTCCATTCGCGATGCTCCATCACGTATCGATAGGCCTCGCTCACCGACTCCGTTGTCGCGCTGCCGCTGCTATCGAAGACCTTTACGGGCACTATCTTGGCGTTGTACGAGGCACCCGCCACTCCCACGCCGTTGTTTGCCACCGCGCCCACGATGCCGGCCACATGCGTGCCATGGCTGTTTGCGTAGTCGGGGGTGACGTCGTTGTCGTGTCCCATGGTGTCGTAGGGACTGCCCTCCACGATGTTCGCCTTGAGGTCCTCGTGATTCGCGTAGAAGCCGTTGTCGAACACCGCCACGGCCACGTTGCCCTCGCACTTGGCAAGATCCCATGCATCGAAGATCCTGGCACTCGTGAGGTTCCAAAGCTTGTCGGCGTGCGCGTCGTTGACGGACGTGGTGGCCGCCTTGAGGGGAGTCTGCACTTCGAGAGGACCTGCGCCCTCGACGTCGCTGGCGGATACGGGCTGCGCGGGTTGCGCGGCCGACCCGTCCTCCGTGGCCTCCTCGGACTGCGCAACCTCCGCGGCTTCCGTGACCACGCCCTCGTTGGTGGCGACACCCTCCTCGGCCGTATCCCGGTCTGTGGCGGCTTCGCTCGCGGGAGCGGTGTCGTCCTTGGCGCCCTGCGCACCCTCCTCACCTGCCCCCGTTACGAGCTCGGCCACGACCTCCTCGGCCAAGTGATACACATAGTTGGGTTGAGCGTCCTGCACGAGGGACGACCCTGCGCTGCGCATCGCGTTGACCGCATCCTCGACCGAAGTCCCTGCCTCCAGCCTAACCGAGACCATGCCCGACGCGACGTCCTCGGCGCTCACCGACTGCGATGCGACCCCCGGCGTCTGCGCGAGCACGGCGTCGATGTCCTCGGGCCTGGCAGTGGGATCAACGCGCACGAGCAGCTCGTTCTCCACGCACTCGGCCCCCGCCGGCATGACGAAGGCATCCTCGTTGCCGGCGGCCTTCGACTCGCCTGCGGACGCGGTCGTGTGCTCCGCCTGCCCCGCCGCGTCGCTCGAGGCATCGCCGTCCTGCGTGGAGACCTGGGTCTTGGCGGGTGCTGCCGGCGCCGCTTCGATATCCGTCACAGGCGCGGCCTTGTCCTGAGCAGCCGTCTTGTTCGTAGTCACGGCCTTGTCCTGCTCGACGTGGCCGGCGTCGTTCGGCGCATCGGCAGCCAGCTCGTCCGCGCGAACCGTCTGCGTGTACGTGGAACCCGCATCGACCGCAGGCGTCTGAAGATGCCATACAAGCGCGACCGCGGCAACGACGGTTGCCAGTATCAACAATATCCTACCCTGTTTCCGGTTCATTTCTGCTCCAGTCTATCTTGAGAGAGGTCTCTCTATTATGCCACCTCTTCCTGCTGGATAGCCACAACGCAAGATCATACGTCCCCGCAGGTTCGTTGTCCGAAGCTTTGGACGCACGGCGAGTGTGGGTGCACGGCGCGTGCCCGCCGCGTGACCGCCGGGTGCCCGCCGGGTGACCGCGGCGTACGATTTTGTGACAAAAACACTCCCTACCGCGCACGATCCCGGCCGATTATCGTACGCGGCAGGGACCGAACTTGTCGCAAAATCGTGCGCGGTGCCCTACTTCGGCCCGGAATCGTACGCGGCAGGGACCCGCGTGGTACAGAAATCGTACGCGACAACCTGCGACGGGCCATTCTCGCCACGCTCGGATAACACCTCCCACCTGCTTCGCCGTTGCCGTCTGGTTCAGTCTGCTAGCATGGTAGACGAGCACACAAAGGGAGGAGAGACCATGGCATGGAACACCAACGTGCTGGTAGGACAGTCCGGCGGCCCAACCGCCGCAATCAACGCGAGCCTGGCAGGCGTGTTCGACACCGCCCGAGACCAAGGAGCCCACGTCTTGGGCATGCGCTACGGGATAGAGGGGTTCCTCGCCGGTCGAATCGTTCACCTCGACCGCACGCTGGGAGACCCCATGGACGTGGAGCTACTACGCCGCACCCCGTCGAGCTTCTTGGGCAGCTGCCGCTTCAAGCTCCCCCAACCCGACGAGGACCCGGCCTTCTTTGAGGACGCATTCCAGAAGTTCGCCGATGCTCGCGTGGGAGCGGTGCTCTACATTGGCGGCAACGACTCCATGGACACCATCGACAAGCTCAGCAGGTGGGGCTCCGCGCACAACAGCGACATTCGCTTTATCGGCATCCCCAAGACCATCGACAACGACCTCGTGGGCACCGACCACACGCCAGGCTATGGCAGCGCAGCAAAGTTCATAGCCACAACCATGCGCGAGATATACCGGGACAGCAGCGTGTACGACCTCAAGAGCGTCACCTTTGTGGAGATCATGGGTCGCGATGCCGGCTGGCTCACCGGATCGGCCTGCCTTGCCGGCGAGAAGGGCAGCCCCTGCCCCGACCTCGTGCTGCTGCCCGAGGTCACGCTCGACCAGGAGGCCCTGCTCAACCGCCTGTCGCTGTTGCTCGAGAGAAAGAACACCGTGGTTGTGGCGGTGAGCGAGGGAGTGCGCCATCGCGACGGAACGCTTTTGTGCGAAGCCGCCGCAGAGGCCGCCGACGGCACGAGGTTGGACGCCTTTGGGCACGTCGCCTCGCTCTCGGGCACCGGACGCTACCTCGCCAGCGTCACGCGCAACGCACTGGGCTGCAAGACCCGCGCCGTCGAGCTCTCCACCCTGCAACGTTGCGCCAGCCATGTGGCCAGCGCCACCGACCTGGCCGAGGCATACGCGCTCGGCGGCGCCGGCGTGTTGGCCGCACGGGACGGGCAGACCGCCATGATGAGCGCCATCGAGCGCATCTTCGACAAGCCCTATCTGTTCGACACCACGCTCACGCCCATCAACGACGTGGCCAACAAGTCGCGCATGGTACCGCGTGAGTTTATCTCGGCCGACGGCATGAACGTAACGGCATCGTTCGAGCGATATGCGCGCCCGCTCATCGACGGCGAGGTCTCGTCAACGTACATGGGCGGCGTGCCGCACCACATCACCCCGCTCGACGGCCCCCAGGCCTAAAGCCACAGGGAACGACGACTGCACCGGAAGGGACGGTCCCCGACGGACGGCGACTGCACCGGAAGGGACCGTCCCCGACGGTTTGCGCCATGAGGGAGGCCCCGCCATCGCGCGATGACGGGGCCTCCGCTGCGTCGCTGTGCGGGCGTCGTCGCTACTTCTGGGCGAA
>CADBCS010000016.1 GCA_902793195.1 uncultured Coriobacteriaceae bacterium | reverse complement strand
GACCCCATGGCCCTGCAGCGCCTCAAGGAGGCCGCCGAGAACGCCAAGAAGGAGCTCTCCAGCGCCCAGCAGGCCCAGGTCAACCTGCCGTTCATCACGGCCGACGCGACCGGTCCCAAGCACCTCGACTACACCCTCACCCGCGCCGAGTTCGAGCGCATCACGCGCGACCTCCTCGACCGCTGCAAGGGTCCCGTCACCAAGGCGCTGCGCGACGCAGGCATCTCCATCAGCGAGGTCAACGAGGTCATCCTGGTTGGCGGCTCCAGCCGCATGCCCGCCGTGCAGAACCTGGTCAAGCAGATCACCGGCAAGCAGCCCAACATGTCGGTTAACCCCGACGAGGTCGTTGCCGACGGCGCAGCCGTCCAGGGCGGCGTGCTCACCGGCGACGTAGAGGGCATCCTGCTTCTCGACGTGACCCCGCTCTCGCTGGGCGTGGAGACCATGGGCGGCATCATGACCAAGATGATCGACCGCAACACCACCATCCCCACCTCCAAGACCGAGATCTACTCCACGGCGGCCGACAACCAGACCTCCGTCGAGATCAACGTCCTGCAGGGCGAGCGCGAGATGGCACGTGACAACAAGAGCCTGGGCAAGTTCAACCTCACCGGCATCCCCGCGGCCCGTCGCGGCGTCCCCCAGATCGAGGTGACCTTCGACATCGACGCCAACGGCATCGTTAAGGTAACCGCCAAGGACAAGGGTACCGGCAAGCAGCAGCAGATCACCATCTCCGGCTCCACCGCGCTTTCCGACGACGAAGTCGATCGCATGGTCCGCGATGCCGAGAGCCACGCCGAGGAGGACAAGGCCAAGAAGGACGAGATCGAGGTCCGCAACCAGACCGACAGCCTTGCCTACAGCACCGAGCAGACGCTCAACGAGCTGGGCGACAAGGTTCCGGCTGCCACACGCTCCGAGGTCGAGGCTGCCGTGGCCGAGGCGAAGAAGGCCCTCGAGGGCACCGACGTGGAGGCCATCAAGGCCGCTTCCGAGAAGCTCCAGCAGGCCGGCTACAAGCTCGCCGAGATCGTCTACTCCGACCAGGACAGCCAGACCGCCGGCGCACAGCCCGGCGCAGGTCAGCCCGGTGGTCCCGACGACGTGGTCGATGCCGACTACGAGGTCGTAGACGAGTAGGGCGTGGCACACGATGAGCGAGAAGACCGGCAACGAGTGGATTGACGACGACATCGAGACGGGCGAGGACAGCATGAAGGTACCCATAGACGAACCCGCTGCCGAGCCCGAGCTCGACGAGGAGGCGATGGTCGAGGCGGCGATCCGCGCAGGCGAGCAGGCTGCGGAGGAGGAGCTCAACAACGACATCGGTCGGGTCCGCGCAGAGCGCGACGAGCTCTACCAGCGCTTGGAGGAGGCCACCACCAAGGTGGACGAGGCCAAGCAGCAGGCCCAGGATGCCATCGACCGCATGACCAGGCTTCAGGCCGACTGGGAGAACTTCCGTCGTCGCACGCGCCAGGAGCGCGAGATCGAGCGCGAGCGCGCGGCCGAGAAGCTCGTCCTGGGACTGCTTCCCGTGCTCGATGACATGGAGCGCGCGGTTGACCACGCCAGGCAGAGCGACGAGCAGAGCGACCAGTACTACCAGTTCGTGGACGGCGTCGTGCAGGTGCACGACAAGATGGTGGGCATCCTGTCGAAGGAGGGCGTGGAGGTCATCGACCCCGCCGGCCAACCCTTCGAGCCCCTCTCGCACCAGGCGGTTGGCCGCGAGGAGAACACCGAGGCGTACGACGAGACCGTCGCCCAGGTGTACCAGCGCGGGTATCGCATGGGTGGCAAGGTCATCCGTCCCGCCATGGTCACCGTGACCTACGGTGGACCCAAGCGCCCCGCAGAGGATGCCGAGGACGCACAACACGAGTAGCACGGGTTCCTACGAGGGGAATCCGAAGGCAGGGGGACATACCTCGTGGAGGTGTGTCCCCCTCATGTGGCTGGATGGGCAAACGAGAAGGGGGCGAAGCCAGCATGCCAGGTAAGAACTTCTATGACGTCCTTGGGGTAAAGCGCGACGCCACCCAGGACGAGATAAAGCGGGCCTTTCGCAAGCTAGCCGCCAAGTACCACCCCGACGCTGGCGGTGACGAGGCGAAGTTCAAGGAGGTCAGCGAGGCATACAACACGCTCTCCGACGAGGGCAAGCGCCGCGAGTACGACCAGATGCTCATGTTTGGTGGCATTCCCGGCGCAGACTTTGGCGGCTCCGGCGGTCGTGGGCGCTACACCACGAACGTGGACGTGGACTGGTCGCAGCTGTTCAACAACGTACGCGGTTCCGATGGCGCGGGGTTTGGCGGCTTCGACTTCTCGTCCATCTTTGGTGGCGGTGGCGGCGCGCAGACCAACCGGCCCAACCGCGGCGGCGACCTCAACACGACCATAGAGGTGTCGTTCATGGACGCCTTCCATGGCGCGATGCGCAAGGTCACCTACCGCATTCCCTCGACCGGGGAGACGCAGTCGATCAACGTAAAGATACCTGCCGGTGCCGTGGATGGCGGAAAGCTGCGCTATCACGGGCACGGCGAGTACGGCACGAACGGCGGCGAGCGCGGCGATCTGGTAATCACCACCAAGGTGCTCGACGACGCGCTGTACAAGCGCGACGGCGCCGACGTGAGGATGGACCTGCCCGTCTCGGTGTACGAGGCGGCGCTCGGCGCCTCCATAGAGGTGCCAAAGCCCGACGGCGAGAAGGTTCGCCTCAAGGTTCCCGCCGGAACGCAGGAGGGCAAGACCTTCCGTTTCCGCGACGCCGGTGCGCCGGACGTTCGGAACAAGGGCAGGCGCGGCGCGCTCTACGTGACCATTCGCGTGCAGGTACCCACGAACCTGAGCCGCGACGAGCGAGCGGTGCTCGAGGACCTTCGCCAGAAGGACGGCCGCGTGTACAGAAGGGAAGTGGAACGCCATGCCCAATAGCGATGCGAGCCAGCGCGACAAGCCGCTGTACATGATCAGCGTGGCTGCCGAGCTCACGGGCATGCATCCGCAGACGCTGCGGGTATACGAGCAAAAGGGGCTCGTCAACCCAGGACGCTCGCGCGGCAACACGCGCCTGTACTCCCAGGCCGACATCGAGCGGCTCAACCTCATCAGCAAGCTCACGGACGAGGGCATCAACCTTGCTGGTGTGGTGCGCATACTCGACATGCGCGAGCGCCAGATTGAGTTTGAGGCCCAGATCGACGAGCTCCGCGCACAGGTGCGCAAGCTCGAGGACGAGGTGCACGAGTATCGCATGCGCGAGCGGATCGTGGCCCTGGCCCGCTACGACGGCGAGGGCCCGGAGCAGGTCATGCGCGGGTTGCTCAGCAAGGGAGGGCAATAGGCCTCGCTGGAGAGACACGACGGGGAGCATCCCCAACGTGGCAAAGCACCACGTTGGGGATGCTCCCCGTCGTGTCCGGCAATCGTGGCAGTCTGTCACAGGGGGGACACTCCCCATCGCATCAGTCCAAAAATATATATTGTGGACACTTAGATTTCTGTATATACGAGCACTTAAGTGGGCATACTACCTTCGATAAACACTCTGTTCCATAAGGAGGGATGCGTATGCGTCCAGACAAGTTCTCGGTCTCGGCAGCGGAGGCGCTGCAGGCCACCATGGGCATCGCGGCAGACGCGCAGGCTCCTGCCATGGCCCCCATCCATCTACTCGCGGCGCTGCTCGACTCGGGCGAGCGCAACATCGCGGCCATCATCGAACACATTGGTGCCGAACCGGCACACATCCGCTCGCAGGTACAAGACGTCATCGACCATGCACCCAAGGTGAGCGGCGACATGGCCGGTACCAACATGACCCAGGACCTCTATGCCGCCATCAACGCGGCCGAGAAGGTCGCCGACAAGCTCGGTGACGCCTACACCACCACCGAGCACCTGCTGTGTGGCATCGCCGAGACCAAGAGCGAGGCGGGCAAGATCCTCAAGGACGCGGGCATCACGTCCAAGCGCATCCAAAAGGCCCTCGAGGACCTGCGCGGAGACGACCGCGTTACCAGCCAGGACGCAAAGCCGCAGTTCAAGGCACTCGAGCAGTACGGCCGAAACGTCACCGACCTCGCACGTCAGGGCAAGCTCGACCCCGTGATCGGTCGCGTGGAGGAGATCCGTCGCACCATCCAGGTGCTCAGCCGCCGCACCAAGAACAACCCCGTGCTCATTGGCGAGCCCGGCGTGGGCAAGACGGCCATCGTGGAGGGCCTTGCCCACCGCATCGTGGAGGGCGACGTGCCGTCCACCATTCGCGACAAGGAGCTCGTGGAGCTCGACATGAGCGCGCTCGTGGCGGGAGCCAAGTACCGTGGCGAGTTCGAGGACCGCCTCAAGAGCGTCCTCAAGGAGGTGCAGAAGGCCAACGGACAGGTGATCCTGTTCATCGACGAGCTGCACACCATCGTGGGTGCCGGAGCGACCGAGGGGTCCATGGACGCGGGCAACATCCTCAAGCCGGCACTGGCGCGCGGCGAGCTGCACGCCATCGGTGCCACCACTCTCGACGAGTACCGAAAGTACATCGAGAAGGACCAGGCGCTGGCGCGGCGCTTCCAAACCGTGCTGGTGACCGAGCCCACGGTGGAGGACACCATCTCCATACTGCGTGGCCTCAAGGAGAAGTACGAGCAGCACCACTCCGTGCGCATCAGTGACGCGGCGCTCGTCTCGGCGGCCGACCTCTCGGATCGCTACATCTCCGAGCGCTTCCTGCCCGACAAGGCGATCGACCTGGTGGACGAGGCGGCAAGCCGCCTGCGCATGGAGCTCGACTCCATGCCGGCCGAGATCGACGCCGTGGACCGCAAGCTCACACAGATGCAAATCGAGGAGCAGGCCCTCATGAAGGAGGACGACAATGCCTCGAAGGAGCGTCTGGAGAACCTGCGGCGCGACATCTCTGCCACCGAGGAGGAGCTCGTGGGCATGAAGGCGGCGTGGGAGAACGAGCGCGGCGCCATCGACCGCCTGCAGCAGCTCAAGTCCCAGATCGAGGAGTCCACCGAGGAGTCCAACCGTGCCGAGCGCGAAGGTGACTACGTTCGCGCGTCGGAGCTGCGCTACTCAACGATTCCCAGCCTGCAGCACCAGTACGACGAGGCCGAGGCCGCGCTCGAGGCACGCCAGGCCGAGGGAGGCATCCTCAAGGAGACCGTCACCACCGACGAGATCGCAGAGGTCGTGAGCAGCTGGACGGGCGTGCCCGTGAGCAAGATGATGCAGGGCGAGATGGAGAAGCTGCGTCACCTGGAGGACGAGCTGCACAAGCGCGTCGTGGGGCAAAACGATGCCGTGAACGCCGTGGCCTCGGCCGTGCGCCGCAGCCGCGCGGGCCTCAGTGACCCCAACCGACCCATTGGCAGCTTCTTCTTCCTGGGACCCACCGGCGTGGGCAAGACCGAGCTCGCCAAGGCGCTTGCCGAGAGCTTGTTCGACGACGAGCGTGCGCTGGTGCGCATCGACATGAGCGAGTACATGGAGAAGCACGCCGTGGCTCGCCTCATCGGCGCCCCTCCGGGATACGTGGGGTACGACGAGGGCGGTCAGCTGACCGAGGCCGTGCGCAGGCGCCCGTATAGCGTCATCCTGCTCGACGAGATGGAGAAGGCGCACCCGGACGTTTTCAACGTGCTGCTGCAGCTGCTCGATGACGGGCGGCTCACGGACGGACAGGGTCGCGTGGTGAGCTTTAAGAACACCATAGTTATTATGACCAGCAACGTGGGATCGCAGTTCATCGCCGCGGCCAACATGGTGGAGGACCCCGACGAGGTCCAGCGCCAGGTGAACGACGCACTGCGCGCGACCTTTAAGCCCGAGTTCCTCAACCGCATCGACGACGTGGTGGTCTTCCACGCGCTCGGCCTTGCCGACATCGAGAACATCGTGGACATCCAGCTTCGCGACGTGCGCAAGCGGCTCGCAAAGGAGCGCATCGAGCTCGAGCTGAGTCCCGCCGCCGTGCAGTCGCTGGCCTTCGACGGACTCGACCCGGTGTATGGCGCCCGTCCGCTCAAGCGGCTCATCCAGCGCCAGGTGGTCGACAACGTCGCCAACCTCATCATCGACGGCACGTTGGGAGAGGGAGACACCGTGCGTGTGGACGTGGGCCCCGACGACCGCCTGTTCGCCGAGCGCGCATAGCAGCCACGACCGCCCGAGGGGGACGGTCCCCGACGGACCACCGTCCGGAAGGGACCGTCCCTTCCGGACGGACCTTCCAAGAGGGACCGTCCCCGACGGACGAGTGCGTGTGGTAAACTCGGTGCACCAGCCTAAAAGGAGCCACCGTGAAACGCAGCATACACATCCCAGATCCGTCCCAGGAACCCGATTTGGACGTCTCTGCCGCCGCTGAGGAGGTCTCCTTGGGCCGTGCGCCCAAGCACTTTGCAAAGCCCAACCCCTTCGCATCTAAGGACGAGTCCAAGGCCGACTCCGCGCCCGTGCCCGCAGTTGACCCCATAACCGCTCCCGCACCCGCATTCGACCCCGCGCCCGCCTTCGACCCTGCGTCCGAACCCATTCCCATTCCCGAACCCACGCCCGACTCGGAACCCATCATCCCCGAGATGCTCTCGGACGACCCCGTCATCGGCGACGGCTCCTCGGCCCGTAGGGGCGTGGAGATGTCGAGGTGGCGCGTGCACCGCCTCAAGAGCGACGAGCTGGTGGACGTGGTGCAGCCCGGCGGTCGCGGTTGGAGGGCGCGCAAGGCCCGCCGCGCGCACGCCGCCTCAAAAAAGGCGCGTTCCACGCACAAGCGGGTGACCCGCGGAAGGGTGCGCGTGCTCGTTGCCCTGCTGTTCGTCGCGGCCGCCATAGGCGTGGTGTACGCCGGGGTCACCTATTCCCTGGAGATGTGGGGCGGCAAGACCATCCCCAACGTGGTTGGCATCGCACAGGCCAAGGCACAAGAGACCCTTGCTCAAAAGGGTTTCGAGGTCGAGGTTGCCACGGTTTTGGACGACACGACCGAGGGTCACGTCGTGTTTATGGAGCCAGGTGCCGGTGACCGCGTTCCCAACGGTACCCTCGTCCACCTTACGGTGGCGCAGAGCAGGGTCATTCCCGAGGTGGAGGGTCTGTCGAAGCAGGAGGCTGCACAGATGCTAGCGGAGGTGGGGGGCACCAACATCCGCTACGAGTGGAAGGACGTGCTCGAGGAGAAGGACACCGTGCTGGAGGTTCGTCCGCCGGCTGGATCGGTGTTCATGAGCTCCGACGAGATCGTGCTCGTCGTCTCCCAGCGCCCCACGGTCCCCAACGTGGTGGGGATGACCGAGTACGAGGCGCGCGAGGCCCTGTCCAACGCGGAGTTCTCGGTGGAGTACGACTACGAGGAGTGCGATGCGGACCAGCGTCTGGTGGTGCTGAGCACCGACCCGGCGGCCGACGAGCCGGTGAGCGACAATGGCATGAAGGTGCACGTGGGCGACCCGCTCATAGAGGTGCTGCGCCTTGCGGACTACTTTGACGCCAAGGGCGACCACATCGAGGAGTATCTAAAGAACAACGAGTTCGAGCGCGACATGGGCGCCGTCTCGGAGGACGACCACATTTCGGCGCGGTATACCAACAAGGAGAAGGACCTCATCGCGTTCGTCTCGGATCCCTGGTCGCACAAGGTGGAGAACGCCGCGCAGGGCAACGACGACGTGATGGACGAGGGCGCGAGCGTCGAGGGCGTCCGATTCTCCACGACGTTCGTGTCCAAGGGATCGAGCACCAAGAGCGGTGAGAGCAACAGCGACAAGAAGAGCGGCGAAAGCGCCGCGGGCAGCTCGGAGTCCGGCAGCGATCGCAAGGACGAGTCCACCAGAGAGTCCAAGACCGCGGAAAAGACCCAGTTTGAGTCCAAGACCCTGCTCGACCTGGAGAACCCAACCGTTGGCAAGTCAACGGCAACCGACGTGATGGAGCGTTGCGCCTTCTCGGGCATCGAGGGGTCGTGCACGCAAAACGACATCACGCTGCCCAAGGGAACGCCCAACAACGGCCACAACTTCTACTGCTGCTACGGCGAGGTGGGTTCGTACATCTGGACCGTCCTGGTGCAGGAGACGCGCACGGTTGCGGGCAACAAGGGCATCAAGGTCGTGGCGACGTGCGCCCCCAAGACGGTCTACAACGTAATAGACCTGTCGGCCTTTGGCGGCAAGATCTGCGATTTTGTGGCCTACTGGGACGAGTACGCGAACTAGGGAGCGCGGACGGGGGAGTGTTATGGACGAGCGTCAGGAGCGTGCAGGGGCAGAGCGAATCGACGAGCAAGACGCGCCGTTTCTGCGGGCGGAGAACGAGGACGACGACGGATACGATCCGTACTCCGATCGCCTTCCTGCGCGCGAGCCGCTCTTTGAGGAAGATCCCTGGGCGTAGATACGCGCTGTGACTACGTGCTCTTGAGGATGAGGCGCCAGGCCACGATGGCCACAATCACGAGAACGATGATGATGGCCGCCATGATCGCACGCGACCGTACCGCCGCGCTGCGCTCACGCGACGAGAAGATCTGCCGCTTGCCCTTGGGAATCTCGAGATACTGCCCGTAATGCAGGCTTCGTTGCAACTGAGGCATGTTGGCGCGCGAACGGCTGTAGGCGGTTCCCGAGAGGGGGTTGCGACCGCGTACCGTCACGTTCGAGTCGTGCGTGAATCCTTGCGCGTAGGTCTCGTCCTGCTCGAGGTCGTTGATGGCCTCCTGCGTCTTGCGCGGGCGAGGCTTGCGTACGTATGGGGTTCGCTTGGGAGCGTCTTGTTCGCGATATTCGATTTCGTTGTCGTCCATGCGGGCGCCTCCGAATAACATGCTTCTGAAAACCGACTCCATAATAGTGCGGGTTCCGTTTCGATGCACCACTTTATACGAAAGACAGACAAAGAAACACGTGGCTGTGTAAAAACTGTACTACAAGACAATATCTATGTGTTAGACGCTTAGATTTGATGAGTCTGTGAAGCTGAGAATATCTTCCAATCTGTGTATATAGTTCGCGCGACGGGGAATAAGAACACTGTACAAAGAACGGACGCCCAATCCCGGGCCGTCCCAACCGCAAAGGAGTGGTAGTTATGGCAAGCATGGTTCCCTACGATCGCTATGGTCGCGCAGTTCGTCGTCAGTTCCCGTTTGGGGATTTCTTCGATGACTTCTTCACCTCGCCGCTCGTCTCCGCATCCAGCGACTCCGCGTTCAAGATGGACGTCGAGGATGCCGGTGACGCCTATGTGGTGTCCGCGCAGCTGGCCGGGGTCAACCGCGACGAGATCGACGTCGAGCTCAACGAGGGTCGCCTGTCCATCTCGGTCGAGAAGAAGGAGACCGACGAGGAGAAGGGCAAGAACTACCTGCACAAGGAGACGCGCGAGTGGAGCGCGACGCGTGGCGTGTACCTCAAGGATGCCGCCGTCGAGGGCCTGTCGGCCAAGCTCGAGAACGGCGTGCTTACGGTCAACGTCCCCAAGCAGGTCGAGAAGGCCAACGTCACCAAGATCTCCATCGACTAGCGCCGATTAGCACAGACCAAACTCAACGTGCCACGCTGGGAAGCACCCCGGCGTGGCACGTTGCCATACCAAGAACCGTCCGGAAGGGACCGTCCCCGAAGGGATGGTTACGAAGTGTCTCTATGCGTATGCAAGCTCGCGCACGAGCTGATCGCGCGTCTTCCCCTCGCGACGCGCCCGCGCGTCGATTGCGGATGCCTCCGAAGGCAGCAGGCGTACGGTGAACTGGACGCTATCGGCATGAACCCAGCGCGAGGGGTCTGGCTCGCGGTCGTTCCAGTCATCGACGATCTGGTCAATACCTTCTTGTGAGATCTCGTTTAACGGGTCTACCATCTATATCTCCCCTCGGCTACCTCGCGTTTTGTCTTATCGGTAGGTGGTGTCATGGCGTGGATAATCAGCCATCCATAGGGTTTCCTTATTCCTATCACTTCACATGGCCTTGCCTTCGTGCCGTATCCGACTACAACCATGCGGTCACCCGAGAATGACTCACGAATCGTGTATGCCAACACGTTCGTCCAAGCGGCCACCACGTCCTAGTATTCAAGTCCATGCTTGTAACAGTTTGGGTGTACCACTACGTCTTCCACGACTTCACCTCCTGACATGATTCTACTCCATCGCGGTGTCTGTTGCTTGAACCGTCCGGAAGGGACCGTCCCCGAAGGGTGAGTCACCACACGCTGATCGGCCTGTCCTGGGCGCCGGCGCAGATGGAGAGCAGGCCGTCGGGCGTGCGGGTCTCGGTAAAGGTGTCGTTTGCGGCCACCGCGCCAACTGCCTCGGCGAGCGCGCGAACCGCGATGCTCGGCCGGTTGTTCTCCTGCGAGAGATGCAGCGCCACCACCGTCTCGGTGTCGTGGGTCACGAGGTGGGGAAGCGCCTCGGCGGCTTGTTCGTTGGAGAGGTGGCCAAAGTCGCCTGCCACCCGTGCCTTGAGGAAGTGCGGATAGGGACCCGACCTCAGCATGCGCAGGTCGTGGTTGGCCTCTATACCTAAGATCCTGCAGCCATAGAGCGCGTCGAGCGCGTCGTCGGTAAGAAACCCCGTGTCGGTGACCCAACCCACGGAGTCGAGCACGTCTTGGCCGTCCTCGTCGCGCACCTCGAACTCAAAGCACATGGGGTCGTTCACGTCGTGGGAGGTGGGAAACGCCTGGATGCGCATGCCCGCAACCTCGAGCGTCGCGTCGTGGTCCACGAGGGTAAACGGCAGGTTGGCGAGCCCGCGCCTGCCCGTGGCGGTGCCGGCGGTGGTGTATACCGGGCCGTCAAAGTGGTTGCACACCACGCCAAGCCCCGCGGTGTGGTCGCCGTGCTCGTGCGTGAGCAGGATGGCCTGGACTCGCGACAGGTCGCATCCCACCTCGTTCGCCCGCTCATGCAGGCGCTTGCGCGAGATGCCACAGTCCACCAAGACCGAGCCAGTGGGTCCCTCTACGACCGTGGCGTTGCCCTTTGAGCCGCTGGCCAATACGTGCAGGTGTATGAGTGGGGTCATCTTGCGCCTTTCTCTTGCGTTGCGTGGAACAGTGTATCGCGTTTGCTGGACCGTTTTTGCTTTACACTTATCCCCTAAAGACAAGGAGGAGCACATGCCAAGCGTGAGTCGCCGATACGCCTCCAAGGAGGTGCGCTTCGATCGCCCGTCCGGGCAGGTCGATCCCGAGTACAGGGCCCCGGTCGTAATTATGGTGTCGGGTGGCGCCGACTCCACGGCGCTTCTTGTGCTGGCGGCCACCTCGGCGCTCGACATCGACGACGGTAGGGGACTCGCGCGCATCGCGCGGGAGCGCCTGCACGTGCTGCACGTAAACCATCAGCTTCGTGGGCTGGATGCCGAGGAGGACGAGGAGTTCGTGCGCGACCTGTCGGACCGCTACGGCATTCCGTGCACGATCCGGCGCGTGGACGTGCGTGCGCTCACCAAGGCCCAGGGCGGTGAGGGCAATGCCGAGAACACCGGACGAGAGGTGCGCTATGCGGCTGCGGCAGAGCTTGCCAACGAGCTCTCGCGCCAGATTGGCACGCCCCGCTCGGCCGCGCGCATCCTCACGGCACATACGGCAAACGACCGTGCCGAGACGTTCTTTATGAACGCCATCCGCGGGACGGGGCCGGCGGGGCTAAGCTCCATCCCCCGGCGAAGGAACCGCATCGTGCGCCCCCTGCTCGACAAGACCCACCGCGAGCTCTGTGAGTTCCTGCGCATGAAGGGCATCGTGTGGCGCGAGGACGCGACCAACGACGACACGCGCTACCTGCGGGCGTTCGTGCGTCACGAGGTGATGCCGGTCGTCGAGCGAAGGAACCCGCGCGTAACGGCGAGCCTCTCAAAGACATGCGACATACTGTCGGACGAGGATGCCTACCTGCACGCTCAGGCGTCGCGCGCGTTGCGGGACCTCACACGGCGCAAGGGAGAGGGCCTGCTCTCGCTCGACGCGGCGCGGCTGGCGGCCTCCGATGTGGTGATCGCGCGCAGGGTGGTGCGCCAGGCGCTGCTGTGGGTTTGCCCGTCGGCGCGGCTCGAGGCGCGCCACATCGAGGCGGTGCTCCGACTGGTGGCCGCAGGTCATGGCTCAGTGTCGCTTCCCATGGCAGTTGACGCGCGCGTCGTGTATGGCATGCTGTTCCTGCGTGCGGGCGAGGGCTCGCCTCAGGAGGTGCTGGAGGGATTTTGGCTCGACGTTCCCGGGTCGGTAGAGGTCGACGATGTCCGCAGGCTCCGCGCACGGCTGGTGACGGTCGCCGCGTTTGAGGACCCGGAGCTCTTGGCCAGGGCCCATGGAGGCGAGTGGGAGGGAAGGTCGGTTCTGCTCGACGCCCTCGCCTGCGGGGTGGACCCCACCACGGGGGGACGCCTGTGGGTGGAGGGTCCGCGTGAGGCGGAGGTGCTGTGTCCCTTGGGCATGCACGGCCAGTCCAAGCTGCTCTCGGACCTCTTGCACGACGCCAAGATTCCCGCCGCCGATCGCCCGCAGGTGCCCGTCGTGCACGGCGGGCCTCGCGGTGCGGTGCTGTGGGTGGCAGGTGTTCGTGCCGACGAGCGGGCACGGGTTACCGCCACGTCACGCTGCCTGTTGGAGCTCACTCTCCTGTAACGTTGCGCCTGCCGAGCGCACGGGCCTGGTGGGAGGACCAGCCACTGGGGACCGTCCCCGACGGACTAGTCCGAAAGGGACCGTCCCCGACGGACGGTCCGTTTGCGTCTGCCCATCAATGAGCGCGGCTTGGGTGACCGTGCACTTTACCGCGAACCTTTGCATCTCTCATGGAATGTGATATATTTAGCACATGCAGAGAGAGAAATACATCACATTTAGGGAGGGACGGCATTGTTTCACTTGGAGATGCCTCAAAAGGCACGGTATGAGACAAAGGAGTTTTGTAGCGACGATTCCGAGGAGTGCTTTGCCGATGCGGTCGCGTGGCTCGATGGTACAGGCGATTATCGTCGCGTGGCAAAGGTGCGCTCGACAGGGGAGGGAGCATACGCACTATTGCCCATGCCTTTGTACGAGCGCCTGGACGACCTCGCCAACCAAGATTGCTACCTTCCTCATTGGGAGCTTGATGGACTCGTGGCGCAGGACATGCCCACGGTTCGCGACGTCCTCGTTGCAGCAAACGACGACTTGCTCGCCGAGTGCGTGCGCGAGGTGCTCAAAGAGGCCATATATCCCAACGAGGATCCAAATCTGGACGGCGCTTTCGGTTACATAAGGCGAATGACCAATGTGGTCCGAGATTTCGATTATGACCAGTGCAATTCGATCGTGCTACTTCCCTATTGCAGATACCGCGTAGGGAAGAAAGGAATCCTCCGCGAAATGCAGACCATCACGTTGAGGTTTGATGACGCGCGGGAAGGAAGAATCGTAAGAGCGTGTGATGACAGGTACGACTGGTGGGAAATCACGCTCGGCCTCAAAGCGTGGTTAGGGGGTGTGAGCATACGGGATCAGCACCAGGCACTGGCCTGGTTGTTATGCACGACGCTTGCGGACGGACTTGTGTCATATGGCGTGTGGATGGGCGGTCGGCCTTCTCGGGAGTATACGGATTCTTCTGTGAAAGAGCTCAACGAGCGAGCGGATGATGACCTGCGACAGCGTGCGGGCGACGCGATGGATCGGTTGCGCAATCCCAAAGACCTAGTGAACTGCTCATTTGAGTGCGAGCAAGAAGACTACGACATGTTCGCTAAGGCCTGCGAGCAGCATGGCCTGAGCGTGCAGAACGGATTCCTCATCGTTCTACGACGCCGCATCGCGTGGTATCGGGAACGTCAATAGCGCTATTGGTTCCTGTAGGTGCGGGAAGGGGGTCTTTATGAATAATGGCAACAGCAGTGGCACGGTATTCGATTCGGTCTTCAAGACCATGGTGCGCAAGGTACCTCGCCTGCTGATTCCATTCATCAACGAGGTGTTTGGTAGAGACTACTCGGAGAAGAGCGAGATCATCCGGTTCAACAGCGAGCACGAGGGGCGCAGGGGGAAGGTGATAGACGACTCGGTCTTCCGTCTGGGAGACAAGATTTACCACGTGGAGTGTCAGAGCACCGCCGACTCGAACATGGTGGTGCGCATGATCGAGTACGACTTCGAAATCGCCCTGGAGGAAGCCCTGAGCAAGGGGAAGCCGTACCGGCTGGAGTTCCCCGCATCGTGCGTTCTGTATCTGAGGCATACCAGCGCCACTCCGGACGCTCTCTTCATGGAGGTGGTGCTGCCCAACGGCGACTCGTTCGACTACTCGGTGAGGGTGTTCAAAGCGCAGTCGGTCGGCAAGGAGGAGCTGTTCAAGAAGCGGTTACTCATACTGTTGCCGTACTACCTCATGCGCTACGAGCGCGAATTGTCGAGCATTGACGGGGAGCAGGAGTGGCTTGCACGGCTCATTGCCGAGTGTGCGGAGCTTCGCATGATGCTCAGTGAGGAAACGATCGGCAGAGGGGATGATCTGCTCTATGAGGAACTCACGGAGCTTATAATACGGGTATCGGACTACCTGACGCGAGCGAACGAGGCGTTGCAGAAAAAGGTGAGGGAAGCGATGGGCGGAGAGGTTCTGGAGCTGCTGAACGATCGAGCGGAACGCATGGCACGCGAAGCAAAGGAGCAGGGCGTGAAGCAGGGCGTGAAGCAGGGCGTGAAGCAGGGCGCCTCCGCTCTCGCGGAGCTCCTTCGGGCGCGCGGCGTGGAGGACGGCCTCATCGAAGAGGCCATGGCCGACTTCCGCGAGAGGCAGGAGCGGGAGGCCTCGGCGGAGGACCCGGGGGAGGGCTCGCCCGAAGCAGCCGGCTCAGTCGAAGAAGAATAAGTCGTAGACGGTTGCGTCGAGCTCCCTCGTCACGTCGAAGGCGAGCTTGAGCGACGGATTGTACTTCCCGTTCTCGAGCTTGCCAATGGCACGGCAGTCGATTCGGCTGACGCGGGCGAACGAGGCGTTGCATAAGAAGGTGAGGGAAGCGATGGGCGGAGAGGTTCTGGAGCTGCTGAACGATCGAGCGGAACGCATGGCACGCGAAGCAAAGGAACAGGGCGTGAAGCAGGGCGTGAAGCAGGGCGCCTCCGCTCTCGCGGAGCTCCTTCGGGCACGCGGCGTGGAGGACGGCCTCATCGAAGAGGCTATGGCCGACTTCCGCGAGAGGCAGGAACGGGAGGCCGCGGCGGAGGACCCGGGGGAGGGCTCGCCCGAAGCAGCCGGCTCAGTCGAAGAAGAATAGGTCGTAGACGGTTGCGTCGAGTTCCTTTGCCACGTCGAGGGCGAGCTTGAGTGATGGATTGTATTTGCCGTTCTCAAGCTTGCCAATGGTCTCGCGTCGGCATCCGACCCTCTCTGCAAGCTCTGCCTGACTCAGCTTCTTCCGCTGACGATACTCGCGCATCCTCGTGGTGAATTCCATCGCCTCTTTCGCTGCCTATCTCTCAAGCCAAGCAAACGCAATACCATACGTGAGCAGACCAATTCCGATAAATCCAAGACCCGCGCCAGCAAGATCCACCTTTGCATTCGTAAGCATGCTCGCTGCGCAGCCGAGACCCGCGGCGACGAGGGTGATTCTTAATGCGTGTCCCGCGGCTGCGCCATCATGTGCTACCGCCATCTCGTCGGGAGCCTCGCGACGTGGCGAAAGGCATACGAAGAGAGCTCGTCCGGCAAGCGCGAGGAGGCACATCGCCGCGCAGAGTGTGGGCCAACCATCGGGATTCAGGAGACGGGTTGCGCCTAACACGATGAGACAAACGCCGATTGCCATGTTGCCGAACGCACCGCTGCGCTTGATGGAAAACAGGTCTTGACTCATGCTCCACCCCCCGTGAGAAAAATACCTCGCATGCAGCACCATCATAGCACGCGATTCACCTCAGGAAGGGGAACGCTCTGAGTGCTGCATACCACTGGCATTATGGTGTTGGACTTAATAGAACAATTGTACGTATATGACTCTTACGAAGGGAGGACATATGGAAGTGGCAACGAGCCTGGCGAAGGGCGTGAGGTCGGTGGCACCATTGGACTCTGCGTACGACGCGGCGTGCAAGCGAGTGCTATCCGAGAAGGTGGTGCTGTCGCGTATACTACACGACTGGGTTGATGGGTTCGACTCAGTCGCCCCGGAGGAGATTGAGCAAACATGCTTCGAAGGCGATCCTCGTATTGGCGAGGAACCCGTGGGGCGCGACGGACACGCGAGTTACGAGCGCATTCGGCAGTTGAACGTGGAGGACTCAACCGTTGGGGAGGGGGACAGCAGCTTCGACGTGCGCTTTGCGGTGCGCAACCCGGGCGCTGATGCCAACGAGGTATTGCTTGTGGAGGTGGACGTAGAGGCGCAGAACAAGTTTGACCCCGGGTATCCGATAACGAAGCGAGGGATTTTCTATGCGGGGAGAATGCTCTCGATGCAGGGATCGGATGTGGTCTCACATTCAAAGTATGAGAGGTTGCGCAAGGTGATATCCGTCTGGGTCTGTATGGAGGTGCCCAAGAGCAAGGCGAAGACGGTGACGAGGTTTTCGCTTGGACAGGAGAACCTCGTCGGTGGGGCTGTCTTTAATCGCGGGTCGTATGACCTTGTCGACGTGATTGTCGTGTGCCTGGGGAAAGAGGCACAGTCGGCACAGGGGACGCTTGGGCTTTTGGGTACACTCTTTGCTAGGGACATGAGCGTCTCTGATAAGTTGGCGCGCATCAGGGACGATTTCGGAATAGCGCTGACGCGAGAGCAGGAAGGGGCGGTGGAGGACATGTGCAACCTGAGCGTGGGGGTGCGGGAGCAAGGCCGCAAGGAGGGCCGCGAGGAGGGCCGCAAGGAGGGCCGCAAGGAGGGCCGCAAGGAGGGCCGCCTGGACGCGCTGGCCGCCGCGGTGCGCGACCTCAAGGACTCGCTCTCGCTCACCGAGGGCGAGGCGCTCGACGCGCTGCGCGTCCCCGACGAGGACAGGGCCGCCGTCCGCGACCTCGTGGCGCAGCGTTGACGCAAGAGCAGGAAGGGGCCACGGGGTCGGGCGCGGTGGCGTCAAACTGAGAAAAGGGGTTTGGCCCCTTTTCTCAGACGCGAGAGCAGGAAGGGGCGGTGGAGGACATGTGCAACCTGAGCGTGGGGGTGCGGGAGCAGGGCCGCAAGGAGGGCCGCGAGGAAGGCCGCAAGGAGGGCCGCCTGGACGCGCTGGCCGCCGCGGTGCGCGACCTCAAGGACTCGCTCTCGCTCACCGAGGTCGAGGCGCTCGACGCGCTGCGCGTCCCCGACGAGGACAGGGCCGCCGTCCGCGACCTCGTGGCACGGCGCTGACATGGCACTGGCCATGACTTGGAGAGTGTCAGAGCATTTCTGGCTCGAACATGGTCGTATACGCATGGTCGAATGGCCCGCGCGCCACTTTCCTGCGGCACCGTCGCCGAAACCATGCAACGGCAACCATGCAACCTGCATAGTCTGCAAAATGTCGCCAACGGTGCTTGAAATCACCCCACTGCAAACGCTATTCTAAAGAACGCATGACTGGACGGTCGTGCACCGGTATCTGTTGGCCCCCGAGTACATGTTGGTTTCCAAGCATCTGTTGGCAGCGATCATTACGACCGGGGCCCCGTTTTCGAAAGGGGTCCACCTTTGAGTGAGATTCAGAACTCGTCCATCTTTTCCCTGGATGACGTTTCCGATGATGAGCTGAACAAGCTTATCGACGGCACGATCACCGACTTCGACGAGGGCGACCTCGTTACGGGAACCGTCGTCAAGATTGAGCACGACGAAGTACTTCTGGACATTGGCTACAAGTCCGAGGGCGTCATCCCCGCACGCGAGCTGTCCATCCGCAAGGACGTCGATCCTTCCGAGATCGTTGGTCTGGGCGACCAGATCGAGGCGCTCGTGCTCCAGAAGGAGGACAAGGAAGGCCGTTTGATTCTCTCCAAGAAGCGCGCCGAGTACGAGCGTGCATGGAACCGCGTCGAGGAGCGCTTCCAGTCTGGCGAGAACGTTGAGGGCGAGGTCATCGAGGTCGTCAAGGGCGGTCTTATCCTGGATATCGGCCTGCGCGGCTTCCTGCCCGCATCGCTGGTCGACCTTCGCCGCGTGAAGGACCTCACCGCTTACCTGGGCACCCGCATCGAGGCCCGCGTCATCGAGATGGATCGCAACCGCAACAACGTCGTGCTCTCCCGCCGCGTCGTGCTCGAGGAGGCCCGCAAGGCCGAGCGCCAGGAGATTCTCTCCAAGCTGCGCAAGGGCATGCGCCTTACCGGCACCGTGTCCTCCATCGTGGACTTTGGCGCGTTTGTGGACCTGGGCGGCATCGACGGCCTGGTGCACATCTCCGAGCTCTCCTGGAACCACGTGAACCATCCCTCCGAGGTCGTCAAGGTCGGCCAGGTCGTGGAGGTCGAGGTTCTGGACGTGGACCTCAACCGCGAGCGCATCTCGCTTGGCCTCAAGCAGACCACCGAGGATCCTTGGCGCTCCCTCGTCAAGAAGTACCCCGTGGGCGCCATCGTCGAGGGCGTCGTCACCAAGCTCGTGTCCTTTGGCGCGTTTGTGGACCTGGGCGACGGCGTCGAGGGCCTGGTGCACATCTCCGAGATGGCCGGCAAGCACGTTGACCAGCCCGCGCAGGTGTGCTCGGTGGGCGACCCCGTGCAGGTGAAGGTCATGGAGATCGACCTCGACCGTCGTCGCATCTCCCTGTCGATGAAGGCCGCCGCCGAGACGCTCGGCGTCGAGATTGCCGTCAAGCCGCTCGAGGGCGAGGAGCCCGAGGCCGCCGAGGCAGCCGACGAGGCCGTTGCCGAGGAGGCTGCGAGCGAGGAGTAGCCTCACTGCATCGCATTGATACTCATTGGGGGAGCACCCTCCGGTAAGGCTCAGCTCTTATCGGGGGGTGCTCCCCTTTGGACATCACTTGCCCTTTGGGGACCGTCCCCGACGGACTAGTCCGGAAGGGACCGTCCCCAAAGGGCAAGTGGGCATCAGTTTGTTTCCAATTCGTGGCAAATGCGACACGCCTGTTCGAATATGTCAAAGTAGCAGGTTATGAGGTCTGGCATGCGTGCAGAAAGGATTGAGCCATGACGCGCAAGATCGACATTTTGGACACCACCCTCCGTGATGGGGAGCAGTCTCCGGGCTCCTCCATGAACACCGAGGAGAAGATAATCGTCGCCCGTCAGCTCATCCGACTAGGCGTGGACGCCATCGAGGCGGGCTATCCCGCCGCAAGCAACGGGGACTTTAGGTCGGTCGAGGAGATTGGCGGCATCGCCGGCGACTCGTGCGTGGTGTGCGCCATCGCCCAGGCCACGGAGGCCGACATCGACCGCGCCGCCGAGGCTCTCAAGTCCGCACGTCGTCCCCGCATCCACACGGGGATTGCCGTGAGTCCCATCCACCTGCGCAACAGGTTTGGCATTACCGAGGACGAGTGCGTCGCCCGTGCCGCCCATGCAGTGTCGTATGCCAAGGGCCTGGTGGACGATGTGGCGTTCTTTGCCGAGGACGCGGGGCGCGCGGACCAGGAGTTCCTGCTGCGCGTGATCCAGGCGGCGGTGGATGCCGGTGCCACCGTGATCAACGTTGCCGACACCACGGGCTACAGCCTGCCCGAGGAGTGGGGCGCCCGCATAAGGAGCATCGCGGACAACGTGATTGGCATCGAGAACACAAAGCTCTCGGTCCACACCCACAACGACCTGGGCATGGCGACCGCCCTCGCGCTGGCGGGCGTGCGCAACGGCGCGACGCAGGTGGAGTGCACCATCAACGGCCTGGGCGAGCGTGCGGGCAACGCGGCGCTCGAGGAGATCGTAATGGCCATCCAGCTGCATGGCGCCGAGCTCGACGCGCACACGGACATCCGCACGGCGGAGCTCACCCGTGCGAGCCGCCTGGTGAGCCGCGTGACGGGCGTTGGCGTGCAGGCCAACAAGGCCGTGGTGGGTGCGAACGCCTTCGCGCACAGCTCGGGCATACATCAGGCTGCCGCGCTCAAGTCGCGCGACATCTACGAGATCTTGGACCCGGCCCAGGTGGGCGCCGTCGGCTCCGAGATAATCCTCTCGTTGCGGTCGGGGCACGAGGCCCTGCGGCATCGTCTGGTGGAGTTGGGCTACACCTTTGCCGACGACGAGTTCGACGACGTGTACCAGCGCTTCCAGGAGATCGCCGAGCAGAAGAAGGAAGTCTACGACGAGGACCTGGAGTCCATGGTGCAGGAGCGCTCCCGCGACGTGGCCGCCGTGTTTACCTTGGATGCGCTGCAGATTCAGTGCGGCGACCCGCTGGTGCCCACGGCCGTGGCAACCATCATCGACGAGGGAGGCGTAAAGCACGTGGTGTCGGCCACTGGCACCGGTCCCGTTGACGCCGCCTACAAGGCCATCGACCGGGTGCTCACCGTGCATGGCGATCTGGAGGAATACGTGGTCAAGGCCATCACACGCGGCATCGACGCCATCGGCGAGGTCGTGGTGCGCGTTAAGTCCGCCGACGGCAAGGTCTACACCGGCCGCGGGTCCGACACCGACGTCATAGTCTCGAGCGCAAAGGCCTACGTCAACGCCATCAACAGGATGATCACCACGCAGCGCTCCCGCGAGGGACGCTAGCCAACGCAGGCAGCACCCACGGTTCGCTCGGTCCTGTCGCCTGCGCCAAACCGGCGGGCTGCTCACGGCGACAGTCGGCGACAAGGGGAGGCACATGACGCAGCGCTCGGCAAAGGAGCGGGCCTATCGGCAGCTGGTGGAGGCGGTGGTGGAGCTGGGGTATCCCGAGGAGTTCGCCCATGTCCTTGCCGGCGAGCTTGGGGGCGAGAAGAGCATGCTGCGCATGGCCTCCTACCTGAGGCAGGCCCAACCCACCAGTCCCGAGCAGATTGCCGACGAGATGCTCACCATCGTGTCGGAGCGACGGCGCTGGGTCGAGAAGAAGGTGAGCGAGCGCGCGGGCGCGCACCTCACCGAGTTCTACAACCGACCGCGAGAGACGTAGTGCTCACGCGTCCGCTCGTCTCGCTCGGTTGCCAACCAATGTGCCCACCTACGCGTCTGCTGGGGTAAGGCCGCAGGCGATGCGCTCGAGCGCACATGCCACGCCGTCGTCCGCGCAGGCCCCCACGTGCCAGCGGGCGACCTTGCGTACGTGGTCGGTCGCGTTGGCCACGGCACAGGGGTGTCCCACGCGCTCGAGCAGGGGAATGTCGTTCTCGCCGTCGCCAAAGGCGCAGATTTGCTCTGCCCCAATGTCCAGTCGCTCCTCGAACAGGCGAACGGCCTCCGCCTTGCTCCATCCGTGCGGCACGACGTCCAGCCAGTGCGGTGTCGTGTTAAAGAAGTCGAGCTGCGGGCATGCCGCTGCGAGCTCTTCCTGCAGCGCCAGTTCGGCATCGCGATTGCCCATGTTGATGATGCCCGCCTTTACCACGGTAAGGTCTGCTAGCGTCTTGCGGCGATGTCCCTTGTGAGGTGCCGTGCCCTCAAAGATGGGCAGAAGGTCCTCGCGTGCCGCGCCAACCCAGTCGGTGCCGCCCTCCAGCCTAAACGAGATGAGCTGACACCCCTCCCGTCGCATGACTATGCGCTCCGCCTCTTGCAGCGAAGCGTTGTCCAGGGGCTTCTCGAACACGAGTCTGCCGTCCAGGTAGACCTGCTGCCCGTTGGAGAACACCGCCGTTTGGTAGCACCGCTCGTCGTTGCCAAAGAAGCGGGCCGCCTCCACGAGGTTGCGTCCCGATGCGGGGACAAACGGGATTCCCGCATCCAGACAGGCATGAATTGCCTCGATGGTGCGGGGCGACACGCGCGTGCTCCCAATTGGGATGAGCGTGTTGTCCATGTCCGAGAGAATGAGTTTGATCATATGCGCCAATCGCAGATCATCTATGAGTGGTAGCCAGTAACACTCTACCAAATAAAAAAGGGGAAGTCGTGGGCTGCGACGTCTCAGGTACGGGCAAACGGCTACAGTGCGCGCGCAATCGTCGCGTGCCTACTCGCTGAGCAGCACCTCATGGTCCACAAGACCAAGGCGGTCGGCCTGCAGCACCAGCTCGATTTGCAGGATTGCTTGGTTGGCAGCGTTGGCAAACAGCCCAAACACGATGTCGAAGATCATTGCGTCCAGGAAGGCGTCACGGGGAATGCCCAGCAGCTCGAAGAGCGTGATGAATGCCAGAAGGTTGGCTCCTGGCACGGGGGGCGTGGCCACGAACAGAAGCACGTCGAGGGCGGCGGCCATGAGGCACCACCACAGGCTGATCTCGATGCCGTACTCCCGTGCGGCGAACACGGTAAAGACGAGCGTTCCGATTATGCTTGCGGGCATGAACAGGACCAGACCCTGTGGCAGCGTGACCTTGGTAAAGGTCAACTCGATGCCGAGTCGCTTGTTGCACGAGAACTCCGTCTCGCCGTATGACGCGTCGAGCGTGCCCGCGCGCAGCGCCACCATAAACGGCTCGCGAATTTTGTGGATGAACGTGCGCATGTCCACTCCCAGCCTAAGATGGATGTAAGCGACGCCCATGCACAAGGAGATCACCGATATGACAAGTCCGAGCAGCAACGGTTTCCAAATCTGGATGAGAAACTCTCCCGTATGATCCCAGATCTCCAGTGCCAGCAGGATGCCCGTGATTGCGGGCACGAGCATGCTCACCCACGTCGTGATGAGCGATCCCGCCATGTTGAATTGCCGGACGATTTTGGCCAGGTTCTTTGCCCGCCCGCCCAACACGATGATCGCATTGCCCAGCACGAACGCCAGCAGCATGAGTTGGGGAGTGTTGGAGGTGGAGAACGGCTCGAGTATGTGTTTGGGAATGATGGATAGGGCCCCCTTTAGCATCGTCCCGGCGTCCACGATTCCCAATACGTCACTTTGGGTGTTGGGGCCATAGGCAAGTACGGCAATGCCAACGGCTACGAGCCCGGAGAAGAAGCATATGGCGAAGTATCGAGTTACGACCACGAGCTTGTTGCCTCCACGCTCCTCGACCTTCTTCGTGTTGAGGAGGGTCGTTATCACCATAAAGAAGATGACGGGTCCCGCAATCGCGTTGAGGGTGCGGATCCACATGTCGAATGCGAGGTCGATTGCCGGGCCCGCTATTGCGTCTCGGACCTGTTGAGGCAGAATAATGAGCCCCAAGATGCCGTTGAGTGTACCCACGGCAATACCTATGAGCAGGGCCAATGCCGGATTCATGTGCTTGCGGTCGAACGACAGGTGGAGCACGTTCGTCCCGCCGACGTAGGTGTATTGCGGTCGCAGTCCCATGGAGTTGAACAGCGAGGCACCCCATACGTCCTCTGCGTCTTGCATGGCGGCAAGGGGATTGTGCGGTGGCCCCTTGTGCTCGATGCGCGCGAACGAGGCGGAGAGACTCGATCCCACCGCGAGGCTGAACGTGGGCGATGACTCTGCGTGAGGGTCCTCCATCATAACGAGCAACGCCTCTTCCAATGCCAGCCGTATGAGGGTCTGGTTTCGCCGCTGGACCCTCATCTCCTCGAGCCGTTCCATCAGGCGATCCGACATTGCGTCGATTCCCTCGGCGGTAAGGGGAAAGTGGTCTGTCGTCGAACGGAAGATCATGTGAGGCTCCTCGGTGGGCGTGCGAGACGGCTCAAGTATACATCGAAGGGAGAGAAACGCGGGGTGCGTCGGGCGGCGGCGGTCGGCGCCACGTGGGGTGCCAGGCATGGTCCGGTTTGGTCACATGCGGACGAGGGAGTGCATACGGTTGCGCGCAGGGCACGTTTTGGGGGCCAGTTTTGTGCCCGAACATGTGCCGAGACGGTTCTCCTTTCGTACGCGTTGCCTACCCCTATCTGCACAGATGGCTTTATTTGGGCACTTCCCGCGAGTTATGCGCGTGCTGGATGCGACCTAGCCAAAGAACGACCGGCAGTTTTGGCACGAGGCACCGTATGCTCGAATCCACCCAACGGGGAGGTGGAACATGGCACTGTTCGCGGCACGATCAGACAAGGGACCTGTACGCAGCACCAACCAGGACGCCTGTTGCGTCGAGGTCGCGCAGACGAGGTTTGGCGACGCCGTCATGGCGGTGGTGTGCGACGGGGTGGGCGGACTGGAGCACGGTGAGGTGGCAAGCACCCATGTGGCCCGCGCCTTCGACCAGTGGTTCGCACGTGAGTTCCCCTCGCTGCTCTCCTCCATGGAAGTCCGGTTTGCGGGGCAGGTCGTCGAGGACTCATGGCACGAGCTGCTCTGCCGTCTCAACCAGGAGCTCAGGAACCTCGGCGCACGTGATGGTGCGATGCTGGGGACCACCTTCACGGGGGTCCTGGCCTGTTCCGGATGCTATGTTGTCGGACACGTGGGGGACTGCCGGCTGTATTGCCTCAACGGCCAGGACCTTACGCAGATCACAGAGGACCAGACGCTCGTGGCCCGCGAGGTTGCGCGGGGCCACATGAGCGAGGAGGAGGCCCGAACCGACGCACGCAGGAACGTGATCCTGCAGGCGGTGGGAGTGACCCCCCGTCTGCGCCCGTCCTTCTATCGCGGGCCTTGGCGCATGCGAGACCTGTTCGTGCTGTGCAGCGACGGGGCGTATCGCATGGTGGGAGACGAGGGCATACGCGCGGCCTTCTCACACACCGGACATGCCGAGGTCGGCCTCAACATGGCCTGCCACGCCCTCATCGAGCGCGCCCTCACGCAGGGCGAGACGGACAACCTCACCGTGGCCTGCTTCCTGGCGGGAGAGGGGTCGTCCCAGTCGTCCAAGAGCCCGGTGCTGCTGGCTTCGGGCGCAGTCTGTGTGGGCGGGGAGTGATGGCGTATGGCACACGCGACCGGCATTGGGTCGATGGTCGACGACAAGTACCAGATAATCGCACCCATTGGGCAGGGCGGCATGTCCCGTGTGTGGCTCGCGCGCGACGAGCGTCTGCAAAAGCTGTGGGCGATCAAGGAGATAAGGCCCAACGAGCGCGGTGTGCGCGGTGCCCTGCTGAGGCAGGCGCTCATTGACGAGGCGGACTTCCTCAAGCGCCTGGACCATCCCGCGATACCGCGCGTCGTGGACATAGTGGACACGGGAAAGACGACCTTCGTGGTGATGGACTACGTGGAGGGGCGGTCGTTGGCCGAGATGCTGCGCGCGCAGCGCCATCCGTTTGGCGAGCGACAGGTGATCTCGTGGGGCCTGCAGCTATGCGATGTGCTCTCGTACCTGCACAACAGGAAGCCCCCCGTGGTCTATCGCGACATGAAGCCCGCAAACGTGATGCTTCGCGAGGACGGCACCGTGCGGCTCGTGGACTTTGGCATCGCGGTCGAGGTGGGTCTGCACAACAGGAGGCTACCCCGGCGCATGGGTACGCCGGGGTATGCGCCGCCGGAACAGCTTGCGGGTGGCGGGGACGCGCAGGCGACGTGCGACATGGACGTCTATGCCCTGGGCGCGACGCTCTATTCGCTTGTTACGGGCCATGTGCCCCGGCGGGTGAAGGGACGCGGCCGGGAAGATCGCACCGCGTTCGAGATGCGCCCCATCCGCTCTTGGAACCCCGGGTTGTCCGAGGGGCTCGAGCGCGTCCTCTTGCGGGCCACGCATCCAGATCCGGCGGAGCGGTACGGCTCAGTGGAGGAGATGCGCTTCGACCTCGAGCATCACGAGTGGCTCACGGATGCCTGGAGAAGCGCCCAGAGGCACAAGGTGACGGTGTTTCGACGCTGGCTGGTGGCGTCGGCCCTCTTCTGTTGCGTGGGTGTGGTGGGCATGCTCACGGGATTCACGCTTCGGCAGGCAAGCTACGAGGAGCTCGTCCGCTCGGCGGCACTGGCGCCTCGCAGCGCGACCGACGAGGGCGTGAGTCCGGCCGAGCGGCTCTACCAGCGCGCGATCGCGGTGGGCACGGGCAGGGTGGAGCCATTCTTGCGGTTGTTGTCGGTGTACGAGGAGGACTATCGGCTCTCCGACGAGGAGGACCAGCGCATGCGCGAGTTGCTCTCGCGCTCGGAGATCGACGAGGGCGACCCGCGGTACGCGGAGTTCTGCTATGCCATGGGCGTGTGCTACCTCAGCTACTTTAGGATCGACTACGGCGGTGGCTCCGTGGGCAACTCCGCACTTGCCAGCATCGAGGCCGCACGGCCATGGTTTGCGCGGGCGGTCGAGGTGTGCGAGGCGCATGAGGGGGACGTGCGACTGCCGAGCACGGACCTCCAGGCCGCCAGGTCCTACGAGGTCATCGCGGGCTTCTATGGGCGGATGACGCGTGCCGGCATCGAGGGGCGTCCGGCAACGCTGGAGCACAAGGAGCTTTGGGATGCCCTGTTCACCTCTGTTGAGAGCGAGGCGTCCGCCACGGGGGAGGATCGCAGCGTCGAGGGGGTTCGGGCTCGGCTGTGCCAAGTGGCGGCGGAGGTCGTCGGCTCGCCCTCCCTGCTCGCGGGGTTTGCGCGTGCGGGTGTGGCGGAGGAGGAGGTGCGCGCGCTTCTCGACCTCACTCGTGCCTGCGTGGGGGACCTGGGGCCCTTCCTGCAGTCTGCGGAGCACAGGCGCGTATACGGTCCCATGGCCACGCAGATCGAGTCCTGCCTGGACGTGGCCGAGCGCAACATCGACAACGCATATCACAACCCCGTCGCGCTCATGGGTGGCGAGGGGGTGGGTCAGTCGTGATCGAGAACTGCTTTGTGGTGGCATACGTGGCGTTCGCCTGCGCGCTCGTCTGCATCGGCTGCGCCACCCGACATGCCGTGCGACAGGACCTGCGCGCGGTGCTCGACGACCTTTCGGGGCGGAGACGCCAGCGCGGGCTCGAGGACGCACGGAGGGCACGTGCGCAGGAGGCGCGGGTACGTGCGCTGTCGTGGAACGAGTCGGGGCGGCAGACGGCACCTTCGATTCCCGGCGATGGTCGCGAGGAGATGTCGGACGAGGGCGTTACCGAGCTTTGCGGTGATGCGGAGCAGACCACGTTGGGAGAGGGGACCTTCGTGCTGGTCGACCGACTCATGATGGCTCACGGTCAGGATGGGCGGCTGAGGGAAGGAGGGGCATGATGGCATGGTGCAGGGAAACGCGGATGTGCAAGACGGGTTCGCCTGGCACGCGTGGCGCTGCGAGACGAATGTTGTCGGCGTCGCGCATCGCATCGTTCTCGCTGCTCGCGATGCTCTCGCTTGGCCTCGCATGTGCGACGACGCGAGGTGTCTGGGCGCAGACGTCGTATGGGCAGTCTGGGCGTGGTGCGGATGGCGGTGTCGGGCAAATGAGGCAAGGCGAGGGCGATGCCAACGGCGGTGACCCTGCTAGCGGTTCTGCGGCATCCGGCGACTCGGGTGGTCCCACGGACCCAACAGGCCCCACCGACCCGACAGGCCCCACCGACCCGACAGGTCCCGACGAGCCGACAGGTCCCGACGAGCCGGAGGAGCCAGTCGCGCCCGAACCGCCCACGCTTGCGGTGGACTGCGACGAGCTCGACGCGGGACGCGTAGTTGGCTCATCGGCGCACTTTGGCAGGGAGCTGGTGCTTTCGGTGCGCATGGAGGGTGCTGAGCTCAACACGCGGGACAGCGTCGTATGCGGCGCCACCCTGGAAGACCTGCTCTCGGAAGGCAGTGGCCAAGTCCAGGTGGAGGATGGCAGGATCGCCTTTGACGACTGGTCGATCGCGACCGACGACGAGGGGTGGTCATGCAGCTCGGGAACGGTCACGCTGCTCGATGGCTCCTACGATGCCAAGACGCTCGCAAAGGCGGTCGACGCGCGGGGCGATGAGGTTGCCTTTGCGGGATGGGACGGGTTCGAGGCTACGACGCTGGTGGTCGACACGGTGGCACCGCGCGTGCAGATCGTGGGCATCTCCTCCGGTGCGTACGTCAAACGGCCCGCCAACGTCCTGGTTCGCGTGCAAGACGAGCGTTGGGAGGACGTGATCGCCCACGACGCGGAGCAGGTGGTTGCGAACTTGGACAGGGACGGGTCGACTAGCTGCGCCCTGTCCGTCGGTTGCGAGGGCATGCGAAGGGAGAGGGAGAGCTACGACTACCCGCTCACCATTCCCGCCGCAGACGACCACACCGACGACGGTGTCTACCAGCTGCTCGCGTCGGCGACCGACCTGGCAGGCAACACGGCGCAGGTGGAGTGCCCAGACGTCGTGGTGGACACCACGCGACCGCGCATGTGGGTGAGCTTTGACTATCCGCGTCGTTGTGGGGACGCAACGGACGGTCCGCTCTACGATGCTGCCGTGGCGGCGCATGTGGTGGTGTGCGACCAGAACCTCAACTTGGACGACCTCAATGATGGGTCGGGACTCGTGGGCATTCGCCCCATCACGTCGCGGGGTGCGACGGTCGACTCGGTTACGATGGGCCCGTGGAGACAGGGAGTCTCGCAGGACACCTATTGCCGTGACCTCTCGTTTTGGGGAGACGGGACCTATGCCCTCGAGGTGTTGGGAGCGGACCGGGCGCAGAACCCCCTTGTGGGGGACGACGACACACCGGTGGGGGAGGACGGCACCTACACGTCCGAGCCTTTCGTCATCGACCTCACCGGCCCACAGGTGAGCGTGGCCTGCATCCCGCCTGCCGACAAGGTGCCGCGGGTCGGTGGGCTACCATGCTATGCCCGGGCCGTGACGGTGCGTGTGAGGGTGGTCGACAGGAACTTCGACGCACAGGCGTCGCTCGTTTCCAACTCGATCGGCAGGCAGGTCCCGCTCGCGTGGAGCGTTCTTGGGACGGATGACGGCGGGAACGTGACCTACGAGGCGAGCTGCGTCTATATGGAGGAGTCCACCGGTCTGGGCGCCGGGCTCAAGCACGCGGAGGCTCGGGTGGCAGACCTCGTGGGGCACCTGGCCTCGGCGAAGGTGGAGTTCGTGGTGGACCAGACGGCACCCAAGGTGATCCGGGCGACAGTGGGGAAGCGGCCCATCGTGATGTGGCCGCTGCAGGCGACGGGCGCCCCGTTCTACTTCTACTCGGAGCGCGACGGTGTGCCCACGACCCTCGACCTCGACCTTCAGGACGAATACGGCCTGGCCGACGCGTGGGTGGACGACCCCGACGGCGCCTACACCACGCACATGGAGCCCGTGCGTGGCAAGACGCAGGCGACCGTCCGCCTGAGGCTCAAGGACCACGTGGCCCACGACGCGAGCCACGACACCACGTTCGAGCGCAACGTGAGGGTCTTCGTGCGCGACGTCGCGGGCAACGTGCGGGTGTGGAGCCTGGGTACGAGGGGCGTGGTGGAGGCGGACCGCATCGAGGACGCCACCAACGTGTCGCTTGGCGGGGAGGGCGTGTACCCGCAGGCCATCGTCAACGATGTCACGGCTCCCAAGGTGTCGCTCGAGGGGCCGGCCGCCAACAGCTATCACAGGCAGGACCAGTCGGTGCGTATCCGGGTGGACGAGTACGGGTTTGGCTGGCTGCAGCGACTCGATCCGGGACGCATCGTGGCAACGGTGAGCAAACGGACGGCAGATGCCGTCCAGACGCGCTCCACATGGACCGTTCCCGTCTCGTCGTTTGCGGGGGACGCGCCCCTCTATGCGTGCGAGCAGGGGTTTGGCGAGGACGGACACTACCAGGTGGCCGCCCGGCTCCAAGACGCCGCGGGCAACTCCTCGCCCGTCGCCGTGCTGGAGGAGTTCACCATCGACAAGACCGCCCCCGTCATCACGGTGACATGGGACAACGAGGACGTGCGCAACGGCAAGTTCTATCGCGCGAGCCGTACGGCAACCATCACGGTCGTGGAGCACGACTTCGACGCATCCGCCATGTCCGTCGTCACGACCGGGATCACGGGTCCCTGGGAGTCGCAGGGCGACACCCACGCCTGTGCGGTGACATTTGCGACCGACTCCACGGTCGATGCGCCTCATCGGCTCACCGTGCGCGGGGCGGACCTTGCCGGAAACGAGGCGCAGACCTACACGTGCGAGGACTTTGTCATCGACACCAAGGCGCCCACGGTTCAGGCGCACAAGGTGGTGAGCACCGCAGACCCGTTCGTCGCCGACTCCGAACCGACGGAGCTGCTCGACGGGACCGCCTTCGCCCAGGCGTTTAGGCCGGTGGTGGTGTGCAAGGACGAGGCGAACCTCGACATGGCGCGCACGGTGGCGACGATGGACGGCATGCGGGCCCAAAACGACGCGGGACGACTTGTGGCGGACCAGGTCGCGGGGGACAACGAGCTCACGTTCGACTGGGGCAACGTGGGCGTCGATTCCGCGCGGGAGGGCGGGGGGTACGCGCTTGCGGGTGACGACGTGTACACCATCACGGCAAGGGCGACAGACCTCGCCGGCAACGAGTCGCAGGAGGTCAGCCTTCGGTTCTCGCTCAATCGCTTTGGGTCGAACTACGTCTTCGAGGAAGCGGGAGGCAGTGTCAATCCGGCCCAGCGAGCCTGGCGGGGAGAGCTGCTCACGTTGGCTCCGCGCATCGTGGTGCACGAGATAAACGTGAGCGGATTCGCCGGGGGTGATGACTCGGGCGATGCGCACATGGTGACCAAGGAACACGCCTTCTCGACCACCGCGATTCGCCAGACCACAGTCCCAGAGAAGTCGGGCTACACCGTGGAGGCGGTAGGCGCGCAGGACCAGCGGGGTCCCGAGGGCTGGTTCGAGTGCGTGTACACGATCGCACCGGGCAACTTCGGGAGGGGAAGCGACTCGGACTTCGGCGACGGTGGACAGGGGCTCTACCAGGTGGACGTGAGCTCCATCGACGTCGCCGGCAACCACAACACGACGGCGGCCTTCTGGGAGTCGGACGAGGGCAGGGAGCAGGACCTGGACTCGCGTTCGTCCACGGCCTCGTTCACCCTCGACGAGGACGGGCCGCGCATCGAGGACGTGGTCCTGCCGGAGGGTCCGAGCATCGGCGGGGAATTCGATGCGTCGTTCTACGTTCGCGACGAGATCGGCGATGGTGACAGGCTGTCCGTGTGGGTCGACGGCGAGCCGGTGCAGGTGCGTCGGGACGGCTCGGACGAGGCCGTGGCTAACGACGAGCTCCTGGAGCAGGGACGCTTTAGGTTCCGGCTGGTGCCGAGGCCGGCCTGGGTGCCCAGGAGCCTGCGCATATGCGTGGGTGACTACACCGGACTCGAGGACCGCACGGATGCCTACGAGGCAGACGGCTTCGTCCGCTCCACGGGATGGGCAGAGCTCGGGGTCATGCTGGCATGTGGTGTGGCTGGTTTTGGGTGCGTGAGGCTGGTGCATGGTGCACTGGCTCGCATAGGGAAAGGTGGTAGACATGGCCGGACAGATTAGGATCACACCCGATCAGATGCGAGGGCGGGCGAACGAGTATCGCCGGGAGGCCGAGAACGTGCAGTCGGTCATAGGTCGCATGGACACGCTGCTCAACCAGCTCCAGAGCGAGTGGGAGGGTGCGTCGAGCAAGGCGTATGCCGCCCGCTTTGGCGAGCTGCGTCCCGGGTTCGTGCGGGCGAAGGAGCTCATAGACGAGATCGCGCGGGCCCTCGACAACACGGCACGTGCCCTCGAGGAGACCGATGCCCAGCTGGCGGCAAGCCTGAGGTAGTAAGGGACACCGACGGAATCGAAGGGAGGACGAGCATGGGTCACACGTTGCTGCTCTCGCTGGGCGCCGAAGACGTCGTGAGGACGTTCGCCTTCGACGAGATGGTTCAGTCGGTGCTCTGGATCGGCAAGACGGAGCTCTCCTCTCCCCAAGACGCGCTCGTCTGCGTCGAGAGGCGGGGAGACTCCCTCCTCATCCGCTCCGCCTCGCCGGTCGTGGCGCTCACGCTCGTCGGCGACGCGACGCCGCTTGGCTCGGTGATCATCGAGCGTGGTGCGACCACCATGCTCGGTCTCGTCACGAGGGGCTCGGAGCGGGTGATGAGCCTCTACATACGACCGGTCACGCGGGGCATGGCTCACTTCGAGCGCTTCGCCTTGCCTTCTGTGGGCACGTTCGTGATCGGGCGGGACCAGGCGTGCGAGCTGCCCTACGAGAACCGCTATGTCTGTGCCAGGCAGGCTCGGCTCATCCACACGGGGGAGGGCTTTGTGATCGAGGACATGGGGAGCCGAGGTGCCACGTTGGTGAACGGCCACGTGCTGGCTCCGCTGCACCCGCGCGAGCTGGATGTGGGAGACATCGTGACGATCCTGGACTTCACGCTTATGGTGGGGCACGACATGGTTTGCGCCAACAGGCCGTCGGGCATGCACCTCGACGCGCTGCGTGGATGTGTGCCCAAGGGTCAGGCTGCCGATCGTTACGTGGTGTACCCGCAGGTCACCCCGGTCGACTCCACCCTCGCGCCGTTCTTCGCAGCTCCGCGGCTGCTGCAGTCCGCGCCCGCCGTCTCCCTCTCCGTAGACGCGCCACCCATGCGTGCCGAGGTCCCCGGGCAGCCGGCCATCGTGCAGCTCGGTCCCTCCATGCTCATGGGCATGGGCTCCGCGTTCATGATGTTCAACGTCGTCCTGGGGGTCATGCGCGGTGCCGACCCGCTCTCGGTGGTACCGCTTGCCGGCATGTCTGCGACCATGGTCGTGGGGTCGGTGCTGTGGCCCGTGATCGCGCGCTCCTACGAGCGAATGCGGAGGGAGGCGACCGAGCTCAGGCGCAACCACCTGTACGTCTCGTATCTGGACGGGGTGGAGTGTTTGCTGGAGGAGGAGGCGCGAACCCAGCGCATGGTCCGCCACGACAACACGCCACCGGTGTCGCGCTCCCTCCTTATGGCCCGCGAACGGTCACCGCTGCTCATGAGTCATGCCGACACGCAGGCAGACTTCCTACACGTTCGCGTTGGTGTGGGAGACCTGCCGCTCGATGCCGACCTGTCATGGCCGCAAAGAAAGCCGTCGACGCATGCCGACGACATGTGGGATCGGCTGCAGGAGCTGGCGGACAACCCCCCCATGCTCACCAACGTGCCCATAAGCATGGATCTGGTGCGCCATCCGGCGGTGGGAATCGTGGGGCCGCGCCCCCTTGCCTGGGAGGTCATGCGTGGCATCATGGTGCAGCTGCTTGCGTGCTACAGCTACCGCGAGGTCAAGATCGCCCTGGTCGCAGACGAAGGGGAACGCTGCGAATGGGAATGGGCCACCCCTCTCGCGCACCTGCACGACACGACCGACGCGCTTCGGCTCGTGGCAACGGGCCAGGACGGTATGCGACGCATCGACCGCCGCATCGAGCAGGCGATGCGGCGGCCAGACGAGTTCGCGGGAGGCGAGCGGGGGCATACCCATCCCCACTACGTCGTCGTGTGTGCGAGCCTGGGTCTCGCCAAGCGCTCGGAGACGCTGCGCCGGGCGGCCGAGACCAGCGGGGCCGGTGTGTCGATGCTGTATCTGGCGAACGACCTCGTGGCCTTGCCGCGGTCGTGCACCCACATCGTCGACCTGCACGGCGACCGCGCGCATGCCTTGGCCGCCACAGGCGGTGGAGACGCGGGCCATGCGGAGCGGGGTGCCTGCATGTTCTCCCGCGAGGACATCCGGGGAACGGTCGTCTCGTTCGATCCGGACGCGCTGGTCACGCGGGAGCAGGCGGCGTCCTTCGCACTGGCACTGTCCAAGGTGCGTCTGGAGGACGTGGACGAGTGTGCCTTCGCGGCGCGCGATACGGGATTCGTCGCGCTGTTCGAAGCGGGCAACGTGCTTCACCTAAACGTGGGGAAGCGCTGGCGTGAACACGATGCGTCCAGGACGCTCAGGGCGCCGCTTGGCGTCGACGAGCGTGGGGCGAGGCTGTGCCTCGACCTTCATGAGGACGGGCAGGGTCCCCACGGGCTGATCGCCGGGACCACCGGATCGGGCAAGTCCGAGCTCATCATCACGCTCATCCTGTCGCTGTGCGTCAACTACGCACCGGACGAGGTCACCTTCCTCATCATCGACTACAAGGGCGGAGGCCTTGCCGGCGCGTTCTGCGAGGGTGAGCACCGGCTGCCCCACCTGTCGGGGACCATCACCAACCTGGACGGGGCGGCCATTCGCCGCACGTTGGTTTCGTTGCGCAGCGAGCTCAAGCGTCGGCAGCGGATACTCAACGAGGCCCGTGCGCGCACGGGCGAGGCGACCATGGACATACGAAGGTACGTGAGCCTCTATCGACAGGGTGCTCTCGCCGAGCCGCTTCCGCATCTGGTGGTGATCGCCGACGAGTTCGCGGAGCTGAGGCAGCAGGAGCCCGAGTTCATGGAGGAGCTCATGACGGCCGCGCGCATCGGCAGGTCGCTGGGCGTGCACCTGGTGCTGGCGACGCAGAAGCCCTCCGGGGTGGTCAGCGACCAGATATGGTCGAACGCGCGATTCAAGCTGTGTCTCAAGGTGGCCGATGCCGCGGACTCACGCGAGATGGTGCGCCGCGATGTGGCCGCGACGTTCGAGCGCCCAGGGCAGTTCTGCCTGCTCGTCGGCTACGACGAGGAGTTCTGTGTGGGACAGTGCGCCTATGCGGGCGGACCCTACGTACCGCGCGAGGCGTATGCCCCCAAGCGCGACGCGTCGGTGGAGCTGCTCGACGGTGAGGGAGTGGCCATCGCGCGCGAAGAGGTATCCGAATGCGCGGCGAGCGCGACGACGGAGCTCGATGCCGTGATAGGGCAGCTGAGCGAGGTTGCCGGGCTGCTGGGCATGCGCGCCCATGCCCTCTGGATCGACCCGCTGCCAGCAAGCCTCGCGCTCGACGAGGTGGACCGCAGGTGCGCGGGCGGCGCGGGCGCAGACGTACCGTGCACCATCGGGCTCGTGGACGACCCGTGGAACCAGCGTTACGTGAGACTCGACGTCGACCTTGCCGTGGCGGGAAACGTCCTTCTGTATGGGATGCCCGGCTCGGGCGTGGAGCGCCTGCTCTGCTCCGCGGTCGCCTCGGTGGTCCGCGGGTGCGGGGGAGATCGGCTCTGGGTGTATGGAATCGACCTCGGGCAGGGAGAGCTTGCCTGCCTTGCACGATTGCCACAATGGGGGGGATTGGTGCGTGCGGGGGAGACAGAGCGCATGGAGAGCCTCATGGGCCTTATGGAGGGCGTGCTCGCCGACCGCCGGGAACGCGCCATGGGAGGAAAGGGGGCAGACGAGGTACGCGTCGTCGTGGCGCTGTCCAACCTGGCAGCGTGGATGGACCAGTTCGCGATGCTTGGAGAGCGCCTCGAGGCACTCGTGCGCGAGGGTGCCAGGTTCGGCATGCACGTGCTGGCCTCCACGGGCAGCGTGCTGGGAACGAGCATGAGGTTGCGGTCCAGCTTTGGGGCGGAGTTCGCGACGGTGCTCCACGACGAGGGAGACTATGCGACGCTGTTGGGGGGTCTTGGCGGGGCGAGCCTTCCCAAGACGCCACTGCGGGGGTTGGTGCGCCTGTCGGACCACGTGCACGAGTTCCAGGGTGCGCATGTGACCGACGCCATGCTCGCTAACATCGCACAGGCCTGCGACAGAGGTTCATCGCCGGCGCCGCCACGCATCCCCACGATGCCGCAACACGTCCTGCCGGACATGTTGGCACAACACACGTCGTCCTCCATCCTGGCGGTGGGGCTTGCCAAGGATGGTGTGAGGCCATGTTGCGTGAGGATGGGTCCCTCGCACCCGCTCGTCGTGGCGGGAGACGACCCCGAGGCGCTGCAACGCTTCGTCGCAGGTCTGTGTGACGTGTTGGGGAGGGCGCTTGCGCCCGTTGTCGTCGTGGACCCGTTTGGGGAACTGGCGGGGGTCGGGGAGCGCGATGTGGTGCGCGACCTGGATGCGTTCGGGCGTCTTGTCGCGTCGATGGGAGGCGGTGCACACGAGTCCGTCATCGTCTTGGCAAACGCGCTCAGGCTCGTGGAGTCGCTGAGCGCCGACGTGGCGGACCGCCTGCGGTCCCTTGTCTCGCAGCCTGCGGCTGGCAAGGGCCTCTCGCTGGTGCTGGCCATGGAGGGCTGGCGTGCCTCGTCCGTCTATGAGCCGTGGATCAGGGCGGCCGTTTCCATGGGCTCGGGCGTATGGGTTGGCAATGGCTTTCTCACGCAGACGCTGTTCCCCTTTGCCCAGGCCGACTCGTCGTATCGCTCGACGATACCCGCCACCGATGGCTACGCGATCGAGCGAGGGACCATTCGCGCGGTACGGCTCGTCGAGCCGACGGATGAGGAGGTGCCACATGTTGGATAAGGTCCTTCTGCGCGTCTTGCTTCCCGCGACGCAGCGAACCTACGAGCTTCGCGTCTCGTGGGACCTGGATGCGGGGCACGTGGCACGGCTCGCGTCCACGCTGCTGGCCGCCGCCGAGCGTGACCGGTTTGTGCCGAGCGCCCGGCCGGCGCTCATGCTGCTCGAGGGGAGCGACGCGGGACGGCTGCTCGCGGACGACGCCGTGATGCGTGACTTCGTGGCGGACGCAACGTTGACGGACGGCAGCACCGTTGCCTTGGTGTAGGGAGGTCGCATGAGGATCGCAACGAGGAACAACCGTCGGGACAAGTCGCGCCTGCTCGTCGTGCGCGGTGGCCGCCAGGAGCGCTTGGTGGGGGTGCAGGCAAGGGGACTGCTGCAGTCCTGCGAGCCGTCGTTGCTGTCTGTGGTGGGAGAGCCCCAACAAAGAGGCGGCAAGACCTCGCTTGCCTACGACATCACCGGCTGTGTGAGCGTGAGGGCACACGCCCGCTCGCCCGACTTCTCGGCGGACACGCTCAGAAGCCTGTGCGCGGACCTGCTCGGGGCGACGCAGTGGTGCGCGCGCAACCGGTTTCCCAGCACCGGGCTGCTCTGCGGCGCACGGCACGCCTACGTTGCGGACGGTCGAAGGTTACGCCTGGCATTCGTACCGCTCGACGTTGCCGGGTTCTCCGTGCAGGAGGCGCCCCTCTCCCTGCTTGCCCACCTGGACGTCCTCGCCCGGCGCAGGCTCACGGAGCCCTCCGAGGAGCTGTTGGTGCGCGAGCTCCACGCACTCGTCGTCCAATCGTGCGGAATCTTCTCGGTAAACAGGCTCTCGGCATTCGTGCGCCTGGTCTGCGAGGGGGCGTCGAACCGTGAGTGCGAGGGCTTTCGGCCTGCGGGGGCAACGTACGCGCTCGTCCATGCGGGGTCGGGACGGTCGTTTGCGATCTCGGCGGGAAGGATGCAGCTCGTGGGCCGCGATCCCGCGTGCGACGCGTGCCTGCGCTCCTGGCGAAACGTGAGCCGACGCCACGCCTCGGTACGCTGCGAGGACGATGCCGTGCTCATTCGCGACGAGGGGTCCACCAACGGGACCTATGTCAGGGGACGAAGGCTGGAAACCCACTCCCAGGAGACGCTGTGCCTGGGGGAGCGGTTTGGGATTGCCAGCGAGACGTTTTGGGTTGAGCGACGATAGGAGGCATGGTCATGGGACAAGAGATCAAGAGCAGCGCGCAGGCGTGGGGATCGATCCAGGAGAGCCTGTGGGGTGGTGTGGACGCATACTGCACGTTTTCGCCGCAGCGCCTCCATGGCGCCATACCCACGGCTGCGAGCTCCGACCACGACGGTCGCATCTGCTCGGCGATACGCTCGGCGCTGTCGAGCTTTAGGGAGCTGGTGGAGGCGGACGTGGAGGCCACGCGCGGCATCCAGGCGGCATTGGAGGGGGCCGACAACCAGGTGGCCGCATCTCTTGGGGCCGGTGCATCGCGATGAGGATCGTCATTGCGCAGGCCAAGAGCGCACTGCAGCGCGAGATAGGCCAGCTCTCCACAAAGTGCCAGCAGTGCCAGCGGCAGATTGGCAAGTTCTCGACCTTGGGCTTCGGGGGCGTCTCGGGCAAGAGCGTGTCGGCTGCCGAGACCCGCATGCGCATGCAGGCCAGCATCACCACGGCCCACCTCAACCTCTTCCAATCACTTGCGGCCGCCGACAGGCAGAACCTGCAGCTCGTATCGACGCTTCCCACCACGAGTCCCGGGGTGCTGGACACCAGTGTCGCGCAGGAACGCATAGACAGGGCCAGGCAGTCCATCGCCACCCTTAGGATGCAGATGTCCGCGTCCCTGGAGCGCGCACGTGCCGCGAACGAACTCGCAGCCTCCTGCGACTTTGGGGACGAGCCCGTCTCGTACATAGACCTGTGCGGCATCGAGTCGATGTACCACTCGCTGATTGCCGCCCAGCAGCAGATCGCCGACCACAACGAGCGCATCCTCGTGCGCGCGCGGCAGTACGAGCGGTCGGCGGCCTCCGCATATGCCGCCGTCAACACGTCCTTTGCGAGTGGAGCCGCAGCCAGCTCCCTCGCATACGTTCGCACGCGCAGCTGGGGAGAGACTGCCTGGGTCGGTGGCCTCTCCCTGCACATCGCCAAGTCGGTGATCGACGACAACGAGCGGCGAGCCCAATCGCCCTCGCTCCTCAACAGGTTTCTGGCCGGTGACCTGTCGGTGGACAAGGCGGTGGCGTCGGGCGGCATGAGCCAGGTGGACGAGGTGCTGGGAATGGCGGCGACGCTCGGTGCCGAGGGGACGCTGTTCGGTGCGAAGGCCTCCGTTGGCCCCTACGGCAAGAGCGGTCTGAAGGATGACGACGACGGGAAGGGCCAAAAGAGCGCAACGGTGGGAATCGAGGGAGGCCTGGAGGCGAGCGTGGCGCACGGGGAGGTCTCGTACGACATGGGACTCTGGAACACCGTGCTGAAGGGGACGTTCATGGGATGCTCGGCCACCGGCGCGCTGGGAGCCTCCCTGTTTTCCGACGGAGCCTACAGCCCGTCGGCCGAGGCGAAGCTCGAGGGCGAGGCCAGTGCCCTTGCGGGCGAGGTGGCAACGACGCTGGGCACAAGGGACTTCGCGCTCAATAGCAAGGCGAAGGGCGACTTGGCGTCGGCCTCCGCCAAGGTTGGTACGCAGGTCGGTGCAAACGGCGTCGAGGTGTCCCTGGGTTCGGAGGCATACGTCGCGCAGGGAGAGCTCTCCACGGGCATAACGCTGTTCGGGGTCAAGGTGAGCCTGGCGAAGGAGTTCAAGGCGGTCGGCAAGGGCGCGGCCGCCGAGGCGGGCATCTCGCCCACCGGGGTCGAGGGGTACCTGGGCGCCGGCTTGGGCTTGGGTGCGGGTGTGAGGGTCAAGGTCGATTGGAGCGGCCTTGGCGCGGCGCTCGAGCGCACGGGTGCCACGCTGGGGTCGTGGCAAGACCTGTTGGGAACGCACAGGCGGCCACAGGTCGCCTAGCGAGAGGAGGAATATCCCATGTACGAGCAGTTGTTGCCATTGGGATCGGTCGTGTTGGTACGTGGCGCGAACAAGCGCCTCATGATAACGGGCCGCGTGCAGGTGCGCGCGGGAGAGGACAAGGTGTACGACTACTCCGCCTGCCTCTTCCCGGAGGGGATCGTGCGACCGGACGCCCTTGCCTTCTTCGACCACGATGCCATAGAGCACCTCTTCTTCGTGGGGTTCCAGGATGAGGAGGAACTCACGTTTAGGAACGAGCAGTTGGGTAGATTGGGGGAGCTCTATGTGGACGAGCGCGGAGAGATCGCGCAGCGATGAGGACGCCAGACGTCGCGTGCGCCAGTTGGCACAAGGTCTTACCCTGGACATGCGCGACGACGTGAGGGCCGGTATCGCGCAGATCCAGGAGCAGGTGCTGTGCGCAGATCCCATACACGCAAGCGAGGTGCGGCGTGCGTGCGACCAGGCGACGCGCGAGCTGTGGGCGCTGTGCGATGCGCTGTCCACGCTGTGATCGCAACGGCCGTGCGAGGTGCGGGCGGGGCAGCGTCGCGACGTGCGACAGGGAAGGGTGCCGCCCGCGCGGCAATGCCACTGCGGGCGGCACCCCCTACAGCCACGTGCCACCTAGCGCTTGAACCAGGGACGACGCTTGGGCTTGGGCATGCCGCCCCGTGCGGCGGCGTCTGCCATGGGCGCGGCGTTCCAGCTTGCGGTGGGTGCTCCCATCACGCGCGTCTCGCACTGGGCGCGTGCCACCGCCTCGTAGGCGATCGCGCTGCCCTGGCTGTCGCTCACGTACTGGCTCGCGCGGTCCGGGGCTATGCCCATGCGGGCTGCCTCCCCGGCGGCGTCTATGTTCGCGCCGAGGAACAGGAACTCCCATCCCTGCTCGCGCTGTTGCTCGATGAGAGCCTTGACCTCCGCGTAGGTGCGGTGGTTGCTCGCGTTCTCCATGCCGTCGGTGATGATAACGAACACGACGTGCTCGGCCCTGTAATCCTCCGGGAGGATCCTCTGCACCCTCATGTGGTAGCGCACGGAGTCTCCCACGGCGTCGAGCAGCGCGGTGCATCCGCCAACTTGGTAGTCGAGCGGGGTGAGGTCGCGCACCTCGCCAAGGGGAACGCGGTCGAGGCGCACCTCGCTGGTGTTGTCAAAGAAGACGATGGAGACCAGGGCCTCCCCGGGAAGCTCCCGGTTCTTCCTGAGGGTGGCGTTGAGTCCCCCCACGGTGTCCTGCTCCAAACCGCTCATGGAGCCGCTCTTGTCGACGATAAAGACGAGCTCGGTAAGGTCCTTCTTCATGATGTTCCCCAATCCTTTGGTCTTTGCCCTGCAACTGGAAGTCTAGGGACTGTCACCAGGGGTTTGGTCAACTGCCGGGGGACATCCAGGGCGGTGTGCAGACGAGCGTGCCTCCAACGGCATCCCGTTGCGGAACCGACGGCCATGAGCGTGCATTGGGGTGTGAGGTCGTTTACACTGATGAGGGGATGACCGAGGAGGGACCATGGGCACAGACGTTCAGAAGGCGGAGCACAAATCAATCTTTTCGTTTAGGGGATTGCTTGGGGACGAGACCCGGCTCACGCGCCAGGTGGCCTTTGTTGTCCTTGCCATAGTGAGCGCCTCGCTCACCTTCACGCAGCTCGGCTTCTTTGGCATTGGCTCCAACGGCAGCTACCTCTGCTACGTCTCCACGCTCCTGTTTCCCATCGTGCTCTCGGCGCTGCTCCTTGGTAGGGGATGGGGCATCCTCATGGGGGCGATTGCCGGCATCGTGCTCGTCGGTCACGCCAATTTTCAGCCGCTCGACATATTCGAGCTGTACTTCGTGAACAACTGGTTCTCGGTATTCACCTTTACGTTCGTTGGCCTCATGGCGAGCGTATTCCTGTCGGTTGCCCTGCGCAACGGGGTGCGTGGCGTCCGGACGATCGTCTACATGGGCTTGGCATGCGCCTTGCTCTCCTTTATCTATGCGTTCATGGCCTTCGTCGACAAGCTTATCGCCGTGACCTTGCAGACGGCGAGTCGTTACTACGAAACGGGCCTCGCGCTCGACGACATAAAGGTGCCTCCGGATTCTATTCAGGCGGTGGCAGGCACCGGTAACCCGCGTCTCGAGACGCTTATCGAGTTCTTGACCATGTTCGTCCTGTGCGTGGCGGTCGCCTTCATCGTTGAGCGCTACAAGCAGAGGAGTGGTGCGCACAAGCTACGCACGGTGTTCAGGGTGCGTCTCTTCGTGGTCGTGGTGCTGGTGTTCTTGGTAACGTCGTGCGTCTCGTTCGTCATCAACACGTCTCGGGCCGAGATGGACGCACACGACCTGATGGACAACGAGTTGGGATATCTCATCGGGCAGGTCGACGCGAGGCTCAGGAACGACGAGGCATTGGGCCAGATCCAGGACGAGTACGACATACCCAACGAGGAGCTGTCGAGCGTCAAGGAGTCCCTCGCGATCAACAACATCCTGGATGGCTACACGTACGAGTACGACGGTACGCTCGTGCTGTTTCACGACAACAAAGTCGTGTCGTCCAACAACTCCGCCTTCGAGCCCGGAAACACGGTGATGGAGCTCTTTGGGTACGACGAGGCCGAGTTCTTCGGCGAGATCTGCGAGCAGAACCTCATGAAGAGGACGTTGTACGACGACAAGAAGGCCACGGTGGGGAACAGGGCTCCCACGACGACCCAGATCGGGTACATGTGCGCGCGCAAAACTGATGTGGGGGATTACTGCATCATGATGATGCTGCCGGCGTCGCAGGTGTTCTCCGGCCGCAGCGAGACCATGGCATGGATGACGCTGAGCGCGTTCATCCTTCTCACGGTGGTCTTCCTCATCGCCTCCAAGCTGCTTACGATGATCGTGGTCGACGAGATCGACGAGACCAACGACGGGCTGGGCAAGATCACGAGCGGACAGCTTGACGAGCTGATCGACGTGCGGCAGACCATCGAGTTCGCGTCGCTGTCGGATGGCATCAACACCACCGTGGACGCGCTCAAGGGCTGGATCGGCGAGGCGGAGCGCCGCATGGAGGCCGACCTGGCCACCGCCAAGATCATTCAGGAGAGCGCGCTGCCACGTACCTTCCCGCCCTTCCCCGAGATTGACGCCTTCGACCTGTACGCCTCCATGGACGCGGCCAAGGAGGTGGGTGGCGACTTCTACGACTTCTTCCTCATCGACGACCACACCCTTGGATTCCTGGTCGCCGACGTGAGCGGAAAGGGCATCCCAGGCGCGCTCTTCATGATGGCGGCCAAGACCGAGATCGGCAACTACATGAACACGGGCATGAGCCTGTCGCAGGCCATCCTGTCGGCCAACCATCACCTGTGCAAGGGCAACGACGCGGGCATGTTCGTGACGGTGTGGGCTGCCACCCTCGACTGGAAGACCGGCGAGCTTACCTACGTGAACGCCGGCCACAACTACCCGCTCCTGCGCCATGGCCTTGGCGGCGAATGGGAGTGGGTCAAGCAGCGCTGTGGCCTGTTCCTGGGAACGTTCGAGACAGCAAAGTACAAGCAGAAGACCATTCGGCTCTCGCCCGGGGACGCGCTGGTGGTGTACACCGACGGAGTCAACGAGGCCTTTAACGTCGAGGGAGAGGAGTACGGCAACGACCGGCTCGAGGCCTTCCTCGCGAACCATGCCGACCTTAGGCCGCGCAAGCTCGTGGAGGAGCTGCGCGCCGACGTGGCCGAGTGGGCGGATGGTACCGAGCAGTCCGACGACGTGACCATCATGTGCCTGACCTACGGCGTCGCGCCGGAGGTCACGGTGTGCATGGAGGTCCAGGCGACGGTCGACCACCTTGGTGAGGTCGTGGATGCCATAGAGGACGAGCTCTACAAGCGCCTGTGCCCGGTCGACGTAAAGCACAAGATCGTAATCGCCCTCGAGGAGCTCTTCGTGAACGTGTGCCGCTATGCCTATGCCGACCAGGATGAGCCGGGCACGGTGTCGGTGAGCTACACCTACTCGCCCGATCCGCAGGCCATCTACATCGAGATCGTTGACCAGGGCGTCCCGTTCGACCCGCTCTCGCGCGAGGATCCCACCAGGCCCGCGTCAATCGACACGGTGACCATCGGTGGGTTGGGCATCTTCATCGTCAAGAAGAGCATGGACCTGTTCACCTATCGTCGCGTCAATGACAGCAACATGGTGACGATCGGCAAGAGCTGGTAGGGGGCGATCGGCCTATGGCCCAGGTGCGCCACATCGAGGTTCGCGGTGCCCGCGTGCACAACCTCAAGAACGTGGACGTGAGCATTCCACTCAACCAAGTGGTGGGCATTGCGGGGGTCTCGGGCTCGGGTAAGTCGAGCCTGGCGCTGGGCGTGCTGTACGCCGAGGGGTCGCGCAGGTATCTGGAGGCCCTCTCCACCTACACGCGCCGTCGGATAAGCCAGTCGGGCCGTGCCGACGTGGACGAGGTGCTTCATGTGCCTGCCGCGCTGGCACTGCGCCAGCGACCGGGCATTCCTGGCGTCCGTTCGACCTTTGGCACGTCGACCGAGCTGCTCAACCACCTGCGTCTGCTCTTCTCGCGCCTGGGAAGTCATCGGTGTCCCAACGGTCACCTAACGCCTCCGAGCATGGCGGTGGCGTTGGAGCAGCCCATCGTGTGTCCCACCTGCGGGGTCGAGTTCTATGGTCCGGGCGCCGAGATGCTGGCATTCAACTCCGACGGAGCCTGCCCCGAGTGTGCGGGCACCGGCACGGTTCGCCAGGTGGACGAGTCCACGTTGGTCCCCGATCCCACCAAGACCATAGACGAGGGCGCCGTCGCGCCGTGGGGTCACCTCATGTGGTCGCTCATGAAGGACGTCGCGCGCCAGGCGGGCGTGAGGACCGACGTGCCCTATGCCGAGCTCACGCCCAAGGAGCAGGAGTTCGTGCTGCATGGGGCGCCCGACAAGTACCACCTGCTGTACCACAACGAGAAGACCGGCACGGCAGGCGAAATGGACTTTACCTACTACTCCGCCCGCTACTCGGTGGAGAACGCGCTTGCCAAGGTCAAGGACGAGAAGGGCCTGAGGCGCGTGGCGCGCTACCTGAGCGAGCAGCCATGCCCGTCGTGTGGCGGGACGCGTCTGAGCGATGCGGCGCGTGCGCCACGGGTGTGCGGCATCGGCCTTGCCGAGGCGAGCGCGCTCACGTTGGACGAGCTCGCCTCCTGGCTGGAGGAGGTTCCGCGCGCGATGCCGGACGAGATGGTCCCCATGGCGCGCAACATCGTGGACACCATGGTAGAACCTCTTGACCGGCTCCGGCAGCTGGGCCTGGGGTATCTGGCGCTCGATCGTGCCAGCGGCACGCTGTCGACGGGGGAGCGTCAGCGCGCTCAGCTCGCACGCGCCGTGCGCAACAGGACCACGGGCGTCCTCTATGTGCTCGACGAGCCCTCCATAGGACTGCATCCATCCAACGTCGATGGACTTCTGGGCGTTATGGAGGACCTCGTGCGGGACGGAAACTCGGTGGTGGTGGTCGACCACGACGTCCGCATGCTGCGCTCCGCAGACCACATCGTGGAGGTGGGCCCGGCATCCGGCGCTGCCGGTGGGACCATCATCGCGCAGGGCAGCGTGGCAGACGTGTGCGCCGACGACGCCTCGCGCATAGGGCCGTTCCTCCAGGGGACGGCACGTGTGATCGTGCGTCCACGCCTGAGCGCCGACGAGGTCTTTCGCAAGGGTGAGGTGGTGCTGCGCACGGGTCCCATCCACACGGTCCAGCCGCTCGAGGCGCGCTTTCCCCGCGGAAGGCTCACGGCGGTCACGGGCGTCTCGGGGTCGGGCAAGACGACGCTCGTGCTGGAGGGGTTGGTCCCCGCCCTGCGCGCAAGCGGTGCGTCCGGCGACGATGCCGTGCGCATGCCCGCCCACGTGCGCTCCGTCGAGGCGGAAGGCATCGGGCGGGTGAACCTCATTGACTCTACGCCCATCGGCGCAAACGTGCGTTCGACCGTCGCCACGTACTCGGGTGTGCTCGATGACCTGCGCAGGGCCTTTGCGGCGACGTCGCGTGCTAAGGAGCGTGGGCTCAAGATGGGGGCGTTCTCATACAACACCGGCTCGCTGCGCTGTCCGCGCTGCGGTGGAACGGGCACGATATCGCTGGACGTGCAGTTTCTGCCCGACGTGGACATCGAGTGCCCGGACTGCGCGGGGTCGCGGTATGCTCCCGAGGCCTTCGAGGTGCGGCGCGTACCGAGCGGGGGAGACGGCGGAGAGGGATTCTCGCTTCCCGACCTCTTGGCCATGACGGTGGACGAGGCGCTCGATGCGACACGTGGTCTGCGGAAGGTGCGCGAGAAGCTTGCGCTTCTGAGTGGCCTGGGGTTGGGCTATCTTACGCTTGGCGAGGCGACCCCCGCCCTGAGCGGCGGCGAGGCGCAACGGCTCAAGCTTGCCAGCGAGATGCGTCGCAACCAGGAGGACACGCTCTTCGTGTTTGACGAGCCCACCATAGGCCTGCACCCCCTCGACGTGGAGGTGCTCCTGGGCGTGCTCGAGCGGCTGGTGCAGGCTGGGGCCACCGTGGTGGTGATCGAGCACGACTTGGACGTGATAGCGAATGCCGACTGGGTCGTGGACATGGGTCCTGGCGGCGGCAACGAGGGCGGGCGCATCGTGTGCGCGGGGACACCTGCGGAGGTTGCCGCGTGCGAATCCAGCGTAACGGGAAGATACCTCGCGGACGTCTGCCGGTGACGTCGCAATAGGCTGATGCGGGACGAGGAGGTGTTCGCTCATGGCAAAGGGTGCGAAACGCGACGGGTCGAGGGGCGGCAAGGTTGCCCCACCTCGTGGCGGCAAGCAGAAGCGTCCGCAAGGGCGCGAACACCCGCAGGAGCGTGAGCATCCCAAGGCGAGGAAGCGCTCCCAGCAGCGCGAACACCCGCAGGGACGGGTAGTGCGCGCGGAGGAGTTCCTTCCCACCACGGCAGACGAGATGCGTCGGCGAGGGTGGGACCAGTGTGACTTCGTGTACGTGTGCGGCGACGCCTACGTGGACCATCCCTCGTTTGGCATGGCCATAATCAGCAGGCTGCTCGAGGCCCACGGATACAAGGTCGGCATCATCGCCCAGCCCGACTGGAGAGACCCGTCGAGCATAACGGTGTTCGGCGAGCCGCGCCTGGCCTTCTTGGTCTCGGGCGGCAACATGGACTCCATGGTCAACCACTACACCGTTGCCAAGCGCAGGCGATCGCGCGACCTCTACAGCCCGGGGGGAAAGATGGGCCTTAGGCCCGACCACGCCACGGTGGTGTATGGCAACCTCATCCGGCGTACCTACAAGCGCACGCCATTGGTGATTGGTGGCATCGAGGCGTCGCTGAGGAGACTGGCCCATTACGACTACTGGTCCAACGGCCTCAAGCGGTCCATTCTCCTGGACTCTGGGGCGGACCTCATCTCCTATGGGATGGGAGAGCACTCCATCGTAGCCATCGCCGAGGCGCTCGACGCGGGGCTGGACGTTCGTGACCTCACCTTCATTCCCGGCACGGTGTATAGGGCGCGCGGTATCGGGCAGTGCGACCGACCCGTGGTTCTGCCCACCTACGAGGAGCTCCTCGCGGATCGCGAGGCCTACGCGAGGAGCTTTGGCACACAGTGCAAAAACCTCAATCCGTACCTCTCGCACCCGCTTGTCGAGGAATATCCCCATGGGGTGTACGTGATTCAGAACCCACCGGCCGAGCCGCTCACCACCGAGGAGTTCGACGCAGTATACGACCTGCCCTATGCGCGGGCGTATCACCCCAGCTACGAGGCGGCGGGTGGCATACCCGCCATCGCCGAGGTGAAGTTTAGCCTCACGAGCAACCGGGGCTGTTTGGGGGAGTGCTCGTTCTGTGCGCTCAACTTTCACCAGGGACGGATCATCCAGACGCGCAGCGACGAGTCGCTGCTCGCAGAGGCCGAGGCCATGACACGCGACCCGGAGTTCAAGGGCTACATCCACGACGTGGGCGGCCCCACCGCGAACTTCCGCGTGCCCGCATGTCAGCAGCAGCTCAAGCGCGGCGCATGCGTGGGACGGCGATGCCTCTCTCCGGTGCCCTGCAAGCACCTCACGGTGACGCACAAGGCCTACGTGCGGCTGTTGCGCAAGCTGCGCGCCCTACCAGGCGTAAAGAAGGTCTTTGTGCGCAGCGGCATCCGCTTCGACTACGCGCTGCTCGACCGCGACCACACCTTCGTTCGAGAGCTGGCCGAACATCATGTGAGCGGCCAGTTGCGCCTCGCGCCCGAGCATGTGTCGGATGCGGTGCTCAAGGTCATGGGCAAGCCGTCCAACGACGTGTACCAGCGCTTTTGCAAGGAGTTCGAGCGGATCTCGCGCGAGGTGGGCAAGGAGCAGTACGTGGTGCCGTACCTCATGAGCAGCCATCCCGGGTCGACGCTGCGCGAGGCCGTGCGCCTGGCGGAGTTCTGCCGCGACATGGGTTACAACCCCGAGCAGGTTCAGGACTTCTACCCAACGCCCTCGACGGTCTCCACCTGCATCTACTACACGGGACTCGACCCGCGCACGCTCAAGCCCGTGTACTGTCCCACCGATCCGCACGAGAAGGCAATGCAACGGGCGCTCATCCAGTATCGCAACCCCAGGAACCGCAAGCTGGTGCTCGAGGCGCTGCGCCGGGCGCACCGCACCGACCTCATCGGCCGCGGTCCCAAGTGTCTGGTAAGACCGTAGGACTGGTCCGTGCGACTGGACTGGGACAGGCCTATGCGACCTCGGCGAGCTTGTTCATGATGCGCGCATGGGCCTCGAGGTAGTAGGCAGCCTCGGCGGCGGTCATGTTGTCATCGTCTTCGATGGCTTCGAGCTTCTTCATGACATCTGCGTACTTCATCATGTAGTCGGAGTACTCGGCGAGCATGGCGGACGGATTGTCCGAATCCTTGTATGTCTTCATGAACTCCACGTACTCGTCGAAGAACGCCTCGTAGCTGTCCACCATCGCCTTGAAGTCGGGATCGATGGCGGTCTCGTCCCGCTTGTCCTTGGGCGCCTCTTCCTCGGAAGACCCTTTCTCTTCCGTGGCTTTCTCGGGCTCGGACTCGTCTTTGGCCTTGTCCTTCTTGGTTGATGCGTCCTCCACCTGTTCGGTCTTGGCGGCTGAGTCATCCTGCTTCGTCTTCTTGCTCCCGCAGGCGGCCATTCCCCCAACGAGAATCAGGGCCACCAAAGCGACTGCCACGATTCGTATCTGCTTTCCCATCTGTTCCCTCCGTCCGCAATCGAACCGCCTTGGTTGACGCCTATGAGGCGCTGCGACCGTATTCGCCACATCCCAATCTACACGCCTATGCCCTATGCTTCATTAGCTGCCAGCTATGGCTCGGTGCCGGAATTGGCGCGGGAAACCTTGTTGGTGCGCGTACGACCTGACAAAATGGAAAAGAAAGCCGAAAAACAAGGTTCATTTCCACTTTGTCAGGTTCGACCCCACCTCCAACCTAACAAAGTGGAAAAAATGGTCGAATGTGGCGCCTCATTTCCACTTTGTCACCCCTGTATAACACATATAAAATACCCTCAAGGTCGCCAGACCTAACAAAGTGGAATTCGATGCCCGAAAACGGGCCTTTCTGTCACTTTGTTAGGTTTGACCTACACCTCAACCTAACAAAGTGGCAGACAGCGCCAAAAATGGCCCTCAATTTCCACTTTGTCAGGTCGTACGGGCTGCAGAACGGTCGACGCTACCCCTGTGGCCCCTCGGAGGCGCTCGTCGCGCGCCGTACAAGCAGCCGGAGCACGTGCTTGGCCGTCCTCTGCAGCTCGCCGCGCGTGATCCCCTTGGGCCTGGGGCGGATGGAAAGCACATGGCTCATGCTGCCGGGCATGAGCACGTCGACTCCCGCACGAATCCTGTACGCGTTGTCGCGCAGCCTGGGGAACTCCGGGCTGCGTGCCGGGCGCATCCACCAGTCGGTGATTACCAGACCCTCAAATCCCCATTCCCCACGAAGCACGGTCGTGGCCAGGTCGTAGTGGTAGTGCGCCCACACACCGTTGACCTTGTTGTAGGAGGTCATAACGAGGTCGGGGCGCCCCTCGCGCACGCACAGCTCGAATCCCCGCAGATAGACCTCGCGCAGGGTACGTTCCGACACCTGCGAGTCGGTGGTGTTCCGACGGTGTTCCTGGTTGTTGCAGCTAAGGTGCTTGGGGCATGCGGAGACGCCGGCAGACTGGAGGCCCCGCACCACAGCCGCCGCCATGCGACCGGTGAGCAGCGGATCTTCCGAGAAGTACTCGAAGTTGCGCCCGCAGCGCGGGTCACGCTGTATGTTCATGCCCGGCGCAAGCAGGATGTCGACGCCAGCCTCGCGCACCTCATCCCCCAACGCGGCATACAGACGCTCCACGAGGTCGGCATCCCATGTGCACGCGAGCGCCGTGGCGCAGGGCAGCAGAGAGCACGCTCGCTGAAGGCGTGCACCCGACGGGCCATCCGCGCAGATGGCGGGAGGTATGCCGCGGTCGCGCAGCCGCTGGGAGACGCCGCCAAGGGCACCGGCGTTGCCCGGAGTGCCAAGCGTGCTGTTCATGGCTCCCTCGCCGCACGTCAGACGCTCCAGCTCGTCGTCATCCAATTGGGACACGAACGCGTCGAGCAGCGACGGATCGCGCACCACGTCTTCAAAGGAAAGTCCCTCCGCACCCCCCGCAGGAAGCTCCGGGGGTAGGTTCTCCCGGATGCGCTCGCGCAGCTCGCCAGAAGGAATGCATATGGGGGCACATCGCCCCAGAACGCGACGCTCGTCAACCTCGAAGGACTCCGCGTCCTCGTCGTTCGCCCGCAGCCTATAGGTGCCCGCCTCCAGCACAAACGCATGGTCGCGTTCGTCGAACGGTGCGATGTGGTGCAGATCGCACGTGAGCGTGAGGTCCTGGCGCTCGTCAGGCTGCAGCTCGCAGGTCTTGGCGAATGCGGCCAGGATGCGTGGGGGCATGGGCAGGTTTGCGTGGGGAGGTATGCACCAGAGCAGCACCGTCTCCTTGCCGGGCCGCTCGCCCGTGTTGGTAACCCGCACGCGTGTGGACACCAAGTCGCCCGTGATCTGAGTCTCCAGCGCATCGATGCGGAAGTTCGTGTAGGAGAGACCATGGCCAAAGGGGTACAGCACGTCGTCACGTCCCCGCGCATCGAAGTGTCGATACCCCACGAACACGCCCTCGTCATGTCCGTCCATACAAGACGTCTGCCACGGCATTTCCCGACTCCATGCCACCCTGCCAGGCGAGCAACAGCGCCGAGGGACGCACGCCCTCCTCCTCCAGCCACGACAGGTCGATGGCGTTTCCCACGTTGAGCACCACCACCGTTCGCTCGAATGCCTCCGCCACGGTACTCAGCAGCGTGCGCTCCTCCTCTGCAGGCAAATATCCCCCCGGCTCTAAGGGCAGGTCAAGGTCCTCTCCGGCACACCTGCCAATCACCACGATGGCGGTCTTGGCGGTCTGGGCCGCGGCCCTGGCGAGTTCGGGGCTCACGGGCATCTCGGGATGGCGGGTCGGCCAATGCCCCCACCAGCCTTCCTCCGCGGCATGCCCACCGCTGTCGCACCACTCCGCATATATCTGGGCAAGCACGGGACTCACGCGAGCACCCGCATTCCGCAGCCCCTCCATGAGGTCGACCACGTAGGGGGGATGCACGTCCCCGCCGCTGCCATGGCCCACGAAGAACCAGTCGCGCTGGCATCGCCCAAAGACGGCAACCTCATTTGTGGGGGAGAGCGGCAAGGTCCCGTCGTTGGACAGGAGCACGCAGCCCTCTGCAGCCGCAGTGCGTGCGAGCGAGGCAACAGGCGCCTGTGCCGATCGGGCGCGCGTGGCCTGCGGGTCTCCCTCCTGCTGCGCCAGGCCGTTTCCCATGGCGGCGTCGACCACCCAACGCGCGACCCCCTGTGCCCTTTTTCGAATGGCGCGTATCATGCGTTGCTCCCGTCTGCCGTCCTTCGCTTCCATCCATAATACCTGCGACAGCCCTGCCATGGCGCCACGCCCGCACGAGCCTGGCGCGTACCATGTGGCGAAGCCCCTCCCATTCCCGATACATCTTGTGGCACCTGCGTGTTTCCTTGGGTTTGGCGGCTCGAGGCGCTGTCGTTCGTGCCATGCTTTGCATAACAGATGGTCGCGAATCGCAAAGAGGTCGTATGATAAAGCTGGTTCTGTGTGATGTGGACAACACGCTCGTGTCGTTTGACGAGCGCCCCGTACCTCAGGTGACACTCGACGCAATCGAGGACCTCACGTCCTCGGGGGTCCGGTTTGGCTTGGCCACCGGGCGCGACGTGTGCGAGCTCAACCACATCTTTGCCGGGGATTCGAGTGCGTTCTCCACCGGCGTCCTCTCCAATGGCAAGAAGATATTCGTGGACGGCGAGCTCAAGAGCCTCACTCCCATCGACCACGACGGATTCGTGCGACTGGTCGAGGAGGCCCGGCACATACCGCATACGTTCATGTGCGGGTACCCGCTGGAGACGGACGACACCAATCCCGTATGGTGCTTTGGCGCCACCCCGGACGCGATCGTCACGTTTGGCAAGACGTTTGGCTTTGCGGGCATCGCGCTCGAAGAGGTGCCCGACGCGCCCATCATCGGTGCGACGATCGCTTGCGATGGGCCACAGGAGCAGCTCGACCAGACGATCGCCCGCTTTGCCGAGCTCACGCCTCAATTCGACTTTGCCCAGCCGGCGCCCCAGTGGTGCGACATCCTTCCCAAGGGACTCAACAAGGGAACTGCCCTGGACATGCTGGTATCGTTCCTGCCGCTCGAGAAGGACGAGGTAATGGTGTTTGGCGACGCCGACAACGACTTGGGTCTCCTGCAGTCCGTGACCAACTCGGTGGCGGTTGCCAATGCTACGCCCGCCGCCTGGAAGGCCGCCCGCTGGCATGTGGGGGCCTGCAAAGACCATGCCGTCGCCGCGGCGTTGCACGAGCTCGCACGCGCGGCGCGCACGGGCGAGCTTCCGGGCTTCATGCGCGGGTAGAGTGTGGGGGAGGACAGGATGAGCACCGTCGATCACGCCACGTTTGCCGACATCGAGGAGTTGGTGGAGCTTCGCCTGGGGTACTTGAAGGATGACTTTGGCGCCCTTCCCCAAGAGCAGACGGAGTCGGTTCCCGTGGAGCTCGTGCCGTACCTCCGGTTTCATCTGGGAAGGGACCTGCGCGTCTTTGTGGCGCGTCGCGACGGCTGCATCGCATGCACCGCCTGGCTCCTGCTCGTGGACAAGCCGCCCAGCCCGCGCTTTCCGCACGGACGCACGGGCGTGCTCTTCAACGTATACACCAGGCCGAGCCATCGCAAGCAGGGGCTGGCACATCAGGTGATGCGGGCGCTCCTGGACGACGCCCGCTCGTTGGGCCTCGACGTGGTGGAGCTGCATGCCACCGATGACGGATATCCTCTGTACAAGTCGCTGGGTTTTATGGACGACAGCTCGACGCATCGTCCCATGCGCATGATGCTCGTGCCATAGCGCCCTTTGCGCGCGAACGCTGTGCTAGCACCACTTCTTGGTTTCGGCCATGCTCATGATGTCGGGCAACGTCCGCGGTGGCGAGAAGAGATATCCCTGCAGCTTGTCGCTGCCCATTGCCACGAGGCTGTCGCGCTGCTCCACTTCCTCCACGCCCTCCACGAGGGTGGTGACACCCAGCTGGTTGCACATGTCGATGATGTGCGCGACGATGACCGCGTTGCGTCCCGTTGGGGTAAAGCCACGCATGAACTGCATGTCGATCTTGATGAGGTCGAAGTTGAGCCCCTGCAGCAGGTTGAGCGTGGAGTACTCGCTGCCAAAGTCGTCCATCCACACGGCAAAGCCGTTGGCGCGGAACCGGTCGACCTCGTGTCTCAGGAACTCCTGCTTCTCCACGAAGGCACTCTCGGTGATCTCGATGCACAGGCAGTTGCGGGGCATTTCCGCCTCGTCCACCAGGTTCGTGATGGCCTCCACCATGTCGCACTCCGAGAAGTCGTTGCGCGAGAGGTTCACGGACACAGGCACGAGCGGCAGGTGGAGGTCCTTCATGTGCCTGAGGTCGCGCAGGACCTGCTTGACGACGTTGAGGCTGAGCTTGTAGATGATATGCTCCGACTCGAGGGTGCTGATGAACTGCGAGGGTGGCAAGAGGCCGTAGACCGGGTCGTTCCAACGCGACAGTGCCTCCAGGTTGCATATCTTGCCGTCCGAGGCACGCACGATGGGTTGGTAGTGCACCTTGAGCCAACCGCGGTCGATGGCGCTGTCGATGTGCGACGTGAGGTAGCGGCGGAAGCGAATCTCCTGGTCCAGGCCCGAGTCGTAGAAGCGGTAGTCACCCTCGACGGTGCTCCTCACGTTCTGGTGCGCGAGCTTGGCCTTGTCGAGCAGCGAGATGGTGGATTCCCCGTCGTGATACTCCGCAAAGCCGGCGCGGATGACGACGGGATGCTTCGGGTTATGCGAGAGCAGTGCCTCGCTCACCTTGCGCATGACCCCCCTCACCTCCTCGCGGTAGCACATCACGGCAAACTGGCTGCCCGTGATGTAGGCGATGTGGCGACCGGGGAACGACTCCTTGAGCAGGTCCGCGACGAGACAGATGAGCTTGTCTCCGTGCTCGTATCCAAAGACGTCGTTGTAATCGCGGAAGCGATCGATGTTGAGGTAGCCCACCACGGGGCTGCGGTCGAGGTCGACGATGTGGTGCAGCGCCTCGTCGCATCGCACGACGAAGTAGGTCATCGTGGGGAGCTGCGTGAGCTGGTTGATCTCGTAGGAGTGCGCGCTCGTGGAGGTGTGGGCTTCTATGGTCCCCTTGCGCAGCGCCTCGTCGTCGTAGGCCCCGCCAATGGTCTTGCTTCCGCCCTGCTTCCTGGCGCGGTGCACGTAGATGTTGGCGAGCTGCAGCATCTTGTGCAGCTCCTCGACGTCGGCGGGCGTGCCCGTTACGTAGCCAAAGGAGTAGGAGAGGTGCGTGTGGTACCGCTCCTCGTGCACGCCCTCCAGATGGCTCCGGCAGCGGTCGAGAAGGGCGATGCCCTCTCTCTCTGTCGAGCCGATGGCGATGCAGAGCATGTCGTCCCCGTCAAAGCGATAGGAGTCGTGCATCCCAAAGGTGTGCTTGAGCTCCTCGGTGAACGTCGTGAGGATGAGGTCGCCCGAATCCCTTCCGTAGAAGTCGTTGAGCATGGTGAGGTGGTCGACGTTTCCCATGGCGACGAAGAGGGGCTTTCCCACGTACTTGTTGGAGTGGACCTCCAGGCACAATCGGTTCTGGAGGTCGGTGAGCACGTCGTGCTCCAAGTGGTACTTCGCACGTTCCAGGCCGTACATCACCTCGAAGCGGAGCTTGAGCACCATGTAGCTCACGAGGATGGAGAGCAGGAGGAACTCGATGGCGTGGACGAGGTCCGACATGAAGATGCTGGTGTCCTTTACCGCAAAGCTGAATCCCACGAACAGCAGGGTCCAGCCCAGCATTATTGCCATCAGGCGTATGGGCTTGTCCAGGATGAAGGCGGGCAGCGCCAGCAGGAACATGAGGAACGTGATCGCCTGATGCGTGGGGTCCCACACGCTTCCGAGCAGGATGGACACCAGCATGATGGGGGCTTCGAGCAGGTAGACGAGCGATGTGGACCGTGCGTAGCTCCTGGGAATCACAAATTGGTCGAGGAAGAACAGGAGCAGGTAGTAGCCGATGAGCCACAGGCTCTGCAGGGTGAGCATGGGGACACCCTGGATGATGGATTGGGCCAGCACGTTGGCGAGGCTCACGGGTATGCCGCCGCAGGCTAGATAGTGAATCGCGAGGCGGTTCTGCCGAGTGATCTCGCGACTGTCCACATCGAGATTCTTGCCAAGCAAGAAGTGAATCTGCCTACCAGACATGAGCACGTTCTTTCGAGTAACCAAACCCAATAATGCATTAACTCTAACATGTGGGCTTGGCCTGTGGGATGAGAAGTGGGGGGAAGCGTCGCTAACACGCTACCAGTGGTATGGGCGCTTGGGCTGATGTGCTGCCGTATTATTAATTAAGAATGCGTATGGCATGACCCCTAACGGCAGCCCGACCACTGCTCATGGCGATGCTTTGAACGCTGCGCTAGTCCCGCCATGGGTGTGAGGTGAGGTGCCACCCGTTGCAGTAAGTGCATCGGTAGCAGCTGAGGCCGCGCGTGCCATGCGCCTCGCAGTCGGCGATTGCCGCCTTGGCCTCGGCCTGGGAAGCGTAGCGGTTCTTGGACGAGCAGGCCTTGCGGCGGCGCACGGCGTCCTTGCGCTCGTCGAGCCGCTGCCGGCGACGGTCCTCGCGCGCGAAGATGTCGTCCATGTCGTTTGCCTGTGCCGCGAAGGCGGCCTGCTGCCGTTGTCGGGCCGACCGCTTGTGGCTTGCCATGAGCGGCTCCTCTCCCCATGCACGGTGTCGCGTGGCTGCGACCACGGCGGCGCGGCATCTCGCGTCGTTGGGGTCTAGCGTTGCCAATACTGTGACGAATCACATGATAGCATTGCCTTTTTGGCCGACATGGTCTTGTGCCTGTCGAAATGGGTATAAGGTGTAGTGGCGGCGTTCTTGGAACGGTCCGTGAATCCGGTGCCCGAGGCAAGGCGGTTTGGTTGGAATGGGTCTCGCCATCAACATTGTCCTTACGGTCCTTTTTGTCGCAGTCCTCTTGGGCCTGGGCGTAACGGCCCTGGCCGTGTGGGCGGCCGTCAAGGCGTTTGGCGTCGTCAAGCGCAAGCTCATGGGAGATGCTCCCCAAAAGGGGAGACTGGAGCAGCCCGTTCCCACCAGACGCGCCACGCACGAGGCGTATCGGCACATGGACGTGGATGCGGGGACCACCCCGAGCCGAATCGCCGAGGTGATGTGCGAGTACGTGCAGGACTCCGTGGTGGGAAGCTACGCACAGGACGTCATCGACACGCTCGACCTGGCGGACAGGCGCAAGAGCAGCCTCTACGCCGAGATCGACGGTGAGTTCGAGCGGGAGACCATAAGCTGGGAGAAGTTCACGGCCACCGCCAACAGCGCGCTCGACGCGGTGTATCGCAACTGCGCCACGCTGGCGAATCGCGTCCAGACCTTCGACACGAACGACTACAGCCGCATGGAGGAGTTCTACAGGACGGGCGGGTTCCAGACGCATGGGACGCAGGACGCCGCAAAGCTGCAACGCTGGCGGCTGCTCGATGACACGAAGAAGGAGATGGACGGCATCCGCTCCACCAACCAGCGCCTGCTGCTCGAGCTGGGCAGGCTCTCTGCGGAGCTCTCCAAGCTCTCGTCCTCCGACACCTACGACGAGGGGGAGAGCATCGTGGAAGAGGTGAGCAAGCTCGTGGAGCAGACCAAGTACTACCGCTAGTCCTCGGTCACGGCCGACACGATCGCCTCGATCGCGCGCGTCGCCTCGGGGGTCGGGTAGAGCGGAAAGTTGTGGTTGAGGCCCCTGCCCTCATGAAGCTCCGCATGGATTCCCGTGGCGGCAATGCGGTCGTAGAGCAGCTTGGCGTCCGGATAGAGCAGCTCCCTCGTGCCCGCGAACACCATGACGTTGCGCAGGTTGCGCACCTCCCCGTTGATGGGGCTCACCATGGGGTCGACGTCCTCGATGCCGCGCGACCAGAGCACGCCCGTCTTGCGCATGCCATATGCGGCGAGCAGCGGGTCGTTGGCCTCGTACTCGTCGACGAGCGGATTGCCCAGCGTAATGTCGACCCAGGGGGAGATGAGGATGAGGTGCGACGGCTGCTCCATGCCCAGCTCGCCGATGCGCTGGGCGAAGCTCACGGCCAGTCCGCCGCCCGAGCCAACGCCCATGAGGGTCACGTTGCGCGCGCCGTACTCCGAGACGACTCGGCGGTAGATGGCCTCCATTGAGGCGTGGGCATCCGCATGGGAATGCACGGGGGCGAGGGGATACATGGGCATGAACACCTCGGCGCGGGTCTTGCGCGCTATGGTGTCGGCAAACTTCCACTCATAGAGGGTCGGACGATGCAGGAAGTTGCCCCCATGCACGTAGATGACCGCTCGGTCGTTGCGGTCGCGACGGTTGAGCAGGAAGGTCTCGGTTCCCTCGACGTCGATGCTCTCGACGGACGTCTTGAAGGTGAGCAGTTCGGGGATGGAGACGGACTGCTCGTTGGCCTGGGCCTGCTCGAGGAGGTAGTTGTCGAAGGCGAGGGGGTCTGCGAGCTTCTTCCTGCTGCCCGAGAGCCTGAAGTATGCCTCCGAGAACGTGCTCATGTTGGACCTGTGGAACAGCCCGTGCGAGATGGCCGAGAAGCCCACCCATGCCACGATGGGCGCCGCTATGGTGCCGCCGACGATCGACAGTGCCTTATGCTTGCTCAAGATCCCCAAGCCACTCATTTCGCGCTCCTTGCGTGTCGAATTGACCTCGTCTTGCTATTCTACCCCACACGATGTCTAAGGAGGGGTTAGGAGCCGAGGGCACACGGATTGCGAAAAACGCGGGACGTCCGTGACTGTCCGGGCCCACGGCCCGCCAATGTGTAGTAGCCATCGGCCCAGTGGCCCCGCGAGGGAAAAAGGGCTAGAATGGCATAGCTGAATACTTGGACTGAGGACAGGAAGGGTTGTGGTCAACATGGGAGAGGGAGGCGGCTGTTGTGATCGAATGCTACAAGACGACGATTATCGAGACAGAGTCTCCCGGGGGCCACACCCAGCGCCTGGTTACGCATCAGATTGACGCGCCCGAGCCCGGTTGTTGGGTGAGCGTCGTCGCCCCCGACGCCGAGGATCGCAGGTGGCTCCAAAGCGAGATGGGCATCGAGCCGGAGTTCGTGCGGGCGTCGCTTGACGACGAGGAGACCTCGCACATCGACTACGACGACGAGACCGGCCAGGTGCTCGTGATCGTGGACTGTCCGTTCGTGGAGAGCGACCGCGATGCGGTGGACGACTCCATCGTGCAGTACGACACGCACCCGCTCTCGCTCATATTCCTTCCCGAGCCCAACGTGCTCGTGACCGTGAGCCTCAAGGAGTCCGAGACGGTAAACGCCTTCGCGCAGGGCAAGGTGCGCAACCTCAACACGACCATGCGCACGCGGCTGCTGCTGCAGATGCTTCTGCACATCTCGCAGCGTTACCTAGTGTGCCTGCGCTCGATCAACCGCCAGTTCCGCGAGAACGAGCGCGTGCTGCGCCTCACCATGCGCAACGACGAGCTCATAAAGATGCTGGGCTTCGAGAAGTCGCTCGTGTACTTCTCGACCTCCCTCAAGTCGACTGAGGCCACGCTCAACAAGATCGGCTACGGGCGCATCCTCAAGCTATACGAGGAGGACCGCGAGCTGCTCGACGACGTCTCCATCGAGATGAGCCAGGCAATCGAGATGTGCTCCATCTACTCGAACGTGCTCAACGGCACTATGGACGCCTTTGGCAACATCATCAACAACAACATGAACATCACCATGCGCACGCTGGCCATCCTCACGCTGGTTCTGTCGATTCCAAACATGGTGTACGGCTTCTATGGCATGAACACGCCGCTGCCTCTCGACCAGACCTGGGGATTCGCCTTCGCGCTCTCGGTAACGGCCACCATCGGCGCCACGGTGCTGCTCACGAGAAGCCGCTTCGTCAAGTGACGAAACCGAGAAAAGGGGTTTGGCCCCTTTTCTCAAAACCGTGCGGGAGGAGTGTTAATGAAGCCCATAGTTGGCCTGTCGCCGCTGTACGACGAGGAGAAGCGCGGCCTGTGGATGCGACCTGGCTACCTTGACGTGCTCTATGCCTGCGGTGCGATTCCGCTCGTTCTGCCGTTCCAGTCCGACGCCGTGGACGTGGAGCAGATCCTCTCGATCTGCGATGGGCTGCTGCTCACTGGCGGTGCCGACATCCAGCCGCACATGTATGGGCAAAAGCCCATCCCGGAATGCGGCCCCACGCAGCCGAACCGCGACGAGCTCGAGTTCCGCCTGCTCGACAAGGCCCTCTACGAGAACATGCCCATGCTGGGGGTGTGCAGGGGCTCGCAGATGCTCAACGTGTACCTTGGGGGCACGCTGTACCAGGACCTTCGCACGCAGCTCCCCGATTCCATCAACCATGCCATGGAGCCCCCCTACGAGTCGCCGTGCCACAAGGTGACCCTCGTGCCGGGGGAGCCGCTGGAGGCGCTGCTGGGCGTGAGCGAGCTCCCCGTAAACAGCATCCACCACCAGGCGGTGCGCCGCCTCGCACCCACCCTCGTTCCCATGGCGCGGTCGCTGGACGGCATCATCGAGGGCACGTGGATGCCCGACAAGCGCTTCGTGTGGGCGGTGCAGTGGCATCCCGAGTGGATCTGGGACGTCGACGACCGACAGCGGCTCATCGTGCAGCGTTTTGTGGACGCGTGCAAGGGGGACTGACACATGGAACAAGAGCGCATTGACCGGGAGCGGCTTGCCCGCCAGCTGGCGTTCTCGCTGGAGATCGACAAGGAGAAGCTGGTGCTGCGCCAGACGCGTCTCTCGAACATGGGGAGACGCGAGAACGACGCCGAGCATGCCTGGCACATGACCGTGATGGCATACCTTCTGCGGGAGTATGCCAACGAGGAGATAGACGTGGCGCGCACCATGATAATGACGCTCACGCACGACCTCGTGGAGATCTATGCGGGCGACACGTATGCCTACGCCGATGCCGACGCCAGAGAGGTCGAGGCGCGCGAGGGAGCCGCCGCCGACAGGCTGTTCTCGCTGCTTCCCGACGACCAGGCGGAGGAGCTGCGTGGCATCTGGGAGGAGTTCGAGCGCAACGACACCCCCGAGGCGCGCTTCGCCCATGCCATGGACAACGTGCAGCCCATGATGCTCAACGACGCGAACGACGGGTGGGGCTGGCGCTCCCACGACGTCGCGCGCAGCGCCCCCGCATCGCGTAACGCAATCACGCGGATGGGGTCGCAGGTGCTCGCCGACTACATCGACGAGAGACTGGACGCCAATGTTGATGCGGGAAACCTGCGCGCGGACTAATAGAGGGGGAGGTCTCCGGTGATCGGGTCAATCTGCTCGGGCGAGAGAGGCTCGAATGCGAGGCAGGTGTAGGTTGGCTCCCCGTGGAACTCGGTGAAACCGGCGTCGCGCACGAGTGCGACCAAGAAGCCCGCCTCGCGGCCGCGGGCGGCCAGGTCGAGCAACGCCTCCTCGCCGTCCACGTACACGCACACCTTTGCCACGCCCGCGTCGAACCAGCGTGAGAGCGGTGTCGACATCGTTCCCGCGTCGTCCAGATACACCCAGGTCTGGCTGGGGTTGAGCACGACCTGGTCGAGCCGTCCCTCGCGTGCCAGCGCCATGAGCGTGGCCTCCACGCAGGCGTGCCCTGCCTGGGCGGCGATCTTTCCCTTGCGCATGCGCAGGTCGCGGCGTATCACGATCATCTGCTTGGACTTGTATGTGCGATCGGGCATCCTTTGCTCCTTCGTGCCAATTTGGCCATAATGGTTGGCGTCCATAGTAAAGCAACGCGCACGCTCGCGGGAAGGAGACGCACATGGCAGGCCTCGGTGGATTCGATCTTCAGGGGGTGGTCTCGCAGATCGCCGCGAACCCCGACCTCATCAACCAGCTCCAGGGCATGAACCCGACGGACAACAAGGGCATTGGCAATGCGCTCAGCGGTGCCGGAATCTCTGTGCCGGCCGACCAGATCTCGGGCGTGGTGGGAGCGCTCGGCTCCGTTTTGGGCAACATCGACGCCGAGTCCGCCCTCAAGGGCGTAGACCTCTCTGACGGCTTCGACATGAAGGACATACAGGGCCTGATGGGCGGTCTCATGGGAGGCAGGCGCTAGACGCTGGGTCCAAAAACACACCAACCAAAGGACCAACACAGAAGGTGCCCGTGTACAGCTCGCTTCGCGAGAACTGCACACGGGCATTCTTCCGCACTCGTCCATTGCCATCTTTTGCCTGTCGGTCAACCTCTTTTTCCCTGCGCCACTCACGCCATGGTGCGTCGCACCGCCGCAGACCAACCGGCTAGCAATTTGGATGCATGGTCGCGGCTCATCTGCGGCTCAAACACGTCGTCGGAGGAGCGCATGGCGCTCAGCTCGTCGGTTCCCGACCAAAAGCCCTGGGCGAGACCGGCGAGGTATGCGGCCCCAAGTGCCGTGGTCTCGACGTTTTGCGGCCGATGCAGGGTGCGGTCCAGGATGTCGGCCTGGAACTGCATGAGCATGCCGTTTGCCGAGGCGCCACCGTCCACGTTGAGCACGTCGATTTTCCTTCCGGCATCTGCCTCCATGGCATGAACCAGGTCGCCCACCTGGTACGCGATGGACTCCAGGCCAGCGCGCACCAGGTGGCTGCGGTTGGTCCCGCGCGTTATGCCGCAGATCGTACCGCGCGCCTCGGCGTTCCACCAGGGGGCGCCCAGTCCCGTAAAGGCGGGCACCACGTAGACGCCCCCGGTGTCGGGCACTTCGCGCGCCAGCGACTCGCTCTCGGCTGCGGTGCGGATGAGGCCCAGCTCGTCGCGCATCCACTGCATCACGGCGCCACCCACGAACACGGATCCCTCCAGGGCATACTCGGTCTGGGTCTGTCCGGGTGCGCTGGCGGCGATGGTGGTCACCAGCTGATTGGTGGAGTCGACCGCCGTGGTGCCCGTGTGCATGAGCAGGAAGCACCCCGTGCCGTAGGTGTTCTTCGCCTGGCCGGGTGCAAAGCAGCACTGACCGAACAGCGACGCCTGCTGGTCCCCGGCGACGCCAGCGATGGGAATGCCCGCAGGAATGCCCGGATAGCTCGTCTGGCCAAAGTCCCCGGAGGAGGGACGGACCTCGGGCATCATCGATGCGGGTATGCCAAACAGATCCAGGAGCTCCTCGTCCCAGCGTCCCTCGTGGATGTTGTAGAGCATGGTGCGGCTGGCGTTGGTGGGGTCGGTGGCGTGCACCAGGCCGCCGGTGAGCACCCACACCAGGTACGCGTCCACCGTGCCAAACAGCAGCTCACCGGCCTCGGCGCGATCCCGGGCGCCGGGCGTGTTGCGCAGCAGCCACGCGATCTTGCTCGCCGAGAAGTACGCGTCGGGCAGAAGACCCGTCTTGGCGCGGATCCTCTGCGACACGGCGGGATCCGAGCACAGGTGGTTGACCAGGTCCGTCGTGCGACGGCACTGCCATACGATGGCGTTGGCGATGGGCTGGCCGGTGGAGGGGTCCCACACGATGGTCGTCTCGCGTTGGTTGTCGATGCCGATGGCGGCGATGTCGTCCGACGTGAGGTTGTGTCGCGCGATGAGCTCGGTGAGCGAGCCCAGCTGAGAGAAGAGAATCTCCTGTGGGTTGTGCTCGACCCATCCCGGCTGGGGGTAGATCTGCGTGAACGGACGTTGCACGAAGTCGACCATGCGGGCGTCGTGGTCGACCAACACGGCCCTCGACGAGGTGGTTCCCTGGTCAAGTGCGATTACGTAGCCCTCGGTGCTCATGCGCGTTCCTCCATCCATGTCGCAATGTCCTCCATGACGCGCCTGGCGTCGGTCTCGTTTAGGATCTCGTGGCGCATCCCCTCGTATATGGTGCAGGTCACGTCGGTGCTTCCGGCGTCCTCGGCCATCTTCGCGGCCGTGCGCACGCCCTCGCCCATGTCTCCCACGGGGTCGCCGTCGCCGGCGACGTAGAGGAGGGGAAGGTCGTGCGGGACGCGCGCGCAGCAGGCAGGGGTGCACACCTCGCGCGTGAGCGCGGTGAGCGTGGCGTTTCCACCCGCCGAGAAGGGGAACCCGCACTGCGGGTCGGCAATGTAGTCGTCCACGTTTTGCTCGTTGTGGGAGAGCCAGTCGAGCGGGGTGCGCGGGTCGTCGATGGCCTTGGAGTAGGCCCCTATGGAGATGTCACCGAGCAGCTTGCTCACATAGCGCTCGCCGCGCACGCGTCCGATCGCGCGGGCTGCGAGGTTGCCGACCGCGGACAGCGCAGGTTGGACGTGACCCGTGCCGCAGATGATTGCGCCGTCGAGGCCCTCGCCGCAGGCCGCGATATAGGAGCGCGCCACGAAGCTGCCCATGGAGTGGCCAAACAGGAAGTACGGATGGCGAACCCCCGTGTGCTCGAGCATGGCACGCCTCACGCGTCCCACGTCCCCCACGAGGACGCTCTTGCCCTCCTTGGCGCTCATGCAGCCCCAGTCGTTGGTGCTCTCCACGCTTTTGCCGTGCCCCACGTGATCGTGCCCCACCACCGCATAGCCGCGCTCGCACAGGAATCGGGCAAAGCGGTCGTAGCGCATGATGTGCTCGGCCATCCCATGCACGAGCTGCACGATTCCGCGTACCTCTTGCTCGGGCCACCACACCACCACGTGGAGGCTCGTGTGGCCGTCTGTGGACTGGACCGGTATCTCTTGGATGCGTGCGGTATGCGCCATGATGTCCTCCCGTATGGGCAATGCTTACGATTCCATTATAGAAGCGCGCATGCGGTGCGGACCGACCTTTCGGGGACGGTCCCCGGCTTGCCGGTCCGCGTCGTTGGACCAGCAACATGCGTGGAACCCTGCGAGTCCAACCACATGTTGCTGGTGCTCGGGCCTCTTGGGTTGTGAAGAAATGTCGCGGCTCGAAGAACGAACGACACGTGTTTTGGAACAAGCTTCGAAACGGCTCGGAAACGTTTGCGCGCGGTTTACCTCGTTTGTATGCTGGATTCAAGCGAGTGTTATCGTCCGCGCCGCAAGAACGGAGTGGTCATGGCTACGAGAACTACGCATGCTACAGGCTCCGTGGAGCAGAACGCCAACGAGGCACTGCGGTTGACGAAGGACTACGTCCATCACTTTTGGGCACGCGACTTCGACTGGTGCCTCAAGCAGTCGGCAGGGGACCTCGTGTGGATCGGTCCTCAAAAGGATTTCCTCACGTCCACGCTCGAGGAGTTCAGCGACCTCCTGTCTTCCATCGGCTCGGCACTGCGCCGCTCGACCGTAACCGACGAGGAGTACACGATCGTGGCCTGCAGCGAGCAGGTATGTGCCGTGGTGTGCCGCTTTCTTGTGCTCACGCCCCCCAACAGCGACCAGATCATCGCCCAGTGGCAGCGTTGCACCTTCGTGTGGCGCCGCTCGGGCAAGCGCACGCTGTTGGCGCACTTCCATCTCTCGTCTCCCAACGACTTCGTGGAGCAGGGCGACAGCTACCCCATCCATACGGGAACCGAGACGTATCGCTACATGAAGTCCCTCATGAAGCTGGGGTCCTCTCGCAAGAGCGTCTCGTTGTACGACACCGAGGGAACGGTTCACTGGGTGCACCCGTCCCAGATCATCTATCTGGAGGCAAATCGCAAGCGCACCATCGTGCACTGCATGACCAAGGTGATTGTGGTCCCGGCCGTGATCCGCGACGCGGTGGAGATGGTGGACGGCAAGATAATGCGCGTGCATCGCAGCTATGCCGTCAATCGCGATCACGTGGTCGAGCTCAAGGCGGGTCGCCTGCTGCTCGACGATGGGACCTCCATCGCGATTCCCGCCAAGCGCATTGCCGACGTGAGGGCGGAGCTCACAAAGGGAAGATAGGTGTTCAAAACAGGTTTCATGCCATATGGCGTCGTGGTTGGGGTAGCATAGCGTGGACAATCGCGAAGGCGAAGGGGATGATATGGCAAAACTGCTCTACCAAGGCCATGGCAGCCTGCGACTCACCACCAATAACAACACGGTCGTCTACATCGACCCCTATATGGGCGAGGGTTACGACGTTGCCGCCAACCTCGTACTGGTGACGCATCAGCACTACGACCACACGGCCATCAACAAGATGCCCCATGCCGCGGACTGCGTGGTGTGGCAGAACTTCGACGCGCATCCCAGTCCCACAGAGTACCTCACCAAGTCATTTGGTGACGTGACGGTCGAGGCGGTGGAGGCCTACAACGCCATCCACGACAGGAACGAGTGCGTGGGCTACCTCGTCTCGACGGACGGGCTCTTGCTGTACTTTGCCGGCGACACGTCTCGTACGGACCAAATGTCCACGTTTGCCGCACGGGGCATCGACTACGCCTTCCTGCCCGGGGACGGCATCTACAACATGGACGTCCGCGAGGCCGCACGATGTGCGGAGCTCATCGGTGCGCGTCACAACGTGCCCATCCATCTCAAGCCCGTGGAGCCCTATGGCGAGAGTCAGGCCCGTGAGTTTGCCAAGGTGGCGCCAAACGCGCTGCTCATCCGCGCTGGATCGTGCGTGACCCTGTAGCCAGAACGCTTTTTGGGCAAGCCATCCGTCAACAAATCGTGTTTTGCCGTCACCGCTATGGCGATGTGGGGTGCAAACACGTATGATGCATGCTTGCACGCGATAAGAGAGATTGGGAGATTGACCATTGGCGTACGACAACGAAAACACAAACCGCGCGTCTAGGCGCAAGCGGGGGTTTTGGGGCAAGCCGGAGTTTGCGGACAAGCCCTCCAACCTTGTGGAGGAGTCGCAGGACGAGCCGGTTGACGACAACCCCAATGAGCCACCTTTGCGGGATGCAGACGCGGAGCAGCCGGACCAGGCGTTCGAGCCGTTCCAACCAGCGGCGCAAGAGGACCACCTCGAGTCAGTCGACGAGGATGCTGCGGAGTATTCGGGTTTCGCGGGATTCGGGGACGCAGAGGGTAAGGCGTATGCCGACGCAGTGGAGCGCGGCGATGCCGGCGAGCCCGTTGAGGCCGAACCCGTTGAGGACGAGTTCACAGACGCCGGGGACGAGTCCGCGTTACAGGGCCCCTCGCGTCCGATCGACGAACGCGACGAGCCGAGTGGGTCGCGTCCGCCCTGGATGGTGGACATCGAGATGCGGCAGGTGCCCACAGGTGATTTTCCAACGCAGGTGGACGAGGACGAAAACCTCGACGGGGCGTATCTGGAGGAGGATGAGGCCGCAGAGACTGCGCCCGATGAGTCGCCTGTCGAGCAGGACGTAATCTACGAGGACGACGAGTACGAGGAGGTCTACGAGGACTCCGGGGAAGCATACGAAGGCGACGACTACGCAGAAGACGACTACGCGGACGACGAGTATGAGGTCGTCGAGTACGAGGAAGTGGTCTACGAGGACGACGACTACGCGGACGACCACGAGGACGTGGCCTACGAGGATGCCGATTCGCCAAACGGGGAGGCAGTCTTCGAGGACGACGCCGTCGACGTGGAATGGGTGGAGGAAGAGCTGGTTCAGGACGCTCCGACGCCACAGGCGGCACCGAGGCCCAGGCGCGTGGTCAACGAGCTCAGGGCCGCGCAGCGCATTGAGGTCGATGGTGACTATCGGCTCGCACCGGAGGACCGTGTCACCTCCGAGGACGTGGTCGCCTCCAATGCCGGTCGTGTCTGGCCGCTGGGGCACAGGGATGCGGAACCCGTACCCATGGACGCGGACTCGGCGTACCTCTCGGGTCCACATGCCGGTTTGAGCAGACGCGGCCGCCGCATCCGCATAATTGCGGTCGTGGCCGCCGTGGTAGTGACCGTCCTGGTGCTCTATGGCGTTGGCGTCAACCGGTTCTCCCAGCGCTATCTGCCCAACACGAGCATCCACGGGTGCGACGTCTCGGGAATGACGCGCGACGAGGCGCGCCAGGCGCTCGACACCGAGACCACGACATATTCCTGTGCCGTCTCGACTGGCGAGTTCTCCCTCACGGTAACGGGCAGCGACATTGGGCTTAAGCGCGACCCCGAACCCCTCTTGGAGAAGACATGGGGGAAGGCCAGCGCATTTACCTGGCCCATCGCGCTGTTCGCGCACAACACGTACGAGCCCGACAACGACGTCACCTTCGACAAGGAGAACCTCTCCCAGCTGGTGAGCCGCGCGGTGGACTCATACAACGACCGTACGCTTCCCTCCGACGGCGCGCGCATCGCGCTCAACGAGGAAACCGGGTCCTACGAGGTTACCGGCGAGATCAAGGGCAGCGCGGTTGACGAGAAGACCGTGGAGACCGCCATCCTGGACAGCGTGCGCGCCATGCAGACCCAATGCAACCCCGATCCCGGACGGGCGTTCAGGAGTGCCGTCGTCACGGATCTGCCCGACTATCGCAACGTGGTGGAGCACGCCAACACCGTTCGCACCAGCGACATCGATGTGCTCGTGGAGGGTGAGACCGTCACATCCTCGCCCGCCGACCAGAATGCCGCATGGATTTCCATCGCCGAGGGTCCCAAGATCGCAGTCGACAAGGACGGCGTGCGTGCCTGGGCCGAGGAGACGGTCTCGACGGCGGCCTACCACACCGACGACTGGAACGCCTACATGCTCGATACCGACACCTTTGTGGACGAGTTCTGCGCACGGCTCTCCTCCGGCAACGTTGAGGGTTACGAGGCACCCCTTATCGACGAGCGCACGCGCGAGGGCATCTCGAGGGACAAGGCGTACGAGCACACCAAGTGGAACAAGGAGTTCGGGCGCTACATCGACGTCGACCTCCAGTCCCAGTTCGCCCGCCTGTTCGACAACAAGGGCGAGGTGCTGTGGGAGTCGGCGTTCGTGTCCGGAGACCTGGTCCAGGGACACTCGACGGTGGAGGGGACCTTCTCGATCTATTCCAAGCAGATGGGCACCGTCCTCACCGGCTTGGACTACGACGGCGACGGCAACCCCGACTACCAGAGCTACGTGAACTACTGGATGCCCTTCTATGGTGGCTATGGCCTGCACGACGCAACGTGGCGCAGCGCCTTTGGCGGCGACCTGTACCAATACGACGGCAGCCATGGCTGCGTGAACCTTCCCTACGAGAAGGCCAAGGAGCTCTTTGACATCACGTACGTGGGCGAGGTCGTGTACGTGCACTGGTAACGCAGGAAACAGCGTGCGAAGGGAGGGCGTCCGGATGGGCGCCCTCCCTGCGTTTGGCTCTTCCGCGCGTGATATACTCCAAATTGACTCAGCTACCTTACGGGAGGTGCCCCATGGAGGATACGACCGGAAACCTCAGACAGGCTGCGTTCGTGGCGCTCTTCCAAGGCGGGACGCAGGTCCTGCGTGAGCCGCGGCTCTTCGTGGGGTTCGTTGCCGACATACTGGGATCCAGCGCGCTCGAAGTGCGCGTCCTTCAACAAACAGTCGATATGGGTTACGTCGAGGGGTTCGCGAATGCCGCGGACGTGGGGACTCCCCAGGCGCTTCGCAACGCCGCAGAGCGGGTGGCCGCGCAGCTCGAGTACGAACTTCGCATCAGGACGGACGTCGCGAGGAACATCTCGCTCGACATGGCGCTCGCCATCTCCGACTTCCTGGGCATCGAGGCGTCGGTCGTGCCCTCTGGATGGGCGTCCGGAGTCACGTATCCCCGTACGCTGCAAATAGGCGATCGGAACGATTCCGATCGGGACGATTCGGGAATGGACGCCGTATACGCACCGCCTTCGCTCATGGACACCGTCTACGGGGCGCCTCCGCTACCGGATCCACCGATTGCTCCCGTCTACGGGTCGCCCTCCATCGTTGGCGGGGTGTTGGGGTCCATCGCCAATCTCTTTGGCAAGAAGGGTGGACGATGAACCCAAACGCATGCGGCTATCGATTGAGGACCTGCGTATGGGAGATCACCCTGGCGTGCTGCTTCTCCTGCAAATATTGCGGCTCGCAGGCGGGAATGGCAAGGCGCAACGAGCTCACCACGCAGGAATGCCTGCTAGTCGCGGAACAGCTGGCGGACATGGGATGCGAGAGGGTGTCCCTGATCGGTGGGGAAGTGTTCATGCGAGATGACTGGTCCACCATTGCCAGTGCGCTCACGGGCAGAGGGGTTGTCGTTGCCATCATTACCAACGGGTTCCTGTTCTCCAGCAGCATCGTCTCGGCGCTGAAGTCCGCCAAGATCGAGTCTGTGGGCATATCCATCGACGGTCCGGAGGCCGTTCACGACGCGTATCGACAGGCGGGAAGCTTCCGGCGCGCCATCGAGGCAATGGACACGCTTGCAGCGGGTGGGATTCCGGTCTCCGTTATCAGCACGCTCCATTCCAAGAACGTCTCGCACTTGGATGAGTTGTATGGGGTCCTCAAGGAGAAGCCCTTGTTCGCGTGGCAGTTGCAGGCATGCTCGCCCATGGGCAATGCGGCGCGAGGCGGTCTTTCGACCCATATCGACTTTGGTGCCGTTATCCGATTCGTCGAGGACCATGCGGGGCGGGACCACTTTGCCGTTGGCATTGCGGACAACATTGGCTACTACACGCAATCCGAGGGATGGCTGCGTGGCAGCCTCAGCGGAAACGCCGTCTTTATGGGATGCCGCGCGGGGCTGACGAGCATCGGGATAGACAGCGTTGGCAACGTGCGCGGCTGCGAGTCCATGTATGACGAATCGTTTGTCGAGGGAAACCTGCGCGAGAGGTCTTTGGCTGAAATCTGGAACGATCCCGGTGCGTTTCGGTACAACAGAGGTTTTGAGCTGGACATGTTGGGCGGTGCATGCAAGACGTGCGACAAGAGCTGGAAGTGTGCCGGTGGCTGCAGGTCGTACAATCACTTCTCGCATGGGAAGCTGTACGAGTCACCGTGCTGCGCGAGGCGACCGGGCAGTTCCCCGGGTTCGCGCACGTGCCCGGAGTGAGAAAAGGGGCCATAGCTCGTCTCTTGGTTTCTGTCCCGGGCAAACGGCTCGTGTCGATGTCGAAGAAGAGTGCCTTGCGCGCCATGTGCGACCAACCCTTTACCGCAGGTGCGCACGTGCGCATCATGCCCGACGCACACGCGGGTGTGGGCTGCACCATCGGTACCACCATGCACGTGACCGACAAGGCGGTGCCCAACGTCGTGGGCGTGGACATTGGCTGTGGCATGTACACCGTGGACCTTGGACGCGCAGACATCGACTTGCCTGCATTCGACGCGGCGTGCCACTCGGTTCAGTCCGGGTTCGACGTATGGCCGAGGCGCAGGGAGGAGTTCGACCTCACGGAGCTGCGCTGCCATCGCATGCTTCACGACACCGGGCGCCTGCAGCGCTCTCTCGGTACCCTTGGGGGCGGCAACCACTTTATGGAGATCGACGAGGCCCAGGACGGCACCAAGTACCTGGTCATCCACTCCGGGAGCCGCAGCCTCGGGACGCAGGTGGCGCGCCACTACCAGCGACTCGCCGTGGAGCTGCACCAGGGCAAGGGGGACTACTTGTCCAAGCGCGACGCGCTCATTGCCGAGTACAAGGCGGCGGGTCGCATGGGGGAGTTGCAGGCGGCGCTCAAGAGGCTACGGCGCAAGGCGCGCAGGTCCAACGTACCGGCAGACCTGTGCTGGCTGTATGGCAGCTACCTGGACGACTACCTGGCAGATGTCGCGGTGTGCCAGCGCTTTGCCCGGCGAAGCCGCGAGATCATGGCGGAGGAGGTTATCCGCAGTTGCGGCCTTGCGGATCGCGACGCGTTCCACACCATCCACAACTACATAGACACCGACGAGATGATCCTGCGCAAGGGTGCCATCGCGGCGCACGAGGGCGAGCTCGTGCTCATCCCGCTCAACATGCGCGACGGGTCGGTGCTTGCGCGCGGGCGGGGCAATGCCAACTGGAACTTCTCGGCTCCCCATGGCGCGGGACGGGTGCTCTCTCGCACGGCGGCTAAGGAGCAGCTGAGCCTGGACGAGTATCGCGAGCAGATGGCGGGAGTCTACACCACCTCCGTGAGCGAGGCGACGCTCGACGAGGCGCCCGGGGCATACAAGTCCGCCGAGGACATCCTGCGGCCCATCGCGCAGTCGGTGGACGTCGTGGAGGTCATGCGACCCATCTACAACTTCAAGGCATCATAGGGCGTCGCACGTTCGCAACCGAGTGCACGAGGTACCTGTATCGGATTCATGGCTACGAGCTGCCACGTGTCGTGTTTTGGAACGTGCAGTCGCGCAACTGCCAACAGCCCGTGACCATGAACGATCGGGGCGTGGCATTGGTCTCCGGCTGCTCCGCGAGGATCTTCTCTCAGGTGCTGGGCGGAAGGACGGACCCGTACGCGCACATGATGAGCATCATTGGCAGCGAGAGGTACGGACGGATTGTCGCCGGCTAACATGCCAAGCGTTGCCCAATCGGGGAGGTCCCAAACGCCTTGTTTGGGACCTCCGACGTGGTCCTACCGCGACTCCACCAGCCAGTCGATCACGTTGTGCTGTGCTATGCCCTCGTGCGATGCAATGCCCACCTCGTCGAGGGTGAGCAGCGTCTTGGGGTAGTTGTCGCGCTCCGCGCGCAAGGGTGCCAGCGCGTCATTGAGCGCCGACTCGTCCAGCACGCTCGTGGCGACCTGATAGTAGGCGGTGCCCTGGGCATCGTGCGTCACGAAGCATATGTGGCGAGCATAGTGTTTGCCCACATAGACCTCGGTGTGTCGGCGCCGCAGCTCGAGGTACACCACGTTCTCCAAAAGCCCCTGCAACAAAGCCCCCTGCGTGCCCAGGGCGAGGTTCCTAAAGCCGAGGTCGGCCAGATAGAAGCGCTCTTGCGTCTTGAGGATCGCGTGCGACTTGAGGTCGAAGCGGCGGACACGGTAGAAGACGTGCGCCTCGTCCAGTGCGTCGAGGTAGCGCGCGACGGTGTCGTCTGAGCAGGTTCTTCCCGTAGACGAGAGCGCGCGTGAGATGCCGTTTGCCGATACTGGTTGGCCGATGCTGTTGATGAGCAGGCGTATGATCGCATCGAGCAGGACCGGGTCCTCCTTGCCCAACGACGCGCTCACGTCGCGGCGCAAAACGGTGTGATAGACGCCGTCCAGGTACTCGTGGAGCGCGTACTCGTCGAGTTGCAGTGTGGTGCCGCTGGGCAGACCGCCGTTTTGCAGGTAGCGACCAAAGAGCCTCCTCACATCGGCCTTCTGCCCGTTGTGGCCCATGGCGTTCACGTACTCGTCAAAGGAGTAGGGGAATACCGCAATCTCCACGTAGCGTCCCGCAAGGATCGAGGACAGCCCCTGGGTGATGAGGCGGGTGTGCGATCCCGTGAGGTATATGTCAAAGCCGCCGTCTTCCAACAGCGCATACACGACGCTTCCAATGTCGCGTACCTCCTGCGCCTCGTCAACGCACACGTAGGTCGTTCGTGCGGGGTCCTTCCTTTGTCGCAGGTATGCAAGCAGATGGCCGGCATCGCATAGCGACGCATGCTCGGCTATCTCGAGGTTGAGCGTAACAATGGCATCCTCGTCCACGCCGGAGCGTACGAGCCGTTCCATGTAGGCCCGAAGTATTGCCGATTTGCCCGTGCGGCGCATTCCGGTGAGGACCTTTGCCAGTCCCGTGTCCCGATAGCGCTCGAGCCTCTGCACGTAGTAGGGCCGCTCAATCATGGCATGTGCTCCGTCGTTTATGGTTCATTTTGGAAATAGTTAAAGTTTCTCGATAAATTTAGGATAAGTTCCTGCTATATTCAAGAAGTCCCAAAAAAATCGAAAAAGAAACATCCCACAACACGGTACAGCCGTTCGAGAAAGGAAGCATCATGCCCTTCGTTGACGCAAAGATCACCGTTCCTGTGAGCGAGAGGGAGCGCGAGGCCATAAAGAGCGGCCTGGGCTCCGCCGTTTCGGTCTTTGGCAAGGGCGAGAGCTGGCTTATGGTCGGCATCGACGACGAGTACTCTCTTTGGCTGGGAGGCAACAAGCTCGACAAGGGTGCGTTCGTGTCCGTGAGCCTCATAGGAGAGACTCCCGACGAGGCATGCGGCGAGTTCACCGCCCGCCTGTGTGACCTGTTGAGCGAGAGGTTGGGAATCCCCGGCGACAGCGTCTATGTGACGTACCACCCCATGATGCGCACCCGCTGGGGCTGGAACGGATCGACGTTCTAACGTGGAGTCCTATGCGCTGGGGCAGGCGGTCCTGCTCACGAGGGATGGTGCGGAGGAGCTTGGCGGAATCGCGGGCACGTTCGTCACGCCCCTGGGCGTGCTCTACGACGTCGAGCTGGAAGCGTGCGTGGTAAAGGGCGTGCTGTCCGACGAGCTGACCCCGGCATCGATGACCGACGTAAGGCGCGTGCTGGAGGCGCATCTGTCCCGCACCGTCTCCCTGGAAAACCTCTCGGTTTCGTCTGATGAGGTGGGTCGCCTTCGCTATCTCCAAAAGAGGCATGCGATGATGCTTGGGGAGCTGCTCAAACATGCGACGACGGAGGAGCCCGATTCCTCTGCCGCATCCTTCTCGCTGGGCGCCCAGGTAGGGTGGAGAGATGCGGACACGTGGCGTCTGGCCTCGATCGTGGGTATACGGGCGCGCAGGGATGGCGTGCGCTACGACCTGGACGTGTATGGTGCGTCGGTGGTGGTGGGAGAGTCGGATCTGCGACCGCTGGACGACCTGGGAATCCCGGCATCCTTTGGGCTGGGCGCCCAGGTGAGGTTTTTGGTGCCAGGTCACGAGGATGACGCCGACTACGAGGCCTCGGTGTGTGGCATCGGTGGGACCCCGGAGTTGCCGCTCTACGACATCGTCTTTAACGATGGAGACGTGTTTGAGGGCGTTGGGGCCGACGAGCTCGTCTCCTGCCGTTAAGGTGATGCTGTGGGGAGTGTTCCCAACGTGGAACCCCAAAAACCGTTCGTGACAATGGTGTGTCGCATGGGCGATTGCGCTATGGCATCGCATGCGATTCGCGCTACAATCGTGTTCCCAAAAACACCAACAGTTGTAGCAGGAATCGAGGCACCTCGTGGCAAAGCACGAAGCGAAGCAGGGTGATGCCAAGGCATCCATCCACATTGCGCCAACTCCCACCAAACACAAGGTTGCCAAGGGCGTCGCCGCCGGCGCGGTTGCTCTTGCGGCCTATGGGTTTGCGTATGCGGCGGGCGCATCGTATTTTTCCACGCACTTTGTTCCGGGCACTACCGTAAATGGAAAGAACGTCTCGTGGCTCACCGAGCAGGAGGCGGCAGAGCTCATCAACCAGGATACCGAGTCGTACCAGAACGAGGTCACGGTGGGTGGGCTCACATTTAGCGTTCAGGCCTCCGACATCGGCTTTACGAACGACGGTGAGGCCTGCGCCCACGAGGCTATGCAGCAGAACGACTCCGCCCAATGGGCGTTAAGCCTGCTGAGTCCGCGCGACGTGTCCATCGAGACGGGCATCACCTTCGACGAGAAGGCGCTCGACAAGGCCGTGGGCGATGCGGTCGACGACTACAACAAGAAGGCGACCGACCCCGAGGACGCGAAGGTGGCCTACGACGACGACAGCGTCTCGTTCGTCGTCGTGGGTGCGAAGAGCGGAACGAAGCTCAACAAGGATGCGGTCCTCTCGGCCGTTCGGGCGAGCGTCGCCGCGCAGCGGGACGCGACCACGGTAGAGGACGACAAGGTGCTCGTGCAACCGTCGCGCAAGTCGGACGACGCTGAGCTCAAGGAAGCGGTTGACAGCGCGAACCAAGTCCTGGATCTCTCCATCCCCGTTGTGGTTGGGGAGGACGAGCAGACGCGCGTCTCCAGGGACCAGATTGCGCAGTGGGTCGAGCTCAACGACGACTTGGAGGTCGAGGTAGACGAGGACGCAATCGTGGAATGGGCGCAGGAGAACCTGGCGGATGGCGCACGTAGGTCCGATGACGACTACGACTACGCGCTCGACGCGAACGCCACGGCGGCGGCACTGCTGCAAAACCTCGAGGATGGCTCGTCGGAGGCGGTCGAGGTGGAGGTGACGGCGACCAAGAAGGAACCCGAGAAGGAGCAGGACAGTCCCTCCGGCAGTTGGAACTCCAGCCTGGGTCGCTACATAGACGTCGACCTCGCCAACCAGTATGCGCGCCTCTACGATGCGAGCGGCAACGTGATCTGGGAGTCCTACGTGGTTTCGGGCGACACGGGCGAGGGACATGGAACCCCCACGGGCACGTATCATGTCTATGCCAAGGAGACGGACCGCGACCTGGTTGGTATGGACTACAACAACGACGGTCTGCCCGACTACAACAGCCACGTCAACTACTGGATGCCCTTCTCGGGTGGCTATGGCCTGCACGACGCGACGTGGCGCGACTCCTTTGGTGGCAGCATATACAGTTACTCCGGGAGCCATGGTTGCGTGAACCTTCCCTACGACGCAGCCGCAACTCTGTACTCGACAATCTCGGTTGGCGAGACGGTTGTGGTCCACTGGTAGGATATGTGAAGAGTTGTTGTACCCGATAGCTTAAACTCATGCTACACTAGCCTTATTCGCAACGCATTCGCACCACAATGTCCTCGAAAGGAGCCACCATGGCAAACCACTTTAGCGAATTCGATGAGTTCAACCTTCCCCCTGAGCTAAAGCCCCTTGGTGCCTGGGCGTACTTTGGCCTTTCCATTCTCTTTTCGATTCCCATTATCGGACTCATCTTCCTCATCGTATTTAGCTTCTCGGATGCCAACATCCATCGTCGCAACTATGCCCGTTCGTATTTCTGCATGTTGATCGTGATATTGGTGATCATTGGCGTCCTGTTTGCCACCGGTCTTCTTGCCCAGACGATCGATGCCATTCGCACGGGCGCTTGGCCTCACTACCTGAGCTTCCTTCCTTGGGTCAACGCATAGGGTAGGCCCTTTACAGGCAGCTTTTGCCCAGATGCACGCATGCCCCCGACGAGAGGTCTCGTCGGGGGCATCGTTCTTCTTGTGCGACGTTCGGCTATGCCTGCTCCAAGGCCTGCTCCACGTCGGCAATCAGGTCGTCGGCACTCTCCAGGCCACAGCTCAGGCGAATCATGTTGGGTGCAACGCCTGCCGCGAGCAGCTCCTCGTCGGTCATCTGGCGATGCGTGGTGCTGGCAGGATGCAGGCAACACGTGCGTGCGTCTGCCACGTGCGTCTCGATGGCCGCGATCTTGAGTGCCGCCATAAGGCGCTCTGCAGCGGCGCGCCCGCCCGCGACGCAGAAGCTCACCACGCCGCAACCGCCGTTGGGCAGGTACTTCTGTGCGAGCTCGTAGTAGGGGTCGCCGGCTAGGTTGGGATACGACACCGACTCGACCTTGGGATGGGTGGACAAAAACTCTGCCATGGCTTGGCCGTTCTCGCAATGTCGTGGCATGCGCACGTGCAGGCTCTCGAGGCCCATGTTGAGATAGAAGGCGTTCTGCGGACCTTGGATGGAGCCAAAGTCACGCATGAGCTGCGAGGTGGCCTTGGTGATGAACGCGCCCCCGTTGCCGAACTTCTCGGCGTAGACGATGCCGTGGTAGCTCTCGTCGGGAGTCGTGAGGCCAGGGAACTTGTCGGCATGGGCCATCCAGTCGAAGTTACCGGAGTCGACGATGGCGCCGCCCACGGCGCAGCCATGCCCGTCCATGTACTTGGTGGTGGAGTGCGTCACGATATCGGCGCCCCACTCGATCGGCCGGCAGTTTACGGGGGTGGGGAAGGTGTTGTCCACGATCAGGGGCACGCCGTGGGCGTGTGCCGCCTGCGCGAAGCGCTCGATGTCGAGCACGGCGAGTGCCGGATTGGCAATGGTCTCGCCCAACACGCACTTGGTGTTTGGCCTAAAGGCCGCCTCGAGCTCCTCGTCGCTGCAGTCGGGTGCCACGAACGTGGTCTCTATTCCCATCTTGGCCATGGAGTGGGCCAGCAGGTTGAAGGTTCCGCCATAGATGGCCGAGCTCGCGACCACGTGGCCACCGCATTCGCAGATGTTGAACACCGAGAAGAAGTTGGCTGCCTGCCCAGAGCTGGTGAGCATGCCGGCCGAACCTCCCTCGAGTGCGCAGATCTTTGCCGCAACCATGTCGTTGGTGGGGTTTTGCAGGCGCGTGTAGAAGTAGCCAGCCTCCTCCAGGTCGAATAGTGCCCCCATGGCCGGACCGGTGGCGTACTTGAACGTAGTGCTTTGCACGATGGGGATCTGGCGCGGTTCTCCGTTGCCGGGAGTATAGCCCGCCTGAACGCATCGGGTGTCGATGCTCGCCTCCTGGTTACGTGCCATCTTCAATACCTCGTTTCATCGTCCCTGCAGATGCATAGCACGTAATGGTACGCCAAGCAACGCAAAAGCGGTAGCGATGCAACGGATTATTATCCCGCATTCGAAATTCGGGAGAAGAGCCTATAATTATAAAAATATTTAAGACATATGCATATGTTACTCATAGCCTACAACCAATAAAGAACGTATTTCTAATCTGTCCTCATGATGACCATAGAGGACAATGCGGCCGTTCGCAGGATGCTTGGCATACGCATACGAACGCTGCGCAAGCAATGCGGAAAGAGCCAGAACGCGCTGGCCGAGGATAGTGGAGTCAATCGGTCCTATCTTGCGGGTGTTGAGTCGGGAGCTCGCAACGTCTCGATAGACAACCTCATATGCATCTCGTTCGGTTTGGGCGTGACGTTGTCGGAGCTGTTCGAGGGCGTTGTTGCCGAGCTGCCAAAACACGGCGGAGAGTGAACCGTTTGGACCGGAACATGAGCTGTGGCCTCACGTACAAACGTGACCACGGGGGCTTCTTGCAGTCTCCGTGGCCATGCGTCAGCTTTACTTTTGTTGAGTGCGGGCATCAGGGGTAGGGCGAACCGCGATAGTGCTCGTAGTCGAGAATCGTCTGGATGTTGTGCCACTCGCAGTCACTCATGTTGGGCGCGATGTTGTCATCAAAGTAATCGGGGTCGTAGCGCTCCGAGTACCAGCTGCAATGCGAGAAGTATTCGCGCAGATCGTCGCGCACGAAGCCACGACCGTGCCTCGCGTAGATTTCGTTGCGGGCTATGTAGAGGTCCCAGTCGGAGAGGCTGGAGAGCTCAGAGGTGGAATAGTAGTGCGACGCGCTGTCGGGAAGAACGTAGTCAGAGTACGAGTAGGTGGGTTCTGGCTCGGGCGCCGGCGCCGGCGCCGGCGTCGATTCTCGTATGCTCACTGTTGGGGCGGGTTCCGTGTTTATGGTGATGTTGTTGTTCACCACGGGGGCGGACTCCTGCTGACTCGACTTCTCCTCGGCCTCCTCTTCCTTCTTGGCCTCCTCTTCCTTCTTTGCCGTGTCGGTATCGTCTTTCGTTACCGTTCCGGTTGCGACGGTTTGCGACGATGCCTGTGGAGGCTTGCTGCCGCCGACGTTCACCGTTCCGTTTGCGATGAGGCTAAAGACAATTACGACCATCACGAGTGCCGTGCAGATGACGGCAAGGGCCGGGATGGCGATGCTCGATGAGTTATTCTGACGCTGCGATGCCGGAACGGGGCTTACGTATCCCGGGGTGCCCATGGAGTTGGTGGGGACGGATCCGTTGGTCCCTGCAATGGGCGAGCCGCATTTGGGACAGAACCGTTGCGACCCGTTGACTTGCGCGCCACAGTTTTCGCAGAACATGATGTCACCTCTTCGCCATAAATAAAGCTCCCCTTAATCCTATCATGGACAGTATAGGGGAGCGAGAGGTGTCGTTAGTTGCGCAACATTTCTCGCGCAGCGGTCAAATCGGGTATTTGGACGTCTGGGATGCATGCGTAGTCGAGGCTTGCGTGTGATGCCCATGGCTCCCAGCCTCATCTTGGACGCTGTGCTAGTTGGCTTCGAGTAGCTCGATTTGGAAGGTGAGCGCCTTGCCAGCCATCTCGTGGTTCATGTCGAAAGTGACGGTTTGCTCGTCCTTGTCGGTCACGGTCGCTTGGATGGGCTGCCCGGTTACCGACTGAAGCATCACGCGCTGTCCTATTGCAAGTCGCTCGGCGCCGGGGAGCTGGGCGAGGGGTATGGTCTGGATCATCTCCATGCGGCGCGGCCCATATGCGTCCTCGGGCTCCAGGCGAACGGTAACGGTGTCACCCACCTGCATGTCGCGCACGGCTGCGTCGAACCCGGGAATCATCTGACCTGCCATGCACGTAAAGGCCAGCGGCTCGCCTCGGTCGCGCGAGGAGTCGAACTTCGTTCCGTCATCGAGCGTACCCACATAGTGAACCTTGACTTGCTTGCCCTCGTTGCTCATGGGGACTCCTTTCTGTTGCTGAAGCAGTGTGGGCCAGTGTACCCCATCTTGTGGGTATTGGGGACGGGGAGGTCCCAAGGTCCAACGATTTGGGGTAGCATGGTATGCGGATATGGGGGTGATGTGTTGAGGCAAGCAGTTGTTGAGGGTGCCGTTGGCGTGTTCGATTCCGGTGTGGGTGGCATCAGCGTGCTGCAGGAGCTTGTACGTGAGCTACCGCACGAGGACTTTGTCTTCTTTGGGGATAGCGCCCACAATCCCTATGGAGAGAAGGATCCCAAGGAGGTGCTTGCGCTCTCATGCGACATCGTGGATCGTCTCGTGCGTGATGGATGCAAGGCGGTGGTGATCGCCTGTAACACGGCAACGTCGGCGGCCGCTCGTCAGTTGCGCGCCAAGTACTCCCACATGCCCATCGTGGGTGTCGAGCCGGCGCTCAAGCCTGCGGTGCTGGCGTATCCCCATGGGCGCATCCTCGTGATGGCGACGCCGCTCACGGTGCGTCTGGACAAGTTCCAAACGTTGTTGCACGAATGGGGTGGCGAGTCGCAGATCGTTACCGTTCCATGTGACGGGCTTGCGGCGCGCATCGAGCGGGGCAACCTCGATGACCCCGACATGATTGGGCTGTTGCAGCGCCTGGTGGGTTCGTATGCAGGGTCGGTGGACGCGGTCGTGCTGGGATGCACCCATTACCCGTTCGTGCGCGAGCAGATTCGTGCGGTGTTGGGTGACGTGTCCTTCTTCGACAGTGCCGCCGGCACGGCCCGACAGCTGAGGCGGCGTCTGGACCAGGAGGGGCTGCTTGCGCGCAGGGAAGGCCCAGGCAACGTGCGCTTTGCGTCGAGCTGTGACTCACCAAAGGAGCTCGAGCTCTACCACACGTTCTTTGGGCTGGCATAGCCCCTTGCGGAGCCTCTGCCAAAGACCTCGGGCAGTCGTGTGAGGCCAACGGATGGGACCGTGCGGGCGACATGCCTCGCTGAGGCATATTGCCCGCACGGTCCCGACTTCGATTTCGGATGATTGGTGCTTGGTGCTAGGCCCGTGGCTCGCCCCAGAACGAAAGCACGACCGTGCCCGGTCCAAGGTGACAGCCAATGGTGGCGCCAACGTCAAAGATCTCCACTCGGCCGCCCTTGATCTTGTGGAACTTACCCTCAACCATGCCGGCGACCGCCTTGGCGTCGGAGAGGCATTCGGTGTTTGCAATGAACACGCGCTCGTCGTAGTTGTAGCCGTTCCAACAAAGCTCTTCCATCTTTTGCAGCTGGCGAGTGAAGGCCTTGCGCTTCGTGCGGATCTTCTCCTTGACTAGCAGCGAGCCGTCTGCCTCGACGTCGAGCATGGGGCAAATGTTGAGCATGCCACCCAGGAGGCCGGCAGCCTTGGAGACGCGACCGCCGCGAATGAGGAAGGTGAGGTCGGTGGTAATAAACCACGTGTGCGCCTCGAGCTTGTGGGTCTCGGCCCAGGCCGCCAGATCCTCAAACCCATAGCCCTCGTCGCGCAGGTCGGCAAGCTTGTCCATTATGAGGCCAAGCGACGTGCTGGCGTTGAGCGAGTCGATGACGATGATCTGGCCTTGGTAGCCCTCGCTGTCGAGGGTGTCACGTGCGGTGCAGGCGGAGGCGTACGTGCCCGAGATGCCGCTGGACATGCACACGTGCAGCACCTTCTTGCCACTCTCCAGGATGGAACGCCAGCTCTCCACGTATTCGCCAACGCTCACCTGACTGGTCTTGACGTCGGCGCCGGAAAGCATGCTTGCATACAGGTCGGCAGGTGAGCATGTCTGGCCAAAGTCGTCCTTGCGCTGCTGCCCATTGAGCTCGTAGTTAAAGTAGATGTAGTGAATGCCTCTGGAGTCGAGCCACTCCTGTGACAAATCGCATGTGGAACAGCAACTCAATACGTAGTCGATCAAGGGACACCTCCATGTTGTACAGAAAACATTTATATATTAGCACAATACCCTTAGCCCAATTTGGAGTGCCTGAAGAGCGGCCGGCCCCCCGAAGGTCACTGAGGAGGACCTGCGGGGGGCGTATGAATCCAGACCTAAAGGAGAGGGGGCAAACGTCCCCTAAGCCCGGTTCCGATCAATCGGCTCGAAGCCTACCAGCGGTCGGGAGTGCCCCAGAAGAACAGGGCTATGGTTCCAGGACCCGTATGGCACCCGATGGTCGCACCAATGGGGAAGATCTCCACCTTGCCGCCCGTGATGGACCCAAACGCCTGCTCTATGTTGTTGGCAACGCCCTGCGCGTCTTGCAGACAGTCCGACTGAGAGATGAGCACACGGTCGGCGTAGTTGGTGCCCTGCTCAGCGAGCTCCTTCATGCGTTGCAGCATGCGCTGCTCCGAGCGGTTCTTGGTGCGGATCTTCTCCATAACCTCCAGCGAACCGTCAGGTGCCACGCGCATGAGCGGGCACACCTTGAGCATGCCGCCCACGAGACCGGCTGCCTTGGAAATGCGCCCGCCACGCACGAAGAACGTGAGGTCCGACGACAGGAACAGGTGGTTAACCTCCAGCCGGTGCTCCTCAGCCCAGTCCGCCAGCTCGTTGACGCCCAGCCCCTGCTTGCGCAGCTCGGCCAGCTTGTCCATAAGCAGGCCGTATCCTGCGGAGGCGGCAAGCGAGTCCACGATGCGAATGGTGCGGTCGGGGAACTCGTCGTGCAGCTGTTTGGCGGCGAGCACGGCGGAGTTGTACGTGTTGGAGATGCCCGAAGACAGCGTTACGTGCACGATGTCCTTGCCGTCTTGCAGGAATCCCCTAAAGAAGTCGATGTAGTCGCCCGTGCTCACCTGCGACGTGGTCGCGGGCTCGCCGGCGAGCATGCGCTGGTAGAGCTCGTTGGGCGGAACCGATGCGCCAAAGTCGTCCTTGTACCAGGTATCGCCGAGCCTGAAGTTAAAGAAAACGCACTCGATGTCGCGCTCGGCAAGCCATTGCGGCGACACGTCGGCGGTGGAACAGCAGCTTAGTGTGTAGTTACTCATGCCTCACTCCTTGGTTTCGTTGCGTCGCTAGTGTAGCAGAAAACCGCCCGAATCGTTGAGTGACGCCCGTTGGCAGCCATCAAAGGGGCAACCCCCTTCGATAGGCTGACACAAAAAGGGACCGCCACCACTGGTGACGGTCCCCAAGCGACCTTGTGGCCAATGCGCGAGGAGCAACTAGCCCTTAAGAGCCTGCTCGACGGCAACGGCGCAAGCGACGGTGCAGCCAACCATGGGGTTGTTGCCCATGCCGATGAGGCCCATCATGTCCACGTGCGCGGGCACGGAGGAGGAGCCAGCGAACTGGGCGGAGCTGTGCATACGGCCCATGGTGTCGGTCATGCCGTAGGAGGCGGGGCCGGCGTGCATGTTGTCGGGATGCAGCGTACGGCCGGTGCCGCCACCGGAGGCGACAGAGAAGTACTTCTTGCCGGCAAGCGTGCGCTCCTTGAAGTAGGTGCCCGCCACGGGGTGCTGGAAGCGCGTGGGGTTGGTGGAGTTGCCGGTAATGGAGATGTCGGCGTTCTCGTGCCACATGATGGCTACGCCCTCGCGGACGTCGTCGGCGCCGTAGCAGTTAACCTTGGCGCGCGGGCCGTCGGAGTAGGGGATGGTCTGCACGACCTCAAGCTCGCCCGTGAAGTAGTCGAACTTGGTCTGTACATAGGTGAAGCCGTTGATGCGGGCGATGATCTGGGCGGCGTCCTTGCCCAGGCCGTTGAGGATAACGCGCAGCGGCTTCTTGCGGGCCTTGTTGGCGTTGTTGGCGATGCCAATGGCGCCCTCGGCGGCGGCGAAGGACTCGTGGCCGGCCAGGAACGCGAAGCACTCGGTGTCCTCGCCGAGCAGCATCTCGCCCAGGTTGCCATGGCCCAGGCCGACCTTGCGGTCCTCGGCCACGGAGCCGGGCACGCAGAAGGCCTGCAGGCCGATGCCGATGGCGGCAGCAGCCTCGGCGGCGTTCTTGACGCCCTTCTTAATGGCGATGGCGCAGCCAAGGGTGTAGGCCCACTTGGCGTTCTCGAATGCGATGGACTGGATGTCCTCGGTGATGTCGTAGGGGTTGAAGCCGAGGTCGGTACAAATCTTCAGGGCTTCCTCGAGGTCGGCGATGCCATACTCAGCGAGCGTCTTGTTGATCTTGTCGATGCGGCGCTCATAGCCTTCGAACGAAACTGCCATCTATCTCACTCCCTTCCTGTATTTACTCTTGACGCGGATCGATGGTCTTGGCGGGAGCATCCCACTGGCCGTAGCGGCCGGTGTTCGCCTTGATGGCCTCGTTGGCATCCTTGCCAGCCTTGACGTCGTCCATGAACTTGCCGAGGTTGAGGAACTCAAAGCCGATGATCTCGTTGTTGTCGTTGAGGGCGAGCTGGGTGATGTAGCCCTGCGTGAGCTCGAGGTAACGAGCGCCCTTGGCGGCGGTGCCGTAGGTGGTGCCGACCATGGAGCGCAGGCCCTTGCCGAGCGCCGATGGGCAGGCCGTCCTCGGAGAATGCCGTCTGGGTGCGGCCGTACACGATCTGGAGGAACAGCTCGCGCATGGCAACGTTGATGGCGTCGCAAACGAGGTCGGTGTTGAGGGCCTCAAGAATGGTCTTCTTGGGCAGGATCTCGGCGGCCATGGCGGCGGAGTGCGTCATGCCCGAGCAACCGATGGTCTCGACGAGGGCCTCCTCGATGATGCCCTTCTTGACGTTGAGGCTCAGCTTGCAGCCACCCTGCTGGGGTGCGCACCAACCGATGCCATGGGTGTAGCCCGAGATGTCCTCAAGCTGCTTTGCCTGTACCCAAGCGCCCTCCTCGGGGATGGGTGCAGGTCCGTGGTATGCACCCTTGGTTACGGGGCACATCTTCTCCACATCTGACGAATACTCCATGAAAGCTCCTCTCCACAAATCCTGTGACCGAGCTCCCATGCGCGGCCACCATTTGCACAGCTAACGATGATGATAGATGCGGGGTTTTGAGAAAACAACAGACTGGGTGCGGGCAATCCGCGGAAGGCCAAAATCAGCCGCTGACCTGTAGGCAGACCGGTCGAAATCAACAAAGAAACACATCGAGCTACATGTCCCGGAGCCGTGGCGCGGGTGTGTCGGAGCCAACCGCCGGCTCTCCGTGCGCTATGATAACCGTGTCGCTTTTGATGTGTGGCCTGTGGGTGCAGGTGGGTGGAGATGCGGGAGACGCCAGACGACAAGCGCATATACGTGCTGAGCCAGGAGCGCCCGGCGAGGGCTGTCGTAAGGCTGGGCGTGCCGCTCATCGCGGGCATGCTCATAATGGTGCTCTACAATCTGGTGGACACCTACTTCATCGGACTTCTGCGCGACGACTACCAGCTGGCCGCGGTCAACCTGGCCTATCCGGTGATGATGGTCTGCATCGCGATCTCCAACATGGTGGGAACGGGCTCGTCTTCCTACATCGCCCGTTGCCTGGGCTCCAACGACATGGAGTCGGCGAACCATACCGTTACGTCGGGATTCGTGCTCACGGTGCTCAACGGCGCGGTGGTCACGCTTGTGGGCATGGCGTTTTTGCCGGTTATCGTGGGCGGCCTCGGTGCGCAGGAAAACACGTTCGCGTATACCGAGCAGTACGTGCGCGTACTGTTGCTGGGTAGCGTCTGCACCATGGGAAACTACACGTTTGGCCAGCTCCTGAGGAGCGAGGGCTCCGTCACCTACTCCGTGGTGGGCATGGTGCTGGGAACGGTGGCCAACATCGCGCTGGACCCGCTGTTCATCCTCGTGCTTGGCATGGGGTGCCGCGGTGCGGCCATCGCGACGATTCTGGGCAACGCCGCGGGCATGGCGGCCTCGGTGGCGTTCTATGCGCTCGGCAAGACCCTGCTACGACCCTCCCTGTCCTACCTGCTGCCCACAAGGCGCATTCTCCGGGAGATCTTCTGGGTGGGGGTGCCCGCGACGTTGGAGACCCTTCTCACCTCCGCTGCGTTCGTCGTCAACAACAATCTCGCGGTGTCCTATGGTGAGCTCACGGTGGCTGCCATGGGGGTGGCGCAGAAGATTCTCTCGCTGGGCAACTATGTGTACCAGGGATTCGCCGCCGGCGTGCAGCCCATAATGGGCTACAACTACGGGGCCAGGAACTACCGCCGCATGCTGGAAGTGCTGAGGGCGGGGGTGTTGGTGGTGAGTGGCACGGAGCTCTGCATCATGGCCGCTTGCGGGATCTTCGCGCCGCAGCTCGTCGCCATCTTCTCGGACTCGGGCGAGGTCATACAGACCGGCGCGCGAGTTCTTAGGACGCTCATGTGCATCCTTCCGTTCGTGGGTGCCGTCTCCATGAGCAGGATGTCGTTCCAGGCCATGGGCAAGCCGCAGTACGCCTTTGGCATTACGCTCGTGCGCCAGCTGGTCCTGTACGTTCCCTTGCTGCTGCTCCTCAACTCGGCCTTTGGCTTTGGCGGGATGATCTGGGCGCAGCCCATCACCGAGCTCGTGATGATGGTTGCCTCGCTGTGGCTGCTGGCACGGACGATTCGTACGGAGGAGGTCGTGGGGCAAGGTTCGAACGACGATGTGTAGGAAACATGTAGGCCCAGCAGGAGTGAGACGCGAGACTGTGCGACGCGTAGTTAAGGGCAGATGACGAAGACCAACGTCACCTTCCTTCCTTTCCTAAGCGCGTGGCCAGACGCGCTCCTGTCCAAAAGACAGGCACAGGCCGTCGGGAACTCCTTCCGCCCGACGGCCTGTCTTTGTGGGGGAAGGGGACAGGGTCCTTCTCCCAAAACACCCGCGACCCCGCTGTGAGTGACTACTGACTGTGCTGTGATAGAATCGCGCCAAGTCAAACGACGTATTTGGGGGAGACCATGAGCGACAAGACCATTGCCGTGTTTCTGGCGCCGGGCTGCGAGGAGATCGAGGCCCTCACCGTAGTGGACATTCTGTTTAGGGCGGGCATCCCGTGCGACACGATCTCGGTCGCCGAGGGTCGCGAGGTCACGTCGTCGCACAGCGTGACCATGGTGGCCGACCGCCACGTGAGCGATGCCGACCTCGACGCCTACGACATGCTCGTGCTGCCCGGAGGCATTCCCGGAACGCCCAACCTGCACGCATGCGACAAGCTCATGGACGCCGTCCGCGCGTTTGCCGAGGCTGGCCGTCCGCTCTCGGCCATCTGCGCCGCGCCCTCCATCTTTGCCGAGGAGGGTCTGCTGGAGGGTCGTCGCGCGACGAGCAATCCCGGCTTCCAGAAGGTGCTGGCCGAGAGGGGCGCAAACCTCGTGCCCGACGAGCCCGTGGTGGTGGACGGCAACTTCACCACCAGCCAGGGCATGGGCACCGCCATTGACTTCGCGCTCGAGATCGTGCGTCGCTACAAGGGCGACGACGAGGTGGAGCGACTCAAGGGCGCCGTGGTGTATTGGGCGCGATAGACGCGCGGGGGCAGGGCGCAGGTCACGGGCCGCGCCCTCCCTACAAGCTCATGCTCGTGAGTGCCGCTGCGCTCTGGGGCGGCTCGTTCGTCGTGCTGAAGGGCGCGCTCGACGTGGTGCCTCCCTCGTGGCTGCTCGGCATCCGATTCGTCCTTGCCGGCCTGGTGATGGCCCTGCTGTTCTGTCGTCGGGTGCTGCCCAAGCTGGACGTGGCTCATGCGGTGGGCGGCGTCCTGCTGGGCGTGAGCGGCGGCCTGGGTTACCTGATCCAGAACCTGGGCCTTGTGGACACGACGCCGGGGCACAACGCGTTCCTCACGGCGACGTACTGCGTGATCGTGCCCTTTCTGCACTGGGCCGTCGCGCGCGTCCGTCCCAGTTGGTCGAACGTGGTGGCTGCGTTGGTCGCCCTCACGGGTGTGGGAGTGCTCTCGCTCGGCAGCGCGGAGGTGTTCTCGCTGAGCTGGGGCGACTGGATGACGCTCTTTGGCGCGTTTTGGTTTGCCGTGCAGATCGAGGTGATGGTGCACGTGGCAAGGGGCAGGGACGTGCTCACGATGACCGTGGTGGAGTTCTTTGTCATGGGCCTCGTGTGCCTTGCGTACGGGTTGCTGTTCCAGCCGTTTCCGCCGCCATCGGTGTTCGCTGGGTATGAGTTCTGGTCGCAGATGGCCTATCTGGTGCTGCTGGCGTCGTGCGTGTGCACCATGTTCCAAAACGTCGGGCAGGCCCATGTGCCTCCCGCGCAGGCATCGCTGCTCCTCTCGCTGGAGAGCGTGTTTGGCGTGGCGCTGAGCGTGGTGCTGTATGGCGAGCCGCTTACGCTGCCGCTCGTCGCGGGATTCGCGCTGGTCTTTGGCGCCGTCCTCATGAGCGAGCTGTTCCCGCTCAGGTTCTCTTCTCCACCTGCGCCATGAACCGTGTGGGATGCCCACACTCGTGCGCATTGCCCGTCGATTGTCCCCTTTTAGCGCCTTGGTCGTCCAAAAGGGGGTACCATGGGGGTTTCCGATGCGTCTTTGCGAGGTTGTCCCATGATCACCGAGAGCTCACTCAAGCGCGCCTGCACGCCTGCCGTCTTTGCCCACGCGCGCCATGTGGCCGAGGGGGGAGGACGCCTGAGCAAGCGCCGGTGTGGCAGGGACGCAGACATCGTCTCGCTGCAGGCGCGCATCGAGTCGAGCGACAGCTGGGAGGCCGCGCACAAGACCTCGGCCGTCATCGACTCGCATGGCGGGGCGCTCGTGGACTATGCGTGCGACTGCGCCTCGTCCCTGCGTCGCCGCGGCCCGTGCAAGCACGTTATGGCGCTGGCTCTCGACTTTCTCGTGCGTCCCGAGCGCTATGAGGGATACGAGGCCTCCGAGGACGCCCCCACCTCCCGGCCGCTGGCACGGCTCATCGAGCGTGGGTGCGAGATGGCGGCGGAGGTGGATGGCGTCTCGACGGAGGCAGTGCCGCAGAGCGTCGACCTGGACCTCATCCTCACCTACGAGGTGGGCTTCGGGGCACGCTTTAGGCTCAAGGGCTCCAGGGGCTCCTACGCCATGGCGTCCATAACGGACTTCGTGACCTGCATCGAGGGCAAGTCCTTCTACTCGTATGGAAAGAACCTGGCGTTCGTGCACGACGACCAGGCATTCACGCCGCGGGGTCGTGCGGTGGCGGACGTGCTGGTGCGGGCGATACGCAATAGGAGGGCCTACTCCTACGAGCGGGTGACCGGGCGCGGCGCGTTTGGCGCCCCTGCGCTGCCGGCCAAGGACCTGCACCTCTCGTTGCCCGAGCTCGAGGATCTCCTTGCGTGCTACGTGGGCGACGAGATTCGGTTCGAGCACCTGAGCTCCGGCGATGGGGCCGACGCACGCGCGCTGCGCGTGGTGGAGGAGGATCCGCACGTCTCGGTGTCCCTCGCCTCGCAGGACGACGGCACCTTTGGGATCGAGCACGACGAGGACCTTGCGGTTGTCTGCTGCGGCGGTCGCCTGTACGCATGGGACGCGCGTCGCCTGTATCTATGCACAGACCGCCTGGGTGCGCATGCCGAGACGCTGTCGGCGGTGCTTGGTGGCGTGGACGGACAGCTGCGCGTGTCGAGGGCCGACGCCCCCGCGTTCTGCGCCACGGTGCTGCCCGACCTCGAGGAGGCGGTGGAGGTCCATGTGCCCCCGGAGCTCGACGCGCTGCGCCCGGCACCCTGCGAGCTGCAGTTCTACCTGGACCGAACGCAAGGCGGCGTAACGTGCATGCCGTTCGCGCGGTATGGGTCGGTGCGCGTGCCGCTCGTGCAGTCGCATCGGCGGCAGGTGGCCACAGAACAGGGGTTGGTGCGCGATCTGCGGGCCGAGGCGAGGGGGCGAGAGGCTGCGCGCCGGCTCTTCCCGCAGGTGTCCGCCCATGCCTCCATGGTCTCCCACGCCTCGGGAGAGACGCTGGCGAGACTGGTCTTCGAGGGCGTCTTGGCCTTGCAGCGGCTGGGTACGGTCTTTACCACACCGTCGTTCGACGCGCTGCGGTCCAAGGCGCGTCCCCGCGTGCGCGTCGGGCTGTCGGTTGCGTCTCACCTTCTCGACGTCACGTTCGAGGTGGAGGGTGCCGACAAGAGCGAGCTGGCCGGTCTGTTGGAGAGCTATCGGCTCAGGCGCCGCTACCATAGGCTGGCAGACGGGTCGTTCGTGGAGCTGTCCAAGGTGGACGTGACCGAGGCGGGGCTCGTCGCCCAGGAGCTCGGCCTCAGCTCCGCCCAGGTCGCAACCGGTTCCGTGTCGGTGCCGGCCTACAGAATGCTCACGCTCGAGCCCGCGCTTGGCACTCGTGGCCTGGACGGCTCGGTCGAGGCCTATCTGGAGCGCATCCGGAGCGTGGACCTTGGGGCATACGAGGTGCCCGGCGGCCTGGAGGGCGTGCTGCGTCCGTATCAGGTGGACGGGTATCGCTGGCTCAGCGGTCTCGTGGACCTGGGGTTGGGAGGAATCCTCGCCGACGAGATGGGGTTGGGAAAGTCCGTGCAGCTCATCTCGCTGCTCGTTGCCCGCCGGCACGAGGCGCGCGCCACAGGCCCCTCGCTGGTGGTTTGCCCGGCGTCGCTCGTGTACAACTGGGCCGCCGAGCTCGAGAAGTTCGCCCCCCAGCTCATGGCGTGCGCCGTGGCCGGGACGGCGCAGGAGCGGCAGGAGCTGTTGTCGCGAACAGACGTCGACGTCCTCATCACGTCGTACGACCTGCTCAGGCGTGATGTGGGCTCCTACGCCGGCATGAAGCTGTGGAGCGTGGTGCTCGACGAGGCGCAGTATGTAAAGAACCACGAGACGCAGACGGCGCAGGCGGTCAAGTCCCTGCGGTCGCGCAATCGCTTCGCACTCACGGGGACCCCGGTGGAGAACCGCCTGTCGGAGCTCTGGAGCGTGTTCGACTTTCTCATGCCGGGACTGCTGGGTCCCTACGAGAGCTTTCGCGAGCGGTATGAGCGGCCGATTATGGAGGGGGACGAGGAGGTGTCTCGACGTCTGGGCACCGCCATCGGCCCGTTCGTGCTGAGGAGGACCAAGCGGGACGTGATGCGCGAGCTGCCCGACAAGATCGAGCGGGTCGTGAGGGTGCGGCTCGAACAGGAGCAGCGACGTGTCTACGAGGCACAGGTGCTCGAGCTGCGTGGGCAGGTGCTCGACGGCTCGGATGACGCCTTTGGTACCCGCAAGCTGCAGATACTGGCAGGTCTCACGCGCCTGCGACAGATCTGCTGCGATCCGCACCTGGTCTTCGAGGACTACCAGGGCGGCTCCGCAAAGACCGACGCCCTGCTCACCCTCGTCGAGCGCCTGGCGGACGCGGGGCAGAAGACCCTGGTGTTCTCGCAGTTCACGAGCTACCTTGCCATCGTGGCACACCGGTTGCGGGAGCGTGACATCGCCTTTTGCCAGATCGTGGGAAGCACGCCCAAGCAGCGACGGGTCGAGCTGGTGGACCAGTTCAACGGCGACGACACGCCCGTGTTCCTCATCTCGCTCAAGGCGGGAGGCACCGGGCTCAACCTAACCGGCGCGTCTGCCGTGGTGCATGCCGACCCGTGGTGGAATGCGGCCGCGCAGAACCAGGCGACGGACCGCGCCCACCGCATTGGCCAGACCAAGGACGTCGCGGTGTACCAGCTCATTGCGACCAACACCATCGAGGAGCGCATACTCGAGCTCCAGCGCGCCAAGACACAGCTGGCCGACGCCGTTGTGTCGGGCGAGACCTCGGGCTTGTCGCTCGCATCGCTCACGCGCGAGGACCTCGAGGAACTGCTCGGCTAGCCCATCCAACACGCACTGTCCCAAAAGGGACCGTCCCCGACGGACCAGTCACCGTCCGGAAGGGACCGTCCCCGTCGGACCAGTCACCGTCCGGAAGGGACCGTCCCCGACGGGATGGTCTTGCATGGTAAGTATGTGCGTCGGATTGAGCTTTGCATCGCCGTCCGGTCCAAGGGGTATACTTTCCTTTCAAAACTTCTGGTAGGAGGCTCACATGGCCAAAGGTGACTTTCAGCGCAACGTCGCTACATGGATGCAGGGACGCAACGGAGGAGACGAGCTCGGTACGTTTTGCACCATCGTGTCCTTTATCATCCTCATCATCAACCTCTTTCTGCACACGCTGTTCCTGAGCATCGTGGCCCTCGCGCTCATCGTGTACGCATGCTGGCGCGTCGTGTCAAAGAACCTCGAGGCGCGCGAGAGTGAGAACGAGACGTTCGTGGGGCTCTTCGGCCCTCTTGCACGCTGGCTGCGCAACCCGGCGGCTGCCGTCGCGGAGTCGCGCGACTACAAGCACCTCAAGTGTCCCGAGTGCGGACAGCGCGTGCGCGTGCCCCGCAAGAAGGGCAAGCTGCGCATCACGTGTCCGAGCTGCCACAACAAGTTCGAGGCGCGTACATAGGGCGCGGGGGGAAACGTGCACACGGTCTTTTTGTGTGGTGGCATCGCGTCGGGCAAATCGACGGTGTCCCGTGCGCTCGCCGGACTCGGAGCCCGCGTCATAGACTTGGACGAGGTGTCCAGAGAGATAACGCGACCGGGAGATGAGGCATGCGCCGAGCTGGCCCGGGCCTTTGGCGAGGACGTGCTTGACGATGCGGGGGCCCTGCGTCGTGACGTGTTGGCGTCGCGTGCGTTTGCCACGTCGCAGGATACCAGGCGGCTCGAGGCCATCATGCACCCGCACATTCGCGCGCGGCTCGCGCGGAGGCTGGAGGAGGCGGACGGCTGCGACGTCGTGGTGGTGGAGATTCCGCTCCTCGATCGTGTGGAGGACCTGCTGCCCATGGCAGACGAGGTGGTGTGCGTGACGTGCCCCGTGCAGACGAGACGCGAGCGCGCGGTGGCGCGTGGCATGGACGAGAACGACTTCGACCGACGCGTGAGCCGGCAGGCGTCCGACGCCTACCTGCGCTCGCGCGCGACGGTCGTGATGGACAACGAAGGAGACGAGGCGGAGCTGCGCGACAAGGTGGACGCGTGGTGGCGCGGACACTCGTCTTGAGAATGGAGTGCAGAGTGCAAAACGTAACGAGAATCGCAACGGGCAACACACACTTCTGGCGATGGTATCGCGCAATACCCCTCGCCGCAATGATCGTGCTGGTGACGCTGTCGCTCAGCGTGGGATATCTGCCCAAGAATCTGGTGCGCAGCCTGTTCTTCCCCGTGAGCTACGCGGAGCGCATAGACGACGCGGCAGCGAGACACGGCGTGGACGCGCATCTCGTCGCGGCCGTCATCCGGTGCGAGTCCGGCTGGAACGAGCTGGCGCAGAGCCGGGCCGGGGCGGTTGGGCTCATGCAGATCATGCCCGACACCGCCAAGACGGTCTCGGAGATGGAGCTCGTCGACAACAAGACCTACAACCCGAGCGACCTCACCGACCCGGCCACCAACATCGAGTACGGCACGGCTTACCTCAGCTATCTGCAGTCCAACCTCGCGACGAGCGACGAGGTGATTGCCGCATACAACGCCGGCCTGGGCACCGTCGAGGGTTGGCGGTCGTCGGGTGACGATCCCAGCTCGTTTGCCGACTCCATCACGTATCCCGAGACACGGCATTATCTTGAGCGCGTCAACGAGGCGTTCAACCAGTACCAGCAGTACTATCCCGACGGAATGAGCACAAAGTAGGTCACGAGGGTCGTTCGGTCGCAAATCACCGCCGCATGCCGGGGCGCCTCCGGGCACAGTCGCTCGGAGGCGTCCTGCTATACTGTGTGCGACTTGCGGGCATCGGCTGCGAAAAGAGGGGTCATGGGGTCGCAGGACGTGGGACACACACGGGAGCGCGTGGGCGCGGAGTTGCGTCGCTTTGGCATCGAGCACGGTGACGAGCGGCTTGAGGTCGTGGCTCCCTACGAGCCTGCGGGCGACCAGCCCCAGGCTATCTCCAAGCTCGCAGAGGGCGTGCGCGAGGGGTTGCGCTACCAGACCCTCATGGGCGTCACTGGTTCGGGCAAGACCTTCTCGATGGCCAAGACCATCGAGGCCGTCAACAAGCCCACGCTCATCATGGAGCCCAACAAGACGCTCGCGGCCCAGGTGGCAAGCGAGATGCGCGAGCTGTTTCCCAACAACTGCGTGGTGTACTTCGTGAGCTACTACGACTACTACCAGCCCGAGGCCTATGTCCCGCAGACCGACACCTTCATCGAGAAGGACGCCTCCATAAACGAGGAGGTCGAGAAGCTGCGCCATCAGGCCACCTCGAGTTTGCTCTCTCGCCGCGACGTGATCGTCGTCGCATCGGTGAGCTGCATCTATGGCATCGGTAGCCCTCAGGACTATGCGGGACTGGCGCCCAACGTGAGCAAGGACGTTCCGCTTGAGCGCGACGACCTCATTCGCGACCTCATTGACATACAGTACGACCGCAACGACGTGGCCCTGCAGCGCGGCATGTTCCGGGTGCGCGGAGACACCGTGGACGTGTTCCCGCCGTATGCCGAGAACCCCCTGCGCATTGGCTTCTTTGGCGACGAGGTGGAGCTCATCGCCGAGATCAGCGCCGTGACCGGCGAGGTCGTGCGCGAGTACGACGCGATCCCCATCTGGCCGGCCTCCCACTACGTGACGGAGCGTCCCAAGATCACCCACGCCCTTCACACCATAAGCGACGAGCTCGAGACGCGCGTGGCCGAGCTCAGGGACAACGACATGATCCTGGAGGCCCAGCGCCTCGCGCAAAGAACGGGCTACGACCTCGAGATGCTCGAGAACATGGGCTTTTGCTCTGGCATCGAGAACTACTCGCGGCACCTGGACGGGCGCCGGCCCGGGGAGCCTCCCTACACGCTCATTGATTACTTCCCGTCGGACATGCTGTGCATCATCGACGAGAGCCACGTGACGGTTCCCCAGATACGCGGCATGCACGAGGGTGACCGCTCGCGCAAGGTGACGCTGGTGGAGCACGGGTTCCGTCTGCCTTCGGCGCTCGACAACCGACCGCTGCGCTTCGACGAGTTCGAGAGCCGCGTTCCGCAGTTCATCTACGTCTCCGCGACGCCCGGTGACTACGAGGAGCGCGTCACCCAGCAGCTGGTGGAGCAGATCATCCGTCCCACGGGCCTGCTCGACCCCAAGATCGACGTGCGCCCCGTGCGCGGCCAGATAGACGACCTCATGGACGAGATTCGCGAGCGCACGGCGCGCAAGGAGCGCGTGCTTGTGACGACCCTCACCAAGCGCATGGCCGAGGACCTCACCGACCACCTTCTCGACGAGGGCGTGCGCGTGAACTACATGCACTCCGACACCGCGACGCTCGAGCGCGTGGACATCATCCGCGAGCTGCGCGAGGGCAAGATCGACGTGCTGGTGGGCATCAACCTGCTGCGCGAGGGCTTGGACATCCCCGAGGTGTCGCTGGTGGCGATTCTCGACGCCGACAAGGAGGGGTTCCTGCGCAACCGGCGCTCCCTCATCCAGACCATGGGCCGCGCCGCGCGCAACGTGAGCGGCGAGGTCATCATGTATGCGGACGAGGTGACCGACTCCATGCGCATAGCCATCGACGAGACGCGCCGTCGCCGCTCCCTCCAGGAGGCCTTCAACGAGGAGCATGGCATAGAGCCGCGTAGCGTGCGCAAGGCCATCAACGACATCACGAGCTTCATCCAGGAGGCCACGGCGACGCTCGACGACAAGAAGCGCGAGGGCATGCACGGCGAGTTCGTGACGCCCACCACTGCCGAGGAGGTGGCCAACGAGCTTTCCCGCCTGCCGCGCGACGAGGTGATGCGCATCATCGCCAGCCTGGAGGAGGAGATGGGTGCCGCCGCGGACGCCATGGACTTCGAGCGGGCCGCAAAGGCGCGCGACCAGCTGGTGGAGCTCAAGGGCATGGTGGAGGGAAAGTCATCCGACGACGTGATGCGCTCACTCAAGAAGAACGCGCGCAAGGGCAGCGACTACGCCCGTCGCCGACCTTACCGCGCGCGCAAGAAGTACTGACGAGACGGACGGGCCACCTCCTTGTCCCGGGCGATACGAGGGACGGTCGGTGCCCAGCGTTCTTGCGGGAGGCCAGATGCCACGCTACTACAGCAACATAATCGACTACGCGCGCACGCAGCTCGACACGTTCGAGCAGCGCGACGTATGCCGCGTGGACAGCCTGGTGCTGTCGTGGCTCGCCTACTTTCGGCTTCCGCGGGACGTGGTCGCCTCGTATGGGCAGGATGGCATGCCCATAAAGGAGCTCAATCGTGCGGATTGGTTCTCTCCCATGTGCGGCAGGCTCACCGACCCACAGAGCTCGGTCGAGCTGTTGGGGGTGCTGGCAGCAAGCCCACGCTTTCGCGACGTGACCGTAAGCGACTACGAGTCGCGCACGAACAAGATCGCCGAGCAGCAGTTCTCGGCGATGACCTTCCATCTGGGACCACGCTCGACGTTTGTCGCCTACCGGGGGACCGACAACACCGTGGTGGGATGGAAGGAGGACTTTAACATGGCGTTCAAGTCGGCGGTGCCGTCGCAGGTCGCGGCCGTGCGCTATCTGGAGCACGTGGCCGAGCGCACCGAGGGACGCCTCTGGTGTGGCGGTCACTCAAAGGGAGGCAACCTCGCCGTGTATGCGGGGGTGATGTGCCAGGAGTCAACGTTCGAACGCCTGGTCACGTGCTTCTCGCACGACGGGCCGGGCTTTAGCGCCAAGACCATGGCGGATGCTCGCTGGAGCCGGGCAAACGAGCTCGTGGACAAGACCATTCCGCAGTCGTCGCTCGTGGGCATGATATTCGAGAACCAGGAGCACGACGCGAAGATCGTGCACAGCCACAGCGTTGGCTTTAGCCAGCATGACCCCTTTACCTGGGAGGTCGACTGGCGCGAGTTCGTGTTTGAGGAGCGCCTGGGCGTGGGCGCGAGCGTCGTGGACGCCTCGGTCAACGAATGGCTGAGCAACGCGTCGGACCAGGAGCGCGAGGACTTTGTGGACGCTGTGTTCAGCGTGCTGGGGGCAGCGGGCGAGCCAACGATGGGCGGCATCAAGGCGAACTGGCGCACCACGGTGCCAAGGATGCTCGCGGCGGTTGCGTTGCTCGATCCGGCTCGGCGCAAGGTCGTGACCACCGCGGTGGGCGACGTGATTCGCACGCTGGTGCCCTCGCGCCCATCGCTGGACCTGAGCGCCTTGCTGCCCACGTCCCTGCATCCCACAGCCTTGCTTCCAGCCGCCAAACGCAAGCTCAAGGAGGGAATGGGATGATACGACCCATCATGACCAAGCGCTTCTTTCTGCGCCAGCCGAGCGAGGAGGCCAGCGAGTCCGACCTGCCCGTCGCACAGGACCTCGCAGACACGCTCGCGGCGCACAGGGCGACCTGCGTGGGCATGGCCGCGAACATGATCGGCCAGCGCAAGCGCATCATTGCCGTGGTCGACGATCGTGGCGACATTCTGGTGATGCTCAATCCGGAGGTAACGCAGGCTTCGGGCTCCTACCAAGCCGAGGAGGGTTGCCTCTCGCTTGAGGGTGTGCGCACGGCCACGCGCTACGAGCGGATAACGGTCGCCTTTAAGGACCAGTCGCTGCGCACCGTTGAGCGGAGCTTCTCGGGTCGCGTCGCGCAGGCCATCCAGCACGAGGTGGACCACTGCAACGGCGTGGTGATCTAACCCGCCCGTCGGGGACCGACCCCTTTGGCGAGGACCAGCCAAAAGGGACGGTCCCCGACGGGCAAGTCGTACGGGTCAGGCGCGGCGGCTGAGCGCACCTGTCTCGATTGTCACGCGACTTGTGGCCTATTCCCTCACAATCCAGACGCCTGATCTAGCGCTCCCTTGCCTCAGGAGAATGCCTTCGCTTTTCAGTGCTGCGACAATGCGTTCGGCAATCTCCATGCAAGGCGTGTCAATCGCGTCGGTACGTTGAAATGGTGGTTCGTATCCCATGAAGCCTCCTTACGATTACCGCCATAGTTTTACCGCCAGTGGCGGTAATTGACTCTCTCATCCCATAGCATGCAAGGGCATTGAGGATTCTTCCTGTGCCCTTCCGAAATAGCGGTTTTCGGTATCGTTGACGAACGCTCTTGGAATTGTTCGAACCTGACAAAGTGGAAAGTGAGGGCCATTTCTGGCGATTCGCGCCACTTTGTCAGTTTGGGATGGGGGTCGAACCTGACAAAGTGGCGAAGGAGGCCGTTTGCGGGTGGCGGTATCCACTTATGCAGGTTTGGAGAGGTCGCGAGCATTCAAATTTGGAATACCGACCTGACAAAGTGGAGATTCATAGTCAAAAAACGACCGTTATTTTCGTTTTGTCAGATTGGACGTTACCCCCAAACTGACAAAGTGGAGCAAACCACCGAAATCGGCCCTCTTTTTCCACTTTGTCAGGTCTGGCGCCGTCTTGGACCGATTTTCGGGTCAGGCGAGGCGGCTGGCGACAAGGGTCTCGGCCGTGCGCAGGCCGTCGGTTGCCGCGCTCATGATGCCGCCCGCGTAGCCGGCACCCTCGCCGCAGGGCCACAGGCCACGCACGCTCACGGACTGCCCGTCCTTATCGCGCGTCATGCGCACGGGCGAGCTGGAGCGGGTCTCCACGCCGGTGAGCACGGCGTCCGCCGCGTCGAAGCCGCGCAGCTTACATGCCATGAGGGGAATGGCCTCGCGCAGGGTGTCCAGCACATAGAGTGGCAGCATGTCGTCGAGCGCGCCCCATGCGACGCCGCGCGGATAGGTGGGGGCCACGCCTCTCGCGCACGTAGAGCCCTCGCCGCGCAGGAAGTCGCCCACGAGCTGGGCAGGTGCCACGAACGAGCCGCCACCCGCCTGGAAGGCCGCCTGCTCGCATGCGCGCTGCAGGTCCACGCCGGCGAGCACGTCCTCGCCGGGAAGGTCGCCTGGAAACACGTTGGCAAGCAGACCTGCGTTGGCATTGGTGCCCGCGCGGTCCGAGAGGCTCATGCCGTTGGTCACCACGCCGCCGGGCTCGCTTGCCGCCGCAACCACGTAGCCACCCGGGCACATGCAGAAGGAGAAGGCGCTGCGACCGTCGTCAAGGTGCTGGGCAAGCTTGTACGGCGCGGCTCCCAAGGCGGGGTGTCCCGCCGAGCGACCGTAGAGCGCCCGGTCTATGGCGCGCTGCGAATGCTCGATGCGCACACCCATGGCAAAGGTCTTGCGCTCGAGCCGCACGCCAAGGTCGCGGGCGAGCTCAAAGACGTCGCGGGCCGAGTGGCCGCAGGCAAGCACCACGTCGGTGGTGGCCACGCGCTCCTCTCGGCCGCCTGTGCTGAGGACGGCGCCACGCACCCGTGCGTCTCGCAGGTCAAGTCCGGTGAGCTGCGTGCGGAAGCGCACCTCGCCGCCCAACTCCTCGATGCGCTCCACGATACGCGTCACCACGCTGGGCAGCACATCACTGCCTACGTGGGGCTTCGCATCCCACAGGATGCGGCGCTGGGCGCCTGCCTCTACGAGCGTCTGGAGGATGAGTCGATGCGCCTTGCTCTTGGTGCCGGTTCCCAGCTTTCCGTCCGAGAAGGTCCCGGCGCCACCGAGGCCAAACTGGATGTTGCTCTGCGAGTCCAACTCCCCGGTCTCGTTGAAGTGCCGGACTGCGGCGCCTCGGCGCTCGGCGTTGTCACCGCGCTCCACGAGCAGAGGCTCCAGTCCCGCGCTTGCGAGTGCCAGCGCGCAAAAGAGGCCGGCGCACCCGGCGCCCACCACCACGGGACGCTGTCCTTGCGGCGCAGGGATGGGGGAGGGCAGTGTGTAGGGGCTTTCGTCCAGCACGCGACAGGACCTACCCAGGCGGCGGGCGATCCTGGCCTCGTCGCCACGCAGCTTCGCCCTCACCGCAAAGATGACCACGATCGCGTCCTTCTTGCGCGCGTCGATGGAGCGCTTGCGCAGGTCGAGCTGCAGGATGTCACCTGGCCGGATGCGCAGCATGCGCTGGAGCGCCGCCCGGCACGCGCGCGTCTCGCACCGTGTGGAGCCGTCGAGCCGCGAGAGAGGAATGCGGATGCCCGTGACCTCGATCATGGTTGCACCGCCTGCGCGGCCGCTCGTCCCGCGACCATGCCGCTCTTCCACGACCACGCGAGGTTGAACCCGCCGCACGGACCGTCCACGTCGAGTGCCTCTCCACAGGCGTACACACCGGGGGCGTCGTGCGCCTCGAGGGTGGCAGGCGAAAACTGGTCGGTGGAGAGTCCGCCTCGCGACACCTGCGCTCGGTCGCTCTCGGCAGGCCCCTCCACCCGCAGCTCGAGCCGCTTGGCATGGGCCACCGCCTCGCCACGCGAGCCGTACTGTGCTAGGAGCACCTTGGCCATGGTGGGGTCGAGGACGCCGTCGAGCGTGTGCGCGGCAAGCGCGACCGCCTGCTCGACGGAGAGTCCGGGCAGCAGGTCGAGCACGAGCTTGTCACCCGCCAGCGCGTGACGCGAGAGGTTGAAGGCGGCGATGCCCGAGACGCCATAGTCGCGGAACAGCACCTCTCCGTGCTCGCGTGCGACCTCGTGGCCGTCCCGCCGCAGACTCAGCTTGGTGTGCACGCGCCGCCCGTCCAGGGGCGCAAGGTCGATGCCCGTGCAGGCGAGCGGGCAGAGCACCGGGCTTGCCGCTCTCATGGAGAGTTCCAGGTTCGTGGCGAACGAAGCCATGCCGCCACCGGAGGCGAGAACCACGGACGAGGCACCAAGCGACGCGCACCTCTCGTCGCCATGGAGCTCTTGGCAGCGCACGAGGGCAGATCCGGCGACGAGGCGGATGTCGATGACCTCGCGTGCCGGGGCCAAAAGGACGCCGGCGCGACGGGCGCGTGCCAGCAACACGTTGCGCACCGAGGCGGCCTGGCGCGAGAGGGGATACAAGCGCCCCTCCGCCTCCTCGGCCCACGCGAGCCCGCACTCCCGGAAGAACCCCAGCACGTCGTCCAGCCACGACGCGTCGCACACCGCCCCCACGAAGACGGGGTCGTTGTAGGACGCGGGGTCGAGGCGGCGATTGACAAAGTTGCACCGACCGTTGCCGGTGGCCAGGATCGTCCGCCCGCACTCCAGGTCGCGCTCGAGAACCACGACGTGCGCGCCACTCTCTGCGGCCACGATGCCGGCGACGAGTCCGGCGGCACCGCCGCCCACCACGCACACGTCCGCGCGCGAGGGAACGTCAACGCGCATGGCGTCGCGCAGCAGCGCATCCCTGCGCTGGGCGCGGCTCTCTCTCCTTCGCTTGCGTGGCATGTTGCTCCCTCGGGGCCATGTGGGGACTGCCACACCATGGCCCAATCAGTTATGTCCTAGTCCGACACGTCGCTGTCCAACACGGCGACGAACGCGTAGTCGGGGAAGCGTCGGTGCATCTCGTCCAGCACGCGTTGGTGCACGGCGTTGCGGTCTCCGGCCTCGAAGGCGATCACCAGGTCGAAGGTCACGCCCTTGAGCTCGTCGTCCACGAACAGCCCATGCACCTGCAGCACGTGTGGCTCGGCCGCAACCACCTCGTCCAGCGCCTCGCGAATGGTGTTGGCCGCGCCGTCTTGGGCCGTGTTGGTCGCATACACGCCCACGGTGTGCAAGATCACGCCGGTCTTCCGGTAGACCTCGGTCTGGATGGCTCGGGCGATGCGGTCGATGTCCTTTGCGGTGACGTTCTCGTCCACCTCAACGTGGGCGGATCCCCACAGGCGCTGCGGGCCATAGTCCGAGAGAATGAGGTCGTAGGCGCCCCGCACGCCGTCTATCTCGCAGATCGTCTGCTTTATGCTGCGTGCCACGTCGGCGTCCACGCGCTCTCCCAAGACCTTGTTCAGCGCCTCGCGCATCATCTCCACGCCGCTCTTGATGATGACGAGTGAGATGGCGGCGCCCAGCCATGCTTCGACGCTCAGGCCAAGGAAGACGTACAGCAGTGCAGCTACCAGCGTGGATGCCGAGATGATCGCGTCGAACGAGGCATCGGCCCCCGAGGCGACCAGCGCATCGGCCTCCAGACGCCTGCCCGCCGACGACACGTAGCGTCCGAGCACGAGCTTTACCGCAACGGCCACGCCCACGATGACGAGGCCGACGGTGTTGTAGGAGGGCGTCTGGGGGTCCAGGATCCCCTTTATCGACTCCGCGAGCGAGCTGAGACCTGCCCACAGCACGATTGCCGAGACGACCATGGCGGTGAGGTACTCGATTCGGCCGAAGCCATAGGGGTGCTCGCGGTCGGCGGGTTTGGACGCGAGCTTGGTGCCCACGATGGTGATGGCAGAGCTCGCCGCGTCGGACAGGTTGTTTACGGCGTCGAGGGTGATGGCGATGGAGTGCGACAGCAGCCCGATGGCGGCCTTGAATCCCGCGAGCGCCACGTTCGCCAGGATGCCGACGATGCTCACGCGTACGATCTGCGACTCACGTGTCTTCTCAGCCATGATGCCTCCTCACGTCGTTTGCTCGCCATTATACATGGGCCACCACTGTGGGGAGTGTCCCCCTGTGCCAAACTGCCGCTGTGGGGAGTATCCCCAACGTGGCAGATTATGCGGTTATGGCGTCGATCGCTTTGGGCAGCAGGCCGTCGGGCAGGGTGGTCTCGGCGGTTCCCTCGTCGCACGCCTTGGCAAAGCGCTCGTCTATGGGCAGCTGTCCCAGCTCGGCAAGGCCGTAGTGCCGGGCAGTCTCGGCCAGGCGGCTGGGGCCGTACGGGAAGACCTTCTCGCCACAATGCGGGCAGGTGAAGTAGGCCATGTTCTCCACCAGGCCGTACACGGGGACCTCCATCATGGCGGCCATGTTCACGGCCTTGCCCACGACCATCTGCACCAGGTCCTGCGGACTGCTCACGATCACCACGCCGTCGATGGGCAGTGACTGGAACACGGTAAGGGCCACGTCTCCCGTTCCCGGGGGCATGTCCACGAGCAGGTAGTCGAGTTCCTCCCAGTACGTCTCGGCCCAGAACTGGCGGATCGCCCCCGCGAGGATGGGACCGCGCCACAGCACGGGGTCGTCCTCGTGCTCGAGCACGAGGTTCGCGCTCATCACCTTGATGCCGCCCTTGGTGATCACGGGGATGATCATGTTGGACATGCCCATGGCCTTGCTGTTGGCCATGCCGAACATGCGCGGGATGGACGGACCGGTGACGTCGGCGTCCAGGATGCCCACCTTGTTGCCCTTGGCGGCGAGCTCGCGTGCCAGGATGCCAGTGACCAGCGACTTGCCCACGCCGCCCTTGCCGCTCACCACGCCGATGACGTGCTTGACGCTGCTGTACTCGTTGAGCTCGAACGACGGCGGCTCCTCCTGCGCGGGCTGGCTGCCGTGCCCCGCGTTACGTGCCTGCTCGAACTCGCGGCGAATGGCCTCTTCTTCCTCCGGTGTCATGGACGCTCCTTTCCTTGGACAATCGTCAACGACTCGCTATTCTACCCGTTTGCGCGCCATTCCGTCCGCCGGGGACGGTCCCTTCCGGACCAGTCGCCCTTCGGGGACGGTCCCTTCCGGACCAGTCGAAGAAGAGGCGACATGCTGTAGGATGAACGGGTAATCGCGACCATCTGCTGGGAGGTGCCCACGCATGCTCTTGTATACGGTCTATGGCGAGATGCCGGCAGACAAGCTCGACTCGACGGCCCAAAGGCTGGGCCTCGAACGGTTTTTGGGCTACCGGCCTCACTTCTGCACGTATATCAACCCGGACTCGCTTGCCGACACGTGGTTTCGCGCGTTTTCCGCATCGCCTCGGTTCGTGCGGGTGATAGACGTGTACGAGGTGGATGACGCGCAGGCCGTGCCCATGGACGTTGTGACGTGGTGCGAGACCTGCTTTGGCGCGAACGACACGCCTGCGCCAAACGACGACAGGCTCCTTGGGGCGGCTCTCAACGCGGACTGTCCGCACGCAACCGATTACATTGTGCCCTTCGGCCTCGAGCCAAGCCGCATGTGGCGCTTCGACGTGTTGCGCCTCCTCAACGGACAGCTGGGCGAACTCGGGCTGGACGGCCGGGAAGAGGCCGCGCTGCAACACTCCATGGAACGCGTGCGAGCGCTGCCCCGCGAGCATGGCGAGTTGTTCTTCGACTCGTTTGGGGGGCGGGTGAAAGAGCTCCCTCTCGAGATGTGGTATCACATCATGGTGGTTGCGGGGTTGGTGCCGTTCGTGTGGTCGCGGGTCCTGGGGCGCAGGATTGCCCCCGAGCTGCTCGACATCGACCCGTGGGACCTCATGCGGACGACCGGGTACAGGCGCGCGCAGGCAGGCGTCGCCGCATGGGACCGCTCGCTGGGAGTCCCCGCTCAGTTTGGCCACGCGGACTTCGAGGCGATGAGAGACGACTTCCTTGCGGGGTGCGACCAGCTGGCGCACGATCTCGTGGGAAAGAGGGCCGCTGCTGCCGGAACCGCCCGCAACGGCACGTGCTTTTGCGGTAGCGGCAGCAAGTACAAGAGGTGCTGCATGCGCAAGGGCCTTGACGCCTTGGCTCGCGACTGGTGAGAAAAGGGGCCAAACCCCTTTTCTCACTTTCGGCCCGGCGTCTGCCAAGCGCCCCAACCCGAACATGTTTTGCGCACCCTGTGATTCCGTGTGCAGGAACACACGTTCTTTTTATAATGCGGCTACACTACTTGTGGCAACGCATCGTTCGAGAGGAACCCCCATGGCATCCGACTCCATCGTCATCCGTGGCGCGCGCGAGCACAACCTGCGCGACGTGAACGTGAACATACCGCGCGACAAGCTCGTGGTGATCACCGGCCTTTCGGGGTCGGGCAAGTCGAGCCTGGCCTTCGACACCATCTATGCGGAGGGCCAGCGCCGCTACGTGGAGAGCCTGTCCAGCTATGCCCGCATGTTCCTCGGCCAGATGGACAAGCCCGACCTGGACTCCATCGACGGGCTTTCGCCCGCCGTGTCCATAGACCAAAAGACGACCAGCCGCAACCCGCGCTCGACCGTGGGCACGGTCACCGAGATCTACGATTACCTGCGCCTGCTCTTTGCCCGCATAGGCACTCCGCACTGTCCCGAATGCGGTCGCGTCATCGAGCGCCAGACGACCGACCAGGTGGCCGACAAGGTGCTCGAGCGCGCGCAGGGACGGCGTGCCCTCGTGCTGGCCCCGGTGGTGCTGGGCCGCAAGGGGGAGTACACAAAGCTGTTCGAGGACCTGCGCCGCGAGGGCTTCTCGCGCGTGCGCGTGGATGGCGAGGTGCGCGAGCTCGATGGGACCGAGATTCGCCTGCCCAAGACCTTCAAGCACTCCATCGAGGTGGTGGTGGACCGCATCGTGGTGCGCGAGACCTCCCTGGGTCGCATCGCAGAGGCGGTGGAGAACGCCACCAAGCTCGCCGAGGGCCGCGTGGGCTTCCTCCTGCTGGCCGACCGCAAGGATCCCGAGGGCATTCCCGAGGAGCTGCTGCAATACTCGCTTGCGCTTGCGTGCCCCGAGCACGGGCACTCCATCGACGACCTGCAGCCGCGTGACTTCTCGTTCAATGCCCCGTATGGTGCCTGCCCCGACTGCGACGGGTTGGGAACGCGGCGCATCGTGGATGCGGCCGCGCTCATAGAGGATCCCTCGCTCTCGGTCTCGGAGGGAGTGTTCGGCGGCATCTTTGGCAACTCCAACTACTATCCGCAGATCCTCTCGGCAGTGTGTCGTCACCTGGGGGTGGATCCCGACACCCCGTGGTGCGACCTTCCCAAGCGCGTGCAGGACGCGTTGCTGGACGGTCTTGGCTCCGCCAAGATACGGGTGGACTACCTCACGCGCGACGGGCGCGAGACGTACTGGTTCACCAAGTTCTCGGGCGTGCGCAACGTGCTGTTCGACAAGTACCAGGAGACCTCCTCCGAGACGATGCGAAAGCACTACGAGAGGTACATCCGCGAGGTGCCCTGCACCACGTGTCACGGCGCACGCCTCAAGCCGGAGTATCTTGCGGTTACGGTGGGGGAGCGCAACATCCAGGAGGTGTGCGACCTCTCGTGCAAGGAGGCGCTCGAGTTTTTCGAAGACCTCGAGCTCGCCGAGCGCCAGAGGCTCATCGGCGCCGCCATCGTAAAGGAGATCGTGGCGCGTCTGCGCTTCTTGGTCAACGTTGGCCTGGACTACCTCACGCTCAGCCGTGCGGCGGCGACGCTCTCGGGCGGCGAGGCCCAGCGCATCCGCCTCGCAACGCAGATAGGCGCGGGTCTCATGGGCGTGCTCTACATCCTGGACGAGCCGTCCATCGGCCTGCACCAGCGCGACAACGACCGTCTCATCGAGACGCTCAGGCACCTGCGGGACCAGGGCAACACCGTTATCGTGGTGGAGCACGACGAGGACACCATCCGCTCGGCAGACTACGTGATCGACATGGGGCCGGGCGCGGGCGAGCGGGGCGGAGAGGTGGTCGCCGAGGGAACGCCTCGGCAGATCATGGAGAGCGAAAGGTCGCTCACCGGCGCCTACCTGCGCGCGGAGCGCAGCATCCCCACGCCGCAGACGCGCCGCAACCCCAGGCGCGGGTCGGTGCGCATACTCGGCGCCCGGGAGAACAACCTCAAGAACGTAACCGCACGCATTGAGCTGGGGACTTTCACCGTGGTCACCGGCGTATCCGGCTCCGGCAAGAGCTCGCTCGTAACCGACACGCTCGCGCCTGCGCTCACCAACGCGGTGCAGCGCTCGCAGCGTCCCGTGGGCCAGCATCGTCGCATCGAGGGGTTGCTGGACAAGGACGGCAACAAGACCATCGACAAGGTCATCGACATCGACCAGAGCCCCATCGGTCGCACGCCACGCTCCAACCCAGCCACCTACATCGGACTGTGGGACGACCTTCGCAAGCTGTTCGCCTCTGTGCCCGAGAGTCGCGCGCGCGGCTACTCGGCAGGTCGCTTCTCGTTCAACGTGAGCGGCGGGCGCTGCGAGGCGTGCAAGGGCGACGGTCAGATAAAGATCGAGATGAACTTCCTGCCCGACGTATACGTGCCCTGCGAGGTGTGCGGCGGCAGGCGCTACAATCGCGAGACGCTGCAGATTCGCTATCACGACAAGACGATCGCGGACGTGCTCGACATGACCGTGACCGAGGCGCTTGCGTTCTTCGCCAACATCCCACGGGTCAAGAAGAAGCTGCAGACGCTCTTTGACGTGGGGCTCGGCTACATCCACCTGGGACAACCGGCGACGACGCTCTCCGGCGGAGAGGCCCAGCGCGTGAAGCTGGCAAAGGAACTGCATCGCCAGCAGACGGGCAAGACCTTCTACATCCTGGACGAGCCGACCACCGGCCTGCACTTCGAGGACGTGCGCCAGCTTGTGGAGGTGTTGCAGAAGCTCGTGGACGCCGGCAACACCGTGCTGGTGATCGAGCACAACCTCGACGTCATAAAGACGGCCGACCGTGTGCTCGACCTCGGTCCCGAGGGCGGCGACGGTGGCGGCACGGTGGTCGCCTACGGCACGCCCGAGCAGGTGGCGCAGGTGCCCCAGAGCCACACGGGCCGGTATCTGGCCCGCGTGCTCGAGCGTGTGGGGCGCTAGGGAAGGCGTGGAGCTTTTCTCGATGCGCGCGCGTCCCGAACGAGTAAAATAGGGAGCGCTTGTACTTTGGGTGCCCCTCGTGGGCGCAATACATATACGACGTCTTGGCAATGTGCCGATGTTCCCGCATGGGCGGGAACGCATCCGCAGAGGGGAAGGACATGCGCAACAACGGTTTTACTCGCAGGAGTTTTGTACGGCTCTCTGGTCTGGCGGCCGCAAGCCTTGGCCTTGCCGCATGTGGTGGCGGGACCCAGGGCGTTGGCGCACCTCCGGCCGACGCGATACGGATCGGCGGCATCGGTCCGCTCACCGGCTCGTCCGCCATCTATGGGACTGCTACCAGGATCGGCGCCCAGATTGCCGTCGACAAGATTAACGAGACCGAGGGAAAGACGGTCTTGGTCCTTAACTGGGAGGATGACCAGCACGACACGGAGAAGGCCATCAACGCCTACAACATCCTCAAGGATTGGGGCATGCACATGCTGGTGGGTTGTACCACGACGCCGCCTTGCAAGGTCGTCTCCACCGAGACGAACGCCGACCGCATCTTCCAGCTCACGCCGTCGGCCTCCTCGACCGACGTCCTCGGCGGCCAGGCCGATGCCAACGGCAACGTGACCATCCCGCGCAAGGACAACGTGTTCCAGATGTGCTTTAGCGACCCCAACCAGGGAACCGCCTCGGCCACGTTCATCGCAAATCGGAAGCTTGGCTCCAAGATCGCCGTCATCTACAACAACTCGGACCCATACTCTACGGGCATTTTCCAGAAGTTCGACGCCAAGGCAAAGGAGCTTGGACTCGACGTGGTCAAGGTGTCCTCGTTCACCGACGACAGCTCCAACGACCTCAAGGTGCAGCTCGGCGAGGCGAAGGGCGCCGGTGCCGACCTCGTGTTCATCCCCATCTACTACACGCCCGCCGCACTGCTTCTCACGCAGGCGCACGAGATTGGCTACGCCCCCAAGTTCTTTGGCGTGGACGGGCTGGACGGCATCCTCTCGATTCCGGGATTCGACACCAGCCTTGCCGAGGGCGTCATGCTGCTCACCCCGTTCGTGGCGACCGCGAACGACGAGGGCACCAAGAACTTCGTCGCGGCGTATCGGGAGTACGTGGGCTCGAACGAGGACCCCAACCAGTTCGCTGCCGACGCCTTCGACTGCGTGAGCGCCCTCTACAAGGCCATCAAGGAGCTCAACCTCAAGGCCGACATGTCTGCCCAGGACATGTGCGACAAGCTCATCGAGACGTTCTCATCGGGCAAGTTCACCTACAGCGGCCTCACGGGTGCCAACATGACGTGGTCTGCCACGGGCGAGGTGTCGAAGGATCCCAAGGGCACGATCATCAAGAAGGGCGTGTACCAGCCGTTGTGATCCATATGGCCTCCGCCCAGCGGGCGAAGGGAGCGAAACCATGGACTTCTTGACCAATCTGATAAACGGAATCAGCTTGGGAAGCATATATGCCATCATCGCATTGGGCTATACCATGGTATATGGCATAGCGAAGATGCTCAACTTCGCGCATGGGGACGTCATCATGGTGGGCAGCTACGTCTGCTTCGTCGCCATGAACAGCCTGGGGCTGTCGCCACTGGTGGGCGTGCTGCTTGCGGTGGCCGCGTGCACGTGTCTGGGCATCGTCATCGAGCGGCTGGCCTACAAGCCCTTGCGCCAGACGGCGTCGCTTGCCGTGCTCATAACCGCCATCGGCGTGAGCTATTTCCTGCAGAACGCGGCACAGCTCATCTGGGGTGCCGACCCCAAGTCGTTTACGTCGGTCATTCCGTTCCCGTCCGTCACGCTGTTTGACGGACAGCTCGTCATAAGCTCGGTCACCATCGTCACCGTGCTTGCGAGCGTTGTGGTTATGGTGCTGCTCGCCCTCTTTGTCTCCAAGACGAAGCTCGGCAAGGCAATGCGCGCCTGTTCGGAGGACAAGGGTGCGGCGCAGCTCATGGGCATCAACGTCGACGCGACCATCTCCATGGTCTTTGGCATCGGCTCCGGTCTGGCTGCCATCGCGGGTGTCCTGCTGTGCTCGGCCTATCCCACACTCATGCCCACCACAGGTGCCATGCCGGGCATCAAGGCGTTTACGGCGGCCGTGTTCGGCGGCATCGGCTCCATACCGGGCGCGGCCCTGGGGGGTCTGCTGCTGGGCATCATCGAGGTCTTCACGAAGGCGTATATCAGCACGGAGCTTGCAGACGCCATCGTGTTCGCCCTGCTCATCGTCGTATTGGTCATCCGACCTGCCGGCTTGCTCGGCAAGGTGAGTCACGAGAAGGTGTAGACATGGGCATGCTGGGAAACCTCAGGAAGACCACCAGGTCTCACATCCTTACCTACGCCATCGTCGTCGTGGCCTACGTCGTTCTGCAATGCCTCGTCTCGACCCATTCCATCAGCTACTTCCTTGGCGGCTTGCTGGTGCCCGTGTGCGTGTACGTGTGCCTGTCCATCTCGCTCAACCTGGTGGTGGGGGTCTCGGGCGAGCTTTCGCTGGGTCACGCGGGCTTTATGAGCGTGGGCGCGTTCTCCGGTCTGGCCGCGTCCATATGCCTGCGCGGCGTCGTGGGGCCGGACCCGCTCAGGCTGGCCATCGCCATAGTCGTGGCGGGTGTGATGGCGGCCATCGCAGGCATCGTCATCGGCCTTCCGGTCATGCGCCTTCGTGGCGACTACCTTGCCATCGTGACGCTGGCATTTGGCGAGATCATCAAGAACCTGCTCAACAACCTCTACTTGGGCGTCGATGCCAACGGCCTGCACTTCTCCATGGAGAGCTCACGGGCGTTGGGGCTGCAAAGGGGCATCGTGATCATAGACGGTCCGCAGGGGGCCTCGGGGGTCGACAAGCTCTCCACGCTCCTTGCCGGCTTCCTGCTCATCCTCTTTACCCTCACGGTGGTGCTCAACCTCGTCAACAGCCGCACGGGGCGCGCCATCATGGCCGTGCGCGACAATCGCATCGCAGCCGAGTCGGTGGGCATCAACGTCACCAAGTACCGCCTCATCGCCTTTGTGGTCTCGGCGACGCTTGCGGGCATGGCCGGGGCGCTCTATGCCATGAACTACTCGACCGTCGTCCCCAAGAAGTTCGACTTCAACACCTCGATCCTCATTCTCGTGTTCGTGGTGCTGGGTGGCATCGGCAACATTCGTGGCGGCATTGTCTCGGCCGCCCTGCTCACGCTGCTTCCCGAGATGTTGCGCTCCATCGGGGATTACTACATGCTCATCTATGCAGTCGTCCTCATTGTGGTGATGATCGCCACCAACAACGCGAGGGTGCGGTCCGCCTTCGATGCGCTGCGCGACCGCCTGCGACGAAGACCGGGCGACGGGCCAACCCTGTCTGCCGGGGCCGCGAACGGGGGTGGCACGCATGAGCAGTGAGGATAGGGACAAGCGCGAGCCCATGGGTGACGTTGGCGACGCCGTGCTCGAGTGCCAGCACCTGGGCATCGAGTTCGGTGGCCTGCGTGCCGTGAACGACCTCAACCTTGTGGTGGGCCGCACGCAGATTGCAGGTCTCATAGGTCCAAACGGCGCAGGCAAGACGACGGTCTTCAACCTGCTCACAAAGGTCTACCAGCCAACGCACGGCACGATTCTGCTCGATGGCCAGGATACGGCTCGCATGAGCGCCGCAAAGGTGAGCAAGGCCGGCATTGCGAGAACCTTCCAGAACATCCGCCTGTTCAGCACGCTCACCGTGGAGGAAAACGTCCGTGTTGGCCTGCACAACCAGGTGGAATGTGGCATGTGGAGCAGCATCCTCAGGCTTCCGCGCTTTTGGGCGAGCGAGCGAGAGTACCACAGGCGGGCACTCGAGCTGCTCGACGTGTTCGGCATGGCCGACAATGCCGACGATGTTGCGGGCTCGTTGCCCTACGGTGCCCAACGGCGCTTGGAGATCGCGCGTGCGCTCGCGACCAATCCCAAGCTGTTGCTTCTGGACGAGCCGGCGGCGGGCATGAACCCGTCCGAGACCGCGGGGCTCATGGAGGCCATCGCGCACATACGGGACACGTTTGGTGTCGCCGTGCTGCTCATCGAGCACGACATGGAGTTGGTCATGGGCATCTGCGAGAAGATCACGGTGCTCAACTTTGGCGAGGTAATCGGAAGTGGCACGCCTGCGGACATACAGGGTAACCCCCAGGTGATCGAGGCGTATCTGGGCAAACAGGACGCACGTGAGGGCGGTGAGTAGCATGAGCCTGCTCAAGGTCTCCAATCTCAATGTTTATTATGGTGCGATCCATGCCGTCAAGGGCGTCTCGTTCGAGGTGGGGGAAGGCGAGATCGTCACTCTCATCGGGGCGAACGGTGCGGGCAAGTCGACGGCGCTCAACACGGTGGCGGGACTGCTCAGGGCACGCTCGGGCGTCATCGAGCTCGAGGGCAAGAGCGTTGCGAAGGTCCCGACGCACAAGATGGTGTCCAGGGGCGTCGCCCTGTGCCTCGAGGGGCGCAGGATCTTCCAGGAGATGACCGTTCTGGAGAACCTCGAGATGGGCGCCTACACGCGCACCGCCAAGGAGACGGGCGAGATGCTCGAGCGCATGTACGAGACATTTCCGCGTCTGCGGGAGCGTCGCTCGCAGGCCGCCGGCACGCTTTCCGGCGGCGAGCAGCAGATGGTCGCCATGGCTCGTGCGCTCATGTCCAAGCCCAAGCTCCTCATGCTCGACGAGCCGTCCATGGGTTTGGCACCACTGCTCGTGCAGGAGATCTTCGACATAATCGCGCGTCTCCATGACCAGGGGACCACCATTCTGCTGGTCGAGCAAAACGCAAGCATGGCCCTCTCTATCGCTCAACGGGCCTATGTGCTCGAGACGGGCCGGGTTGCGATGAGTGGCGACGCCAACGACCTGCTGCATGACCCGCGCGTGCGGCGTGCCTATCTGGGAGGCTGAGGCAATGGTGCGCGGACGTCGCGACAAGGTCCCAAAGACCAATGCGATGCGCGAGCTGGAGGGCTCGGGCATCGCGTTCGAGGTCCTTACCTACGAAGAGGAGGAGGGGACCCCCGAGCGCGATTTGGGCATACGCATTGCGCATGCGCTGGGCGTGGACGAGGACTCGCAGTTCAAGACGCTGGTGACCGTTACCCCAACGGGCGATCACGTGGTCTGCTGCATTCCCGTTGCCGACGAGCTGGACCTCAAGAAGGCAGCTCGGGCGGTGGGGGAGAAGAGTCTCTCGATGATGCACGTACGCGACCTGGAGCCCGTGTGCGGCTATCGGCGTGGTGCGTGCTCTCCGGTGGGAATGAGGAAGCGGTTTCGCACCGTCGTGGACGAGACGGCGCAGTTGTTCGATCGCATTGGTGTCTCGGGAGGCAAGAAGGGGGTGTGCCTCATGCTCGCGCCCGACGATTTGGTGCGGCATTTGCAGGCGACCCTGTGCGACATAACCGTTGGCGTGTGAGTGAGAGGTTTGAGGCGGGCGCGGTGGGCGCCGCGGGGGCGACTGCACCAGAAGGGACCGTCCCCGAAGGACTAGTCCGGAAGGGACCGTCCCCGAAGGGCGAGCGACCTTTGTCCGGGTGGTGTTTTCTTGCCGTTCGCCCATCAAATGTTGTTCAGCTTCTCTTATAATTACTTCAAACGCCTGAGAGGAGTGGTGACATGCCGAGGAACACCCCACGCGGTCTACGAGTCGCAATGACGTTGGTGCTTAGCGTGATCATGGCGTTTGGCGGGGTGCCAACAGGTGCCATAGCGGACGAACTGTCTCCCACCGAGGTGGTGGTCGAGGAACTGCCGGTCGACCAGCCGATTGGGGCGCAGAGCGCCGGCGACATAGCGACGGGTACGCTCGGGACGTGCTCCTGGCGCATCGACGCAGACGGCAACCTCACCATATACCCGACCGACGGCGTGTCGGGGACGTTCGAGTCCATGTGCTCAAGTAACGGGATGTATACCGCCATCGGCAGTAGGATTAATTTCGAACCGGCCGAAAACAATCCCTTCTACGAATACAAGAGCCAGGTCACGTCTGCGACCTTTGCCGAGGGCACCCACGCCACATCCTTGAGCGGCATGTTCCTCAACTATCCCGAGCTCAAATCGGTCGACCTCTCTCGCCTCGACACGTCTGAGTGCACCTCGTTGTGGAGGTTGTTCTCCAACTGCCCCAAGCTCGAGTCGATAAACCTCGGGAACATCGACACTTCCGCAGTCACAAGCATGCAGTACATGTTCGAACACTGCTCGAGTCTCGAGTCGGTCGATGTGAGTAACCTGAACACCTCAAGCGTGACGAGTATGGCCTATATGTTCCAGGGCTGCACGAGCCTCGCCTCGATTGACATCACGGACCTCGACACCTCAAACGTGACGTATATGTTTTCCATGTTCATGGGCTGCGCGAGCCTCTCCTCGATTGACGTATCGCGCCTCGACACCTCAAGCGTCGAGAACATGGGTCGCATGTTCATGGGCTGCACGAGCCTCGCCTCGATTGACGTCTCGAACCTCGACACCTCAAGCGTGACGAACTTGTCCTCTATGTTCAACGGCTGCACGAGCCTCGCCTCGATTGACGTCTCGAGCTTCGACACTTCAAAAGTCAAGTACATGGATGACATGTTCGGATACTGCACGAGCCTCGCATCGGCTGACATCTCGGGCTTCAGCATGGACAGCTCCCCGGAAGTCGATGACATGTTCGCAAACTGCACGTCGCTGCAGAGCGTGAACATATCGGGCGTGGACGTGAGCAAGGCTATTGGCCAGGAGTACATGTTCCGGGGTTGCGATAGCCTGCAAGAGGTCATGACCGACGGCACCGCAGACCTCGACGCCGTGTTCCCCAACGGGACGGACGGCCTCACCATCGTCGACACGAGCAACCCGAACCCGCCCAAGACCAGCATCTCGACCGCGACGGTTACGGGCGTGGACGGGTGGACCTACGACGCGACGGCACACACGCTGGTGCCGACGGTGACGCTCGGCGGCACCGCGCTGCGGAGCGGCACGGACTACACGCTCGGCGGCGACGTGTCCGCGCGCGACGCGGGAGACTACACGCTCACCATCACGGGCGCGGGGGACTACGAGGGGACCGTGAGACGCCCGTACACGGTCGCCGCAAGGCCCGTCACCGTGTCGGCCGACAACAAGGCCAAGGTGGCGGGGCAGGACGATCCCCAGCTCACGGCGACGGTCGAGGGCACCCTCGGCGGCGAGACGGTCTCGTACCGGCTCTGGCGGCAGCCGGGCGAGGCGGCCGGCACCTACACCATATGGGTCTCCGGCGAAGCGAGCCAGGGAGGCTACGCGCTGACCTTCAGCCCGGGCACGCTCACGATAGCCGCCGACCCGCAGAACCCGGAGGGGCTGTCGATCCTGGACCAGCTCCGCAGGGAGTATGCGACGGCCCAGGACGCGGCCGACCAGGCGACGTCCGCCGCAGACGCGCTCAGGGAGGAGCTTGGCCAGGCGCAGGCGTCGTACGACCTCGTGGTGCAGGGAAACGAGGCGCTCGTGGCGCAGGTGCGCGGCGCCGCGGACGAGCTCGCCGCGGCCAACGCCACCCTCGCGGAGGCCACGGCGGCCAAGGAGGCCGCGACCGCGGCGAGGGAGCAGAACGAGAGCCAGATCACCGAGCTCAACAACAACATTGCCGCCCTCGAGGGCGCCGTGGGCTCCGCCGAGCAGGACGTCCTGGCGGCACAGGGCAACGTCGACGCCAGGCAGCGGGCACGCGACGCGGCCTCGAGCGACGTGGGCACCAAGCAACAGGCCTACGAGAGCGCATGCGAGACGGCGGCGTCCGCGGGACGGCAGGAGCTGCAGGCGCGGCTGGACCAGGCCCTGGCCGAGTACGACAGCGCCAGCGCCGCCGTCGGAACGGCCGACTCGGAGAACCAGACCGCTCAGGACGCCCTCGCCCAGGCACAGCAGGCAGAGGCGACCGCCAAGTCCAACTGGGAGGCCAAGGACGCAGCCAGCCAGCAGGCTGACCAGACGGCCAGCCAAGCCGAGCAGGCCAAGAACGCGGCGGAGACCGACAAGAGCACGGCGAAGAGTGCCCTGGATGCGGCAAACGCCATCCTCGCCGAGAAGCAGGAGGCCCAGCGGAAGGCTCAAGCCGCTTTGGAGGATGCACAGCAGGCACAGGCATCGGCAGCCAGCGTCCTCGCCGAGAAGCAGGCAGCATACGATGCGGCCAAGCAGGCCTACGACGACTTCCTGGCGGGGGGCACCGTGGCGTTCTTCGATGCGATGGGCTCCACGGCGGCATCGGGCTACCTGACGGACACCACCTCTAAGGAGGGTCCGGTCACCACGGGCAACAACCAGCGTCCGGCAACGACCTTCGCCTCCCATACCGAAATCGGCGGGGAGGACGATGCTACCGCTCTGGGCAATATGCTGGCTGCCATTCAATGGATTAAGTACTGCAATCAGATTCGTGCTGAACTCAACCTACCCGCACTCCTCGTCACGGACGAGCTGATGGCTTCGGCAGAGCGCAATGCTAACTTTTCTACATACTACTATGACCACGCTCGCACTGCTAATGGGGTTACTCTGAACATGGCAGATTACCATGGCGGAACGGCCGCGGAGAACCTGTTCATCGCCGCCTATGGCATGGAGTACAACTACCAAGGCTGGTTCTATGAGGAGAAGGCACTCTGGGAGTCGCTTGTCGCACAAAACCCGAACGTGGCGCAATACTGGCTGAACATGACCGGGTTGAGTGCCTACTTGGGATACACCCCGAATGTCGGCCACTACTTCAATCTTGCCAATCCAGCATATGCATACACTGGAATTGGATTGAACTTCACCCCATGGAATCAGTTGGCATCTGGAACGCCTGGTAAAACTGAGGGAGCCTCCGTTCAGCATTTCCGCTCGCAGGTGGAGACCACCGCTTACACCGTGGAGGAGTACGAGCAACGCCTGCTGACCTACCAGAATCCTGCCATCGGCAAAATCAATTCCGCCAGCGCCGCACTGAACGACGCCACGAGGGCAAAGCAGGTCGCTGACACTCGGGTCTCCGCCAAGCAGGACGCCCTGGCGACCGCGAACGCCGCGCTCCAAGCCGCCCAGACCGCAGCGACCACCGCCCAGACCACCTACGACAATGCCGTCGCGCAACTGCAGGCCGCCACCAGCGCCTACAACGCCGCGGCCTCTGACGCCGCCGCGAAGAAGACCGTCGCGGACAACGCCTTGGGCGCCTACGAGCAGGCGCAGGCGGCTACCCAGGCGGCTGCCCAGGCCGCCAGCGAGAAGCAGACGGCCTACGAGGCCGCGGTCTCCGCCCGAGACGCCGCCCAGGCCAGGCTGATCGCGGCGCAGAAAGCCGTCAACAGCGGGACCCCGGACGTCTCGAACGACCCCGCCGTGGTTGCCGCCCTTGAGGCGCTGGGCGGCGCGCAGGCCACCCTCGCACAGGCGGAGCAGGACCTCCTGGACGCCCAGAGCGCGCTCGGGGACGCCCGGGACGCGAGGGACCAGGCGCAGCAGTCGCTGGCGGAGGCGCGGGAGCAAAAGGCCGCGTTGGAGGGAAGGCGGCAGGAGCTCGCCGGCAACGAGGGGCGGGCCGCGGCGACGGAGCGGGACGCGCAGGCCGTCGTGGGACAGAGGCAGCAGGCGTACGACGAGGCGCTCGCATCGCTCAACGACCCCACGCTCCAGGCGCGGCTCTCCGCCGCGATCGCGACGCTCATGGAGGCCCAGCGACTCTCCGCGGCGGCGGACGGCCGCATGCGGGACGCCGTGGCGACGCGCGACGATGCGCTCGCGGCCCTAAACGACGCCACGGACATCGGGCGCGCCCAGGTGACGGGCGTCCTGGACAAGACCTACACCGGCCAGTCCGTCACGCAGGACGACATGCGCCTGTCTCTTACCTTGGTAAAGGGCGATCGGTCCGAGACGTACCAGCTCGTCGAGGGCACGGACTACACCGTCTCCTACGCGAACAACACCTCGGCCGGCCCCGGCGCACAGGTGAGCTTCCACGCCACGGGGTCGGAGGGCTCCGGCCTCTTCTGGGGAACGAAGGCCGTGACCTTCTCGATAACGGCCAAGGACCTCGGCGGCGCCAGCGTCACCGAGGTCTCGGGATGGACGTACGACGGCGGCACGCACAGCGTGAGGCCAAAGGTGGTCCTGGACGGCAGGGAGCTCGTCGCCGGCACCGACTACACGCTCGAGGGGGCCTCGGCGCGCGACGCGGGAAGGCACTGGGTGACCGTCGTCGGGAGGGGCAACTACGCCGGCAGGACGTCCAGGCCGTACGACGTGTCGCGAAGGTCGGTGACCGTCGTGGCAAGCGACGCCTCCAAGGCCATGGGCGCGACCGACCCCAAGCTCACGGCGACCGTCAGCGGGCTGGTCGGCGGCGACACGATTACCTACTACGTGAGGCGCGCGCCGGGCGAGACGGCGGGGACGTACGCCATCACCGCCTCGGGTCCCGCGACGCAGGGCAACTACGACGTGACGTACCGGGGCGCGACGTTCAGGATCTCGACCCCGGCGCCCGCGCCCGTGCCGCACGTCTCGTACCGCACGCCCGCACGTCTCGTACCGCACGCACGTCCAGCGCATCGGCTGGCAGAAGTTCGTCTCCGACGGCGCCATGAGCGGGACGAGCGGGCGCAGCTTCCGCCTGGAGGGCATAAACGTGAGGCTCTCCGACCTGCCGTGCGCAGGCGGCATCCAGTACCGCACGCACGTGCAGCGCATCGGCTGGCAGGGCTGGCGCAAGGACGGGGCCATGAGCGGCACCTCCGGCAAGTCCTACCGGCTCGAGGCCATCGAGATCAAGCTCTACGGCGAGATGGCGAAGAAGTATGACGTGTACTACCGCGTGCACTGCCAGCGCTTCGGCTGGATGGGCTGGGCCAAGAACGGCCAGCGGTCCGGCTCGGCGGG
>CADBCS010000015.1 GCA_902793195.1 uncultured Coriobacteriaceae bacterium | reverse complement strand
CGTGATGAACGGCAGGTTGACCTGGGCCTGCTGGGCGCTGGAGAGCTCCTTCTTGGCGTTCTCGGCGGCCTCCTTGAGGCGCTGCAGGGCCATGGGGTCGTTGCGCAGGTCGATGCCGTTGTCCTTTTGGAACTTGTCGGCCAGCCAGTCGATGACCTTCTGGTCCCAGTCGTCGCCACCGAGGTGGTTGTCGCCGTTGGTGGCAAGAACCTCAACCACGCCGTCGGCAAGGTCGAGCAGCGAGACGTCGAAGGTGCCGCCGCCGAGGTCGAACACGAGGACCTTCTGGTCGATGTTCTTCTTGTCCAGGCCATAGGCCAGCGCGGCCGCGGTGGGCTCGTTGACGATGCGCTGCACGTTGAGGCCGGCGATCTTTCCGGCGTCCTTGGTGGCCTGGCGCTGGGCGTCGTTGAAGTACGCGGGAACGGTGATGACCGCGTCGGTAACGGACTCGCCAAGGTACTTCTCGGCGTCAGCCTTCATCTTGGAGAGGATCATCGCGCTGATCTGCTCGGGCGTGAAGTCCTCGCCGTCGATCTCCACCACGGCACGGCTGCCGGTGCCGGACTTGACCTTGTACGGGACCGTCTTGAGCTCGGATGAGACCTCGTCGTAGCGACGGCCCATGAAGCGCTTGATGGAGAACACGGTGTTGGTGGGGTTGGTTACGGCCTGGTTCTTTGCCGCCTTGCCGACGATGCGCTCGCCGTCGTTGCGGAAGCCGACGACGGAAGGCGTGGTGCGGTCGCCCTCGGCGTTGACGATGATGGTGGGCTCGCCGCCCTCGAGCACGGCCATGGCCGAGTTGGTGGTGCCTAGGTCGATTCCAAGAATCTTAGCCATTAGTGTTTCCTTTCGTACTTGCGAGTGGGCATGCGTGCCCACGCACGTGTGCTTTACGATTACTAGTATTCCCCTGCGTTTCGATTCTATACATAATCTAAGTCAGTTGGTGTTAGATTTTTTGCATATTTCGATATAAGCCTTTGACCTGCGGTTTTGTTGCTTGGGCTTGCGCACATTTGCCACACATTTGACCGATGGGTTATAGAACGCGAAGCCGTGGCACCTGCGTGGATGCCACGGCAACCGCTTGGGCCTCGGGCTCTTGTCTGTGCCCGGCCTTACTTGGACTTGTAGATGACGGAGTCCTTGATGACCTGCTCGAAGGTGTCGCCCACCGAGTATCCCAGGTCCTCGACCTCGATGGTGTCGAACAGGTAGACCCTGCCGTTCGCCGGAGCCACGACGCAGGTGTCCTTTGCCTCATGGCCGTTCTTGAGGGTGTAGGTGTACACGATCTTCGTGCAGTCCTTGTCGCCGATCTTCACGGCCGTGGGCTTCTCGGCGATCTTGAGGTCCTCGTGGTTCGCCTTCATCCTCTTTTCCGTGTACTCGTTGAGGAAGTCCTCGCCGGTCCGGTCCATGTTGTAGACGCACGCAAGGATGTAAGGGGGTTCTTCGACCTCCTTGGTAAAGATGTAGAACTCGTCGTACTCCCCCTTGTACACGCCCTCGGCGCCCTCGGGATAGACGAGCTTGATGCCCCAGTTCGGCAGGTCGGTGGAGTTGCCGGTCGCGGACTCCTTGGTCTGCGTGTCCTTCTTATCCTCGGTCTTGGCGTCGGTCTTGGCGTCGGTCTTGGCGTCGGTCTTGGCGTCGGTCTTGGCGTCGGTCTTGGCGTCGGTCTTCTCGGTCGTGTTGGCCTCGGTGCCCTTGGCATCGACCGTGGAGACGTCGGTGTTGACGCCACCCTTCTGGTCGGCCTTGGCATCTGTCTTCTGGTCGACCTTCTCTTTGGCCTTGGCGTCTGCCGAGGTGTCGGTGGTGGTCGTCTCGGTCGCATCCGGCGCGGCCCCCTGCTGATTCGACGAGCAGGCCCCCAACGTGAGCGGAGCCGCCAGGCACAGCGTCACGACCGTAGTTAGAACCTTCCTCATTGCACTCCTTCCCCAAAGACCCTGTTTGCGTGTGTAAATCATACCTGTCCCCGCAACCCGCGCCACGTTGGGCGTCGGCCGAATCCCCCGAGCGTATGCTCAGGCCCACCCACATGCCGGGTGTTCGCGATGACGGATTCCCTCCCAAGCACCTCCTGCCCCCTCTTGTACACTTTTGGCCGAACGGAGGGAGGCAACATGGAAGACAGGCAGACGAACATGGAGACCTCGTATTGCGGACGCCAGGCGCTCGAGCGGTTGGCGACGCGGTTTCCGCAGCTCTACGTGGCCCCGCGCGAAGGGGCCCAAGAGGCGCATCGGCTGGCCTCCGGGCGCGGGATTTCGCCAGCCAACGCGAATCTGGACCACTTTGTAAAGGACCCAGAGGACGAGCTACGCCAAGTGAACACTCCCTCCGGACCGATTTGGGTCCTCTTCCTCAAGCAGCGATGCGACTTCGAGACCTTCCTGCAAATCATTGGCCACAAGTCCTCGCCTGTTGCCATAGCGCCCACCGTGGGCGCCATCACGTTTTTGGGCCTGGCCGACTGGGAAAAGGTGGCAGCGGCTCGTGCGTCGTACCTAGCTTCCGGTGGCAGCGAATGGGGCGCGGAGTTCGCTCGGCTCGCCGCCACACCCGGGGCGTTTCGCTCGCGAATCGTCGTTATATCCGAAGGACCCTACAGCAACATCGATGCGGGACAGACCCCCTATGGGCGGGAGGAGTGGCTGCGCGTGTCGCGCAAGATCCGCCTGTATCACGAGTGCGCCCACGTTGTGTGCCGAAACGAGATGCCCAACGACATCCTTGAGGTGTGGGACGAGGTGACGGCCGACGTCGTTGGGCTCATATGCGCGACGGGTGCCTACAACGCACAACTTGCGATGCTCTTCTTGGGCGTGAGCGAGGACGGATACGCGGGTGGTCGGATTACCGAGTACCTGAACGACGACCAGATGGGGCGCATCGACGAGGTGGCTCGCGAAATCGCCGACGCATGCGCCCAAATCCAGGCCTCCTGCACCCCAGAAGACTGCGCAAGCCCGTTCGACTACCTGCTGCGCCTCAAGCGCACCCCGCTCCTGCAGTACTGACCACCCATCGGGGACGGTCCCCGACGGACTAGTCCGGAAGGGACCGTCCCCGGCGGTTGGTTATGCGATCTTGAAGGTCCTCGATGCCAGCAGGTCGTCGCTCCACGAGAACAGCTCCTTCACCTCGACCTCAATGTCGGTCTTGGTGTCCTTGAGTTCGTAGGCACAGGTTACCTGGATGGACTTTCCCTTCTTGACCTTGTCCATCGAGTTGCCGCCTCCGTTGGTGTCGGCAAACGCGCTGTCGCACTCCACGCCCCCCTGGTACACGTCGGCGGAAACCGAACCCAAAAACGACACCGCGTCGTCATCCGACACGTTGGTGAACGTATACGTTACGAACACGCAGGGCTCGTCGCTGTAGTCGGTGCCCACCTTCGCCTCGTCGATGGTCACGGCATACTTGGAGTCGGCCGTCTCATCCTTCTTGGCCTCCTCCTTCTTGGCCTCCCCCGGCTCCTGGGTCTGCTCCTGGGTCGCCTCCTGGTCCTTGGAACCCGAGTCACCACTCTTCTTGCTGCTCCTTGAGCAGCCGCACACCGAGATGGCAAGCACCAACGCCATCGCACACATGCCAAAGCCAAGCAACAGATTCTTGAGCGCCTTCATTGCATACCCCCCAACAGACGATAACAGGATGGTTCCCATGCTACGCGTGCCCGGAGGCCAATTCCTTAGCCACCAGCTCAGAAGGCCGCCCACAATTTGCCACGCAATCGCATGCCATTCATACTATGGGGACGTACGAAAGCGCCAAAGGACAAGGAGACACGCGTGAAGCTCATCATTGCATCCGACATCCACGGGGCGGCAGAGGCCTGCGACCGGCTTATGCAGGCCATCGAGCGCAAGAGGCCCAACCGCATCGTGCTTCTGGGAGACCTGCTGTACCATGGCCCCCGCAACGATCTTCCGGGCGACTACGACCCAAAGCACGTGATAGAGCTGCTCAACGCGCACGCAAGCCGCATCATTGCCGTCCGCGGCAACTGCGAGGCGGAAGTCGACCAAATGGTGCTCGGCTTTCCCTGCATGGCAACGTACAGTCAGCTACTCGATCCGGCGACCGGTCGCACCCTCTTTTTTACGCATGGCCACATCTACGGACCGGGACTGCACAACAGCGTTGAAAAGCTGCCCGCTCTCGCACCAGGCGACACCTTGGTGTATGGTCACACGCACATAAAGGTGAGCGAGCCCTGCCCCGGCAAGCCAGACGCCTGGTGCTTCAATCCTGGCAGCGTTGGAATCCCCAAGGATGGTACCAGGAGCTACGGCACCTACGAGAACGGCCGTTTTGAGCACCACCTGCTGCGCTAGCGGCTTGCATTGGCCACGAACGTCCCCGGAAGATCGACGCAACCGACAAACGCGAACCCGTTGTCGGCGCAGGGGTACGCAGACGCCCCGTCCCCCACACATGCCAACGGCATGTTGGGAAACGGGGCGCCTGTGCATGCGATGTGCCTTACGCCTGAGCGGCGGCACGTCCCCTATCGAAGGCCTCGAGGTTGGCGTCCACGGTGTGTGCCGGCACGCGCTTGGCAATGGCATCGCGCCACGCCTCCTCCGAGAAGGGCAGCGCCGTGGAGAGCGCGCCCACCAGCACCACGTTCGTGGAACGCGGGCTGCCCGCGGCACGCGCGATCTCGCCCGCGGGAATGGTTACGGCACCGATGTGCTCCAGGCGCTCGTGAACGTCGGTGGGCATCTGGAAGTTGCCCACGTGCACCGAGACGGGCACGATCTGCTCGTCGTTAACGAACATGGTGCCGCCCTCGCGCAGGAACTGCTGCGCGCGCAGGGCCTCCACGGCCTCGAAGGCCACCACGACGTCGGCGCAGCCAGGGTCGGCGATCATGGACTCAACGTGCTCTCCCACCCGGATGACGGTGGAGACGGAGCCACCACGCTGGCTCATGCCGTGGATCTCGGAGACCTTTACGTCCAGGCCCGCCTCGGCGGCGGTCATGGCAAGGATGTTGCCGGCCAAGATGGTGCCCTGTCCGCCAACGCCCACCAAAAGGATGGTCTTGGTTCCGTCGAGCCGGACGGTTTCCCCCGACGTCTGCACGTCGGCGATGGCTGAGGTGTCATGCGACATGGCTTAGTCCTCCCTCGTGATGCAGCCGAACGGACAAGACTGGACGCACTGGTCGCAGCCGATGCACTGGGTGGGGTCGATCACGGGATGTCCCGTCTCGTCCTTGCCCAGCGCCGGGCACCCAATGCGCACGCACGTGCCGCAGCGGCGGCAATCCGTGATCGTGGGCATGGGCCTGCGCGTGCGATCGATGAGGCGGCACGGCGCCTTGAAGATGATCACCGAGAGCTTGTCGGTGGCCTTGGTGGCACGCTTGAGCGCCGCGCGGATGGCCTTTGCGTCCTGGGCGTCCACCTGCTCCACCTCGTCCACGCCAATGGCCTCGCACAACGCCACCAGGTCGAGCTGCTTGCCGGCGGGCACGTCGAGCGGGCTGACGCGCGCGGCCTGTTCGGTGAGCGTCACGCCGTTTACCGGGTTGCCCTGGGTGCCGGTCATGGCCGTGGTGCGGTTGTCCAGGATGCACAGCGTGCCCTTGCCGCCGTTGTACACGGTTCCCAGCAGGCTCGTGATGCCCGAGTGAGCAAACGTGGAGTCGCCGATGACGCCCACCACCGGACGACCGGTACGCTCAGCGGTGCCGGCAAGCTCCATGCCATGGGCCATGGAAAGGGACGCGCCCATGTCGATGACCGAGTCGACCGAGCGATACGGTGCGACGGCGCCCAGCGTGTAGCAGCCGATGTCGCCCGTCACGATGGCCTTGATGCGGCGCAGCTCGCAGTACACCAGGCGATGCGGGCAACCGGCACAGAACGCGGGCGGACGCGGGGGCAGCCCCTCGGCAGCGTCGAGATGGGCCGGCTCCTCCACGCCAAACGCGACGCGGATATGTGCCGGCGTAACCTCGCCCGAGCGCGGGAGACGACCGGCGGGAGGCTCGCTCACGTCCACGCCGAGGGCGCGCACGCGCGTCTCGAAGTAGGTGCAGGCCTCCTCGACCACATAGAGCTTGTCCACCTGGGCTGCGAACTCGCGGATCTTGCGCGGCGGCAGCGGCCACGAGACGCCCAGCTTGAGGACGGATGCCTCGGGCAGCGCCTCGCGAACGTGCGTGTACAGCGCGCCGGAGACCACGATGCCCACGGAGGGGTCGCGCAGCTCGACGCGGTTGAGGTCGCACTCCTCGGCCCACGCCGTGAGGGCGTCCTCGCGGTCGTTGGCCACGAGCGTGCGGCGCACGGCGTTGGCCGGCATCATCACGTACTTCTCGGGGCGGGACTCGTACGGCTGGGGTTCGGGCACGACACGCTTTCCGGCCACGTCCACCATGGTACGCGTGTGCGCGATGCGCATGGTCTCGTGCAGCATCACGATGGTGTCGAACTGCTCGGAGACCTGGAACGCGCGCTGGGCGTACTCGTAGGCCTCGGCCGAGTCGGCCGGGTCCAGGCACGGGATGCGCCCGAACGCCGCGTAGTGGCGACTGTCCTGCTCGTTCTGCGAGCTGTAGCACGACGGGTCGTCGGCCGCCAACAGCACGAGGCCCGCCCCCACGCCCGTGTTGGCCGCGCTCATGAGCGGGTCGGCGGCGACGTTGACGCCCACGTGCTTCATCGTTACGAGCGTGCGCACGCCACCCATCGACGCGCCCAGACCCACCTCGAGGGCCACCTTCTCGTTGGGTGCCCACTCGCAGTAGACGTCCGGCTTGGTGACCAGGTTCTCTAGCGTCTCGGTTGAGGGCGTGCCCGGATAGGCTGCGCCCACGGCGACGCCGGCCTCCCACGCGCCTTGCGCGATGGCCTCGTTGCCGCTCAAGAGCTGCTTGCTCACGATACCTCCCCTCGCGCGGGACCCTCCCTCGGCACCCGCGTTGGTCTTGCACAATGTTGCCATGATACGCGCTTGGTCACCGATTGAGTCCAAAAAGCGCAAGAGCGTTACATTGGGCACAGCGGCCGAGCTTGGGCGGGCGAACCAAATCGGACGAGCCTGGTCGACCGAGACGCCGCGCCACGCGGTCGCCACCTACGATGAGACGGCGCGCTCGCGCAGGCGGTCGTACTGCTCGTAGAGCCTCTGCGTCTCGTTCTCCAGATGATAGTAGTGCACGACGTAGGGCACCAGCAGGACACCGAACATGAGCATGAGCACGACCGCCTCGATGCGCCCCGTAAGCATGGCGACGAGCGCGGCGGCAAGCTCCATGAGCGCAAACGCCAGGGTCACCAACAGATGTACCAGCCGCTCATGCTGGAAGAACGACACCTGCACGAGATGCTCCTCCACAACAGCCTCCCACTCGACGCCGTCCACGCTCCCCTCGAGCAGCGCGTCGATGCGCCGTCGGTATGCGACCAGTCGCTTGCGCATAGCCATCTCCCTTGTCGTGTGCACGCCAAGACGCACATAGGGCCCCTACAGCAGAGTAGCACCCCCGCGACCAGTCCGGAAGGAACGATCCCCTGCGGACGAACTTGCCCTGCGGGGACGGTCCCCGATGGACGGTGACTGCACCGGAAGGGACGGTCCCTTCCGGACGGTGCCCGCTGGACCGGCGCCCACAACACATTTGTGTGTCTTTGGCGCAGAACGACACATATGCTATGATTCGAAATCCACTACAGATTTCAAATTCGTGGAGGACGCATGGCCGTACGCGGCAAGTACCAAACGCGACAGCGCAAGCTGGTGAGCACCTGTCTTCAGGCCGGCGTCGGCCGCTACCTCACGGTCGACGAGGTGTGGCACGCCGCCACGTCTACGGGCAAGAGCATCGGGCGCACCACGGTCTACAGAAACCTCGAGTCCATGGTCGAGGACGGCTCGGCGCTCAAGGCCGTCTCCCCCGGCGGCGAGGCAAGCTACCACCTGTACCAGAACGAGGCGTCCGGCCAGCTCGTGTGCCTGGAGTGCCGCAATGCCTACCCCCTCACGTGCCACATGGTGGCGGAGCTCTCCCACCACGTGCTCGACCACCACGGATTTAAGATCCTGCCCGCCCGCACCGTCCTCTATGGCATCTGCGACGCATGCAGGCAAGGTTCGCCAACCCCAGAAACCGCACGCAACGACGCATAGGCAACCACAAGGAGACCCCAATGAGAAGAACATGGCTCACCGCACTCACCGCGCTCGCGCTCGCCCTGGGTGTGGTCGTACTCGCGGGATGCGCAGGCAAGGGTGGCGACGCGCCCCAGGAAGGCACGCCCGAGCCCCAGTACAAGGTGGTGTGCACGACGTTTCCCGCCTACGACTGGACCATGCAGGTGCTTCGCGACCAGTCGAACCGCTTTGAGGTGACCTACCTGCTGGGCAACGGCGTAGACCTGCACAGCTACCAGCCGTCGGTTGCCGACATGGCAGCCGTGTCGGACGCCGACCTCTTTATCTATGTGGGAGGTGAGTCGGACGCATGGGCCGCCGACGCGGTGGAGGGCGCCAAGAACCCCGACCTCCGCTCCCTCTCGCTGCTCGAGGCCATCGGCAACGCTGCCGTCGAGGAGCAGCCCGCAGAAAAAGATGCGAAGAAGGCCGCCAACGGGCAGGGCGAGGTGGAGTACGACGAGCACGTGTGGCTCTCGCTGCGCAACGCCCAGACGCTCACCGACGCCATCGCCACGCAGCTGGCGTCGATCGACCCCGATCACGCGAAGACCTACCATGGCAACGCACAGGCCTATCGCGAGCGCCTGACCCAACTCGACGGGAGCTACAGGGAAGTCGTGGAGGATGCCTCTCACAAGGCCCTCGTGTTCGCCGACCGGTTCCCGTTCGTCTACCTCACCAACGACTACGGCATCGAGCACTTCGAGGCCTTCTCGGGCTGCAGTGCCGAGACCGAGGCGAGCTTCGAGACCGTAACCTCTCTGGCAAAGAAGGTGGACAGCCTGGGCCTGCGCAGCGTCCTGGTCATTGACGGCTCGGACAAGAAGATTGCCAAGACGGTGATACAAAACACCAAGGACAAGAGCCAGAAGATTCTCGTGCTCGACTCCCTGCAGTCCACCAAGAACAAGGACATCGAATCCGGCAAGACGTATCTGGGCACCATGGAGAGCAACCTCAAGGTGCTCAAGGACGCCCTCGCATAGGGAGGTTCCCATGACCCGCTTGGCATGTACCGACCTCTGCGTGGGCTACTCCGGCATGCCCGTCGCCGAACACATTGACTTTTGCATTGGCGACGGTGAGCTCCTGTGCATCGTCGGCGAGAACGGCATAGGCAAGTCCACGCTGGTTAAGACGCTGCTTGGGATAATCCCACCCGTCTCGGGAGAGCTGCAGATCGACTACACCGGCCACGGCAAGGGCGTGGGCTACCTTCCGCAGCGCGGAGAGTCGCAACGGGACTTCCCCGCCTCGGCCGGCGAGATCGCGCTCTCGGGACGACTCGTGCGCATTGGCCCGCGCGCGTTCTTTGGCAAGGAGGACCGCGAGGCCGCCCGTCGGGCGCTCGAGCGCGTAGGCGCGCTCGAATGGTACGACGAGCCGTTCGATCGCCTGTCGGGCGGACAGCAGCAGCGCGTGCTGCTCGCCCGCGCGCTCTGCGCCACATCGAGCATCATCGTGCTCGACGAGCCCACGACGGGCCTCGATCCCGAGGCCACGCAGTCCCTGTACCAGATCCTGGACTCGCTGCGGGCAGACGGCATGGCCATCATCATCGTGTCGCACGACGTCGACGCAGCGATTACCCACGCGACCCATGTGCTCGCGTTCGAGGACGTTGCGCCGCAGTTCTTCTCGGTGGCGGACTACCGGGCACACAGGCACGCCCGACTGTGCGAGGTGGAGTAGCTATGTTCGAAACGCTGGTCTCCTATCTTTCGTACCCCTTCGTGATCCACGCCCTTGTGGTGGGCGTGCTCGTGGCGCTCTGCTCGTCGTTGCTTGGCACCACGCTGGTCACGAAGCGGCTCTCCTATATTGGCGACGGCCTCTCCCACGTGGCATTTGGCGCCTATGCGATCGCGGCTGTTACGGGCATCACCCAAAACATGCTGGTCATCGCCCCGGTCACGACGCTTGCCGCCGTGCTGCTCCTGCGCAGGAAGCAGAGGTCGCGCGTGCAGGGCGACGCGGCCATCGCCATGATGTCGGTCACGTCGCTCGCGGCGGGCTACCTGCTCATGAACGTCTTTGGCACGTCGAGCAACCTCTCGGGCGACGTGTGCTCCACCCTGTTTGGCTCCACCTCGATCCTCACCCTCACGCAGAGCGAGGTCTTGCTCTGCACCATTATGTCGATCGTGGTGGTGGGCGGGTTCGTGCTGCTGTACAACCGCATCTTTGCCATCACGTTCGACGAGACCTTCGCCCAGGCGTGCGGCCTACCCGTGGGACGCTACAACCTCGTGCTGGCCGTGATGATCGCGTTCGTAATAGTCGTGGGCATGAGCCTGGTGGGCGCCCTGCTCCTCTCGGCACTCGTGGTGTTTCCGGCACTGGCCGCCATGCGCGTGTGCCGGACCTTCAAGAGCGTAACCATCTGCTCGGCGGCAATCGCCGTGACCTGCGCGCTGCTGGGAATGCTCACCTCGATGCTCGCCAACACCCCTGTGGGTTCCACGATCGTCGTGTTCGACGCGGTCGCGTTTGCCCTCTTCATGCTTTTGGGCGCGGCCCGCAAGGGCTAGCGCGGCAAGGTGCGAGCGGGCCGCCCGCGGGCGGCCCGCTCGTTCGTGCATCCACACACACGCGGTGCGCACGCGATTCGCACGTCCCGCAGGCCGTGCGCGGCTACCTCGCAAACGCGCGCTCCAGAATGTCGACCAGCTCGGCCAGGCGATACGGCTTTGCCAGGTAGCCGCTCATGCCGGCCTCGTAGGCAAGGCGCTTGTCCTCCTCGAAGGCGTTGGCCGTCATGGCCACAATGGGGATGTTCGCCTTGCGCGAATCCGAGAGGGCGTGAATCCGCCTGGCCGCCTCGTATCCGTCCATGTGGGGCATCTGGATGTCCATGAGGATCAGGTCGTAGTGATCCGCATCTACGATTATCATCCGCTCGACCGCCTCCACGCCATCCTCCGCCACGTCGGATTCGACCTCCAACTTGTCGAGGAACGCCTGGGCGATCTTCTGGTTAAGCTCGTTGTCCTCGACCAGGAGCACGCGATGGCCGGTGAACGTCGCCCGCTCGCCCATGCTCTCCCTCGCGGGCTCCTCTTCCGCGCTCAGGCGACCGAGCACCTCACGCAGCTCCGATATGAAGATGGGCTTGGCGCAGAACGCGGTGGCACCTGCCCTGCGGGCCTCCGCCTCTATGTCCGTCCAGTCGTAGACGGTCATGATTACGATGGGCGGCTCATTGCCCACGATCCTGCGGATTCGGCGGACCGTCTCGATGCCGCTGAGGTCTGGCATCTTCCAATCCACAAGATAGGCGTGGAAGGGTTGGCCCTGGTCGAGCGCGTCCTGGGCACGCACCACGGCCTCCTTGCCATGACCAGTCCAGTCGGACTGCATGCCCAGGTTCCTTAGCATGGCGCAGACCGAGAGGCAGGTGTTCATGTCGTCGTCCACCACGAGCGCCCTCAGGCCCTCGAGCTCGACAATCGGCTCCGGGTTATAGGCGTCGTCGGCTATCTTGCAGGTGAGCTCCACCACAAACGTGCTGCCCTCGCCCTCGACGCTGTTCACGGATATGGTGCCGCCCATAATGTCCACGATGTTCTTGGTAATTGCCATACCCAGTCCCGTGCCTTGGATGCCGCTCACGGTGCTGGTCTGCTCGCGCGTGAACGCGTCGAAGATGGTCTTTTGGAACTCCTCACTCATGCCAATGCCATTGTCGGACACGCTAAACGAGAAGCTCGCATAACCTTGCTGCGGACAGGGCGTCTCCACGACCTGCAGGTGGATGGACCCGCCGACGTGCGTGAACTTGATGGCGTTGGAAAGGATGTTGAGCAGCACCTGGCTCAGGCGCAGCTTGTCCACCACAATGTCCTCGTGGTCCACGCCGCGCGTGTCGATGAACAGGTCCTGCTGCTTGGCCGAGACGGACACCTGGATGATGTTGCGCAGGTCGTGGATGACCTCGGGGAGGTGCGTCTGCGTCTCCTCTATCGTTACGTTGCCGCTCTCGATGCGGCTCATGTCCAAGACGTCGTTGATGAGCGAGAGCAGATGTTGGCTCGACACCGCGATCTTGTCGAGGTAGTCCGCCACCTGCTCGGGGTTGTCAACGTGATCCTGCGCCAGCTCGGTAAAGCCCACGATGGCGTTCATGGGCGTGCGGATGTCGTGCGACATGTTGTTGAGGAAGGTCGTCTTGGCGCGGTTCGCATGCTCTGCCGCAAGCAATGCCTTGGAGAGCGTCTCCTTGTGCCTCTGCTCGTCGCGCACTATGGCCGTCACGTCGCTCATGTATCCGCGCAGGGTGCGTTCCGCGCGCCCGTCGCGCTTGATCGTGCCGCCACAGCGAATGTAGATGGTGCCGTTGAACGGGTGATGCCATCGATAGGTGTGCTCGGCGGCCTCGCCCTCGAGCATGAGGTTGAGGCTGTCCATCACCGTTGTGAGGTCAGCGTCCGCGATGCGCGAGAGCCAGTATTCATACGCCTCCCGCTCGGTCATCGGTTCGTCCAAACAACCCAAGATCTCCTGGACCTTGGCATTGCCACGCATCCTGGGCCGATCGTCCTCGCGATACACGATGTACCATGTGCCGTAGCCGGCGTCGGCTATGATCTCGTAGCTGTCAGCAAGGCCGCTCTTGCTACGTTCGAGCTCGCGATTCTTCTCCTCCAGGGCAAGGCGGGCCTGCTCCTTGTCGAGCATCTCCCGCTTGGCACGGCGCGAGTCTCGCATGACAAAGAACACCACCAGCGCGGCGACTCCCAGCACGACCGCCACCATCAGCGGCATCCAATCCTCCAATAGGTCCGACAGAGAGTACGTGTACAGACCGCTCGTGTACTTGTATGCCTGGTTGAGCGCGTAGTCCTCCCCCACCACGTTTACGCCGTGGTTGAGCAGCTTGAGAAGCCCCTCGTTGCCGATCTTCACGCCAAAGCAACGGCTGTCATCGTGACTCAGCTGTTGCATGGAAAGCTGGTCGTACTTGCTGTTCCTGAGGATGTTGTTCGCCCGCAGACCGTTGAGGACGGTGCAGTCCACCTCACCAGACAGAACGGCCGTCAAACAGTCGTCGATGGAGGGATAGGGCACGGTCTCGACGTGAGGAAAGTACGTCTTTATGTAGTAGTACTGCATCGCGTTCTTTTGGTTGACCGCAATGCGCGCGGGCATGTCGTCGGAGGGTTCTCCCTTGTATACGAGCTCCATGGAAGACACGATAACGGGGTTGGTCTGGTACATGCCCCCTTCCTCCGAGTAGTACAGTCCACCGCCCACGGGAAACGCCACGTCGATGACGCCCTTGTCCATGTCGGCGATCATGGTGTCGTAGCTGTCGTAGCCCGTGTACTGGAGCCTGATGCCCTCGATGCCCAAGTCCTCCAGCATCTTTGGCGCGTAGTCGCACAGCAAGCCGGTAACGCTTCCCTGATCGTTCGCGTCGCTGTAGGGCAGGTAGTTCTTGAGGTATCCAATGTGCATCTTGTCGTGGGCGTTGAGCCACGTGCGCTCGGCCGCCGAGAAGGACCGGCTCGAGACGCTGTGGGCATAGTACTTGGTGCTGAGGGAGATGAGGTAGTTGGGCTCGTCGATGGCGAGCTGTGCCTGCGCCTCGTTGAGCGCCGTCAACAGGTCGGGGCGGTTCTTGGCGACACACAGATAGTAGTCGGACGCACCAAACGAGAGTACATGCTCCATCTGCTCGCGTCCGTAGCCCACGTCGCCCTCCACGGCCGCAAGGTCAACGGCACTTCCGTCGAATGCGGTCATGAGCAGGTCGTAGCTGTCGTACGTCACGACCTCCGCGTCGACGTTGTTCTTCTTCAGGTACTGCGTGAGAACGCCCGTTATCGCGCTGTCCAGCACGCCGATCTTCTTGTGGGCAAGCGTGCTGGGGTCGGTGGTCACCGAATCGTCCGTCTTGTGCTTGAGCAAGGCATACGTCTCGTTTCCCATGGGCAGCTCTGGATAACCGATGAGGTCGGCCCGCTCCTCCTTGAAGGCAAGGCCCGCAAGCAGGTCGACCTTGCCCTGAAGCAGCAGGTCGTACAGTTCGTTGTAGTCCCCATACACGTACTCGTACTTCCAACCCGTGTACTCCGAGAGCTTGCGGTAGTACTCGTACGCATAACCCTGCTTTACGGCACCCTCCTGAGCGCCCTCCTCAAAGACCTCGTTCTCGTAGTAGCCCACCCGCACGGTCTTGGCATCGTCCTCCATGGCGGCATGGGCATGCGTGGCCATCGTGCCCCAAGGCACCAATACAAGACAGAGGAGCAGGGCCATCCAAAGGGCCAGCCGACCCGTGGCCTTGCGGTAGCGTTGTTCCATGCTCGATCCCCTTTGGCTCAGCGCGGCGGATGCATGCAGATATTGGATATGTTACTCGCAATTCGCGTGGCATGCGACCATGAGGGATTTGGCCCCTCCAAAAGGTGGTTGGCTCCTCGCACAGGTAACACGTTTTGTTAGCGTGAACCCTCGGTCGCGGCGGAGGGATTCACAGTAACAACTTTCCATAATCGCATAGGCCGTCTAGCTGGGGTTTTTCGGCTAAGCTACCGAGTAATATTGTTACCGTGCGTTGTTATTGCGCCCCCAGAACGCACAGTTGCAACTTTCCATAATCGCATAGGCCGTCTAGCTGGGGTTATGCTCTAACGGAATCACGACAACTATCTAGCCTGTGTCGCAGAGACCCCGCCAGCCTCTCGGGGTGAGGGCCAAAGCCCTTATCCCCAACGTGGCATGTGCGCTACGGCTGATACGTGGGCGTCTTGGCGGAGGACGACGATGCCGCGAGCCGCAGGGTTCGCGGCATCACGCGCCCTCGAAGAAGACGTACTGGTCGCGCCCGTTGTGCTTGGCCTCATAGAGGGCCTTGTCTGCGGCGTGGTAGACGTTTTCTCCCTCGGGCAGCGTGGCGCTAAACGCTATGCCGATCGACAACGTCACCAGCGGCAGGTCGTCGGACGTGTCGGCGAGGTCGGCGGCGATGCCGTCGATCTTTCTGCCGACCACCGAGCGCATCTCGTGGGTCATCTCGGTGAGGATGACCGCGAACTCGTCGCCTCCGATGCGACATACGTAGTCGGTGTTGCGGAAGTGCTGTGCCAACGAGGCACCCACCTTGCGCAGCGCCTCGTCACCGACCTCGTGCCCGTTCGCGTCGTTGATGGACTTGAACCGATCGACGTCCACGATGAGCAGGGCGATGTCCTTGCCGTGGTGCAGGAGCACGCGGTCGAACGAGCCACGGTTGAGCAGACCGGTAAGCGGGTCGGTCTCGGCCTGGTGGCGCAGGAGCATCGTGCGCCTGAGGTTCTCGGCGTACAGGCGGTTGTAGGCCTTGGCAAGGTTGCGAATCTCCTTGGCCCCTTGCTCGGAGAGTGGCTCGTTCTCGCGAATGCTGTGCTCGATGCTGTGAATGGGACGCATGACGAGCAACCCGTTGGCGATGGTCGCGATGCCCAGCAACGCGATGTCGGTGAGCAGCACCGTCATGAGGACCACCTGCATCTGCTTCTCGACGGCAAAGGAGGTGGCCCGCGCGCCCTTGAGGTGGTCAACCAGCGCCGACGTGCAGTCGTCCACGTCCTCGATGATCAGCGACTTGAGGTCGTCGTATTCGTAGCCGAGCACCATCTCGCGGGCCTGGTCGCGCTGTTGTTCGGGGGAGCGACGCGTATCGTGTTTGGACAACTCGACCCGTTGCACCGTCTCGGGGATGTCGCCACCGCCCTGCGCCTCTGCCATCAGACGCATGGCATAGAGCTCGCGCTCGGCAAGGGTGTTGGAGTTCTTGAGCGCCTCCTCAAGCTCGGTGGCCGCATTGCCGTTTGTGGCCTCCCTCTTGAGGGTCGCGACGGCGTGGTCCCTGCGACGCTCGTTGAGCAGCTCGTCGAGGTAGCGCTCCATGTATGACATGTCACCGGTGGACACGTACAGCCGGGCCTGGCTGGTAAGGTAGTCCGACGCCTCCATCAAATCGGTTGCGGCCGCTATGCATTCCTCGTATTGGTCGCGCACGTCGGCCGTGGTGGTGCGCACCTCCATGAGGTGGACCAGCGCAAGGATGCCCGTGATGGTAACCATCGTCCCCAAGACGACCAGGACCGTGTCGACCAGCCGAATACGGGGAGAGAATCCGCCACCGTTACTTGAGACGGTGTCCTCGACCTGCAGTGGCATCTCGAATCAGTCCCCTTTGCGGACGTGGCATCTGTCTATTAATCATATAGCTGAATATAGCACAGTCGTATGTTTGCTACAAGTATCGTAACGTTGAGACAATGAGTAACAGAAACGACAGAACGGGCACTGCCCCACACAGGGCTAGCACGGCATCCGTGGCATCCCCGCACCTCAGTCTTCGAGGTGGATTGTCCAGCCGGTGTCGATTTCCCTTCTTACGCGTTCCTTCGTGCGTTCGTCAAGCTCCGGCCAGTCGGAAACCTTGCGTGCCCTACGGGAGACGAGGTGCGCCTGCTCGGCGCAGAGCGCCAGTGGCGTGTCCGAGAGCGAGTCGGAGTAGAAGTGGTCGATTACGGGAAAGCCGTGGTCGATGATGTAGCGGGACTTCTCGCGCGCGTACATGAGGTTGTCTACCAATACGCCGAACTCGCGGTCGTAGTCGGTCGCAACGTAGTTCACGCCAAGCCTACGCGCGATGGGTGCGATGAGGCAGGTCGGCGAGGCGCTGATGATGAGGTCGTCCGGCCTCTTCTGCGCGAGGTACCACGACGAGATCCTATGCTCGTTCTTGTCCCAATAGCGCTCGATCTGCACGTCGAAGTCGTCAACGCAGCGCAGATAGCCATAGATTTCGCGCAGCATGCGGTAGCTCGGCAGCTTCCCCAGCTTGTATTTGACCAGGCTCTTGAAGGCGCGTGGTGCGTAGGTGAGAAAGAGTTTCGGCTGGCGCCGCATGCACCACAGGGCAAAGCCGATGGTGCAGTTCGAGGGAAAGATGGTGCCGTCGAAGTCGTATGCGTTCATCCGAGTTGCTCCTTTGGCGCTCAGGGCTTTCCTTTATCGCACGCGGTGCGGCCGCTCTTGTCTTTATCATACGCTTTTTGGGATTGTCCCAGCGATGTGCGTGTAGCGTGCAGTGCCTTATGCTGCGGGTTTCTGCGAGACGCCCATGTCACTCGGACGTAGTAGTTTGGCAACCCTAACGGAGCCAACCAAAAGACCATGGCTACCAACGCAAAGACCAGCACCTCCCCGACCACTACCGAGTACGCCCCGATCAACGACGATATCCTGGACAAGGTGTCCAGTGGAAACTTCGACCCCTCGTACGACCCCTCCGGCTCCTGCCTCACGCCCGACACGATGATCACCCTCGCCGACGGAAGCGCAAAGCGTGTCGACGAGCTCGCAGACGACGACCAGCTGCTCGTGTGGGACTTCGACGCAGGCGACCTCGCGGTCGCGCCTATCACGTTCTTCCACCGCGTGCGCGAGCAGGCAGCGGTCCTGCGCGTGTCCTTCTTGGACGGCACGAGCGTGGGCGTCGTCGAGGAGCACGTGTTCTTTGACCTTACCGACCGCAGGTTCGTGGCCATCAACAGCGCCGACCAGGAGACCGAGCTCGCCGGTCACGCCTTTGCGAGGCTCGCGGGCGGCCGCATCGAGGAGGTCACTCTCGAGTCCATCCGCCCGGACGGAACGACCGACTCCTACTACGGCCCCGTGTCCGAGAGGCACTTCAACTGCTTTGCCGAGGGCATGCTGAGCATGTCGGGCTTCCTCAAGGGCTTCTACAACGTCTTTGACCTCGAGGCGGGCGCGTTGCGCTACGACGCCGCCAAGAAGGCCGCTGACATCGCCGAGATCGGAGAGATTCCCTACGCGGTACTTGCGAGCTGCGGGAGCAGGGAGCTCTTCGACCGTAACGACTTCGGTTGGTTTAGCGTTTCGCTCGTCAAGGGCCTCACCACCCTGCCTGAAGCAATGAGGCTGCTCGACTTCTTCCGTCCGTACTTCGTCGGCGAGGGTGCCGGGGCCACTGCCGCGTAGGTGCGACGGGCGGGGCGCCGTTTGGGACACCCCAGGCGCTGCGTACGATTTCGTGACAAGCTTGGTCCTTACCACGATTTACAGCCAGAATCGCGGTAAGGACCCCTTTTGGCCGGAAATTGCACGTACCACCGCACGGGCTGGTAAAAGAGCTCTGCCCCCTTTTCCGTTTGAGAAAAGGGCTTGACCCCTCGTTTGCTGATAGAATTACGAGAACACATGCATGCAGGCACAGAGGAGGTCCCATGAGCAACCCGCAGCACAAAACACCCACCCGCATACGGCTTCTCCTCTCGTTAATAACCACCATCGCCCTCGTGCTCACGAGCGCGTTTCCCGCGGGATTCGCGTACGCCAACGAGGTCGTGGTTGAGGAGGACAATCCGAACGAGGCTGTCGTGGTTGCCCAGACCCCCGATCAGAAGAACGAGGTCGAGGTACAGGCCAACCAAACGGACGCCACGGAGCAGGACGTGGCTGTCGATGAGGTCACAAGCCAGAGTCTGAGTGCACAGGCAAGCGGTGACGATCAGATAGACAACATAATTAACGCCATGTCCCTCGACGAGAAGATCTCGCAGATGATCATTCCCTCCATCCGCACGTGGGACAACGAGAACGTGCAGGTCTTGAGCAAATACCCAGCTTTGGAAGCTGCCCTAAAGGCCCACCAGTATGGCGGCATCAGCCTGTTTGGCCAGAACATCTCGACCGTGGAGCAGACCGGCACGCTGGTAAACGCGCTGCAGGACAACAACATGGAGGCGACTGGCCGCTCCAAGAACATCCCCTACCTCATGTGCGTGGACGGCGAGGGCGGTGTGGTCGTGCGCTTTACCATGGGCACGCGCATGACTGGCAGCATGGCCGTCGGTGCCACGGGCGCCAACGCCCAGACCAATGCCTTCACCACCGGCAAGGTGCTAGGAGAGGAGATCGCGGCATTGGGCATTGCGGCGGACCTCGCTCCCGCCGTCGACGTAAACAGCAACCCGTCCAACCCCGCCATCGGCACGCGCTCCTTCAGCGACGACCCCACCGTCGTGGGTCCTCTGGGTGTTGAGTTCTCGAAGGGCCTTGCCGCGAGCAAGGTGATTGCGACCTACAAGCACTTCCCCGGCAATGGCGATGTGGCCACCGACAGCCACCTTGGCCTATCCATCTCCGAGAAGACGGAGGCGGAGCTCGAGGCATGCGAGCTCATGCCGTTTAGGGATGCCATCCAGAGCGGTGCCGACATGATCATGACGGCACACATCATGCTGCCCACCTACGAGAGAGAAAACGAAGTGGAAGAGATCACCTTTCCCGATGGCAACAAGGGTTATTATCCCGCCACGATGTCCGCCCAAATCCTCGACAACCTGCTACGCCAGAAGCTCGGCTTCAACGGAGTCATAATCACCGACGCGCTCGAGATGGACGCCCTGTACGAGCATCAGCTGGTTAAATCTGCCTCACCAGCCCCCGCAGGCGAGACGAAGGCACAAAAGATGGCGCGCCTCAAGGCAGACGTCGCCTACCGTGCCAACCTCGCTGAGAAGTGCATTCTTTCCGGCGTCGACATCCTGCTGATGGGCACCGACCTCAACAATTCGACTGCGGTTACGTTCTACGACGATTACATCAATGCCATCGTGGCCAAGGTTGGAACTGGGGACGGCAAGACCATTTCCGAGGACCGCATCAACCAAAGCGTCGCGCGCATCCTCGCACTCAAGAAGAAGTACGGCATTCTCAACAACTACACGCCGGTCGACATCGACAGCGCAAAGGCCATCGTCGGCTCCGACGAGCACCACGAGGCCGAGATGAAGATTGCCCGCGAGGCCATTACGCTGGTGAAGAACGACGACTACGCCCTGCCCCTCTCGGGCCACGAGAACAACGTGGTAATTCTGGGTCGGCTCAAGGACGACAACATGACCATCGACTACGCCATCAAGGAGCTGCAGGGCAAGGGACTGATTGCCCAAGACGCCCGCATCAACAACCTCGTGGACCCCAATCGCTCCTCGGGCAGCGACAGCTCCAAGATGCACATTACCATCGACTACTACTACGACAGCAAGAACGGTGCCGCGCACTACACCAACGCCCTTAAGGACGCCATAAAGAACGCCGACACCGTGATTTGCTTTACGGCCAGCTACGATGCCGACCCCCTGGCTGGAACCTCTCCGCTGTACCAATGCGTGTCGCGTGCGCTCAGCGCGACGCACGCCGCCGGTGGCAAGTTCGTCCTGCTTGCCAACAACCTGCCCTACGACGCGGCGCGCTACCAGGGTGCCGACGCGGCCATGTTGGGGTACATGTCCGCCGGCCTTGGCGCCGACCCCACCGACAAGAGCGCGGGCGGCGTGGCCTACAACGCGAACGTCGTCGCTGCCGTCTCGGCGCTCTTTGACGACGTGAATCCTGGCGGACCCACCGGCACGCTGCCGGTCAACATACCCGACCTGGTGGAGAAGGACAACCTTGCCATCGAGTACACCTCCGACATCCTCTACAAGCGCGGGTTCGGTCTGAGCTATACCTACGCGTTTGTCGAAGGCGCTGGTGGCGTCCATGCCAGGTACTCGGGTGAGGGCCTTGCCTTTAAGACCAACGCGCGCTACGACAAGCTGCGCAGGATGCTCGTCGACGACCAAGAGCTTGGCCAGGGCGACTACGCAGCGGCCGTGGGGTCAACGAAGATCGCCCTTGCGGCCAACTACCTGGACACCCTCGCCTCGGGCGACCACACGCTCACGGCAGTCTACGACTACGGCGGGGGCGAGTTCAACGTGAGCACGACCTTTAGCGTGAGAAAGGACCCCGCGGTGAGCTATGCGTCCCATGTGCAGCGGATCGGCTGGCAGAAGGCCGTGACGAACGGGAGCATGAGCGGAACCACGGGCAAGTCCCGCCGCGTGGAGGCCCTGCGCATAAGCGTGTCGGACCTCCCCTGCGAAGGCGGCATCAGCTACCGGTCCCACGTGCAGACCAAGGGCTGGGAGAAGACCTGGGTGTCGAACGGCAAGACGTCGGGCACCACGGGCAAGTCCAAGCGCGTCGAGGCCGTGCAGCTCAAGCTGACCGGCAACGTTGCCAAGCAGTACGACGTGTACTATCGCGTGCATGCGCAACGGGTTGGCTGGATGGCGTGGGCCAAGAACGGCGCGTCTGCTGGCACCCAGGGCATGAGCCGCCGCATCGAGGCGATCCAGGTCGTGCTCGTGAAGAAGGGCCAGGCCGCACCGGCAAAGGACTACCAAGGCGTCAAGCAGACGTACGATAAGGCATTCCTCAAGAAGTAAGCCCAACCGTCCGTCGGGGACCGTCCCTTCCGGTGCAGTTGCCATCCGGAAGGGACGGTCCCTGTTGGTGCAGTTACAGCTCTGCGCGAAGGTCGTCGAGAAGTGGGCCACCCTCACCGCGGCGCCAGTACATCCATCCGTTCTGGCCGGCTGGTGACGCGCCGCACGATGTGAGGAACCGCTCGTAGGCAGCCGTGGGATCATCGAACATCTCGCCGTTCGCCAGCATGATCTTGCCCGTGGAGGTGACCGTGGCCTTGCCCGGATGCATGGGGCTCACGCTCACCAGAGCGTCATCCATCTCCACGAGACCAGCGTCAAACAGGTCCTGGAAGCTTACGTCCTTGGTTGCCGCCGCACGCTTGGAGAGGCGGTACGCCTTGCCCACGCCCTCGGGGAGCTCGGGCATCTTCCACGCATCGAGCGCCACCTGTGCCATGCGCTCGGTACGCTCCCTCATGATGTCGGGCGTCCACGACGTCTGTCCCACGATGTCACGCGAGAGCGCCATGTCGTCTGTGGCAATGCGCTCGCGCTTTTGCTCGAAGCTGCCCTCTTGCATGTCGAATCCCGCAGAGGTGAGCGTGAGGTTGCCCAAGCTGTTGATGCAATCCTCAAAGTCGCGCTCGGGCTGCTCGCCCAGCATGGCCAGCCACGACGGGTCGTCGCGAGCGCCCAGAGGCATCACGTGCTCGATGGTCCATGCGTGCGGATCGATCCGCACGCCGTCGTCACGCAGACACTCCTCCAGACGCGCCAAAAGAACGCATCCACCGGCGAAGTTCGCCATGTCCCTGCGCGAGAGGGCATGCTCGAACTCGGCGTCGTTGGGAAAGCGCCGTGCCGTGCCCGCCTCGTTGAGCAGCATGGCGGCAAGCGCCTCCACCACGTCTCCCTCCTCGGAGCGCACGGCGTCAATGCGCGCGATGAGCGACGAGAAGAACGGGGCGAGCGTGCTTCCCGCACAGTCGCACACCGCCCGCCGAAGCAGATAGCTCTCCAGGTATGCCACCAAGTCGAGGAACTGCCCGCGCGAGAACTCCTTGTGCTCGTAGCCGTCGTAGAGGGCCACCAGGAGCGGTCGCACGGAGGCCTCGCCGAGCATGTTGATGCGCAGGAACGCCTCCGAGAAATCGGCATCGTCCACCTCGCCGCTCACCACCGCCGCGTAGTAGCGGGCGAAGCGCTTGATCTTGAGGCTCAGGTTCTTCATGCGATCGTTCTTGTGGTAGCTGTTAAACAGTACGTAGCGCTTGAACGCCTGGTACACGTCCACCTTCGCCATGGAGGTCGGCGCGTGCATGATGGTGAGGTAGCTGCGCAGGAAGTCGTCGAACGCCTCGTCAAAGCGCTCAACGCCCAGAATCTGCTCGATGGGCTGCCAGTACATGCGGTAGAGGCCCGGCTGCTCGTCCAGCGAATAGCTCATGAGCACGAAGTTGCGCACGAGGTCCGCGTTGGAGAGGTCCTTGCCGGTTGCGTTCATGGACTCAAAGATGAGCTGCGGGTCGTCCTGACCCTGAGACAGCGCGATGGCGACGACCTCGAGCCGATGCAGTCCCGCCCACACGGCCTCAACGTCGTCGAGTGCCTCCACGCGCCGATCGAAGTACAGGAGGTTTTGCGCCAGGCGCGTGTTGGGGTCGAGCTCGGGTTCGTCCTCGGTGCCCAGCGCGTCGATAACCCCCTGGTATGCCAATCGATCGGTCTTGGAGAGCGTGAGCTTGTAGTAGTCGTCTCCGGTGCGGAAGCGGTTGGTGAGGTAGCCGCTCACCAGGATCTCCTTGGCCGAGAAGGGCAACGTCCGCTCGGGATGCCGCTGGGCGAAGCGCGCCAGCGCCACGAGCAACAGCGAGATGGTGGTGATGCGCTGCTGCCCGTCGATTAGCAGCAAGGGGGCCACGCCCTGCTCGGAGAGCGAGCCGTCCTGGATGGTTACAATCGAGCCCGTAAAGTGGACGGACGACCTGCCCCTGCCCGTGGCCAGGATGTCATCCCAAAGCTGTGCGCACTGCTCCTCGCCCCACGAATAGGGACGCTGGTACACAGGCACCACAAAACGCATGTTCATTTCGCTTATGAGACCACAGATCTTGCGTGAGTTGGCATCCACGAGCGCCTCCGTTCCATGTTCGGGCCATGCATAGAGCATACCTCATCGACGCGCGATCCGTGTGAGCCTAGAGCAGCCTGCCCACGAACGGAACGTGCCTGAGGACGCGCGTCGCCACCACCGAGACCGCGGTCACCACCACGAAGAACGCGCACTCGTACACTACGGGCGGCCATGCGAGCGGGTCGATTGCCATAAGGACCACGTGCACGAAGAGCGGATGCAGCACATAGATGCCAAAGCTGTCCTGCGCGAGGACCTGTGCCAGCGAGCGCTCGGGCAATGTCTCGTCGCCTCGCAGGTGTCGCACGACGACGATGAGGCCCGCGGCATAGAGCGTTGGCAAGAAGCTCTCGTGCATGTACACGAAGTTCATGGACCCCCATCCGCTGGCTAAGCTCCATGAGCTCAAGGCGAGCATCGCCGCGAGCGCTCCGACCCCCAGGGCGGCGATGAGTCTGGTGCGGCTCGCGGTGCGCAGGTAGTTGCCCACCAACACGTTTACAAGACCGATGAGCGTGCTCCACCAGATCTCGTTTCGCCAACCACCGAGCTGGCCGGGCCACGAGAGTACCTGGGCCATCGCACCTGTGTCGAGCATCGTGGGGACGACCAGTACGCCGGAAAACAGTACCCACATGAGCACGGTGAGACCCCGCTCGCCAAAGCGTGAGCGCAAATGCTCCAAAAGCGGCATGAGCAGGTACACGAACATGAGGGCATACACGTACCACAGATGATCCCACGTGTGGCCCGTCAACACGTCCACAGCGGCGTCGATGAGCAGCTGACCGGTTATTCTCATGCCTTCCGAGAGGTAATAGGCCGCCTCTTCCAAACACGAGAAGGCCAGGCCAAACGTCGCGAGCACCAACAGCATTCGGCGGGCATGCGTCCACGCCCTCTTCCAACCAAAGGGACGGGTCGGGTCGAGCAACAGGTACCCCGAAACCATGAAGAACGCCGGGACCGCCCATCGGCACAGCACGATGCCGCCGAGGATGTAGGTGTTCTTGCGCACGGGATCGATGTCGACCACCTGAAACGTGCTTACCGTAACGTGGAGCAGCACGATGGCACACGCGCCGAGCGCACGTATGAGATCAATCCATCCTATGCGTTTTGCCTGCGCCATGCACCCTCTCCCCAAGGCGTTTGGCAAACGCCTCCATGCCGCGCGGCGCCTGCGCGGGGACTCACGCAAGCGCGACCTACCTCACTGCACGAGGTAGGTCGTCGCGCAATCGATTACCTCTGCTCGCGGGCAAAGCATGCCTGCCTCGGCGGATGGCCTAGCCCTCGTCGGCCTTGTCGCCCTCCGCACGCTCGTCCTCGCCCTCGGGCAGCTCTCCACGACGGCGGTTGCGCTCACGGATCTCGTCGACCGTAAGAACGTCCTCGATGCGCAGGTTGACACCGGCAACCTCAAGCCCGGTCATGCCCGAGACCTGCTCGACGACGACCTTCTTCACGTCGTCGAACACCTGCGGAGCGTAGGCGCCGAACTCCATGAAGATGGCGATGTTCACGCGCACCGAGCTCTCGGGAGTGACCTCAACCGTAACGCCCTTGCGGATGTCGCGCGCACCAAAGGCATCCTGGACGCGATTGACGAAGCCGCCCTTCATGCCCACGACGCCCGGCACCTCGCGCACGGCGATTGCCACGATCTTCTCGATGACGCCGTTGGAGAAGGTAAGAGAGTCCTCGCTCGACAGGTCCTCCTCCGACTCGGCGGTCGCGACGATGTCCTGCGACATGCCGTCGGCGGCAAGCGTTGCGGTAACTTCGCCGTTCTCCTCGAGAACCCTGCTGTTTTCGCTCATAGTCGCTCCTTTCTTGTTCGTGTGGCATGCACACGTACACCTTACCAACCTTTGCTAGCGCTGTCCCTGATCGTTGGAGAACAGGTTGCGCACCGCGCGAATGATCTTGGGGTCGCCGTCGAACAGCTGGCCTACGGCAATGCCGACGACCACCAGCACGCAGATAAACAGGACGCGCACGATGCCGATGGCAAACACGAGTCCGGCCAGCACCAGCGCCAGCATGGCACCCATGAACGCGTACTCGTGTCCGGGGAACGTGCGATGCACCCATCCCGCTGCCGCCTGGCGTGCCTCCCTAAACGTCATGCCCGACCGCTGCTGCTGTGCGCTGCCCTGGGTATCAGCGGACTGGCTGCTCGTCTGCCGTCCCGTGGGCTGCTCGGGGGCGGTGTCGCCAGCAGCGCTCGAGGCGGCCGCATCTCCTGGGCCCTCCACGACCGTGCGCCGTGGCTGCTCGGTGGCCTGTGGTCTGACTGGCTGGGATTCGGCAGCCTGTGGTCTGGCGGCTGGCTCCGGCGTCTCACCGGCATCTATCGTAACCTTGGGGGCCGGTGCCGAAGTCGACCGTGCGGGTGCGGGTGCAGACGTACCAGGGTGCTTTGGCGCAGGCACGCTCACGTACTGCTCGTCGTCCGCGCGCGGTGCGTCCTTACCGGTCTCGTTCGCGCTTGTCGCCGAGACCTCCACGGTCATGCGCAGGCCCTTGCTCCGATTCGAGTCGCTACCTGGCATTGGCTACACCTCCTCGGCATGCATGGGCACCACGATGTTCTGGGGAGTCTGGGCATTCGCCTTATCGGCCTCCCACTCCCCTGATGCAGAAACGTCCGCCTGGGGCTCGGGCTGTGGCTCGGACTCGAGCGTCTCGGCCGACTGAGACGTGACGTCAGCCTGTGCGATGGCGTCCTCCACCGGCGCGGAGTTCATGGGGATGGTGATGGAGTCCGACTCCAACGTGGCGCTTGCATGCTCGGCTGCCATCTGCTCCTGGCGCGACTCGACCCGCACGGCAAGGTCGCCCATCTGATCTGGCTCGGCAAATACGATGTCGATCGACTGCACGGAGTCGCCACACACGTACGAGAGCCCCTCGGCCAGCTCGGCATACAGCTCCTCTCCGCGCCTGATAACGTCGATGGGCTTGCGCGGCCGCACCCGAACGCTCACGCGCACGTGCCCACGCTTGCGTACGCGAACGCCCACCCAGGCCGCCACGCACGTGCCGTCTGCCTCCACCACATGCTTCGCCTGCTTGGCGATGGCGGCGCGGGTCACGGTAATCTGCCCGCCGTCGACCTCGGCGACGACCGTCTCCTTGGGATTGCGCGGCGAGAAGAGCGACACGAGCACGCATGTGAGCAGGCCGAATCCCGTTACGCACACCAACACCTCGAGGGCGATGTAGAACCACTGCAGCTCCAGCATGCCCCTGAAATGCGGTATCCACGGCCCCACCTGCGTGAGCACGATCGACCCAAGCGCAAGTATGCCGGACACGCCAAACACAAAGAGGCACAGCCTTTTAAACCAACTCATGCGCCCATCCTCCTCCTCGTCACAGACATACAAAGAGGATACCCCTTATAAAAGCAGTCTATGCGCGCGCAATCCCAAACGGTCTTTGATGTGCCCCGGGACGCCGCGCCGGCAAACTGCCACGGGCAGGAGTATCCCCAACGTGACAGTTTCCCCAACGTAACAGCCTAGGTCAGCTCCTCCGGGTCGCCGCCGGCGTTGACGACGCGCATCATCTCGGCGAGCTCCTCCTCGTTGGCGATCACGTAGCTCACGCCGTCAATGGTGTCGGTCGTGGAGGGAACCGAGCACTGGTAGATCGTGGGGTTGGACAGCTTGAGGCGGATGAACAGCGGTACCAGGTTGTAGCAGCGCAGGTCGGTCCCAATGAGGTCGCCCATCATCTCGAGCGCGCCGGGCATCTCGGCAGGAGACAGCGAGAGCATGCGGTTCATGAGCGCCGAGAGAAGAATGCGCTGGTTGGCCTGCCGCTGGAAGTCTCCGTCCGTAAAGCCGTAGCGCGTACGTGCCCACAGCAGCGCCGTCTCGCCGTCCAGCGTCTGGGTGCCTTCGTCGAGCATGAGGCCAGTGTAGTCGGGGTCGTACACCTCGACGGGCACGTCCACCGTCACGCCGCCCAAATAGTCAACGAGCCCGGCGAGCTCCTCAAAGTGGACGACCGCCACATGGTGTATGGGCACGCCCATGAGCTTGGACACCGCCTTTACGGCGCCACCCGCACCGCCAAACGCATAGGCGGCGTTTATCTTTTGCGTACCCTGACCCTCGATCTCCACCATAGTGTCGCGTGGAATGGAAACGAGGGTGAGCTTGGCACCAATAATGTCCACGCGCACCAGCATCATGGTGTCGGTACGAGAATAGGTGTCTCCCTCACGCGCGTCGGAACCCAGCGCGAGCACGTAGTACGGCATGCCGGGCACTCCCCACGAGAGGGTGCCGTTGACCGTCTGCTGCTCCTCTGGCGTAAACGCGAGCCTGTCGTCGATGGGATGTGCCACGAGCCAGTACCCACCAACGATGATGGCGATCGCAATGAGCAGCTTTACAAAGCCGTTGAGGTGCCGGCGCCTGCGACGCCTGGGCATCCTGGGGCCACCGCCCTGTCCCATTGGCTGCTGGTCTGCGGTATTCACGTAGCCAGCCTGCTGCGCGCGTGGGTCGTACGCCTGCTGGCGGCCATGCGACCTTCCGGTCTTGCGTCCGTCGTTGCGGCGCCTAAGAATCTGGTCCTGGTCGTATGCGGCCGTGGACCCCTTGGGGATGGCATCGCCCAGACGCGCGCGAACCATCGTCTTGGGCAACGACTCCGTGGAGCCGCGTGACAGCACCTCCGGTGGCGACGAGGGCTGGCGATAGGTTATGTCGTCGAAGCCGTAACCGTTCGTGCCAATTGCGTCGATGGGATCGATCTCGTCCTCGTCGTACTCAAAGCCATCCGAGAAGCCCGTGGGCACGTTGGGCACGCGCCCTTCCAGCGAATCATCCTTGCTGTCCCACGGATCGATGGCGTCGTAGTCGTCATAGGGATTGCGCTTGCTCATTCACTCTCCCAGTTCTGCTGCGTTTGTTTGGCAAACATGATGCGGAACCCCATTTTAGACATCCCAACGGGCGCACGTCGCAAGCCCACCGATGCCACGGGTAGTTTCACAATCCGCACAAGTCATCGTTCCAAGCTGGTGCGACCACCGTTCAGGGCGCGTGCGCGGCGGCCTCGGCGCGAACAGGCCAAACGCCGTCCTATGCCTTGGGCGCCACTCCGCAACGCTCCAGCATCCTGCGACGAACGAGCAGGTAGACGGCCTCAACGCGATCGGCCAGCGCACTCGTCCACACGTTTATGAGACCGCCGCGCACGAACGCCGCCAGCGAGTCGAGGACCAGAAGCCCTCCCAGCAGCCCAAACACGATCTTTAGGGCCATCTGACCCGAAGTGAGGCACAGCGCTATGAGATACAGGGCAATGGGTGCCAAGAGCAGCGCATACACCTGGTTGCGCAGGAGCTTGTAGAGGGAGCAGCCATACGACGACGTCCGCGGCCGAAGGTCCACATAGCGCCCCACGAGCCACGAGAACGCCCCGTTGAGCACCTCGCGCACGAAGCCGGAGATGAGTCCCGATGCCGCCTCGTACACCACGAGGTACGTGGGATACACCATGCCGGCCACCAGGCGCGCCACGTCCAGAATCGTCCAGTCCCCCGCAGGAAAGTATCGGGGCGAGTTGTGCCCGAGCAACGGAAACGTGTTCCACCAGACCCATGCGAACAGCGCCGTAAACACCACGCGAAGAAACACCGGACCGAGCAAGATGGTGCGCAGGCTGAGGGGCGGCTTCTCCACCGACACCTCGCTGCTCCATCCCTCGGAGCTCTCCCAGATGTTCTCGTTGGCATACTGCTCGTAGAAGTTCTTCCTTCTTGATGAGCCGCCTGCGTCCGAAGGGCCGTCCGTGACCCCAACCGTAACGGTAACGCCCGACTCGCCGCGCTGCACCACACGACCGGGCTTGCCCGCAAACTGCTTTTTGAGCACGTCGTATGCCTTGTTGGCCTCGACCATCAGCTGCTGGGCGGTCGCCGCGTCGTAGTGGTGCTTTGCCGCCGCATCCGGATGATATCGGCGGGCGAGCTTGGTATACGCCTTGCGCAGGTCGTTCTTTGTATACTGACGAGGCAGCCGGAGAACCTCTTCGGCTGCCTCCTTGCTCATCTCCTGGCGTCGCACCGGCTACTCCGCGTCGAGCGCCTCTGCGATTTCGTCGGTGACATCCATCGTGTTGTAGACGTTCTGCACGTCCTCGAGGTCGTCCAGTCGGTCGGCGAGGCGCTGGACCTTCTTGGCGTCGTTGACGCTCACCGGCGTGGGGTTGGTGGGAACGCGCGTGAGCTCGGAGCCCTTGACCTCGATGCCCTGCTCCTCGAGCCCCTTCTGCACGTCCTGGATCTCGTCGTATGCGGTCCACACGATCCACTCGTCGCCGGCATCCTCGTAGTCGTCGCCACCAGCCTCGGCCACGGCCATCATGAACTCGTCCTCGTCCACGGCGTTCTGACGGTCGGGAACCCTCTTGTCATCGCTCTTGATGACCTTCTCGACGGCAATGGAGCCCTTGCGCTCGAACTGGAACGCGACCGAACCCGAGGTGCCCAGGCTGCCGCCGGAGTGGGTGAAGGCGGAACGCACGTCTGCCGCGGTGCGGTTCTTGTTGTCGGTCAGGCACTCCACGTAGAAGGCGACGCCCGCCGGACCATAGCCCTCGTACACGATCTCGCTGTACACGGCTGCGTCGGACCCGGAGCCAAAGGCCTTATCGATGGCTGCCTTGATCTTGGCGTTGGGCATGGATACCATGCGCGCGCGTGCTACGGCGGCGGCGAGCGAGGCGTTGTTGTCCGGGTTGGGGTCTCCGCCGACCTTGGCAGCAACGGTAATGTTACGCGAAAGCTTGGAGAAGAGCGACGAGCGCTTGGCGTCGATCGCGGCCTTCTTGTGCTTGGTGGTAGCCCACTTAGAGTGTCCGGACATGCGATCTCCTTACTATTTGACTCACAAACAAAGCTATGCTAGCGGAAACGGGCGCGCGAGAAAAGGTCGAACGCACAAAAACATGCACAAACAAGAGGGGTGGTGCGTGCGAGCGCATGCGCACGGCCACATCACGCCACCTCTGGGCTGGTTATATGCCACGCACGTGATGGGTATACCAGAAATGGGTTGGACTCGCGAAAGGCATTCGCGTGTACAATGAGATGTGTCGGATCAGCTCTTACCAGAAAGGAACATGACGTGGATCGTTACGAAGCTTCACTCAGTCAACAGCAAACGGCACCCACCATCAACCGACGCGCATACAACCTGCTCACCTACGGCATCGTCACCGTCTCCTTCATCGTCCTGTGGGGGACCTACCAGTTTGCCGCCGGCGGCGGAATCGACCGACTGCTCGTTGGCATGAACCCCCTCATCGTCTGGATCGTCTCCCTCGTTGGCACCTTTGGCGGACTCATCGTCATGTCCGTGGGAAGGAACAAGCAAAACGTCGCCATGACCCTCATCGGCTACATCCTGTTCTCGCTCACCTTTGGCTTTACGCTCGCCATTACGCTGCAACGCTATAGCGTTGGCACCATAGCCCACGCGTTTGGCATCACCGCCTGCGTCTCGGGCATCTTCCTCGTGGCAGGCGTCACGTTCCCCGAGTTCTTCTCGCGCATTGGCGGCATCCTGATCGTGGGACTCATCGGCGTGATGATCGCCGAGTTCGTGGCAGTGTTCTTCTTCCACGCCCACCAGACCATCTTCGACTACATTGTGATCCTGCTGTTCTGCGGCTTCTTGGGCTACGACTCGTACCTCATGTCCAGCGATCTGCCCACGGTACCCAATGCCATCTTCTATGCCGCAAACATCTACATCGACATCGTCAACATCTTGCTCCGCGTCCTCAGCATACTGGACCGCGATTAGCGATTGCGTCTGCGCGGCATGACGCCGCGACACGCTTTGCGCAACGCAGCCGGCCGCGACGGGCTTTCCTCCGTCGCGGCCGGCTTTTCTCATGCCCTTGTGGGTTGCCAGCCAAGGTTTCTCGCTGTCCATCACTGCTTGCGACAGATGCGCAGGCCGTTTTGTATATCATAGGAACGCGCCACACACGACTTACGATCATTGCGAGGCTGCCATGACGCAACAGAACACGAGCTCCCACAAGAGAAATCTGCGGGATGCGGAACGCGCGATGGACCGCGCGTTCTCCACCGGCAAGGCCGACCAAGCCGCCATCACCAGGCAAGCTCAGCTCGACGCCGCCGAGGCCGTCGCCATGGCGGGCATTGCCATGGAGTCCGACGCCGAGGTCGACGAGGCGGCACGACTCACCGTTATCACCGCCTCAATGGGCGATCGAAAGAAGGCCAAGGAGGCACGCGACCGGGAGCGCGAGGCGCGCAACAAGGCGAAGGCCGACCATGCCGCCGCCACCAAGTCGGCCAAGAAGGCATACGATGCCATCAAGTTTAGCAACCCGAACAGGCTAGGCTTCATGCGTTTCGTGCAGGTGTCCTTTGTGCTGCACATCGTCGCGACGCTGTTGGTTCTCATCCTCACCTCGCGCGACACCGTCGTCTACAGCGCGGTCAACATCTCGGAGTGGTTCATGGTGGTCCTGGAGGCCGTCGCCTTCTATTTCTTTGTCAATCGCTTCAAGATAGGAAGGCCTCTCGTAATCGTAATCGCGGCGCTGGGGCTCGTACACGCCATCGTCACCAAGTTCCTCTACCAGGGCAACATTACGTTGGACCTATTCACCAACATCGGTTACTTCCTGTTTATGCTGCTGTACTTCATCTTCTCGGATCGCGTAAAGATGGTGCTCGTCAACGACCTTTCGAGCTACAGGGAGTCGGAGGACGAGGACACCCTCGTTATCGACCGCAAGAGCTGGCCGTTCTACCGCAACCTCATCATCTACTTCGTGGTGTTCTCGGTCCTTGGGCACTGGATGGAGGCGGGCATGTGCCAGTTCATACGCCTGGGATTGGTTCAGGGCGAGTACGACCCCAGCAACACGATGCTTTGGCGCGACTGGCTCTACCCCTACCCCATGGAGGGAGCGGCCGTAGTCCTCATCGCGCTCATCCTCTATCCCCTCTTCGTCAAGATGCGCAGCTCGTTCAAGAATCGCTTCCTGCCCTACATCGTGAGCTTCGTCCTCAATGCGCTTACCTGCACGGCCATCGAGCTCGTTGGCGGCCTTTTGTTTAACGCACAGCACCAGAACTGGGACTACTCGGACCTGCCCTTTAACTTTATGGGTCAGGTATGCCTGCAAAACGCCGTTGCGTTTGGTGTCGCGGCCTCGGTCATCGCATGGTGGGTCTACCCCGCGCTGGAGCGCTTCATCGCCCGCATGCGGCCGGCCATCATGAACATCGTGTGCGTGGTCGTGGCCGTTGCGGGAGGCATTTTGTTCTCGCTCTATGCCATCAGCCCTCCCGAGGGCATCGATCTGGGAGGCAACTCGCCAGAAATCGCCCAGGCGCAGGTAGATGAGGACTACATGCGCCTCACGACCGTACTCAACATACTCTCTAAGGATGCCGACCTGGCACAGGAACGACTCAACGAGTCCGAGACCCTCACCGTAGGCGAGCGCGCCAAGCTGCAGCAGGACGTCAACGCGCTGAACAGGCAGATAGCCGAGCTCGAGAGGGACATCAAGTCCTCGGTCAAACGCGACTCGGGCTCTTTGGCCGAGGAGGACGCGAAACCCGCCGCCTAGTCTGCATACTCTACCGTCGGGGACCGTCCCCGACGGTAGAGTATAGCTCCGGGGACGGTCCCCGAGCGGCTGCTACTGTGCGGCCACCAGGGTAAGGCCGTCCTGGAGCATCGAGCACCACACCTCGAAGCCAAAGCGCCCGAGCTCGGCGAGCAGGTCCTTGCGACTGTGCGACTCGGACGTGATGTTGGAGAACGTCGCAAGCGCCTCGTGCACGTCCTCCTTGCTTGCCCCACGCACGCTGACCCCGCGAGACCGCAAGACCTCGCCCACCTTGACCAGAGCATAGAGCAGGATGATGTTGCGGTCGGACATGGAGTCGAGCTTGCGCTCCAGCAGCGACTTTCCCAACTTGTCCGGCACGAGGTCCTGCCCCTTGAGCATCAGCAGCTCCTCGATGGACACGCGTGCGTTGTCGGGCAGCAGCTTCCTTCCCTTCCTGCCCTGCTCCGCCTTCTTGCTAAGACGCCTCTTAATGAGGGCAACCCCAACGGCGCCAACCGCTATGGGCACGGCCACCACCACGGCCGTCACAATCAACTTGATCTTCTTCACGAAACCACTCCTCCGCCAAACGCAAGCCTATACGCACGAGAATCGATGGCCATTCGAGCTGGCCTCATGCACTGTCACACCGTGGAATATGCCGTCTTTGCGCTCACGCCCTCAAGGTCGCCAACCTTGCCGGCAAGTGCCGAGATCACATCGTTGGGCGCATCAACGGCCACGCTTATCACGTTGATGCGACGTGCGCGGTAGGGCACTCCCATACGCCCGATGATATAGCCGCTGTACTCGTGAAGAACCGCATTGAGCTTCTCGACCGACTCCTCGTTCTCGACGATGATGCCAATAACCGCCACGCGCGTATCCATATAGGTCTCTCCTCTCGTCTCCCTGCCGTCGGCTGCGAAACGCAGCGCTGCCATGCCCATGATTCTACTAGACCTGCAGCTCCATGTCTTATAGGGGAGTACCCACGGGCACGGCATCCCCTCGCTGATTCTGTGCTCTACTATCTGCTTTGACATATATCTGATAGCACAGAAGAGGTACCATATGAATTCTAGTAGCACGGCAGCCGATTGTACCGGTCGTTGTGCACATGGGCTGTTTAGACATTGGGAGGAACACATGGCACCCAATCACACAGAGGCTTCAACGAGGGCCACTGAGGAGACGAGCGGCGCGAGCAACAACGCCGACCCCACCCCGGCCAAGGGCGAGGGAAATGCCGTCCAGCGACTGATTGGCTTTGTCGCGGACTGCATGACTCCCCTGCTCCCGGCCATGTTGGGCTGCGGCATGGTAAAGGTCCTGCTCACCCTGCTTACCACGTTCTGTGGCTTGAGCACCACTGACCCCAGCTACGTCCTCATCTTCTCGTTTGCCGACGCGTTCTTTAATTTCCTGCCAGTGTTCCTTGGCCTGACCATCGCGCAGAGGGTTGGCGGCAATCCCATGTTGTTTATGGTTGTGGGCGCGGCGCTCTGCTACCCCGAACTCGCAAGTCTTATGAGTGGCAAGGAGCTTGGAAGCTTCCTGGGCATGCCCTGCACATATCTGTTTGGCCTACCCGTCATCTGCACGACGTACACCTCAACAATAATGCCGATGCTTCTCATGGCTCCCGTAATGAAGTGGGCGGAGGGCTTTGCCAAGAGGGTGAGTCCCGACGCACTGAGGTCCTTCCTCGAACCGTTGCTCTTTGTCATAATCTGCATACCCTGCGTCCTGTACGTTCTGGGGCCCATCGGCAACGTCATCGGCAATGGTCTCGCCCAGCTGTTCACCGCAATGTACAACACCGTGCCGTGGCTTACCGTGGGCGTAATAGCCGCCATCATGCCCCTCGTCGTTATGGCCGGCATGCATTACGCCCTCATCCCGATTATCATGAGCAACCTCGCCACCATGGGCTTCGACGTTATCGTATTGGTCACCCTGTACTGCGCCAACATCGCCCAAGGTGGTGCCTCTCTGGGCGTTGCCGCAAAGAGCAAGCATACCGAGACCAAGTCGGAAGGCGTCGCCAGCGGCATCAGTGCCATCGTTGGCGGCGTAACCGAACCCGCGCTCTACGGCATCAGCCTGCGCTATGGTACACCCATGATCGGCGCGGTCATCGCCGCCGGCGTGGGTGGTCTGTTCTGCGGCATAACGGGCGTTAAGGGCTATACCGTGGTGGGACCCCCCTCCATCCTCTCGCTTATCTCCTTCATCGGTGGCGACGACCCCATGCGCGGGGCGATCTTTGGCGCCATCGCCACGGGCATCGTGCTGGCCGTCTCCTTTGTCGTGACCTTCGTGCTCTTTAGCGATTCCGGTGCTGCTGCCAGGGATAAGGACGAGGGAGTCGGGGAGGCCGTAGAGGGTCCGGCAGAAAGGTCCTCTAACGCAACATAGGCCCTCGCACGACACTGCGATCATCCGGACGCTGATAGGGGCGCCCCGCGCGGTTCTTCGTCGCGCGGGGCGCCCATTGTGCCCAGATGGTTATTGAGCGGTGCGGCTAGCTGCCGGCTTCCGTCGTCGTGCCCGACTCAGCCGCAGGCTGCGTTCCGGAGTCGCCACCCGACGTTTCGGAGGCAGCCGGCTCAACGGGCTCGCTGGGAGTCGGCTCCGGAGTGGAGGGCTCGGGCGTGCTCGGCTCCACAGGCTCGGTGGGCTCGGTGGGCGTCGGATCGGTGGACGGGGTGTTTCCACTGCCACTGTCGCTGGGGGTGGAGTCGGTAGACGAGGAACCCTTGTCATCGCCCCCCGTGGTGCTCGAGCCACCGGACTTGTCTTCCGAAGATCCACCGCTCGAGTCGCGGCCCTCGTTCGAGTCGCGGTTACTGGTCTCGCTTGTGTCGTTGTTCTTGTTCTCGTTTTGGTCGACATGCAGGTCGGGGTTCTCTATTGCCTCGCGCTCCTGAGCGGCCACGCGTTCGGCCTGCTCCGCACGCTCCTTCTCGCGGGCAAGCTCCTCATCGCGCTTGCGCTGCGCCTTGCGCACGTAGTCGTCGGCATTGTCACGACACTCGGGATCCTTGAGAATCCATGACTTGGCGCTCTCTATAACGTCGTCGCTCATCTCTGACGCGGGAAGCTTCTCCAAACGGATAGTGTCGATGCCTGTGGGGAAGAAGACTTCGAGCGATTCCGAGACCTCAATCTGCAGGTTCTCCTCGGGGAGGCGATACATGGTGCCGTCACCGGCAATGGGCGACTCGGCAACGCGAACCTCAAAGGTCCCCGGTGCCAATACCAGTCCCTCGCCGGTGTATGAGATGAAGCAGGCGTCCTCGGTCGAGGAACCGTCGGGCTTGTGTCCCGAGATGCGCAGGGGGATGCGCGACCCGTTTCCGTCCAGACCGGTCGCACGCACATAGAGGCCGACCTCGACCTCGCCCTCCCGCACCTTTGTGTTGGTCCCGCGCTTCGCGACCGCTGTGCCACCGACTCCCTGGGCGAACATGGGAACCACGAACGAGAGCGTCACGATAACGGTAAGGCACGCGCACACCAGCGCGAGGGTCATTCGCCTCTGATCCCGATCCCGCATGCGTCGAAACAGGGTCCCCGCATCGGGCATCCTCAGGTCGTCGCGATAGTCCTCTTCTATGAGGCCGGGCTTGGAGCCGACGGACGACACGGACGTGGTGCCAAAGCCGTCATTACCCCGCCGACCACCCGTTGGGAGGCTGGTCGTGTCCCCTACGTTCTGAGAGCCAAAGTAGTCGCTCATTCACCCTCCGCGCAATCGGATTCGTGCGAATATGGATTATAGAATTGTAGCATAGGGCTATGGTCTTCACGCATGCAGCACATGTGTCCTGCGCAGTTCGCCAAGACGCATGAGGTTCCATCTCCCTCCCGCTGTTCTGAACGTTAGTCCCACGGGATTGCCCGGTTGATTCCTTGTCTACGACGCGGGATGCGAGATGGCGCAGGAATCCTACTTTGCATGCCCGATTCTCCCACTGCCTTTGCGTGCCGGATGACTGCTCCCCCGTGTCTAAGCACACTGCAAAGCCGTATTACTGCAAATGGTAATATGGAGCCGTTGCATGAGGTTGCCGATCGGGTGGCATGGCGGTTGCGAAGGCGTCGCAAAAAGGCGTCTTGCAAGTCGCCGGGGTTGTCTTCCGGCCTTTTTGATTGTTGAATCCTCAGGTTGCGACACGCCATTTTGTAGACGTGAACTCGGACCGGCGGAACGGGAGTTCACATCTACAGTACTTTTCGCACGATCACCCGCGCCAACTGGCCTTTTTTCACTTTTGATTTCGCGTTTTTGTAGATGTGAACTCCTAGCACGCTCCTGGAGTTCACATCTACAAAAACGCGATGAGACGCGATGCCGCTAGCTGGGCTTTTGTCGCGTGCGCGCCCGAGTCGGTGTAGATGTGAACTCGCCCCGCTCAGACTTTCCTGGCGAGCGGACCCACACGGTCCCTCTTGGGCAGCAAGCCAATGTTCGATTCCTGAAGAGCGAGTACCAAGGAACGAGTATTTGCCCGCCCATGCACAGTAGCCACCACGAGCAGGTGGGCGAAGGTGCAGAGACCTGGGCGACTGTGACAATTCTTTGACACTTTGTTGGCAGTTTAACGAGGGATTTGGCCTATCCCTCCCTCCTAAGATGTAGTCAGTCGAGATACTTCGACGCGCAAACGAGGGAGGAGCCAACATGAAGACCACGATGAACATCAACGCGAAGAAGGCCACCATCGCCCTGGCCGTCGTAGCCGCACTGCTGGGCACCTCGGCGGTCGCCATAGCTGCCGGATCCAGGTCGACCGCGCAGCGCACCGCTACGAAGCAGGCGGAGATGCAAAAGGCGTTGAGCGCCCTCGCAATCGATGCCGACGTAGGTGACGACAAGGGCAGTGCTGCCCAAGGTGCCACGACGGACGAGGCCGCATATGCGGACAGCCTCCTTGACGACACGACGCCCACCGCAGACGCCACCGCGACGGATGCCGCCGCAGACGACATGGGTGCTGGCGGCTACGACCTTGCAGACTACAACGAGGCAGCCGACTATGGCGAGGACATGAGCGACTACGGTGACGACGCGGAGTACGGAGACTATGGTGGCTATGGCGACGACGCCGACTATGGGGACGACGCCGACTATGGGGACTACGCCGATGACGCCGACTATGGCGACGACGCCGACTATGGGGACTACGCCAACTACGGCGAGGACGAAGACGACCTGAGCGCCGCGGACACAAAGAGCACCGCGGGCATCGTCGAGGTTGAGACAGACGAGCAGGCCAGCACCAAGGAGGCCGAGAAGAAGGCCGCCAAGGAGGCCGCAGCCAAGAAGGAGGCCGAGGAGAAGGCCGCCAAGGAGGCCGCAGCCAAGAAGGAGGCCGAGGAGAAGGCCGCCAAGGAGGCAGCAGCCAAGAAGGAGGCCGAGGAGAAGGCCGCCAAGGAGGCGAACGAGGCCAACACGCAGCGCGTGGCAGCCATGACCGGGCTTGACGAGGCCGACCGTGCCAAGCTGGTCAAGCTCTACAACAGGCGTGACAAGCTTGCAAGGAACGGCAAGGAGCTCCCCGAGGCCCTCGTCAAAAACATAGCGAGACTGGAGAACAAGGCAGCCCAGGCCGCCGCGCAGGCCAGCATCGCGCAGACCACCGACACGCAGGCGGAGACAGCCCCCAGCACCCAGACAACAGCGGACGAAACCGTCGTCGCCGTGGGATAACGACCAGCAACAGAAACTGAAACAGGAACTGACTGAGAAAAGGGGCATTGGCCCCTTTTCTCACTTTCATCCGTGGTAAGGTTGGGTGGTGTCGCAACAACGCGGAGGTATGCCCATGAGAAAGCACGTGAGTTACAGGCGGCTGCTTGCAGTCGTATGCAGCATCCTGTGCGCCCTCGTCCTAACGCCCATCGAGGCAGGGGCCCAAGAGCAACAGCAATCGCAAACCACCACGTCACAGAGTGCCGCATCGCAGCCGGTTCCCGTCTACAAGAGTCTCAGTGAGCTCGAGGGCAAGCGAATTGCCTACGTAAACGGCAGCGTGTACAACCAGTTCATCGCGGACAGGGTCAGCGGGACACGTGAGGAGTTCTTCGCGAGCCTCCCCGACTGCGTCGCGGCCGTTGAGGCCGGAAAGGCCGACGCCGCCGTACAGCTCTCGTACTGCTGCCAGGCGGTGGTCAACCGCAAGGGAGGAACCGTCGCCCTCATACCCGAGCATGTGGCCGACGTCGACGAGGCCTTCTTCTTCCCCAAGGGCGATCCCCTCGTCCAACAGTTCAACAAGGTGATCGCCAAGTTCGAGCAGGACGGCACCATCGAAGAGCTCACCAAAAAGTGGGTTGGAACTGACGAGTCGGTAAAGACCCTTCCCGCACAGGACTGGGACGCGCCCAACGGGACGCTCAAGTTCGCAACCTCCGGCGTGCTCGATCCCTACTCCTACGTTGGCGCAGACAACGAGATACTGGGCTACGATGTCGACCTCGCCCTACGCATCGCCAAGGAGTTGGGCTACCACCTTGAGGTCTCGACCATCACCATGGACGCCATCTTTGCCTCCGTGGAGGCGGGCAAGGTGGACTTTGGAGGCACGCTCACCAACACGCCCGAACGCGCGCAGATGGTTGACTTTAGCTCCAGGGTCATGCCATCCTACATCGCCGTCATCGTGAATGCCGAGAATGCACCCGCCCAGGGCGCCGCCCCCGAGTACAGCTCGATTTCGGAGCTCGCGGACAAGAAGCTCGGATTCATGAACGGCTCCATATACGTAGAGATCGCGAAGGATGCCATCCCGGGCATCAAGGACGAAAACTGCTCCCACTATGAGTCCATCTCCGACATGGTCGCGGCGCTCAAGTCGAACAAGATCGACGCCTGCATAGACGGCAAAGCCACCGCAGAGCTTGCCGTCGCGCGCAACGAGGGCACGACGCTCATGCCCGAGCAGATCGCACAGGACAAGGTTGGCATGTGCCTCAAGAAGGGCAGCCCCCTCACGCAGCAGTTCAACGACATCATTGCCGAGCTACGCGCTGACGGAACGCTGGAGCAGCTTCACGACAAGTGGATGAGCCCGGACGACAGCGAGAAGACAATGCCCTCGCAGGACTGGGACGCCCCCAACGGGACGCTTCAGGCAATATGCTCGACGCTCGAGCCCATGTCCTACGTCGTCGAGGAGAACGAAGTCGAGGGATACGAGGCCGAGCTGCTCTGTCTCATTGCCGAGCGGCTTGGCTACAAGGTGAAGTTCACCACGTCGCTGTTCTCGGGCATCCTCCCCGCTATCGAGAGCGGCAAGGCCGACGTGGCCATTGGCAACATCTCCATCTCCGACGAGCGCAAGCGGACGGTCGACATGACCGAACCAGATTACGACGGCGCCGTGGTAGCCATAGTGCGTGCGACCGAGGACGCAGATGACGGCTCCTTCCTCTCTGGCATCGTCGAATCCTTTAACAAGACCTTTATCCAAGAGAACCGCTGGCAGCTCATCCTCTCGGGTCTTGGCGTCACCATCCTCATCAGCGTCCTCGCAGGCACGTTGGGCGTTGTGCTCGGCTTCCTCACGGTGCTCCTGCGACGCAGGGGCAACAAGGTCGCCGGCAAGATCGTGGACGGATACCATGCGATCGTCGGCGGCGTTCCCATCGTCGTGATTCTCATGGTCCTGTACTACGTCGTGTTTGGGTCCCTCAGCATACGAGGAGAGATCGTCGCCATCTTGGCCTTCACGCTCACGTTTGGGGCCACGTCGGGCATCACCATGTGGACCGCCGTCAAGGGCATCGACATTGGCCAGGAGGAAAGCGGGCTTGCACTTGGATACGAGCGCAACACCGTCTTTAGGAAGATCATCTTCCCCCAGGCGATGCAGCAGTTCCTCCCGCAGCTCATCGGGCAGTTCGTGGGCCTCGTAAAGGAGACGTCCGTGGTGGGCTACATCGCAGTGCAAGACCTCACGCGCGCCAGCGACCTCATCCGCGCGCGCACCATGGATGCGTTCTTCCCACTCATCTCGACGGCAATCATCTACTTCCTGTTCTGTCGTCTGCTCGCATGGGTGCTTGGCAAAGTATCCGATCGCATCGATCCCACGAAACGTCCGCGCAAGATCAAGGGGGTCACCGAATGAGCCTCATAGAGATCAAACACCTTCGCAAGGAGTATCCCAACGTCATACCCCTCAAGGACGTGAACGCCACCGTCGACCGCGGCGAGGTCGTGAGCATCATTGGTCCCTCGGGCACGGGCAAGTCCACCCTGCTCCGGTGCCTCAATCGGCTTGAGACGCCCACCAGCGGCCAGATCCTGGTTGACGGCGTGGACATGTGCGACCCCAACACCGACCTCGCAACCATGCGCCGCAAGATGGGGATGGTGTTCCAGAACTACAACCTCTTTGGCCACAAGCTCGTTGCCGAGAACGTCATGATGGCACCCATGGACCTGCTTGGCCTCTCGACCCAGGAGGCTTGGGAGAAGGCTATCAAGCTGCTGGACATGGTCGGCCTCAAGGACAAGGCGCTGAGCTGGCCCCACGAGCTCTCGGGCGGGCAGCGACAGCGTGTCGCCATCGCCCGCGGACTCGCGATGGACCCCCAGATACTGCTGTTCGACGAGCCGACCTCGGCGCTCGACCCCACCATGGTCTCGGAGGTGCTCTCGGTCATGACCGACCTTGCCGAGCGCGGCCTCACCATGATGGTGGTGACGCACGAGATGCGCTTTGCGCGCGACGCATCCACCCGCGTGTTCTACATGGACCGAGGAGAGGTGTGGGAGTCGGGTCCCCCGCAGCAGATATTCGAGCACCCCCAGCGCATCGAGACGCACGACTTCATCTTCCGCGTGCGCTGCTGGCACTACGACATCATGTCCACGTCCTTCGACCTGCCAGCCATGATGGCCTCGCTCGAGCAGTACTGCCTGCGTCAGTTCATGGGTCTGCGGGCGCACAACATGTGCGAGCTCATCGTCGAGGAGATCATGGTCAACTCCCTGTTGGACGTGGCCCGAAAGCGTGGGATGAGCGAACCGAACCTGCATTGCAACCTCTACTCCGGCGAGGGTGGCGTCGACATGACGTTTGAGGTGGACTATCGCGCGATGCTGACCGGCGGTGACCCTCTCACGGACGGCGAGACGGACAGCCTCACGCAATTGCTCATTAACAGATTGACCACGCAGGTCGATTCCATAGAGCCTGGCGTCAAGCGCTTCGTCATCAAGCAAGACTAGCTAGGGGGCGGCCATGGACTATGAGCGTGGCGCTTTGGCCCCAGCGCGCGACATGCTGGTGATAAAGGGCCGACGCATTGGGGTCGGCCGGCCCAAGACCGTCGTCTCGCTGATGGGAGACGACGCAGCAAAGGTGTATGCGCAAGCCAACGAGGCCATGGCGCAGCGAGCCGACTGCCTGGAATGGCGCGTGGACTTCCTTGCCAAACATGTTGGCGAGGCCGACGTCGCGCGCATCGCCCGCGAGCTGGGACGCATCACGCCCACCACGCCGCTGATCGCGACCATTCGCACGGAAGGCCAGGGCGGACAGCGCGCATACGGAGAGGAAACCTACTTGGAGTTGTGCCACACGCTCATTGAGAGCGGCGGCCCCGACATGGTGGACATCGAGCTCGACAAGCCAGCCGATGTGGTGCGGACGCTGGTTGACGCGGCGCACGCGCATGGCCTGCATGCCCTCGTCTCGTATCACGACTTCGTGGCGACCCCCGCCACCGACCGCATGGTGAAACTACTCTGCCATATGGCGTCACTAGGGGCCGACCTGCCCAAGCTCGCCGTGATGGCACGTAGCCGCGCGGACTGCTTCCGGCTTATGGAGGCGTCGGCACGGGCAAGCGAGAGATTGCGCATGCCGGTCGTGGCCATTTCCATGGGGGCACATGGCACGCTCTCGCGCCTTGCCGGCGAGTCGTGCGGCAGCGCGCTCACGTTCTGCGCGGTGGGCGACCCGTCCGCGCCAGGCCAAGTGGAGTTAGGACAGGCGAGGCACACAATCGAGCAAATGCACGACGTGTTGGCCTCGTATGTGCTACAGTAGGTCGGTCAGTTTCAGGGCGGGGTGAGATTCCCCACTGGCGGTGATGGGAGCGTCGACTCTCGAGCCCGCGTGCCGCGCATACGCGGCTGACCTGGTGAGAATCCGGGGCCAACGGTCATAGTCCGGACGAAAGAAACGGGAGGTGCCATCATGGCCACCGATTTGAGTTCCACCAACCGACACGATGCCCACGCCACGACCGAACAGGGTTCTGGATGGAGCACTAAGCGCATCGCGATTACGGCGCTGTTCTGCGCTGTTGCCGCCATCTGCTCGTTCTTCGAGGGGAATCTCGTGTTTATCCCGGGCACCGACTTTCTCAAGTACGACCCGTCCGGCATCATCGCGCTCATTGCAGGTTATGCCTTTGGACCCGTTACGGGCGTCGTGGTAGGCATTGTCTCGTACCTCCCCCACATCGCCCAAAGCGGTATCTATGGCGTGGTGATGGCCATCATCGCCACGCTTAGTATGGTGCTGCCCGCATCGCTGGTGTATAAGCGCAACACGACGTTTAAGGGCGCGCTTCTGGGCATGGGCGTGGGCGCCGTGGTATGCCTCGCCTGCTGCATCGGCGCGAACCTCATCGTCACCCCCATATACATGCACGAATCCGTGCAGACGGTAATCGATCTGATCGTACCGGCACTGTTGCCCTTCAACGTCGCCAAGATCGTCATCAACTGCGTGATCACCGCGTTGGCATACAAACCCATCTCCAAGGCATTGGGCAACTAACATGGCATTGTCCGATCCGCCGGTTCTGCTCTCGCACGTCACGCTGCGCTACGAGAACGGCACGCAAGCACTCGAGGATGTGTCTTTATCGATACGTCCGGGCGAGCACCTGTGCGTGCTGGGGGCCAACGGATCGGGCAAGTCAACGTTGGCATCGGTGATCTGCGGCCTGCTCGCCCCCGACCGAGGCGTCGTGTCGCTGTTTGGCGAGCGCACGTTTGACTCATCGCGAGAGAACCCCGTCGACTTCAAGGCATACCGCAGGGCGCGCCGTTCGCTGGGCCTGGTGTTCCAGAACCCCGACGACCAGATGGTGACAACGGTGGTCGAGGAGGACGTTGCGTTTGGGCCCGAGAACCTTGGGGTCCCATCGGAGGAAATCGGTGTGCGCGTCGAGCGCGAGCTGCGGCGCGTCGCCATGCAGGACTATGCCAAGGCCGATCCCACACATCTCTCGGGCGGTCAGAAGCAGCGCGTCGCCATTGCCGGGGCGCTTGCCATGGAACCGCAGGTGCTGGTGCTCGACGAGCCGGGGTCGCTGCTGGACGTGCGCGGACGGCGGGCCATCATGCGCGTGATGGGGCGCCTCCACCAAGCCGGAACCACCCTCGTGCACATTACCCACTTTATGGAGGAGGCGCTCGAGGCGGACCGCGTGGTGGTGATGAGCCACGGGCACATCGTCTTGGAGGGAACGCCATGCGAAGTGTTTCGCCACGCACACGAGCTAGCCGGGCTTGGGCTGGACGAACCCTTTGTGGCACAGCTCTCCCGTCGTCTTGGGCTGCCATGGACCTGCAATCGGGATGAGTTGGTGCGCGAAATTTGCTCGAAGGCGCCAGCCGATGCGAAAATGGCACCCAAAACGACCGTTTTGGACCCCATGCGGGGCGACAAAGTGAAAAAAGATGTCCAAAATGGCTTCGATTTTTCACTTTGTCGCGTTTCGGGTCGTCAAAACATGACAAAGTGCAAAAAAGCCCCGATTTCGGGCGAGAATTTTCACTTTGTCACGCCTGTGGTCGCCGAGGAAGTAACGTATTCGTACTCAAGGACGGAAAAGGCCCTCGATGAGGTGTCGTTTTCCGTACGGGAGGGACAATCCGTCGCCATCGTGGGGCACACGGGGTCGGGAAAGTCCACGCTGCTGCGCCTGCTGTGTGCCCTCGAGGCCCCCGACGCGGGATTCATACAGGTAAACGGCATCCGCACCACCAAGAAACGCGACCGGCGCAAGCTGCACGGCACCATAGGGTACGTGATGCAGCAGCCCGAGCGACAGCTCTTTGCCGAGACGGTGCTCGAGGACGTGGCGTTTGGCCCACGCAACCTCGGCCTCTCGCCCAGCGAGGTGAGAGAGCGCTGCCTTCATGCGCTCGGCCTCGTGGGGCTCACCGACCTGGACGATGCCTCGCCGTTCGAGCTCTCGGGCGGTCAGCAGCGGCTGTGCGCGATTGCCGGCATCATCGCCATGCAGCCGAACCTGCTCGTGCTGGACGAACCCATGGCGGGTCTCGATCCTCGCGGACGTAGGGACCTTCGAGAGCTGCTCGACGACCTGCACGACCGCGGTGTCACGACCATACAGGTAACCCATGCAATGGAGGATGCTGTGCGCTGCGAGCACGTGATCGTTCTCAACCAGTCGCGCGTGATGTATGCCGGCAACCCGCATGAGGTGTTCTGTTCGGCGCATGCCACCGAGCTCACCAAAGCGGGCTTGGGCCTACCCGCACCCCTGGATTTCGCGCTTGCGCTTAGGGATGCCGGGGTGCTTGCGGCACAGAACGGCGCTGACCCGCTCACCATGGATGACCTGGTAACAACCGTGCGAGAGGCGGTGGGCATCCGTGGCGCTTAGAATCACCATCGGTCAGTACTACGAGGCCGAATCCCCCATCCATCGGCTCGACCCGCGGGCAAAGGTGTGCGGCTCCCTCGCCATCATGGTATCGGTGTTCTTCATCAACACGGCTTGGCAGCTCGCGCTTGGGTTTGCCACCATAATCGCCATCGTAGTCGCGTCGCACGTTCCCGCCACCAAGGTGCTCGACGCCGTGAGGCCCGTGATGTTCATCCTGATCGTGCTGAGCCTCTTCAAACTCTTCTTTGTCGACACCGGCGATACTCTTGCCACCTTGGGTCCGGTGCGCATCACCACCGACGGCCTGTACGCAGCGCTCATCTACAGCCTACGTCTTGTGGTGGGCGTGCTTGCCGGCGTGCTCATCCTGCTCACCACCACACCCTCCCAACTCACCGACGCATTCGATGCCATGCTCGCACCACTGTCGCGCATCGGGCTTCCCGGTCACGAGCTTGCCATGGTGTTCTCTTTGATGCTGCGCTTTATCCCCACGCTCACCAACGAGGCAAACACCATCGTGGACGCGCAGGCCGCACGTGGCGGCAAGTTGGGAGAGGGATCACCCGTCAAGCGCGTCCGGGCCTTCGTGCCCGTGATCGTGGCACTGCTCGCGAGCTCGCTAAACCACGCGAACGACCTCGCGCGCGCACTCGACGCCCGCTGCTACGAGGGCGGTGCGACGCGCAGCCACTGGCATCCGCTGCGCATGCGCGGTGCCGACTGGGCGGCCCTGGCCGTTACCGCCCTCTACGTGGCGGCCCTCCTGCTGCTGGGATAGCGTGCCTACTCCTCGGCCGTCGCCACCAGACTCACGCGCGAGCGATCGGCAAGCGACGCAAAGTCCGGACCGAGCCACACGGAGGACTCGCCGGGACCCAACACGACGGGCATGCGCGAGTGGATGGGTGCGACATCGGCATTGGGGGTTGTCGTCACCACCGAGAACCGCGCCTCGTCGCACACCCCCGCCAGAAGGAACACCTGGAACCCGGGGCATTCGAACCGCACGTCTGTGCCCCGACGCTCGCGCGAGCGCGTCCAAGACTCATAGAAGCTGCGCACCGGCACAAGGCATCGACCGGCGACGACGGGCTCGGCCCACATGCCACGACCCGACCTGGCATGCTGGAGCGCCGTCTCCATGCGCGTGTTGAAGACGCGCTTCGTGCGCCCACGCAGCTCGGCGTCGAAGCCCCACACACGCTCCGCAACCACGAGCTCCCCGCTTTCGTCCGCAACGAACAGAGGCACCTGCATGCCCGGATAGGCATCCGGGACCACCGCGGAGGGATCGCGGCGCGGCAGGCGCGCGTGTCCCGTCTCGTGCATCTCGTCCAATGCCGCCTGCAGCTCGTCGAACAGCAGCGGTGTGATCCTATGACACATCTCATCCTCCCGACCCACCATCATAGCCGACATGCCGGACTTACCCGTCGGGGACGGTCCCTTCCGGACGGTACTGGTCCTTCCGCGGCGAAGCGAGACGGAGATTCCTCCACAACACGCCCGCAGCTCAAACAATCGCTATCATAGGGAGACTGCATAAACCCAACGAAGGGCAGGTTTGTATGGTTTCTCGCGTATACGTCGAGAAGAAGCCCGGTTTCGACGTCGAGGCACGCCAGCTCAGCCACGAGCTGCGCCACACACTCGGCGTAAAGGGCCTCAAGAACGTACGCATTATCAATCGCTACGACGTGGAGGGCATCGGCAAGAAGCTGTTCGACCAGTGCGTGCCCACCGTGTTCAGCGAGCCCCAATCCGACAACGTCTTTTTTGAACTGCCCACGTTCGCCAAGTCGGCCAAGGTGTTTGCGGTGGAGTTTCTGCCCGGACAGTTCGACCAGCGCGCGGCGAGCGCCAGCGAGTGCATACAGCTCATCAGCCAAGGCGAGCGCCCCGAGGTTGCCAGCGCCAAGGTATACGTGCTCGAGGGACGCGTGAGCAAGGCGGGCACCCAGGCAGTAAAGGACTATGTGATAAACCCCGTGGAGGCCCGCGAGGCATCGCTCGAGACACGCGACACGCTCGCGCTCGAACTCGAGACGCCACAGCCCGTGGAGGTGCTCGAGGGATTTCGCCGGTTCGGCCAAAAGCGGCTGGGCGCGTTCATCGAGGAGCGCGGCCTTGCCATGGACCTAGCCGACATCACGTTCTGCCAGGACTACTTTAAGGCCGAGAGGCGCGACCCCACCATCACCGAGATCAAGATGATCGACACCTACTGGAGCGACCACTGCCGCCACACCACCTTTGGCACGGTGCTCGACGAGGTGACCATCGACGACGCCGTGGTGCAGCGGGCCTTCGACCGATACCTGCAGGTGCGTCACGAGTTGGGCCGCGACCAGAAGCCCGTATGCCTCATGGACATGGGGACCATTGGTGCCAAGTGGCTCCAGCACACCGGCCAGCTCACCGGCCTGGACGAGTCGGAGGAGATCAACGCCTGCACGGTAAAGGTGACCGTGGACGTGGACGGAGAGGACCAGGACTGGCTGTTCCTCTTCAAGAACGAGACCCACAACCACCCCACCGAGATAGAGCCGTTTGGCGGGGCGGCCACCTGCATTGGCGGGGCCATCCGCGACCCGCTCTCGGGCCGCAGCTACGTGTACCAGGCCATGCGCGTGACCGGTGCCGCCGACCCCACCGTGCCCGTGAGCGAGACGCTCGCCGGCAAGCTGCCACAGCGCAAGCTCGTGCGCACCGCGGCGGCCGGCTATTCCAGCTACGGCAACCAGATCGGCCTGGCAACCGGACAGGTTAGCGAGCTCTATCACCCCGGCTACGTTGCCAAGCGCATGGAGATCGGCGCCGTGGTGGGTGCCACGCCGGCCAGCCACGTGCGGCGTGAGCGTCCGGCGCCCGACGACGTGATCGTCCTCTTGGGCGGCCGCACTGGCCGAGACGGCATTGGCGGCGCCACCGGTAGCTCCAAGGCCCACAAGACCTCGAGCCTCACCACGTGCGGCGCCGAGGTGCAAAAGGGCAACCCGCCCATCGAGCGCAAGCTCCAGCGCCTCTTCCGCCGCGAGGATGCCTGTCGTCTCATAAAGCGATGCAACGACTTTGGCGCGGGCGGCGTGAGCGTCGCCATTGGAGAGCTCGCCGACGGGCTGGACATCAACCTCGACCTCGTGCCCAAGAAGTACGAGGGTCTCGATGGCACCGAGCTGGCCATCTCCGAGAGCCAGGAACGCATGGCCGTGGCGCTCGCACCCGAGGACGTGGACGAGTTCTTGGGCTATGCGCGCGAGGAGAACCTCGAGGCAACGGTGGTGGCGACCGTCACCGCCGACGCACGCCTTCGCATGAAGTGGAACGGCGACACCATTGTGGACCTGAGCCGCGAGTTCCTCGACTCCAACGGCGCGCCCAAGCACCAGAGGGTCCACGTAAAGGCCGCGCAGCCCTGGGCACCCACCTGGGAGGGCACCACCGTCGCCGAGCGGCTGCGCTCCGTGCTCTGCGACCTCAACGTCGCCTCGAACAAGGGCCTCTCCGAGCGCTTTGACTCCACCATCGGCGCCGCGAGCGCGCTCATGCCGTTTGGCGGCAGGACGCAGCTCTCCCCCGCCATGGGCATGGTCGCCAAGTTGCCGGTTGACGGCGAGACGACCACCGTGAGCGGCATGGCCTGGGGCTACAACCCCTATCTCTCCAGCGCGAACCAGTTTACGGGCGCCTACCTCGCCGTGGTCGAGTCCGTCGCGCGCCTCGTGGCCTGCGGCCTTTCGCACAAGGACGCCTACCTCACCTTCCAAGAGTACTTCGAGCGCCTGCGCGATGAGCCCGAGCGCTGGGGCAAGCCGGCCGGCGCCGTGCTGGGCGCCCTCATGGCCCAGCTCGACCTGGGCATCGGCTCCATTGGCGGCAAGGACTCCATGAGTGGCAGCTTCGAGGACCTGGACGTACCTCCAACGCTGGTGAGCTTTGCCACCGCAGTGGGATCCCTCGACCGCGTGACGTCGCCCGAGTTCAAACGCGCGGGCAGCAAGGTCGTGCTCGTCGCGCCGCACTACGGGGACGACGGCATCACGCCCAAGCCCGCGTCCATGCTCGCCACCCTCACCTTCGTGGAGCAGCTCATCGGCGACGGGGACGCAACCGCGGTCGCAACCGCAGGCTATGGCTGCCTTGCCGAGGCGCTGTTCAAGATGTGCGTAGGCAACCAGCTGGGCGTCGACCTGTGGGGGCTCGATGCGAACCGACTGTTCGTGCCGGCCTACGGCACCTTTGTGGTGGAGGTCAGCGACTGCACCTACGTGCCGCCAAGCTCTGCCCTCGTCAACATCGCCCACGTGGGCACCGTGCTCGACGAGTACGCCTTGATTGCGGCGGGCGAGCACATCGACCTCGCGGCGGAGCAGGAGGCCTGGGAGGCGCGTCTGGAGCCCGTGTTCCCCTACCGTGGGCAGGGCGAGACCGTGGAGCAGGTGTCCTATCGCATAGCCGACGCCAGCGTCACGCGCCCCGCGCCCAAGGTGGGACTCGCCAAGCCGCGCGTGGTGATCCCGGTGTTCCCCGGCAACAACTGCGAGTACGACTCCGCGCGCGCCTTCCGCCGCGCCGGTGCCGACGTGACCACCTTCGTGGTCAACAACCTCACCCCCGAGGCCGTGGTGGAGAGCACCAACAGGCTGGTCGAGGAGATCGACCGGTCCCAGATCGTGATGATCCCCGGCGGCTTCTCGGGCGGCGACGAGCCGGACGGCTCAGCGAAGTTCATCACGGCCTTCTTCCGTGCGCCCCAGGTGACCGAGGCCGTGCGCAAGCTCCTCAACGAGCGTGACGGCCTCATGCTGGGCATCTGCAACGGCTTCCAGGCACTCGTCAAGCTGGGCCTGGTGCCCTACGGTGACATCGTGCCCATGACAGACGACTGCCCCACGCTCACGTTCAACACCATCGGTCGCCACCAGAGCCGTCTGGTGCGCACCCGCGTGGCGAGCGACCTGTCGCCCTGGCTCAGCAAGTGCGAGGTGGGAGACATCCACAACATTGCCATCAGCCACGGTGAGGGCCGATTCGTTGCGAGCGACGAGCTTCTGGCGCAGCTGGTGGCGAACGGCCAGGTGGCCACCCAATACGTCGACGAGCAAGGAGTGCCGTCCATGGACCTGTGCGTGAACCCCAACGGCTCGGCACTTGCCATCGAGGGCATCACCAGCCCCGACGGCCGCGTGCTGGGAAAGATGGGCCACACCGAGCGTGCCGCAGACGGCCTGTACCAAAACGTGCCGGGCAACGCGTTCCAGCCGCTCATCGAGGGAGGCGTCGCGTACTTCGCATAGCGGTGCCCGCAGGTTTTGCCATCCCGCAATCATGACCACCCGCATAGCGGGTGGTTTGCACAAAGGGTATAACCCTATGGCCCCGGGCCAGGGACTCAAGTCCCTGGCCCTCACTGCGTTCAGG
>CADBCS010000014.1 GCA_902793195.1 uncultured Coriobacteriaceae bacterium | reverse complement strand
TGAAGCGCCGCGAGACCGAGCGCGCCGCCTGGTGCGCCAGGGCCGCGCGGGTGCCCAGGTTCCGCGGGCCCGTGCGGGTGACGTTCCACTGGTTCGAGCTCGACAGGGGCAGGCAAAGGGACGTCGACAACGTGGCCTTCGCCAAGAAGTTCATCCTCGACGGGCTCAAGATGGCCGGGGTGATCGTGGACGACAGCCCGAAATACGTGGTCGGCTTCAAGGACGTGTTCTCGTACAGCAACGACCCGCACATCGTGGTCACGCTCTCAGGGAGGGGGCGATAACCATGAGGGCCGGCAGCGCGAAGAGGCCGTGGACGGCCGGGGACGTGCGCTACCTGCTCGACAACGCGGGCAACGTCCCGCAGCGCGAGATATGCCGCAAGCTCAAGAAGTCCTCGGAGTCCGTGAAGCAGATGGCAAAGCGCCTGCGCATACAGGGCTACGAGATCGACCTGCGCTACTACGAGCCCCAGACCATGACGTGCCCGGCATGCGGCAGGAGGAGCGCGACGGCTCGCGAGACCGGCATATGCCGGCCGTGTACGCTCAGGCGGCGCCTCGCCGCGACCGAGGGCGCGATCTCCGACCTCATGCGACGGCTGCCGGCGGACGCCAGGGCGATATACGAGGAGACGGAGGCGGAGAAGGGAACGAGGGCCTACGACCCCATGCCGAAGCCACCAACCTACAGCAACCCCCCGTCGCGCTACCAGAGGCGGAAGGACGAGGAGGCGCACGACCGGGCCATGGAGCAGTGGGAGGCGCGCCGGATCCAGCGGGAGCTGAAGGCCGCGCAGAAGCGCAAGGAGCACATCCAGCGGAGGCTGCGCAATATGTGATTTTTTCGTGTTCATAAAAAATCAATGGGGGTTTGTATCTAACCCCCAGCTAGGAGCAACATGCCAACAATAGGACGTGTAAACATCGACGATGTTTTCCCGTGGGAGGACGAGTACGGCAACGAGTTCCTCTCGCGCGACTACACCACCAAGGAGAACCAGCGGTACGTGGAGCGGCTCGCAGAGTCCATGCGGCCCAGCCAGAGTATTCGCAGGCCAGACGCGTACAGCGTCTGGCCTGCTTGCTTAATTGTCCCGGTTATAATAGTTACCAGCACATATGGCCTGCGCCACATGCGCATGGCAGCTCGTTCGCTCGGGAAGGGAGACACCATGAAGGGCGCATTTCGCATGGGACGGATCTGGAGGGTGCTCGGCGTCGTGTTGAGCGGCCTACTCGTACTGAGCGTATGCACCACGGCTGGCTTTGCAGAGCAGGTGGATATCACGCCTGAAGAGGTAGTTGCAGACGCGACACCCGACGCGGGAGCGCAGAGCACAGACGGTGACGACCTTGGCCTCACGGCGCAGGGCACCGACGAAGGCATAACGTGGACGGACTGGACCAACACCGAAAGTCTGCCCACTACGGCAGGCAACTGGCGCCTTACGAGCAACGTGACGCTCACCAGCACATGGCAGGTCCCCACAGGCACGACCAACCTTCATCTCAACGGCAAGACCATCACGGCCAGCGGTGACTTTACCGCCGTTATGATGGAGGCCATCAACGAAGGAACCCGCACGCTCAACCTCTACGACGATGAGAGCAACCCCGGACAGGTTACCCACCCGGAAGGAAAGTCTGGCTGCGGCGTATGGGTAAGCAAGGGATGCGTATTCAACCTGCATGGTGGCAGCATCACGAGAAACACGGTTAACGGCACGAATGATCGCATGGGCGGCGGCGTTCATGTATACGGTGGCACCTTCAATATGGACGGCGGCAAGATATCGCACAACGTCGCAGGCAACGTGAATGACCCAAACGCGTCATCTGGGTCCGGCGCGGGCGTATATGTAGAATCCTTTAACGACAGCTCGGGCACGTTCAGCATGACAGGCGGAACGATTGAGCGCAACCGGGCGGCCTACCAAGGTGGTGGCGTATTCTGCACGAGTGGTGGCACGCTAAACATCTCTGGTGGCACCATCCAGAACAACCATTCACCCAGCTACGGTGGCGGCATATATTACGCCTACCACGACACCCCTTCCTTCACCTTGTCCGGTGGCACCATCACCAACAACACCTCCAACAGCGTGGGCGGCATATTCGCGGGCAGCAACTTCAACGTGAGCGGCAACCCCGTCGTTGAGGGCAACACAAAGGGCAGCAACCCCAGCGCTGCCAGCAACATCGTCCTGGATGACAATGGCAACGGCGCGAAGATAAACGTAACCGGCGCGCTGACATCTGGCGCGAGCATGGGCGTTACGTACGGCAAGGCAAAGCCCTACACCTTCACCTCTGGCTACACGGCAAAAGGCAACACCGTCGCACCCTCCACGTACTTCTTTAGCGACGATACCACTTGCAACGTATACTGGACAGCCAACGAGGACGAGGCACGCCTGTGTACCGTACGCACCATTACGATCACCAACACGACTCCCGACCTGGGAACCGTAACTGCCAGCGTAAACGACACGACCGTGACCCAGGCGATTGCAGGTGATACCGTCACCCTCACCGCAACGCCCAACGACAGCGAGCATTACACGCTCGACGAGTATAGCGTCACCTCTACCAATGACTCTACGCAGGTTGTTAACGTGAAGTGGGACAATACCTTCCAGATGCCCGACCACGACGTTACCGTTACGGCTTCGTTCCGCGAGCGGCACTTCCACGACGGCATCGAGTTCAAGCCGTGGAAGGAGACCGACCCCCCACTTCCAAAAGACCCAGGAGACTACTACCTCACGGACGACGTGGTGCTCACCAGCACGTGGGTCATTCCCTCCGCTGGTCCTGATGTGCCAACCAACCTCTGCCTTAACGGTCACAGCATCACCCTAGACCAAGATGACAACAAGCCCGTAATGCGCATCTCAAAGGCAGAGAACGGCGCCACCGCCAAGCTCGTCCTCTATGACAATGCCAACGGCGGCGGCACCATCACCCACGAGAATGGCAAGACCGGCCACGGTGTGGAGGTCGTTAATGGTGGCGAGTTCGTTATGGAGGGCGGCTGCATTTCCGGTAACGTAGCGGATAGCGAAAGCAGAAGTGGTGGCGGCGTGTACGTGGGAAGTGGCGCCACGTTCACCATGAATGGCGGTGCCATACAGAACAACACGGCGGACTACGGCGGCGGCGTGTACGTGGGAAGTGGCGCCACGTTCACCATGAATGGCGGTGCCATCCAGAACAATGGAAGTGAGGAGACCCTACGCGGCGGCGGCGTGTACGTGGGAAGCGGCGCCAGCGCCTACGGCCAGGCCGGAGGTACCTTCAACCTGGCCGGCGGCACCATTACCGGAAACAACGCCGCAATAGGAGGCGGCGTTCTTGGCTATTGGGTTGAGGAGAGCGATCCTGCATATAGCATCACCCTGTCCGGCAACCCCCGCGTGACGGACAACCATAACGTACGCCCAAACTACGACACCAAGGGCAAGAACCTCTGCTTGGCGTGGCCAAAATACAACGAGAGTCCTCTTGGCATCAAAGATGCCCTTGGGGAGAATGCCATAATCGGCATCTCGGTCATACGGGACGATTCCGCCGCCGAGAGCGCTGGCGTGTCCTTGATCTATGTCGACGGAGTCTTTACCACGGGATATGGGGCAGCTCAGAACGACGACCCCTGGCGCCACTTTACGAGCGACAACCCAAAACACGCTGTGCTCTGGACTCCAGATGGCAAGGAGGCGCAGCTGACGACGCGTCGCAACATAGCCGTGGCCCAGGGCATTACGGGCGGCACGGTCAAAGTCAGCAGGGACTTTGCCGCCGAGGGCGAGACGATAACCATTCAGGCGACGCCCGACGAGGGCTGGGACCTAGTGAGCGTAACGGCCAAGGACGCCCAAGGCAACGACGTCGCGGTAGAGGGCAACCAGAAGTTCGTCGTTCCCGCGTCCGACGTGGTTGTCTCGGCGACGTTTAGGGAGAAGCCTGCGATACACGTCACCTATACCTCCCACGTCCAGAAGAAGGGCGACCTCCCCGCAGTAAGCGACGGCGAGGACGCTGGTACCACCGGTGAGTCGCGACGTCTGGAGGCGATGAGCGCCACGGTGGATACTGGCGGGATTGAATACCGGGCCCATGTCCAGCGCAAGGGCTGGGACGGCTGGGTTGCCAACGGCAAGCAGGCCGGCACTACCGGTGAGTCGAGGGGCATCGAGGCCATTCAGATGCGACTCACAGGCAACGCCGCAGCTGACGGTTACCACGTGTGGTATCGGGTTCACTCACAGACGTTTGGCTGGCTGGGCTGGGCCCGCGACGGGGAGCCGGCCGGCACCGCCGGCATGTCCAAGCGCGCCGAGGCCTATCAGGTGGTCGTGTTGTGGGGCAACCGGAAGCCTACCGACTACGATGCGTCAAAGCCCGCCTATCGGGCCCAGGTCGCCGCGAACGCCCACCTGCAAGGATTGGGCTGGACGGGCAAGACCAGCGCCGGCACAACTGGGTCTACCGGCCAGTCCAGGCAACTGGAGGCCTTGAGGCTCTACGCACCCAACCAGCCCTTTGCGGGTGGCATCACCTATCAGGTGCACGTGCAAGGAAGCGGCTGGACCGCCAAGAAAAGCGACGGAGCGCTGGCCGGCATCACGGGCAAGTCCCGCCGCATCGAGGCCGTGAGGATCTCTCTTACGGGTGAGCTGGCCGATCATCTGAGCGTATGGTATCGCGTGCACAGCCAGACGTACGGCTGGTCGGGTTGGGCACGCGATGGCGCATCGGCTGGTACCGAGGGCCTCTCCAAGCGCGCCGAGGCCGTGGACATGCGAATACTTCCCAAGAACGCACCTGCCCCCGGCAGCACTGCCAACGCCTTCCGCACGCGGTAGTTCACAACGCAGATGGTCGAGGAGGAAGGGGGCATCCCCTTCCTCCTACGCACAAGAACCCCTATCATATTTCGATATCCGAAGCCACATGCGCAAGACGATGCGCAATGCGTGGCCTCAGTGGGTTGCGTGTTGGCAAAGAAGGGAGCATCTATGAAAAGGGTCATTATGGCAGTGTTGACTGCGGTTTTGGTCGCGGTTATGGCGGCACTGCCTTCGGTTGCGAACGCAAGCGAATCGAAGGACACCACCACCCCACCACCTCCACCAGCGATCGTCATAACACCAGACGCGAACTCAGCGTCGGGTGCGATGGGCGGACTGCCGTTTATGGGCGACGACTACGTTTGGTTTGGCAGGGACCTCGAACTGGGTAGCGTTCCCATCAAGAACGACCTCATCGCCGCCGGACAGGTTATCACCCTCTCCCAGATCCAAGCGGCCGGCAGCATCCGCGTTGCGGGACAAACCATCACCATCAGCGATTCCACCGCAAAACAAAACGTCACCGTAGCCGGGCAGACCATAGTGCTTGGCAACACGAAGGCCAACGCCGTTGCCATAGCTGGCGAATCTGTGCGGGTGAGCGGCACGTGCGAGGAGCTTACGGTTTTTGCCAAGACGGTCTACCTCGACGGAACCGTAAACGGCGACGTAAACGTGGGCGCGCAGACCGTCGAGGTGGGCACCAACGCCCGCATTAAGGGCACGCTCCACGTGAGCGCCGAACAGGAGCCAACCATGCAGAGGGGCGCTGAGGTCGGCAACGTCGACTTTACCAAGCAGGACACGTCCAAGAACGTGGATGAGGCAAGTGCGGGGCTCTCCTTCATGATGACCTTCCTTGCCGGTATCGTGAGCATCTTTGGCACAATCCTCATGTCCGTGCTCGCCGAATGGCTGTTCGGCCGCCACACGGCCGCAGCGGCCAACATGATTCGCACCCGCACGGGCGCACACATTGGCACGGGAGTCGTCGGTACCCTGGTGTCGCCCATTGCCTGCATCCTTTTGCTGTGCCTTATAGTCACGATACCTGCGGCGGCCTGCATCGCCTTGGCGCTGGTGGCCATGGCCGTGGCAGCCGGTGGCTTTGCGGGTGCGTCTTTGGCGAAGTTGGCGTTCCCCAAGCTCGGTCGGTTCGCAAGCGCCCTTTTGGGTGGTCTGATTCTGGGCATTGTGGGCTTCATTCCCATACTTGGTGGCCTCGTGCACGTGCTCCTGTTCATGTACCTGCTCGGCTACGTGCTGCAGAGCATATACCTCAACATGCGCGGTAATACCGGAGGTGGCGGAGAGACGCCGACCATCGCCCAGAACTGAAAAAGGGGCCTGTCCCCAATTCCCAACTGAGAATAGGGGTCAAACCCCTTTTCTCAGTTCGTTTGTGACCCCATCGTGCGGCAGGAAGGATGGCCTTGGACACACAGCTCCTCAAGACGGCACTGAAGAAGTACCTCGCAGGCGTTCTTGTGGTGGGAACTCTGCTCTTCCTCCCGGCCGGGACGCTCGCATGGTGGCGGGGATGGCTCCTGATGGGCGTCCTCTTCGTGCCCATGGCGACAGCAGGCTGCATCATGATGGCCAAGGTACCCGATCTGCTGCGCAAGCGACTCAGCGCCAACGAGGAGGAGCGGGAACAGCGACAGGTAGTGGCGCTGAGCGCCCTCATGTTCGCCGCGGCCTTCGTGGTCGCGGGTCTGGGACGCCGCCTAGGGTGGCTCATGCTGCCCAGCTGGGCGTCGTGGACGGCGGCTGTGCTCTTCCTTGCCTCCTATGCGCTCTATGCCGAGGTCATGCGTGAGAACGCATACCTCTCGCGCACGGTGGAGGTGCAGGAAGGCCAGCACGTGGTGAGCTCTGGCCTGTACGGCATCGTTCGACACCCCATGTACAGCTCCACCGTCCTCCTCTTCCTCTCGATGCCGCTGGTTCTGGGCTCTCCCCTCTCGTTCGTCATCATGCTTGGATATCTGCCCCTCATCGCCCAACGCATCCTCAACGAGGAACGGGTCTTGCGCGAAGGCCTGCCGGGATACGGGGAATACATGGCACGCGTGCGATGGCGTCTGATTCCATACGTCTGGTAGCCCCAAACCAGTCCAAAAAACCGTCCCCTTAAGACCGGTTGGTGCGTTTTTATACAGGCGAGACAAAACGAAACACAACACGTACATACATATGATGGGGATGTGACAGGAACTCGTCATTTACACGTGCGGTGGTTCCCAAAAAACTGGGGTGGTAGAATTTCACATCGCACCACACGCAGGCAAGAAATGGCAACGTGGAAGTTGCCCAGAAACATGGAGGACTATATATGAACAAGCAGATTGTTTCGTTCACGCTTGCTGGAGCGCTCGCGCTCGGCATCGTTGGTTGCGGCCAGCAGCCGACCCAGACCACGACCGAGACGACTACCCAGACCGAGCAGACCACGCAGAAGACCGAGCAGACCGAGGTCAAGACCAACTGGACGAGCGATTCCGACGCCGAGGCTGCGGCCAAGGGTGCAGGCCTCGACAAGTTTGGCGTGTTCGAGAAGCTCACGTTCAATGACACCGCCCACCAAAACCCCAAGTTCGCGCACGCTGACGGCGTTGCGAAGGCAACCTACGATGGCGGCGCAAACGAGCTCGTCATCACCAAGGGTGTCAACGGCCACAAGGCCCCGCTCTCCGATCGTGACGAGACCACATTCGCCAGCAAGTGGAAGACCAGCTTCGACAACGTCGACGTGACGCTGTACGGACCCAAGGAGGGTGCTGCGGTCGTCCTCACCTGGTCGGACGAGTCTGGCAACTACGGCGTCACCTATCAGGGGCTCGGCGGCGAGGAAGTGACCCTCGACGACCAGGACGTGACCGCCATCGTCAGCGCCGTAAGGGATGCCAACCTCGACCAGAAGGAAGACGAGGAAGAGCAGCAGCGTCATGAGCAGCAGGCGGAGCAGAAGCAGCAGCAGAAGCAGCAGAACAACAACTCCAACAACAACAACTCCAACAACAACAACTCCAACAACAATAACAACAGCGGCAACAACGACGGCTCCGGCGACAACAACGGCATGAATGACAACTATGGCGCGGACGGATGCATCCAGATCGCATGCGACTACGCAGGTGCCGGCGGACAGGCAAAGGGCCCCGCACTTAACCTCTCGTGCTCCGGCCTCATCAACGGCGGTGGCACCCTCTACTACGTGGTTGACTTCGACCTCGGCGACGTCCACTATCAGGTCCAGGTGGACGCAATCGACGGCAACGTGATCAGCGGTGTGCAGACCTTCAACGGGACGCAGCAGTTGCTCGACGACGAGGGCAACCCCATCGAGAACACCGAGGAGCCGGCCGAGTAGCCATCACACTAAGTCACACCTAGCGAGGAGGGGGCGTGCCATCACGGCGCGCCCCCTCCTTCGTGCTCGAAGCATACGCTAGCGGTACATCCCCATCGCCTGGACGATCTGTGGCGCCATTGCCCTGAACTGCGGCAGTATCTGCGCATAGATGGTCTGGGCGGTTTCGGGGGTCATGTTGGAGGAGTCCTTCGACTTGGCGGGGAAGATCATGAACATGAACAGCGACATGAGCTGCATGACCTGCTTGTGCTGCTCGACGCGCGCCACGTCGCCGTCGAAGTAGGCCAAAAGCGTCTGGTCGTACATTGGCATCACGTCCTCGACACGCATGCCAAGGGACTTCCCTGCCACCTCGGGCTTCTGCTGGACCACGATCACGTGGCTCGAGTACTGGTTGATGAGGTCAAAGACGGGATTGCCGGAGCATACGTCGTCGAGGTCGATGAGCACGAGCTCGTTGCCCTGCAGCATGATGTTGCCCTCGTGGAAGTCGTTGTGGATGATGGTGCCGGTGTCGGGAGCGGCATCGACCACCTGGCGAAGGAGTGCGATGTCCTCGTCCGTAACCACGTCGCCATACGCCTGCGCAATGTAGTCAATCCAACCGTGCATCTTGTCGACGATGCGCGGCAGGGAACCGGGCTCGGCCTTGGTGGAGTGCATCTCACGCAGCAGCCTGCCCATGGCATCCCCCATCTCGGGGATGGACTCCGGATGGTTCGTCACGTGGTGCCCGACCGTCTCGGCGTTGAGCAGCTCGAACACGATGCCATAGCGCGTGTCCACGCGCACCGTGTCGAAGGCGATGGCGCAGGGCAGCCCCACCTTGAAGGCGGCCGTTGCATGGTCGTTCTCGAGCGCGATCTTGTCGAGGGAGGCACCCTCGTTGTAGACCTTCACGATGGTCTCGTCGTCCAGGCGCCAGACCTCTCCGTTTGCGCCCTTGCCGAGCATGGTGGCTCCCTCGAGGCTTATCTGACGCAGACGCTTTCTCACCTCGAGCAGCTGGGTGAAGCCGGTCATCTCGAACACGTCGTAGACTTCGGGTGACACCTCGACGACACGTACCTTGCCACCCTGCTTGAGCAGACGCATTATCGCACGAAGCCCCGCGCTCGCGATGTATGCGAGCTCCGACATGTCAAGGACGAGCAGCCTGTCCTCCCTTCCCGCAGCGAAGGACCGTATGGTGTCTTCCGCTTCCCTTGCATTGTCAGCCGAGATTCGTCCGGAAACACCGACCACAAGAGCGTCGGCACCATCTTCTATGAGCTTTACCTCACAACCTGTCATCATTTACCTCCATTTGACGTGCGACGATTCCTTGGACTGTATTGAACGCTGCCTAGCATCTTCCCACATCTTGGGTATCGATATTTCCGTGTTCGGTAGTTTTGCGCTCCTGCACGGTAGCATCTGCGCTAGAATGATGGTGTTTGGGAAGGCAAAACATTTGCTTGGAGGCACTATGCCCATCACCGCGATCGTCCTCGCTGCCGGCGAGGGAACGCGCATGAAGTCCCGTCACCCCAAAGTCGCTCACAAACTACTCGACAAGCCACTCGTTTGGTGGACCGTCGACTCCGCCCGCAAGGCAGGGGCAGACCGCATCATTGTTGTTGTGGGCAATGGGGCAGACGAGGTTCGTGCAATTTTCTCCAACGACGCAGACGTCGAGTGCGTCGAGCAGACCGAGCGTCTGGGAACCGGCCATGCCGTGCGTGTCGTGCGCAACGCCATCGGATCGTTTAATGGCCCCACCGTAATACTGTACGGCGACACCCCACTCGTAACGCCCAAGACCATTCGTGCGCTCGTAGAGGAAACGACCACGCACCACAACGCCTGCACGGTGCTCACCATGCGCCCGCCCAACCCAACGGGTTACGGACGCATCAAGCGCGACCAGAGCGGTGCCGTTCTGGCCATCGTGGAGCACAAGGACTGCACGCCGGAGGAGCAGGAGACGCTCACGGAGTGCAACTCGGGCATGTACTGCTTCTGCGGGAGCAGGCTCACCGCGAACATCGACAAGATAGGCACCAACAATGCCCAGGGCGAGTACTACCTCACCGACATGGTGGACATCTACGTGGGCATGGGTGAACCCGTCTCGGCACTGTGCGCCGACGACTTCTCGGAGATGCTGGGCGTGAACTCGCGCTTCCAGCTGGCCACGGCAACCAAGATCATGCAGCTGCGCATCAACGAGCGCCTCATGGACGAGGGCGTTACCATGCTCGACCCCAATCTGGTGTGGGTTGGCCCCGACGTAAAGGTCGGCCGCGACACAGAGCTGCTTCCGCAGACCATGCTGTGGGGCAAGACCACCATCGGTGAGGAGTGCGTAATCGGTCCCAACACGCGCCTCACCAACGTGCAGGTGGGTGACGGCTCGAACGTCGAGGAGACCGTGGGATACGACACGGTCATCGAGCAGAGGGTAACCGTTGGACCGCGCGCATACCTGCGCCCCGGCACGCACTTGCTCGACGGCGCGCATGTGGGCACGCACGTGGAGATCAAGAACTCCACCATTGGGGAGGGATCCAAGGTTCCGCACCTCTCCTACATTGGCGACACGACCATGGGCTCGGGCGTCAACATTGGAGCGGGATCGATCACGTGCAACTACGACGGAAAGCACAAGAGCCCCACCACCATTGGCAACGACGTGTTCGTGGGATCGGACACCATGATGGTCGCACCCGTGACCATTGGCGACGGCGCCCTGATAGGCGCGAGCTCATGCATAACCAACGACGTCCCAGCGGACGCGCTCGCACTCGAAAGGTCCAAACAGCAGGTCATCGAGGGCTGGGCCGCCGTCCGACGCAAGAGGATGCAAGAGGAGGACTAATCAATGTACGAGTACCTTAGCAAGCCGCTCAACGTCGAGAAGGAAATCAAGCTCTACAGCGGAACGGGCAACCCCGAGCTCTCGCGCCGCATCGCCCAGATCCTTCACCTCGAGCTCTCGGGCCTCACGCTCGAGAAGTTCGCGAATGGCGAGACATACGCGAAGTTCGACGAGTCCATCCGCGGTGACGAGGTGTTCATCGTCCAGTCCATCGCCGGACAGAACATCAATGACCTCCTCATGGAGCTCCTCGTGGCGGCCGATGCCGCAAAGCGCGCATCGGTGGGATCGCTCACGGCAGTCATCCCCCACTACGCCTACGCCCGCCAGGACCGCAAGTCCGACTCGCGCGAGCCCATCACCGCACGTCTGGTGGCGAACCTGCTCGAGACCGCCGGCTACGACCGCGTCATCACCCTCGACCTGCATCAGGGGCAGATCCAAGGCTTCTTCGACATCCCCGTGACGCACCTCACGGCACTGTACCTGTTGGGCGACTATTTTATGGCCAAGAACTTCGACTGGGAGAACACCGTGGTCGTCTCGCCCGACATGGGTCGCGCCAAGGCGGCCAAGAAGCTGGCCGATCACCTGGGTTGCTCGGTGGCCATCGCGCACAAGAGCCGTCCCCAGCACAACCAAGCCGAGGTCATGGGCATTATCGGCGACATCAAGGGCAAGACCTGCATCATCAACGACGACATGATCGACACGGCAGGCACCCTGTGCGGTTCTCTCGACAAGCTCAAGGAGATGGGCGCCGGCCAGATCTACGTGTGCGCCACCCATGGCCTGTTTACCGGTCCGGCCATCGAGCGGCTGGAGAACGCACCCATCGAGGAGTGCGTCATCACCGACTCCGTACCCTGTGCCGTGGCCAACCAACCCGGCTCCAAGATCAAGATGGTGTCCGTCGCGCGCGAGTTGGCCGAGGCCATCCACCACGTGTACTGCAACGAGCCCACCACCGAGATCTTTGGCGGCGACCTCAACCTCTAGCCACCGCAACGTTCGCGGCAGGGGTGCCACCCTTAGTGCATGCAGCCACTGGGGATGGCACCCCTGTTCTACCGAGAGGAGCATCATGCCCCGGCAAAAGTCCATATCGATCGTGTGCGGCCTAGGCAATCCCGGTGCCGAGTACGCGCTCACGCGCCACAACGCCGGATTCGTTACCGTGGACAAGCTCGCAAAACGACATGGGGCGCGCTACTGGAAGAGTCGGGCGGGCTGCCAGACCACCACGGTGCGCTTGGGTGACCGCGATGTGGTGATCGCCAAGCCGCAGGGCTACATGAACACCTCCGGCGGGCCGCTCTCCAAGCTGGCACGGGAGTTGCGCGTGGCACCAGACGAGATTCTGGTGGTCCACGACGAGGTGGACCTGCCAGCAGGAGAGGTTCGCGAGAAGTTTGGCGGTGGCCTCAACGCGCACAACGGTCTGCGCTCAATAAAGGCGAAGCTCGGCACGGCTGACTTTGCCCGCGTGCGCGTGGGCATTGGCCGTCCGCCCGGAAAGATGAGCGTCGCCGACTGGGCTCTGCGCAAGCTCAAGGGCACCTTTGCCGAGGAGTTCGACGTGACATGCGAACAGGCGGCCAACGTGGTGGAGTCGCTGCTGTAGGCGTCGCACAGAGATTCGGACGCTCCTGGCGCATGTAAGTCATACTGCGCATGGTTGCCCGCGCCCGGCCGTAGTGCCGAATCGTCTATTTAAGAAACTGAGTCCAAATCCTTTTCTCGGTTCGTTCGACTGCGGCGCACAACAGATGGACCGCCAAGCCTCGAGGTCGTCAAAGACGCTTGGCCACGTAGCGCGCGTGCAGCTCCGCCTCGCTGAGCACGCCATACTGTTTATACGCTTGTCATTTGTCAAGATACTTACTTGACAAATGACAAGCGTCCCGTAATACTGGCAGGAAAAGGAGGCGGTTCCATATGCCACAGATCACCGATCAGCTGCAAGACCTCACCTACCTCAGCTGGGCCCAGGCACGCCAGTCATCCGGAACGGCAGGGTCATTTCTTAAGTCCTACGACGACATCGGCCCCCGCAAGGTCTACTACAAACTATCCGACTACCGTATTGGAACGGGCATCGTGGGACACGAGTGCATTAACGAGATTGTGGTCGACCGCTTGCTTTCGATTCTGGGAATCGATCACCTACAATACCGCCTTATACACGCCAACGTGCTGGTGGATGGTTCGGTCTTCGAGACGTGGCTCAATGCCTCCGATGACTTCAAGGCGGCTGGCGAAAGCAAGATTGCGCTCGATACCTACTACCAGCTCGAGCGTCACCAAGACGAATCGCCCCTCTCGTTCTGCGTTCGCAAGGGCTGGGCGCATCGAATCTGGAAGATGCTCGCTGTTGATTACCTCATCCTCAACCGAGACCGACATGGGGCGAACATAGAGGTCTTGCGCAACCCCCGTACGCGTACCCTCAGGTTGGCACCCCTCTTCGACCATGGGCTCTCGCTCTTGTGGCAATGTCACACGTTGGAGGCGATTCGGGCATTCGATGTGATGGCAGACACCAGAGTCCAGAGTTTTGTGGGCACGCATTCCACGAGGGACAACCTGGAGCTCATTCCCAAGGACGAGTTCCCACGCCTTGGCAAACTCCATGAGGAGGACCGACAAGCACTGTTCGATGGACTGGAAAGCGCGACGTCACAGGAGTGGCGCGACGCCGTTTGGTCTCTCATCTGGCAAAGGTGGTGCCATCTTGAAACGCTTCGAGCTTCGTGATGCCACGAAAGAGGACGTGGGCACCCTCGCCCTCCTCGAGTGCTACGACCATCCTCGCTCGTTCTTCGTCGAGCTCCCCCCACACGTCGATCCTTGGGACTTGCCCTTTATCCTGCATGAATTCGCGCAACGTGGCGATCTGACCGTGGATTCCCACTGGAGCATTCGCTGGGTGCAGTCGCGACTCGTACCAACTGACCGGCAGAATCTCGGCGAGGTGCTACGCGAGAACGGCCTCGACGCCTACGACGAGCTTCGCCTGATGGAAATGACAGAAGGCAGGTGTGCGCAGGACGATTGCTATCTGGTGCCGCTCAGGCACGATCAAACACCTGCGTGGTACGAGGAGCGTCAGGCCATGCGGATGGCAGACGTCTTTGCGCTCGACGGCACGCGACTTATGGCGTGCTTTTGCGACGGTCAGGTATTGCTCTGTGACATGGCAACGTTGCTACAGGATTCACCTTCGTTTGCGCGAATCCTCGCGGACAAAGCGCTCTTTGATCGCGTTTCCATGCAGCCCGGAGGCCATGGGGCGTGCTGGGGAGAGGCCCTGCAGGTGCCGTTGAAGACTCTGCGTGAGCATGGAGTCAGCATGGGACTCGTTGCGGCTGATATTGCCGCGCTCGCCCGCCAAACAACGCTCGACACCGCTGAGGTCGCACAGCTGTTGGACTGCAGTCGCCAGAATGTGAGTGACCTTGTGCGCCGCGGACGTCTGATTCCCGTAAAGACGACCGCACGGGGTCCTCTCTTCCTGCGCAGCGACATCTACGCACGCCTGGCGTAACTAACAGGAGGGCTTCTCAGCCAATCAAGCTACCAGCATCTTCTCCCGGCCTTGGCCTCACGACAGGTCGAGCAGGGCCAGCAGGTCCTCCTTCGTCACGCCCGCGCTACCATCGCCGCGCGCCGTTGCCGCTTGTCGCCCGTGATGATCGCCACCTTCACGCTCGGCGCGAATCGCTCGAACTCGGCCTGCCAGTTGTACACCAGCGACGCGGGACACACCACGATGGCGGGATGCTCGCTCCCCTCGTCGCGTGCATGCTGGAGTAAGGCGATGGTCTGGATGGTCTTGCCCAACCCCATGTCGTCGGCCAGGATGCCGCCGAACCCGACCGCGCCGAGGGTGCAGAGCCACTTGAAGCCCTCCTCCTGATACGGGCGCAGCACGTCGTCGAGCTGCTCGGTCGGGGCAAAGTCGGCGTCCGCCACCGTCTCGAAGTCCCGGACGATGCGCCTGAAGGCTCGATTGCGCTCGAAGCGCACGCCGGGCGCCCGCTTGAGCATGGCGCCTACAAAGAGGGTCCTGCATGTCGCTTCACGACATGTGGGTGCGTAACCGCACTACCAAGACGAATGGCGTCTCCTACGTTATTCAGCGCGGCGGTGCCGCCGTGTTTACGCCCGAGGGACAGCGCCAGATTCACCAGAACATAGGCGTGTACAAGCGCAACGCGCGCGTGCTCATGGACGCCCTGGACGAGGTGGGTGTGTGGTACTGCGGTGGCAGGAACGCGCCGTACCTCTGGCTCAGGTGCCCCGACGGCCTGGGTAGCTGGGAGTTCTTCGATCGCCTGCTCAACGAGATCCAGGTGGTGGGTACGCCCGGGGAGGGCTTTGGCTCCTGCGGCGAGGGTTACTTCCGCCTGTCGACCTTTGGCAACCCGCACGACACCATCGAGGCCGCTCGGCGCCTCGCCAACGGAACCGTATTCCGCTGACGCAGCATCTCAACGGCATACGTTCGGCCCATCCGTCGGAAACCGTCCCCGACGGACGGACTGTGCCGGAAGGGACCGTCCCCGACGGACGGTGTAGCCTCTCCTTGGTAGCAAAACTGGACGGAAACGGGCCCCTGAGGCCCGCGAAATGGCTGAATCCACTACCAAGCCCGACCCCAGTCCGTCGGGGACCGTGCCGTCGTCCTCGACGCGAGCTAGACCTCTACGCAGCCATAGCTACCGAGATACGTCAGTCGATCGATGCCCTCAAGCCGCTTGAGCTCCGCGTCGTCAAAGCCACCTTCGCGCGCGAGCTCGATCACGTAGCGATACGTTCCGAGCGCAGAACCCTCGGGCCGATCGTGAGCACACACGAGCTCGGTACCTCCCTCGCACACCTTGGCAAGCACGCCCGGCAGCTGTTCGCCCGTGATGTTGGCCACAAACACGACACGGTCGTATCCCTCCAGCGCATTCGCCTACTTCGACACCACATAGAAGCGGGTCTTGTTCGTCTCGGACTGCGAGACGTTCTTCTGCAGCACCTCCAGCTCATAAAGGTCGGCCGCGCCGGGTGCCGCAATCGCCACCGCCGTCGTGTCCCCACCCTCGGCGACGCCCTGCGCCGCGGCCGCGGTACTCGGAGCCTCCACGCGCTCGGCGGCCGGTAGATTCTTGTCAAGCCAGGCCGCGCTCTGGGCCAGACCTTGCTTGTGTGAGTACACGGTCTTCACCAGAGAGAGGTCCGTACCTGGCAGGCCCATAAGGGTCTGGCGTATGGGCAGCACCACCTCGCCCACCACGCTCACGCCTTGCGCGTCGAGCAGGGCGTCGATGTAGTCCGTAACAGGACCGCCAAGGGCGTTCTCCTGCGGGATGACGGCATATGCAGCCGTCCCGTCCTCCACGCGCGCAATCGCGTTTGCCACGGTCTCCTCCGCACGCAGCTCGTCGTTGCCCCCAAAGAAGAGCTGTGCCGCCTCCTCCGTGTAGGTTCCGGCGGGGCCGAGGTACGCGACCGAGGTGACGTCGGCTACCTCGGCGGTGGGCGCAGGGACCTCGACCGATGTAGTCTCCGTAGCCGGTTGCGCACCAGACGCAACATTCTGTTGGCTTGTGGAGCATGCGGCCATCGGCACGCAGAGCGCGAGGGTCAGCGCGCCCGCCAGCAAAGGCCGTGTTACGAGATTGCAGGTCTTGGTGTACATCGTCTCTCCCAAATGTCCTTCGCATGGGGTGGTTACACATCATGATAGTGCATTGGCCTTCCGGTCCCAAACGTGCAGATGCACTGATAAGAGGCTGTCTGGCTCTCCTAAAAGGGAAACCCCTCCGGACCATCGCGGTCAAGCATGCGGACCCACTCCCGCAAACACAACCGATGGCCGACGGAGGCTTACCAATGAAAGGTGTGCCCAACAAGAAATGGCCAGGCAACGACTGTAGCACTTTTGACGCTGTGAACGACAAGGACTCCGAACTTGCGGCCAATCCAATCGCCCATACCACCCCCAAAAGGGTGGAGGACAGCTCGCTGGGTAGCCCATGCCGCTTCGGCAAGACGCTCAACCATGACACCAGCCAGGCCTCGCTGCGTTAAAGAGAGGTCGTGACAAAGGCAATTCTTTTTGTTGCACCGCAAAGAAAGGTCCGAGACGGACGGCGAACACCGCCTGCAAGCGAGCTCCCGTCACACCTCCTCGATGCGGCAGGTGTGCTCCTTAGTCTTGGCGTCGTAGGTGACGGAGACGACGATGATAGGCACGCCGAGGTCGCGTAACACCCGCGGCTGTAGAACGCGACGACCACCTGCGCGGCGAAGCTCTTGCCGAAGCGCCTGGGGCGGCTCACCATGACGAGCTTCCTCGGCCCGTTGAGCGTGGAGTCGAAGAGCGATATGATTCCTGTCTTGTCCACGTACTCGTCGCCCGCGATTCCCGCGAACCCCTCGTTGCCGGGTTTACGTAGCGTCCCACGCCAGCCTCCCTCCGCTCGCTTGTATGCCACCGTTATACCCCGCCGCATTGCGGGTAGGCATGTCCGGCCTCATCGAGTGCGTGCGAGGCCGCGCAGGTAGCCGAGGGTCTGGCGCAGCTGGTCGTCCTTGTCCCTGCCCGCAAGCCGCAGCTTGTGCGCATAGGCAAGCGCATCGCTGAACAACGGACCGGGCTCGTATCCCGCCTCGATGAGGTCGTTGCCCGTCACATGCGGCGCCGCCATCCGCCGGTCGTACTCCGCCAGAAGCTCCTCGAGCTGGCGCTCGATGTCTCCATATCCCTCCTCCGGCAGCGGTTTGCGACCCTGCTCGTCGGCTCGACCCAGATGGTCGGCCTTGGCCAGCAAAAGCAGATCGCGAGGGCAGCATGACACGTCGAACGTCCGCATGTAACTCTTCACCTTTGCGTTGTTTGCCACGAGCATGTTGGGCCGCATGTGCAGCTCGACCATGTTGCACACGTAACGGACCAGACGTGACTCGTTGGTGAGGCGCCTGAGCAGGGCCTGCGCAATGGGAACGCCTTCGACCTCATGGCCGTAGGCGTGAAGGCGGCCGTCCTTCTCCCGCGTAGTGACTGCCTTCCCGAGGTCGTGACACACGGCAGAGATCATGAGGCCCAAAGGATAGGTCGCCTGGCCCAAGAGCCGTGCCGTCTCGTCGACCACCAGCATCGTGTGGTTCCAAACCGTCCCCTCCGGATGGTGGATGGCATCCTGGGGCACCTCCCAGAGCGCCTCTACCTCGGGGAACCAGAGCCAGAGCTGACGCATCTTTCGCAGCTCCTCAAAGAACACCGAGGGGCGGTTCGCCTTGAGCAGTGCCTTGGACAACTCCCCCATCACCCTCTCGCGCGAGAGAGCGCCCAGATCCATGGTGGAGGACAGCTCCACCGTGTCGGGCGCGACCTCAAAGTCGAAGCGCGCCGCAAACTGGGCCGCCCTGAACACACGCAGTGGGTCCTCCACGAAGGTCCGTGGGTCCACGTGACGGATGCAACGCCGCGCAAGATCGTCCCTCCCGCCAAAGAAGTCCAGCACCTCTTCCGAAAGCACGTCCTGCATGAGGGCGTTTATCGTGAAGTCCCTACGTCGTGCCGCCCTCTCCTCACCGATGAACGGGTCCACGAACACGGCGAAGTCCTTATGCCCGCGACCAGTGGCGACCTCGGAGCGGGGCATGGCGATGTCGAGGTCGTAGTGCTCGAGTCCCATGATGCCAAAGCTCGCGCCCATGGTAAGGCGCTTGCCCAGCCCGTCGAGGATTCCCTCCAACGTATGCACGTCGATGCCGTGCACCTCGATGTCAACGTCCTTGTTCTCGCGGCCAAGCAGGCGGTCCCGCACGAATCCGCCCACGTAGTAGGTCTTGCCTCCCGCATCGGCAACGGCGGCAGCCACGCGCTTTGCCATGGCCAGGTTCTTGTCCTCCATCTGGTCCTCCTTCCCTCAGCTAACACGGGTGCCCGCGTGGGTCTCCTCCCCGCTCGTCTTTGCATGCGCCGCACGCCTGCGCGGCCTCTTGGCGCACCACAGGAGCAGCGCCACCAGCACCATGCACAGGACGAAGGTGGAGGCCACACTCCCCTCCAGGCCCATGGTACCACCCGAGAACAGCTCGTTTCCCTGTGCGGTGCTCATGAACAGCGACGCAATCGGCTTTGGCTGGCTCCCGCTCACCGCCACGCCAAAAATCTTACCCTGGAACATGTTCCACGCCGCATGGATGGCAGTCGCCATCCAAATGCGACCCGTGGCGAACACCGTCACCCCACACACGAGCGCCAGCAGCGAAAGGTTGACAAAGGCGACCGGTCCGTACCCCGGGTTATGGTGATGCTGGAACGCGAACCAGAGCGAGGAGACCAGCAGGGCTAGCCACGCAGGGTTTTTGCGCGCCGCAGAAACCATGAAGGCTCCGCGGTACAGCGTCTCCTCGCCAAAGGCCTGTATCAGGTACACAAGAACATACCATGCAATCTTCCATGCCCACACGTTCTGCAAGTTGTCCTGCGTGCTAAACCCACCAAGAAGGTGTGCGCACGCAAACGACCCCCCAATGCATACGATGCCCAGCAGGTAGCCCAGCACGAGGTCGCGGCCCACGTGCAGCACAGGGCGAAACCGAACACCGACGAAACGAGGGCTCATGCGCTCCCACAGAGCGCAATATGCCAGCGCGACAAGGCCTTCAAGACCAACTCCCAACAGCCAGGTTCCACCGAGGGTCTCGAACGGCTCAATGTGGTTGACCACCACATATGCCGCAATACCGTCGGTAGAGGTCACCACCAGATAGACTACGATTGCATATTTTATAAACTCGAACACGATGTTCAGACCACTGATGCAGTTCTCGCGCACATCGCGAACAATTTGAGATTCCTCGAGGAACTGGAGCACGCCATCCTCCTTCCCACGCGCATCGGATACAACATGATATACACGATGCGCCCGGTACGCCACTTCCTACAACTCGCAGACACCTTCTGCCACGTTGGGGCGGCTCGATGCCCGCGCGCCAATCCGCTCGTGGTAGGATGTGTACGTTCCCCTCACGCAACAGAAAGGCGCCCCATGCAGCTCCAGGTTACGCTCGACACACCACGCATCGATCAATGCGCCGAGATAGTCGAGCAGATTCACGAGTACGTCGACATCGTGGAGGTGGGCAACCCCCTCATCATCGAGACGGGCCTGCAGCTGGTGAGCGCCTTGCGCGACGAGTTTCCCCAACTCGACATCTGCGCGGACGCCAAGATCGTCAACTCCGGCCACTACATCGCCTCGCGCTGCTTCGACCGGGGTGCCAGCGTGGTGACCATCATGGGCGTCGCCGCCGACCAGACCGTGGAGGGTGCGGTGGCCGCAGCAGAACTCATGGGTGGCAGAATCATGGCCGACCTCACCGGCATCGCCGACATCGCCAATCGCGCGCGCGAGCTGGAGGAGCTTGGCGTGTACTACCTGTGCACGCATACCGGCTACGAGGACCGACAGCTGGCCAGCAACCCCCTCTCCGACGCGCGTCCCGGCATCGCCCGAGCCTTCTATTCGATGCTCGGCTACGACAACCCCCTGCGAGAGCTCAACCTGGTGCATGCCAACACCACCGGTCGGGCACGCACCGCGGTCGTCGGGCGCATCAACGAGGACAACATCGACGAGGTCGTTGCCCAAGGACCCGAGCTCATCCTCATTGGCAGGGCAATCGTGGGTGCCATCGACCCGGCACAGGCCGCGGCGGACCTGCGCCATCACTTCGCGTGGTAGGGGTGGGCAAGAGCCCCGGCAACTAGTGCAGCTGTGCGTTTAGCTCGCGCAACTCCTCGGGTACCTCGTCCAGGCTGGCGCCAAACGAGTCGGCAATGGCGCGAGCCTGCGCCTTGCGCGCCTCGGCCAGCTCGTGCTCGCCAATGCGCTCGTACGCCTCTCCCAGACGATTGAGCGCAAACGCCGCATAACCGGCCACTGCATCTCCCGTGCCCGAGAGAACCATCATGGTCACCAGCGACTCCGGTGCCAGCGACATGGCGGTATTGGGATCGAGCTGGACCAGCTCGGACACGGCCGCCTCGACATCTTGCGCCGCATCGAGGTCGCGATGCACGAACACGCGCACGAGCGATTGCGATATACCATTTACGAACTGTTCGATTACCTCGAGCAGATAGTCCCTATGCAGCATATGCCACTCTCCTTTTGTTGGAACACTGCACTAGATGGTACCATGCAAAGCAGGACACCGCGCCAGGCGACCCATATTTGCAAGGAGCATCCCATGCACAAGGAATTCCTCAACGTTTCTGAGCAGGTCGAGCTGCTCGTGCACCGTGGGCTGACCTGCGACGAGCGAAGCGGCAAGATTCTCATGCGCGAGGGCTACTATGCCGTGGTGAACGGCTACGGCAAGTACTTCCTGGACCGGAACGGGACGCAGGAGGCCCATGAGGACCGCTACCTGCCAAACGCGCACTTCCAGGACATATACGAGCTCTTCCTGTTCGACCGCTCGTTGCGGATGCTCACGTTCAAGGTGCTCTCGCAGGTAGAGGGAATGCTCCGCTCCCTTGTCTCCAGCGCATTCCTCGAGGCGCACGACGGCCCCGACGACTACCTCGACCCCCAATGCTACACGCAGCCCCAGCACTACCTCCTGGGTGAGCGGAACTTCGAGCGCAACCTGCGACAGACCATAAACACGCTCTCGCGCTACGCGAACGACCACGAGGACGACGAGCGCGGCCGAGACGACGTCCGTCTTGCCCACTACCGCGAGAACTACGACAGCGTTCCCCTTTGGGTCGTGTTCAGCGACTTCTCCTTTGGTAACCTGTTCCACTTCCTGGCACTCATGCGCAGGGACGAGCAGGAGGCCGTGTGTCAGAAGCTCGCGAGCGCCCTGGAGCAGCCTGACCACACGACGAAGGTCCCCTCCAGGCGCGCGCTCGTAAACGACGTGGACCTGCAGGTGGACGTGCGCAACCTCTGTGCCCACGGCGAACGTCTCTTCGACGCGCGGGTGGGATACAGGGGCGCACAGAGCTACGCCGACTTCGTTGCCATGCTGGACCGCTACCTGACCCAAGAGGACGCGCACGACTTCGCCTGCGCGCTTCGAACGCTCGTGGAGGACGCACAAGGGCGGCCAGCGGTGCAGGACGTGATTGCCCAGACCCGCATCCTCGCGTGAGGAGTCTCGCCCCGTTGCTCACGATGGCACAGGAGCCGCACGCACGCAGGCGGATCGTCCCGCCACGACGCGATCACTTGGTTGGTGGCGGCACCACGCCCAGATGCTCGAACGCGGCCAGCGTGGCCTGACGCCCCTGTGGGGTGCGCACGATAAGCCCCTGCTGCAGCAGGTAGGGCTCGTACACGTCCTCGAGCGTGGACGGGTCCTCGGCAACCGCGCTGGCAACCGTGGTGAGCCCCACCGGGCGCCCCCTAAACGTGGTGGTTAGCGCCCTGAGAATCCGTATGTCCATCCAGTCGAGCCCAAGCTCGTCTATCTCGAAGAACGAGAGCGCCTCCGCAGCGACCTGCCACGTTATCTCGCCGCCCGCCTTTACCTGCGCGTAGTCCCTAACGCGCTTGAGCAGCCTGTTTGCCAGGCGCGGCGTCCCGCGGCTGCGCGAGGCGATCTCGGCCGCCGCCTCGCCGTCCAGTCGGACCCCAAGGATTCGCGCCGACCTGCCCACGATCTGCGCGAGGTCGTCCACCGAGTAGTAGTCCAACCGATACGAGATGCCAAAGCGGTCGCGCAGCGGGCCGGTGAGCAGCCCCGTCCTGGTGGTGGCCCCCACCAGGGTGAAGCGCGGAACGTCCAGTCGGATGGAACGCGCCGCGGGGCCCTTGCCAATTACGATGTCCAGGAAGAAGTCCTCCATCGCCGGATAGAGCACCTCCTCCACCTGATGGTTGAGCCGGTGAATCTCGTCCACAAACAGGACGTCGCCCTCCTCCAGATTGGTGAGGATGGCCGCGAGGTCGCCCGTGCGCTCGATGGCCGGTCCCGACGTGGTGCGCATGCGGGCACCCATCTCGTTTGCCACGATACCCGCCAGGGTCGTCTTGCCCAGCCCCGGAGGTCCCGAAAAGATCACATGGTCGAGCGGTTCGTTCCGGCTCTTCGCAGCCTGAATGAGCACGCTCAGGTTGGCGCACACGCGCTCCTGCCCGCAATACTCGTCGAGCGTCTGTGGCCTGAGGCTTCGCTCGACGTCGATGTCCTCGCTCGTGAGCTCGGAGGTGACCGCACGGCTGGAAGATGACGAGGCGCCACCGGATCGCAACGGGCTGGCGGCGTTCGCAAACAGGTCGTCGGCATCTGACTCCCACATGCTAGCTCCTCCCGCCCAGTCTCTTGAGCGCATAGCTCAACGCGGCCTCGACAGTTGCCGCCCCAGCCGCCTCGCGTCCCTCTATCGCGAGCTCGGCCTCCTGGGGCGTAAAGCCCATGGCGAGCAGTGCCTCGGTTACGTCGGCATCCACGCCTCCCATGACGACGGGCGCGATGTCGCCAGTCGCGTCGCCGGCTGGAGCGGAGAGGCCGCGAAGCGTTGGGTCCTTGGCAAAGATGTCCACAAGCTCCATGAGAAGGCGCGATGCCGTCTTCTGGCCCACGCCGGGAACCGTAGCCATGCGTTTGGCGTCCTGCGACCCCACCACGCCGGCAAGGGCGGCCGGCGTGAAGGTGGACAGCACCGACAGTGCCAACTTGGGCCCGACCTTCGATATGCCCACGAGCCGATCGAACAGCGCCCGCTCGTCGCGCGTTCCAAAGCCAAAGAGGTCGACGGCACCCTCGCGCACCACCATCCGCGTGAACAGCGAGACCTGCTCGGTCCCCACCTCGGGCATCGCCGCCGCCGTATTGGCCGAGACGCCCATCTCGTAGCCGACGCCGCCTACGTCGAGCACCACGAAGCTCGGCTGGACCTCCGTCAGTCTTCCCGTAAGCTGCACAATCATTGGGTGGATCTCCTACTCTGACGCACCTGCCCGCCCATCTGCCGACCACGTGCGCCCCTGGCGACATGGGCGGCCGTCGCTGCGGCGGTTATCTGCCGTGCGGCGTCGCGATCGGCACGGCTTTGGGCCTGTTCCTGCTCGAGCATCTGCACCGAGGCGTAGTCGCGTGCGAGCGCCCGCGTCCGTATGAGGTTTGCATGACACACGGCGGCCGCCAAGGCATCGGCACAGTGGTCGGGACGCGGGTCGTGATCGAGCTCGAGCACGTTGCGGACCATGTAGATGACCTGACGCTTGTCCGCCGCACCCGTTCCCACCACCGCCTGCTTGATCTGCATGGGGGTGTACTCCCCCACCTCGAGCCCCGCCTGCGCGCAGGCTACTATGGCGGCACCGCGCGCCTGCGCCGTTGCGATGGCCGAGCGCACGTTCTCGCCAAAGAAGATCTTCTCGATGGCGAGCTGGGTGGGACCATAGCGCTCGATGGTCTGGGAGATCTGGTCGTATATGGCACCGAGTCGCTCCGCGATGGGCTGTTGGGCTGTTGTCGTGACGCAGCCATAGGCGCGAGCGCGACACGCGGAACCGCGTGTCTCGATAACACCCCAGCCCGTGTTGGCGAGGCCGGGATCGATGCCCAGTATTATCATACGTCACTTCCCCTGCTCGAACTTTTGTTCTATATTAGCACACTGTCACAAGGGAGTCGACTAATTCTCGGAAAAGGGGCCACCCCATGTGAGCGGGCCAAACGGTCCGTCCAGACCGAGGCCGCCATCCTGGGGCGACATGCCGCCCCCCTGCATCACGTCACGCAGAAGACCGAGCAGGTCCTCCACCGAGCGTTCCACGGAGGCTCGGTCGACGCCCTCCGGGATCGTCCCGCTCACGAGCGTGGGACCCATGCCCCCAAAGAGCTCGGAGAGCTCGGCCCCCATGCGATCCAGCTCCGACGAGTCAAGAGGTCCCTCCCCCTCGGGCCCGCGAAGGGACCCAATTACGTCGGCCATGTGCATGCGCTCGTCCTGTGTCCGCCAACGATCGGCCCAACCGATTCCCATGGGCAACTGCGCGTCAAGCAGCGACCGGGACGACACGATCAGCGATGGCGGCCATCCCAGACGCGCCACCTCCCTCTCGCGATACCTTCCTAGCACGCGCTCCGTAACCTGAGCCGCACTTTGACGTGCCACGGTATCGGTAACCGTCCTCCCCCACTCAATGTGCGTTGCCAGAGTCACGTCGATGCGACGAAGGCGAGCCTCGGGCGCGTGCTCCATCTCGTCGAGCCCCTCGATTTGGGGAACGTCGAACGTGCGGAAGCACGACGCGGGGATGATGGGAGAGATGGTGTTGCGCATGTGCGCCATCTCCATGACGTCCGACCGATACACGTCGCCAAAGGGAAGCAGCGACGCGACATGGCACGCACCCAGGGAAACCTCGAGGGCCATGTACGTCTTGTCCTCGGGCGAGAGGGAAATGGCGCCGAGCTTGCGCGACCAAGACGCGAGTTGCGCCATGGCCAGTACGTCCGCGGAAAGACCGGACTCCCCTTGGGATGGGCCTTGGCCACACACCTCGAGCACGTCGATGCGAAGCACCTCGCCAACCGCCCGGGCTGAGCGGACATGCTCGGGATCGTCGTCCACCAGCAACGCATGCACATGCGTCGGGCCAAGCGCGTCGGAGGCCAAGGCCGCAAGGAGGCTCGAGTGAAGCGTGCCGTCGAACACAAGCGCCACCTCTGTGGCCCGCACCTGCTCGACGAAGCCGCGAAGACCCAAGGTGAGCGCCTCCCATAGGTGCAGGGGCTTGTTGTACAGCTCGGGCTCGAGCACCTCGGACGGCACATCGCCCGCAGACGAGGTGACGTCACATGTGAGCAGCGCCTCCTCGAAGGCCGGTGCCGATGCCATGAGGTCTCCCCAGGGGGCAATCACGAAGCTCGCGCCGCCAAACACGCGATTGCCATACGCCCCAAGGGAGCCAACGCCCACGACCCACGCCTCGAGCGCGGTCGCATCCATCCGATAGCGATTCTCCAGGAGCGCCGCCCCGAGGGCCGAGTTCGCGTCGTCCACCGCATAGCCGTAGGCCAAGGGAAAGATGACCACGTCGGCAAAGACCGCCTCGTCCACGAGCAGGTCCATGTCCTCGTAGGTAAAGGCGAGGGCCAGACGCTTCTCCCCAAATGTGAACACGAGCGGCTCCGGGGACTCGGCAAGTCGCATCACACGCTCCAGCTGCGCATTCACGTCCCTGTCATCCATGTCCCGCTGCGCCAGGCTCGCCACAGGCGTCGCCGTGCCATCGCATACCAACACCGCGTCGGAGCGCGCCTCGGCACCGGAGCCCTCGATGAAGGGCACGAGGCACGGGCACGACACGTGCTCGGCCAGATGCGAGAGCGCCTGCCACAGGTCGATCGCGTAGCCATCGTAGTTGACGTAGTCAACCGGCAGCACGCCCGTGAGCGCCGCAAACGGAAAGACCAACAGGTCCGCACCCTGCTGGGCCGCCTGTTCCGACAGCGAGACCATACGCTCTGCCGTATGCGAGAAGTCGCATGCCTGAGTGGAGAACTGAGCTATGGCAATCCTCATGGAGAACCTTCCTCCTTGGGCCGTGATGCCTCACCGCGCGAGGCGGCGCATGGCCCCCTAGCCTTGGCGCCACGTCCCGGCCATGGACCACCTCTCTTCTCGTGCACGAACGCGCGCGCACGATATGTACAGAATACCCGACTTTCGCTGGTGGTAGCAACGACGATGGCAGCGCCTACCAGTACACCTTTACCACATAGAGCGTGTCCGAGAGCACGTAGCTGTACCGAAGGGTCGTATCTCCCCTGTCCAAGGCAATGGCGAGCAGGTCGTCGGTGAGGAAGGTGCTGCTGTACAGGGCATTGCTGGCCTCGTCGAACGCCTGCTTGTTGGTGAACTTGAACGCCGCCATGTTGCCATGGCCAAGCTGTGCCCCAAACGACTCGGACAACGCACTGGGGTCATACGAATCGAACGTCATCCCCTCGCGATAGTAGTAATCCAGATCGTGGCTCGTGCAGTCGGGCAGCTCAAAATCGCTCGAGAACACATGCTGGTCACGAAGCATCTCCTCGGTGGTCAGTCCCAGATAGTCATAGATGACACCGTTGTCCGACACGCGGTTGTCGGCGCTCTGGTACGTGGGATCTCCCCATGTGGGGTCCACGTACGCGTACACGTCGCCCACGCGCACGAGGTTCCATGCGTGGTCCTCGCTGGTCTCGGTAATGACCCCCTCCACATACGCGCAGAACACGCCCGCCCGATGCAGGAGGTACTGGTACGCACGCGCATATCCCGCGCACACCGACGAGTGGTTGAGCAGGACGCTGAGGATGTTCTGGCTCTGGTCGGCGTTCAGGTCGTACTCGGTCGAGAGGATCACGTGGCGATACGCCTCGCAGATCACGTCGTACTCGTCGGCATCCTCGGGAAGCGACGCGAGGAACTCGTCCGCTGCCGCCTCCACGCGCGCCTCGAGCGCAGGCACCTCCTCGAGCGGGACCGAGAGGCCCGGCTCGACCGTCACCACGTTGCCCATGTTGGAGTAGACGTAGGTACACGAGCCGTCCAACCAGAAGAGCTCGGGATGGTCGCACATGAGCGCCTTGTAAGCGGGGTCGATCTCGTCGACGAGCGCCTCGAACACGACGAAGCTGTCCTTCCTCTCGCGCGCCTGGGCCAACAGCTGCAGGTACACCTGCCGCTCGCTCTCGCTCAGATGCTCGCCCGAGAATCCGAGCCCGCCCTCGTCGATGTCAATCACAGGCTCACGCATGCCAACGAGTCCCAGGAGGCGCTGACGATACGCCTCCACCACGTTGCGCACGACGGGAGGGGCAATGCTGACGGCGACGACGGCAAGTGCCACCACCAGTGCCGCAAGAAGAACCACGCAGCCGCAACCGCTACCCCCACCTCTGCGTCGCGACCCGTTCACGAGCGGTTCTCGATGCTGGTCACGTTGCGGATGATGATGGAGATGGTACCGTCGTCGGCACGCTCGAAGGCAAGGTAGTCCGGACTCGAGCTGTACTCGCTGGGAAAAGAAATGTCTATGCCCGTGTCGGTTCGAATGCGATGGCTCTTGGTGAGTCGGCGTGCCGCCGCTCTGCGCACCTGCACCTCGTCGGGCAGCTCGGCATCTCTCATTGCCTGCTCGCAGCGCTCCATGAGCCGCGGCTCGTCCTTGAACACCTGCTGCCCTATCTGCTCGGGCATCACGCGCTCGTCCACCTCGGCGCTGTGGGCGACACACGCCTTGGCACGCGAGACCGCCTCGGCGGCATTCTTGCCCGCCTCCTGCGCGACCTCCTCCACGATGTGCTCGACGCTCTTTATCACCTCGTGGCTCGACGGCTCGCGCGAGCACTTGAGCAACAGGTTCTGCATGACCCACACCTCCGCCTCGGCGATGGTGCGCAGCTTGTCGCGATAGTCGATGGACATCGTCTCGCAGTCCACGAGCACGTAGGTGTCCACCTTTCCCGAGGGATTGGGCAACGTGGCGTCATGGCGGACGATCTCGTTGAACGATCCGCCTGCCGGATGCTCGATGCTGTGCATGAAGGTCTGTCGACGGGGCAGCAGCAGGATGGCGAAGCGCCTGGTGGGCGTCCCATCGTAGGCGCGCTCGAGTTCCTCGGACGATGCGTCGCCCTTGGGTGCCTCCGCGCTCTCCTCGAAGTCGGCCACCAGCAGGTCGGCCTGGACGAGGTCGTCGCACGTGCGCAGCGTCTCCCAAAAGAACTCGGCAATCTGCTTGGAGAGGTCCACGAACGAGGTGAGGTTGGTGAGGTAGAGCCTTAGCTCCTCGGAAAAGCCGCTGTCCTGCGAGAACTCGCCATGCATGTTCTGCTCGCTCGCCACGCAACGCCTAAGGTGGCGCCGCACGAACGACAGCACCAGCTTCTCGTCCATGTCCAGCTCGTGGTCCGAGAGGTACATCGACCCCGTGTCGAAGTCGAACGCATGCAATATGGCATGGGTAACGGTCATCATTGGATCTCACACCCCTTCGGTCACGCTCGCAGCTTTGAATCATATCCCAAGTGCCACGCGGTCACAGGAAATCCCATCAACCGGGCAACCAGCCTCTCGGGGACCATCCCTTCCAGACGGGACTGTACCGGAAGGGACGGTCCCCGCCGGACGAGACTCTACCGGAAGGGACGGTCCCTTTCGGACGGTCGAATCCAGCGTGTCAGTCCGGCCAGCTCTTGGAAAAGGTCACGACGTTTTGGTCGTCCTCGCGCCTATACGCGATGTCATCGACGCACTTGCGTGCCATCGGTATGCCCAACCTGCCGGAATGGAGACTCTCGTCGCCATCCGCATCGTCTGGCGAAAGCGGGTCGAAGGGAGAGCCGTCGTCTCGCAGTTCCACGTGCAGGGTGCTGGGGCATGGCTCGTAGGAACAGCTCACGCGCACCGTGCCCACATTGCCTTGGTCTGCGTGGGCATAGAGACAGATGCGACCGAACAGCTCGTCGAACGCGAGATCGACCTTGTTCCTCACCCAGACCGGGCACAGACGATGCTCGAGCTCGGCGCGCACGAAGAGTCGCGCCGCCTCGAGGCTATCCTCCGTGGCCGCAAACGTCTGGCTGCGCTGTGTGTCGGGCCCCATGCCATAGGCGACCGCCAGTAAGGTAACGTCGTCCGTCTGCTCGCTGTTGCGCGACCACTCGGCGAGGTCGGCGAATGCCGCCTCGACAAGCGCTTTGGGTCGTACGTCGGAAACGCCAGAGGCCAGCTCCTCGAGCCGCCGCTCGCCATATGGTTCGCCCTCCGCGTTGCGGCTCTCCATGACGCCAGCGGTATGGAGCAACAGCATATCCTCCTTGCGCAGAATGAGGTTGAAGCTGGGATAGCGCGCCATCTCCATGGCGCCCAGGAATATGCCGCTGCTGTGGCGCACCCATTCCCAGTCCCCCTCCCTGCGCAGAAGCGCGGGGCCATGGCCCGCGTTCACGTATGTGAGCATGCCCGTGTGGCAGTCGAGCGTCGCCACCCACGCGGTAATCGGCAAGGCGATGCCGTCGTCCTCGTGCAGATGGGTGCTCGCGCTCTCCACGGCGTCACTCAGAGAGACACCGGAGCGCAGGTATCGAACGATCTCGTCCCTCGCCCTCATCATGCGCAAAGCCGCCGGTACGCCCTTGCCCCTCACTCTCGCCACGAAAAGAGCCAGCGTATGGTCGTCCAATAGGAAGTAGTCGTAGAAGTCCCCGCCCGGCTCGCTTGCCGGCCTCATGCATGCGTGGATGTCGACGGAGTCGATCTGGGGGAAGGGCGCGTCGGAGTGCGGAAGCATCGACTCGCGGATGGTGCGGGCCGAGCGCAGTTCGAGCTCCATGCCCCTCTGTATGCGCCGACCAGACACGTCGAGCGACGACACGGTTTGGTTTATGCCATTGGAAAGCAGACGGAACTCAGCGGAGCTCCGCGCATTCAACACCTCGTCCAGCCGTCCCGCCACGACACGCCCCAGATGGTGGTTAGCGCGATTGAGGTCTGCGAGCACCAGCTTTCTCACGAGGACGATCGTGAGCGCATAGACTGCCGCAAACACGAGCAGCAGCGCGAGGGCGAGCACCAACGTGGTTGCGCCGCGCAACGAAAACACGCTCGAGACGGGCAGCGCAACCATCACCTGATACGAACCCTGGGTGTCGCCGCGCGTGTACGGCACCTCCAGGGCTCGCATGATGCTGCGCTCGCCACCGCGCGCGTACCAGTCCAGCTTGACCCCATCGCCCAGCCGACCCATGTCGATGCCGCGAATCAACCCCTCCGACAGCACGAGAAAGAAGTCGTTGCCAAGGAAGCTGTCGTCGGTGGCAGACACCACAACACCGTCCTGCCCCAGGACCACGAGGGCGTCGTCGCCCACGGGAAGGTCGAGCGCCAGCTCTCCGATTGACCTGCCGTTGATCTTCTCGACCTTCGTCCACTGGACGTCGGCCTCCGCATTCATGCTGGCGTACAGCTCGTCGCGCTCGGAGAGCAGGCCCACGAGCTGGCCGACGGTACCGTCGATGGAGGTCGACGCGTCCCGGATGTCGCCCAACGACACGAGCGCATGGCAGATGGTGAGCACCGACACGAAGCCAATCGCCAGGACGATCACGGCCCACGTGCCGAACCGCCGCTCGAGCGAAAGCTCGCCTGCGGGCTTCCTCGGCCTGAGGAACACCTCGATGCCAACCATGCAGACCACGGTCATGAGAATCGCGTCACCCAGCGTCTGCGCAAGCATGCCAAGACCGTCGTGCACGCTCGCAAACAGGCCTGCCGTCACGTTAGTCTGAAGGAGCAGGCTCAAGAGGTTCGAGCTCACGAAGAAGACGACCGAGAACGCGGCCGACGTCGCCAGGCAGCAGAGCAAGAGGGTCCGGATCCGTCGGGACCTGCCCACATCCTTGGCCACGAGCCGACCACGGGCATCGGCACGCGCGAAGACAAGGCCCGCCACAAGACCTATGGCGCACAGCAGCAAAGACGAATTCCACGGCGCAACGAAGAAGGTCTGGTAGACGTCGTTGGGCATGAGGACTGCCAGGGCCATCTCGGCAAACCCCGCGCTCGCTCCGACCACCGTCGCCGCGCGCGGACCGAGCAGCAAGGCCGACAGCGCTATGGGAGCCAGCACGCATACGAGCCGCATATCCCCCACCACGACGTAGGAGAGCTGCGTGATGACCATGCACACGCATGCCACGGCAAACGCCGCGACCACGCCATACCGGACTCTCTTGCCAACGCCGTCCGCAATCCCGCCCCAGCCCATGGCCTCGGCGACACCCGGAACTGCTTTCATCGGCTGCGCCTCCTAGTCGACGATTGAGATGTACTCTCCGATTCCCGTCATATCCAGTATCTCCCTCACCTCGTCGGCGGGATGAGACACCATAAGGACGCCGCCACGCGTCGACACGAGCTTGTGGGCGTTCACCAACACGCGCAACCCGGCCGAGGACAGGTAGGTCGCCTTCGTCAAATCGACCTCTATGTCGGTTATCTCCTCAGGAAGCTCGCGAATGGCGTCGTCGAGTTCGGGTGCCGTGTCGATGGCAAGACGACCGTCCACGTAATATGTCGCCTTTGACCCAATGAGCTCACACGATAGATCCATGCACATTCCTTCCTCGTCGCGAGGAGTCTCGCCGCTCCTCTGCCTACACGTCATTCTAGTGCAGCGCTCAATAATTATCTGGAGGAAAATGGGGCGGGGACGGTTTTTCGTCCGCACCTCGTAACTGGCCCGTCGGGGACCGTCCCCTTTGGACTAGTCCAGCGGGGACGGTCCCTTCCGGTCAAGTCTGGAGCAGGGCTACATCTCGTTGTTGAGCTGCTGTCGCTCCACGAGGTCGGCAAAGAACCCCTTGCGCTCCATCAGCTCGTCGTACGTGCCCTCCTCCACGACCTGGCCTTGGTCGATTACGATGATGCGGTCGCAATGGCGTACGGTGGACAGGCGATGGGCTATCACCAGACGCGTGCACGACAGGCTCGCGAGGGAGTCCGCCACGTGCTGCTGGGTCACATTGTCCAAGGCGCTGGTCGCCTCGTCGAACATGAGCACCTTGCGATTGCCGCATATGGCCCGCGCGATCATGAGGCGCTGCTTCTGTCCGCCCGAGAGACCGCCACCGCCCTCCATGACCATGGTGTGCAACCCCATGGGCATCGCGCGGATGTCATCGGCAATGCCCGCGAGCTCGGCAGCCGTCCACACCTCCTCGGTGGTCGCGCCAGGATTCGTGATGGTGATGTTCGACCTGATGTCTCCCAAAATGAGTCGCGAGTCCTGCATGACCGTGCCGATGGATCGTCGCAGCGAGCGCACGTCCATCTTCGATGCGTCCTTGCCGTCATAGTAGATGGCGCCCCGCTCGGGCTTCTCGAACCCAAGAAGGAGCCTGAGTATGGTCGACTTGCCGCATCCCGAAGGTCCCACCAGGGCAACGTATTCCCTGGGACGCACCCTGAGCGAGAAGTTCTGCAACACGTAGGGCAACGACTCGTCGTAGCGGAACGAGATGTTGGACATCTCGAAGCCACCTGCATTGATGTTTGCAAGGTTCTTGGCCTCGCCCACCTCGGGCACGGCACTCAGGATGGGACGAATGAGGTCTGCCATGGGCTTGAGGCGCGCGATCTGAGCCGAGAAGGTCGAGATAACGGTAACGGAACCCATCAGCTGGCCATACGCCACGCTGAACGACATGAAGTCCGCTATGGTGACCTCTGCCATCTCGGCCTGATAGTAGATTGCCGCAGTGCCAAGGATGCTTGTGCAGGCCATCACCGCCGGAAGGAGGCGCAGCACGTTTGGCCTGTTGTAGCTGGGACGGGCATAGTTCGCATAGCCACGGGCCCACTTGGAGAACGCGCGGTCCTCCGACCCCGAGAGCTTGATCTTGTTTATGCCGGAGAGCAGCGAGGTGACAAGACCCGAGAGCGACGCGTCCGCATCCATCACCTTCTTGTCGTAAAGGGAGTTCATGTACGTGAGCGACACGATGGCGACCAGATTGACGATCGCCACGCAGATGGTTGGAACCAAGAGAACCGGAGTGTACGAGAAGATCTGCACCAGGAAGACGAGGGAGGTGCAAAACGCCAGCACCGACCCCAGATACACCGACAGGGACTCGTTGCACATCATGGACACGACGCCCACGCGACGCGCGAGGTTGCCGGAGTCATACGTTTTGAAGAAGCCGGTGGGCAGCGTGAGGACACGCGCCATGGTCGCCGCCTCTGTCGCCTCCGCCGCCTTTTGGGAAATCGAACCCATGAGGATGTCGCGACATACCGTGATGAGCACCTTCGACAGGGCGACCCCGGCAAGCATGATCCCAACGGGCGCGATGAGGTCGGTGGCGTTCGACGGGATGACCGTGCCAAACACGATCTGATTTGCCATGGCGGGTAGCAGCGACACCAGCGTCACGCACAGCGACGCAAAGATGATGAACAGGATCTCGCGGGCGTTCAGTGCCCCAAGCACAAATCGAACGAGGTCGAACGGAGAGAGCTTGCGAGCGGGAAACATCCTGTAGAAGCAGTAGGCGTCCTGGTCGATATGCTCGGCCAGCCGACGCGTCACGTGACGCGTGCGTCCCGTGATCGGTTCGATGACCCGATACCCCCTGACCAGCGATGGGATGAGCGCGACCATCTCCCCCGTGTCGAGCCGACCGAGAAAGGCACCGTAGGCAGTGCGGTACCAGTTACTGTCGAGCTTCACCTTGCGCCACATCACGTTGGCGCTCTCGCATGTGAGGCCAAGCCTCGTGTCGAAGTCGGTCACCTTGGCTGGGGGAATCTCGGCGTGCTTGACCCCACAGTACCTCAGGCACACCTCGATGGCCGAATCGGCCTGACGAATGTCCTCCTCCAGGGCGACACGCGCGTTGGTGGGACCACTCACGCTCTGGGCGAGCTCCATGTAGGCTCGGCCGAGCTTCTCGGCATCGAGCCGGGCGCGCGTCTCGACCTGCGACTCCATCCAAAAGAGATCGTCGTCCAAAAGCTGTGGCATGACTAGTCGCTCCTCACAAGCCGGGCGTATTCGCCATCGTCGCGCACGAGCTGCTCGTGCGTACCCCGCTCGACAACCTTGCCGCTCTCGAGCACCACGATCTCGTCGCAGTCACGAATGGTGGAGAGACGATGCGCAACGACGATGCAGGTTATCCCCCTGTCACGAATCTGATCCATGACCAAAGACTCCGTCCTCGCATCGAGGGCGCTGGTCGCCTCATCGAGGATGATGATGGTTGGGTCACTGGCCAAGGCCCGGGCAATCTCCATGCGCTGCAGCTGGCCACCCGAGTAGTTACGACCACCGGGCAGGACCCGCGACTCGTAGCCGTGGTCACGAAGCATGATCTCGTCGTGAATCTGCGCATCCCGACATGCGAGGATGAGCTCGAAGTCCTCTATCGACCCGTCCCACATGCGCAGGTTCTCCGCAACCGTGTCGTCGAACACCACGATGTCTTGGTCCACTACCGAAAGAGAGCCGCGCAGGACGGGACGCGGCACGTCCTCGAGAGGCGTCCCCCCAAACTCGACGCTACCCGACCAAGGCTTGTAAAGGCCGCTCACCAGCTTTGCGATGGTGGACTTGCCCGAGCCGGAGGCGCCAACGAGCGCGACCCACTCACCCGGCTCCACATGGAGGTCGAAGTTCTCTATGAGCGGCGGCTCGAGCGGCGAGTACCCAAACGTGACACCCTTGAGGTCCAGCTGGCCCTGCAGCTTCTGGATCCCGTATTCCTTGACCGCCACAAGCTCGGCCGCCGACCTCTCCTCGGGCACGTCCACCTTGTATCGCATGACGTCCTCGATGCGCTCCATCTGGGTCTCCATCTCCCGAATCGTCTGACCGAGCGAGACGATCTGGGTCACCGGCATCGAAAAGCTCGAGAGGAGTCCCTGGAACGCCACCAGGGAACCGGCGGAGAACGCACCCCGCGTGATGAGCCAGGCACCCAAGACAAGCACTGCCGCGTTGGTCAACTCCACTATGAGGGTGGGGATGTTTCCCAAATACTCGTTGAGCGCGATCGTCTGAACGTTTCCCTCGTTTACGACGGCCTGGTACCCACCCCAGTTTTGGAAGAACCCGGTCTCTGCGCCAGACGCCTTGATGGTCTCGATGGCATCCAGTCCCGCGACCATGGTGGAATAGAACTTGCCCTCGCCCAAGGCGAGCTTGCGCGAGAGGTTGACCCTCTTGCGCGAGATGTAGCGCGCCATAAAGATGTTGAGGAGAACGGCCGCAACGCCCAAGATGGTGAGAGACACGCTGTAGCGCAGCATCACCACGAGGTAGAGCACCAGCATAACGGCATTGATCAGCGTTGGCGCGAGCTGGACCACGAGCGTTGCGATTACGGTCTCGTTGGACGACTGGCGCTGCTGCAGGTCACCCACCATGCGCTGCTCGTAGAATCCAGAGGGAAGGTGCAGCAGATGCCGCATGAAGCGCGACGAGGCAACGACTGCCGTCTTTCCCTGTATGCGCATGATGTAGATGGCCGAGAGCGCGTGTGAGACACCCATGCCCAAGGCAAGCAACACCATGATGCTCACGATGACATGCATGGCCCCGGGACTGTCGGAGGGCAGGATCGTGTCAACGAACACCTGGGAGAACGCGACGCTCGCTATTCCCATGACCGAGACCAGCGCGGAGGTAAGGCACACGAAGACAAGGGGGCCGGCCAGTCCCCTGATGCGGTCCCTCACGAACAACGCAGGGGACGGGGGCGTTCCACCTTTCTGGAACCGGTCGGTTGGCTTGAACATCAACGCGATGCCCGTGAACGACCGGTCGAACTCCTCCATGGGCACGCGAATCTCGCCGCGGGCGGGATCGTTGAGGTATGCGTACCTCTTTGTCATGCCCCTAAACACCACAAAGTGGTTGAAGTTCCAAAACAGGATGCAGGGCGGCTCGACCTTTCGGAGCGCCTCGACGCTGTAGGTGTATCCCTGGGCCTCGAATCCGTAGGTGCGCGCGACCTTGACGATGTTGCTCGCCTTGCTGCCGTCTCTGGAGACGCCACATTCCATGCGCATCTGCTCGAGCGGGACCCAACGCCCATAGTAGGCAAGAATCATCGTCAGACACGCTGCGCCGCATTCGAGCGCCTCCATCTGCATGACTTGAGGGACCTTCTTTACCCTGCGCATCATGCGTCTTCCTCGGTATGTTGCCAGAAGAGGGTGACGGGCGCCACGCGCTGGGTGGTAATGCTGGCCCCCAGCGGGACGTCGGTGCTGAGGTCGGAAGACACGTCCAACGTGACCTTGTAACCCCAGTTGCCAGGCATGAGCGTGTCCACGAGATAGTCGTTCTTGAGCAGCACCTTGGCCTCTTCCGGCGACAGGGGTACCTTGCTGATGTCGGCGACCGTCGCGGGCGTCCCGTTAACGTAGGCGGCATCGCCCTTGCGGATGCGGCTCACGCTGTCGGTGGAGAGGAAGCACATGACGTCGCCCTCCATGTTTACCGCGACGGTCGAGACGGACGTCTCCACCGACCCAAAGAAGCCCCATGCCAGAAGCCCCCCAAGAAGGACTACCACGGACAGGAGCATAAGCCATCCACTTGGATGGATGACCCTCAGGTACTTGTTCAGGTCGTCGGGATTGTCAAGCTGGTCCTGCGCCTGCTTTCTAAAGATGCTTCGTGCCTTCTCAGCCATACGCGCCCTATCCCAATCATCTCCGATTTATCCCATTGTAAAGCAATACTCACGCATCGTTGGGTGACGGGCGGGTGCGGAGTTCAATAAGAGATTGGTGCAATGGATGTGCCCAGATGCCTTTTTGACGCCACGCTAGAGCAATGCGAGCACCCCACGCACGAGACCCTCGAACTCCTCGGCATGCAGCTGCGCCTCGCGCAGGACCGTCTGGTGCGAGACGCCCGGCTCGCCGGCATAGTTCGTCGCCAGCGTAAGGCCAAGGACCTGCATGCCCAGGGCATGCGCCATTATGGCCTCGCACACCGTGGACATGCCCACGTGCGACACGCCCAGAGCCTTGAGGGCACCAACCTCCGCGGGGGTCTCGAAGCTCGGCCCGAGCACGCCGGCGAGCACGCCCTCCTTAACGTCGATTCCCATGTCGCGAGCCACTCCAAGCACCAATCCCCGCAGGTAGGGCGTGTACACCTGCGCCATGTCCACGAACTCGGTGCTCACGAGCGGCGCAGAGTCCTCGGTCACGTTCCAGCCCACCAACGGGTTTGCACCCGTGAGGTTTATGTGGTCAGCGATGACGGACAGCCCCTTGCGGGCCACGCCGGGAATCGCGCCGGTGGCACAGGCGAACACCACGACCCTGCAGCCCAGGCAGCGCGCGTGCTGCACCAAGGACGTGACCTCGAGCGCCCCATAGCCCTGGTACAGATGCACGCGACCGGGATACACCACAACGGGGACGCCGTCTATGGTCCCCACGGTCGCCTCGAAGCTATGCCCCTCCACAGGCCGAGCGTCTGCGGGAAAGCCGGCGATGTCTTGGTAGGCGATGCGGCGGACGGGCTTCACGAGGCCCGAGAGATGCCCCATCCCAGACCCAAGGATGAGCGCGACGGGATGCTCCATGGAAGGCGTGCAGGCACGTACCGAATCCTCTGTGGCCATGTGGACACCTCTCTCCCCAAGAAGACGGGCGAACACGCCGTTTCCCCTTGCCAGCGTGCCGGTATGGGTACCATCGTATACAAAACCCACCCCACATGAGGGGCTGCGCGCCTTCAGCACGGCGAGCGGCAGGTCATGCGTAGCCAAGGCCTCGTCCAGCTCGAGCCGCGCCCCGCGCTCGAACGCCTCCGTCACTCTGTGGCCGTTCGCAAGCACGACCTCGTCGCCACACAGCTCGGCGCACGGCCTCGGCACCGGCAGGCCACCGGCCACCTCCGGGCACACCCCCACCACGGTGCCACCCGCATCGCGCACCTTGCGCGACAGACGCGCCACCTCGTCGCACCTCTTCGCTCTCCCGTCGTAGCGACAGGCGGTGCCGAGCAGACACGTGCTCACCACGAGCCGCATGGGAGCTATGCCACCAACGAGCTGAGTTGCACGGTTGCCTGCGAGAGCAGGTCGTTTACGAAGCTGGTCCACTCCGACGAGACCTGCTGCTCGGTCGTGGCAAACTGCGTGTAGGCCGCATAGTAGGCCGCAGTCGCCGCCGAGTAGGTTGCTGCGTCGTTGGAGATGGTGTAGTCCTTGAGCGCCTCGCGAAGGACGCCGTTCTCGCGCGCCCAGGTGTTCGCGTTGGAGTCCCACTCGTCTCCCAAGAGCCCGATTACGTAGGATGCGTATTCCTCCGAGGGCTCATCCTCCTTGCCCTCCTCGGGTGAGGCGGGCGCCTGGGGCTTCTTGACGGACTTGGTGGTTACCACGGAGTCACGCAGCTTGCGTATGGTTGCCGAGCGCAGCATCTGCTCCTTGACCTTGTCGGCGGTCAGCTGATAGCTCGACGCGATGGTCGCATAGTCATCGGTGCCCAGCGTGTCCTTTGCGTAGGCGAGCGCGTCCGCGTCGGTCGCGGCGATATCGCGCGCCTGCGCCTCCTGCATGAGGATGTCGTTTCGCGCGATGGAGAGCACGGCATCCGCGCTTGGCAGCTCATACGTCCCATCGGCATTCTTGGCCGCGTCGAGGGTCGAGGACTCCTCAATCGCCTCGCGCACCGTTACGCGCTCGATCGTCCCGTCGTACGTGTAGGTGCCCAGGGCGACGTCGAGCTCGTCCTCCGCAACCACGCACTTGCCCGCGAGCGTGTTGCTCGCGCTGGGCGCGGGCATGCGCGAGAACACGAACATGCCCAATCCAAACCCGACGGCCAGGGTCACGAGGCACAGCGCGATGGTCCGGATGACCATGTTGCGCTGGCGCCTCGACTCGCGGGCCGCATCTAGTCCCCCATGTTGTGGCACAGGCTATTCCTCTCCCCTTGCGGCATCGCAGATTGCCAGCGAGTACCGACGAATGACACCTCGGCCGTTCTTCGCGTCAAAGCCCATGCGATCGATGAGCGACTCGCGGACCGAGTCGTCTATGTCGCCTTGGGCAAAGTCGAGCAGGCATATGAGCATCTCACGATACTCGGGGTCACCATGGTAGCACTGCACCGCCTCGCTCATGAGGGCCCATGCCGCTCGCGAGCGATCGGGGGCGTTCATGCCGTAGCGCGAGAGAAACCTAAAGGCCGATAGCCTCACGGCCGCCGACCCCTCGTCGAACAGCGCGTCCTCGGCACCCTCGAACCCTCCGAGCACGACGTCGGGATACTCCTTCGCAACGACCGACAGGGCGTCGAGGCATTCCCAACGCGTCTGTGCCTCGGGCAACTCCAAGGCGTCGATCAGTTCGGACGCCACCTCGCTCACCACGTCGGCACTCTCCAGCGCCAAGGCAGCCAGCCTGTGCGAGGCGTCCTGACGCTCACGGCGATTGTTGCTCGTGAGCTTTACCACCAGTTCGTCTCGCAACTCGAGCATACGCTCGATGTCGGTGGTCTCATCCATGCGTACCTCCCTCTATTCGCACGGCCCGTACCTGTTGGATGACGCCATGGATTTGCTGGCGACGTCGTCCTGGGCCAATCGATCCCTCAATGTCACATCCTGCAAGATCGTGGCTGGCACCTCAGTGATGGTGATGGCCGCAGCACCCGTCTTCGCAGGAACCTTTGCACGAGCACTCGTGCCCGTCGTCATCCTCCTCGTCGTCGAGCAGGGACCAGTCCAGGCCTGCCGCCACGCACGTCGCCTCGTCCTGGTACAGCAACGAGACCGCCTGCGTTCCCAGCCGTTGCCCGCCCACGCGGCACAGCATGTCGAAGAGCGCGTACGCGCCTCCGGTGCCCGGTAGGCTCAGCCCCAGCTCCTCGCCGGCTTCCAGCGCAAGGCCCAAGTCCTTGCGCATGTGCTCCGAGAGGAACCGAGGCTTGTAGTCCCCGTCCATCGAGAGCGGTGCCAGGCGCTCCATGGCGGCCGACGCCCCCGTTCCGCCCAGCACCAGCTCGCGCACTTTGCCCCGGTCGATGCCCGCCTGCTCGGCGAGTGCGAGCGCCTCGGAATAGCCGACCATGTTGGCCGCGAGCGCCACCTGGTTGCAGAGCTTGGCGACCTGGCCCGCCCCCGCCTGGCCAAAGTACATGATGCGCGACGAGAAGGTCCGCAACAGCCCCACTATCGGCTCGGCTGCCCGCTCCTCGCACCCCAACATGAGCGTGAGGGTGCCAGCCTTGGCCCCCTCCTCGCCCCCGGTCACGGGACAGTCCACGGCGTGTCTGTCCATGACCTCGGCAGCGTCGTGGATGTCCCGTGCGAGTTGAGGCGAGGACGTGGTTAGATCCACCATCCAGGCACCCTTCTTGCAGGCACGTATGAGCCCGTTGGTGGAGAGGTAGACCTCCTCCACGTCCTCGGGATAACCCACCATGGTTAACACCACGTCGGCTTCGCAAGCCGCCTCGGCGACCGTGTCCGCCCAGCGGGCACCCCGTGCCAGCAGCGCCTGCGCCCTTTGCTTGGTGCGCGTGTGTACAACAAGGTCACTGCCAGCGTCGAGCAGGTGCCCGGCGATGGCAGATCCCATTATTCCCGTACCTATAAAGGCCACCTTGCGGCAGCGTGCCGTTCCCATACAAGCTCCCATCCAGACGCTGCGACTAGTTGGTCGCAACCGTCTTGCGTCCACGCACCTTGCGTGCGAGCTTGTCGGTAAACGAGAGGGTCTCCCTGCGGTCCTTGCCCCAGAAGATGAGCGCCACCATGCCCGGACCCACATGGCTGCCCAATATGGGCGACACCTGGCTGCGGATGATGGTGAGGTCGCGGCAGCCCTCCTGTTTTCGAACCTCGCGCTCGAGCCAGTCGGCATCCTTCTCGGCGTCCGAGGAGACAATGGCCAGCGGAAGCGAGGTCTCGTGGGTGTAGTTCTCGTTGAAGTCCTGGATGATGGCGCGCAGGGCCTTCTTGCGACCACGGCACATGCCGCAGAGCGTGAGTGCACCGTTCGTGTCGTAAGAGAGCTCGGGCTTGATGTCGAGCTTTCCTCCCACCGTTGCCGCCGCCGGCGGAATGCGTCCGCCCGCAGCGAGCGCGGAGAAGCTGTCCAGCGTAAAGAACCCGTGGATGAAGTAGCGCGCCTCGCGGGCCCACGCGTCGAGCTCGGCCGCGTTGAGCCCGTGGGTCGCCTGGCGCATGACCTCTATGGCGAGCAGCTCTCCGGCGGCCGAGTCGCACCGCGTGTCGATTACGTACAGCTCGAACTCCGGATGCCTCGCGCGCACCATCTCGGCAGCCTGCCGCGCGTTGTAGATCGACGACGAGAGGCCGGCCGTAAGTCCCAGGTACAGCGTGGGAAGACCCTCCTGGGCAGCCCGCTCGAAAATCTCCTCGTACCGTCCGGGCGTGACCGCACACGTCGTGTAGTGGAGGTCTGGATCCTTGCGCAGCGTCTCGTAGAACTCGTGCGGGGTCTGGCTCTGCCAGAGGTCATCCTCCTTCTCGCCCTCCGGGGTCACGTAGGTAAGGGATATGACCTCCACACCCAGACGATGCGCCACGGCGGGCGCATAGTCGGCGCTCGAGTCGACGATTATCTTACAGGGCCTGCGCTGGTGAAACGCGCGCCCCACGATTTCCACGTCTTTGGGTGCAGATGCCTCCTCCGTCGTGACGTCCTGGGAATCCTCGTTGTTGTGCTTACTCATCCTCATCCTCAATCTTGGGCTTGATGATGCCGTATCCGCCGTTCTTCCGACGGTACACCACGTTGGTAAGTCCCGTGCGCGCATCCTCGAACATGTAGAAGTCGTGACCAATGAGGTCAATCTGCACCAGGGCCTCGTCGACGCTCATGGGTCTCAGCTCGACGACCTTCTCGCGAACGAGCTGGTCGTCCTCCTCCTCGCCCTTGGGGACGATGAGGTCGGCGAGGTCGGTTACGGGCTCGACCACGGGCATCGGACGCTTGGCGCGCTGGCGCTTGTCGACGATGCGCGTCTTGTACTTGCGCAACTGGCGCGTGACCTTGTCGGCGGCGCCGTCGATGGCCGCATCCATGTCGTCGGCCACATCCACCACGCGCACCACGTTGTCGCGCACGAACACGGTAACCTCGCATGCACGCCGATCCGACCTGGAGCGATTCTTGTCTACACGGAGCACGACATCGCATGACATGGGCTTGATGTCAAACACCTTGAGGGCATTGCCAATCTTTTGCTCGACCTGCTCGCGCAACGCATCGGTAATGGTTACCTTACGCCCCGAGATCTTGATGTCAACCATCGTAGCCTCCTTGCATCGTTCCCTACAACTAACACTTGCGGCGACCGCAGTCGCGTTAAGCCAAACTAACCTACCTCATACATTCCCACGTCCTCGGTTTGGGTAGTACCAGAATTGTTAGAATCTTGGCCGAGCGTTGAGATTGCGGCGGCGTTCGCACCCGCCGAGGAGCCATCCATCCGCCCCGTACTCACCTGCTCGGCGTCGTAGTCGAGCTCGAGGGGCTTTCCCTCGGTCTGGTGCATGGGCACGTCGGCAACCATGGTGGCGGAATCGAGGCGCGGCATATCCCCCAGCCATCGGCGCCTCGTCTCGTTGAGAACGCCCGACTCCTCGAGCTTCGCGTATGCCTGGCGCACCGCCGTCTGCACGGAACCGTCGCCCGGCGCGATGGCAAGTCCAGTTGACGTTGGCTCGTTGAGCGTGCCCGCAAACGAGAGGTTGTCGTAGCGCTCCGCAAGATAGGCGCCCGACATGGGGTGGCAGAGCACGTAGTCCACCGATCCCGCCTCGAGCGCGCGGAACGCATTGTCGAGGGTATCGGTGGGAACCTCCTTGGCGTTGAGGTCGGTGGTGCGAAGCAGCTTTTGAGACGCAGACCCCTCCTGCAGCGCGATGGACTTGTCGCGAATCTGGTCGACCGTGGCCACCTCCATGGGCCCCTTGTGGAACAGGGCCACCGCGGAGTTCGCTATGTCGCCCACGACCTCGTAGCCATCGGACGTGCCACCCACGTCCATAACCACATCGCAGGAATCCGCCAACGCCTCCTTGGGGTCTACCGTACGCACGAACGTCACGTTGAGGCCCAGCTCGTCGGCAAGGGCGCAGGCGAGTTCCACCTCCAAGCCCTTTACCTTGGACTCGGTCTCGATGACCAACGGAGCGGTGCTTGAGTTCTTGAGGCCCACCGTGAGGGTTCCGGGCGTGTGTAGGCCATCGATGCTGTTCTGGCCAACCGATGCATGCGCCTGCTCCATCGCCGTCTCGACCGATGCGGTCGTTGAGGGAGCGCATCCCACGAGCCCCACACCAACGGCGGATGCAACGACAATGGCGCACATACGCGCGGCTGTACTTATCATGGGGCAACTCCTCCGCCCGTTCCCGTCTCGCATGTCACATCCCAGCTGACCTGGTCTTTGGCCCCACACTCGCGCACGGGGGTCTTCGCTTCGGGCGCTTGGGCGCCCCCACTGCCAACCCTCTCGCCCGCGAGACACCTTGCCTCGGACAACGGACGGTGCGACTTACTTCTAGGACGAGCCATGATCGCCCGGACGCCCACGCCCGGACTTACGTGGATCCCTTTGGCCTCGTCTGCCATGGACTAGGGCATGCGCCCGCAACCACAGACCTAGGATGAGACATAACAATTATACCACGCAGTCGCACAAGCTGCCCAAAACGAGATGGTGCGCCATCTGCAACAAGACCTTGCCGCGTGACTGCAGCGTAGTGCCACCGCGATTTGCGGGGAGACCGGGGCAGTGCGGGGCGGGGCGATTTGCGATGAGGAGCGGGGGCCGCGTACAATTTTGCGACAGGTTTGGTCCCTGCCGTGCACAATTTTGGCCGATTATCGCGCGCGGTAAGGACTGGTTTTGTCACAGAATCGTACGTGCCGGAGACCACCGGGTGACAATCGGCGCAACGGGGGTCCTATCCCGCGCCTTGGGCAGGGTCAGGTCGCGTGCGCTCGGTGTTAACGAGTACGGTGCCCGCAACGATGAGGCCGAGTGCCAGCACCAGGAAGGGAAGCTGTTCTTCGGGTATGAGCTCGCCCAGGAACAACACCGAGAAGAGCACGCCAAACGTGGGGATGAAGAATCGGTAGATGGCCACGCGCGACACGGGATTGTGCTTGAGCAGCAACGACCACAGGGAGAAGGCGACGGCCGAGAGCATGCCAAGATAGGACAGCACCCCAAGCGCTGCAGGCGAGCACGAGCCGATTCGACCGCCAAGCAGCAGACCGATGGCGACAAGCGTGAGGCCGCCTCCCATGAACTGCCATCCCGTGAGCATGAGCGGGTCTCCGCTCACACCGTAGCGGCGCATGAGGCAGGCGGCGCAGCCACCCGCCACAACAGACGCAAAGACGAGCCCCTCACCCAGGAACGACCATGTGCCCAGAACCTCCCCGCCGCGCAGCGTCACCAACGCGACGCCGCCAACGCCCATCAGGCAGCCCATGACCTTGCGACCCGTGAGCCGCTCCTGTCTAAAGACCAGCGAGGCGAGGATGATCTGCACGAAGGCGGACGTTCCCTGCACCAGAGAGGCGTTGGTTCCCGAGGCGTGGGCCAAGCCGATGTAGAACGGCGCGTACTGCAACGCCGTCTGCGAGAGCGCCAGCAATGCGATGGGTGCGACATCGGATCGGGTGGGAACCGGGAACCGACGATGGGCAATGGTGGTGCCCAGTAGCACGAACACGCCGGCAAGGCTAAAGCGCAGGCCGGCAAACAGGAGCTGGCCCGATGGGCTGTTGGAGGGGATGCCAAACATGGCGTAGCCCGTCTTTACGACCGCAAATGCGCTGCCCCAAAGAGCGCAGCTCACGACCGCCAGAATTACGACCGCCCATGTGCGGGACAGCACCGACTCGTTGGACCCGTTGCTCATTGGAGGCCTTTCTGTTGGAGTTGGGAACCGCCCCAACATCGTAGCGCTTACCACGGAACAGACGCACCAGTTTTACCAGACCCGCGTGAGCGCACAGCAGGTTACCTCCCGGGCACCGCGCGCGAGCAGGGCGCGCGCGGCCTCGCGCATGGAGGCGCCTGTGGTCACCACGTCGTCTGCCACGAGCAGCCTAAGCCCCGACACGTCGTCCACCAGTGCGATGGTCCCCTCCAGATTGCGCTCGCGCTCGGCGCGCCCTAGGTTGCGCTGGTCGTGTCTCGAGGTGCGCTTGAGCACATCGAACAGGGGCAGCCCCAGCAACGACGCAAGCTCGGAGGAGACCAGCTCCATATGGTCGAACCCGCGACGCGCGAAGGCCTCCGCAGTCGCCGGGACAAAGCACAGGGCGTCGATGTCACTGGCGCAATAGCGCGGTGAACCGTCGGGCGCCGGCCACGACGAGGCCTCGTCGAGCGCCGTCGCCATGGCGGCCGCATTGACCGCGGCGAGTCGAAGCTCCGTGCGATCCTTAAGGCAGGCGACCATCTGCGAGGCTGTCTGGCCAAACCCCAACGCACACACGCAAGTCCTCGACTCCCATCCGCCCTTGCATGCGGTGCACGTCAGCCAGCCAAACGGGGCCCCGCAACAGGGACATGCCCAACGCTGCGCAATCCACGGCATCGAACTACGACAGTCCTCGCACAACAGCTCGCCAGGCATGTCGCACGACACGCAGCGCGTAGGCCATACCAGCTCTGCCGCCGCGCCCACCATCGTGTGGGCCAGCATGGGAAGACCCATGCGCATGCGAACTCCCTATCCCCTGCGCAAGAAGGAACAGGCGTTGGTCCACAACGCCTCGTATGTTTCTCTCGGTGAGTCAATGCCCAACTCTTCGCGAACGTTCGCCACACATGCTGCCGAGAAACCCACCATCGCAGGCTCGCACTCCTGGCCCCGCAGGGGAACGGGTGCCATGTACGGACTGTCCGTCTCGCAAAGCAGATTGTTGCGGGGGCAAGCCGCCGCGGCATCGCGAATGTCGCCACTCCGTGAGAACGTGACGGCGCCGCCAAACGCCACATGGCATCCCAGCTGGACGAACGGCTCCATGACCTCGGGCCCACTGGTGTAGCAATGCAGGTCGCAACCCGCCCGCGGCACGCCCTCCTCCTCCAACACACGCAGCGCGTCCTCGTGCGCCTGGGCGGAGGGGTCGTCCTGGGCATCGCGCACGTGCAGCTCCACTGGCATGTCGTACTCGTGCGCAATGCGCAGCTGAAGGCGCATGGCCTCGATCTGCGCATCCCGTGGCACGTCATTCCAAGGCCCATAGTCGATGCCAAACTCTCCCACACCCACGCATGCCTCGTGCGAGAGGAGTTCCCTAAGACGTGTGAGTGCGCACTCGTCCTCCAAGAGCGACAACGAACCATACGGATGCACGCCCGCCAAATACCACACGTTGTCCACCAGCGCCGGAAGTTGCCCCCACCCTTCGAATGCGGGCGGTAGATGGCCTTGGGACGCACATTTCTCGAGCAGTCGTGCGGCGTCCTGCCTTACGCCGTCGAACCATGCGCGAAACGCGCCCACATCCGTCACGTCGTCGGACGGGTCCACGGGAACTGCCAGCAGGCGCACTCCCGCAAGGGCCGCACGAGCCACTGCCGCAGCTGGATCGTGCGTGCGAAAGGAGGTGAGGTGCCCATGCGTGTCGGCCAGAGGTGCCAGCGGCATGGGAAACGGGATGGGCTTGCCCTTCTTGCCGTGGAACAGGCACCCATCCTGGGACATGACCTCACTCATTGGAGTACTCCAAAAAGATCTTCTCGTTCTCGCGCATGCACGGCCGCACCTTATCGAGCCAGGATTGGAATTCCACAGTGGTGGGAAGCTCGATCGGCTTGAGCACGATAGCCTCATCTGTGGCATAGGCGGCAAGGTAGTCGCCGGCCTTGATGTTGAGTTCCTTGCGCATGGGGGCAGGCAACACGACCTGTCCCTTGGTGGATACGGTGATGACCTCTGTTCTCATGCTCGGCCCCTCTCGTTGTAAGCTTTCCTTACGTATTGTACCATAGAGAGCGCAGCATGACAACATAAGGGACCGCGAGGTTTCGTGGGCGTTCGACCCCCGCAGAGCCTTCGCCCACGCGCCCGCCCCTTGCGCGAGTCGGTTGCGAAGGGGGCGACGCCAAAGCGAGACGAATGACCCGCAGGCGTGCGGGCTATGTCAGGGCCCTCGCGAGTCGCACGAAGTCCTGCGGAGACAGATGCTCGGCGCGGGCACGCGGATCGATGTCGGCCGTCACGAAGGCATTGTCGAGCGCGTCCTTCTCGAACCCGTTGGCAGACATCGAGTTGCGTATGGTCTTGCGCCGCTGGGCAAAGGCCGCGTCGATGACGCGGGCCGCATTCGCCGCGTCCCCATGTGCGTCACCGCTCACGCGGTCGATGCGGACCACGGCGGAGTCCACGTGCGGTGGCGGCATAAAGTTGTTTGGTCCCACCTCAAAGCGCCCGGTTACCTTGCCATGGAGCGCGAGCTTTGCCGTGTAGGCACCATAGGCCTTGGTCCCAGGGGATGCGGCAATGCGGTCGGCCACCTCGGCCTGCACCATCGCCACCACCCGCCGTATTGAGGGCATGTGTTCGAAGGCGCCCAAGATGACGGTTGCCGCCACCTGGTACGGGAGGTTCGAGACCAGTTTGGTGGGAGGCTCGCCCGCCTCCCGTTCGATCTCGTCGGGTGTAACGCGCAGTGCGTCTGCCTGTACCAGCGCAAGGCGCTCGCCGTCGTGGGCGCACGTCTCGGCAAGGACGGGTGGCAGCGTGCGGTCGGCCTCCACGGCCACAACGCGACGCGCGCGCGGGAGCATGGCAACGGTGAGCGTGCCGATGCCTGGTCCCACCTCGTACACCACGTCCTGTGCATCGAGCTCGGCAAGCGCGAGGATGCGTCCGATTACGCCGTCGTTTATCAGGAAGTTCTGTCCCAGACGGTGCTTGAGCAAGAGCCCGTGCCGCTCAAGGACGGCACGGGTCTCGCGTGGGTTTGCCAAATAGGAGTACGCCACGTTACTTCTTGCCGCCAAGGCGCGGGAAGAGGGCGTTGCCCTTTGTCACGGGCATGCCGCCGACGAGGCCACCCCAGGCGCAGGTGGCGGAGAGGTCGGTGGTGTCGGCCTCTGCCTCGAGTGACATGCGGCGCAAGACCTCGGCCGAGGTCTGGGGCATGAACGGAGCGAACAGGTGCGCGCAGATGCGAATGGACTCGAGCAGGTTGGTGATGATCTGCTCGAGCTCGCCTGCGCGGGCCGGGTCCTTGGCGACGGTCCACGGCGCCGAGTCCTCGATGTAGTGGTTCGCCGCATGCACGAGCTCCATTACCACGTCCTTGGCACCCACGTAGTCGAACACGGCCATGCGCGAGGCGTAGCGCTCCTCGATTCCCTGGGCGATCTTGCGTAGCGGGTTGTCACGATCGGCCCATCCCTCGGGAAGCTCGGGCGTCTTGCCGTCAAAGTACTTCGCGCTCATGTTGAGCGAGCGGCTCACCAGGTTGCCCCAGCTGTTGGCCAAATCGGCGTTGTAGACCTGCTCCATGCGGCTGAACGATATGGCACCGTCCTCGCCCGGTACGCAGTCGGTCATAAAGTAGTAGCGATAGCCCTCCACGCCCAGAAGGTCGATGACGTCGGCCGGCGCGATGGCGTTGCCGCGGCTCTTAGACATCTTCTCGCCCTGGCCGGTCTGGTCGTTCTTGACCATGAGGAAGCCGTGCGCGAACACGTGCTCGGGCAGCGGCTCGCCAATGGCCATGAGCATTGCAGGCCAGATGACGCAGTGGAAGCGAATGATGTCCTTGCCCACCACGTGATACTGCGCGGGCCAGCGTCGCGCGTACTCGTTGGCCATATCGGGATTGCCAAACCCCACGGCCGTGGCGTAGTTGAGCAGCGCGTCGAACCACACGTACGTGACGTGGCCGTCGTCGAAGGGCACGGGGATGCCCCAGTCGAAGCTCGTGCGGCTCACCGAGATGTCACGCAGGCCGCTCTCCACGAAGCTACGAACCTCGTTCATGCGGAAGCCGGGCATCACGAAGTCGGGATGCTCGTCGTACAGCTTGAGCAGGCGGTCCTGGAACGCGGAGAGCTTGAAGAACCAGCTCTCCTCCTCAACGCGCTGCAGCGGGCGCTGGCACTCGGGGCACAGGTGCTGCCCCTCCACGTGGTGCTCCTCGTCGGACTTGTTCACCTGCGTCTCGGTGTAGTAGGTCTCCTCGTGGACGCAGTACCAGCCGTCGTAGGAGTCCTTGTAGATGTAGCCCGCGTCCTTCATGCGATTCCACAGATGTTGGACGGCCGCCACCTGACGTGGCTCGGTGGTGCGGATAAAGTCGTCGTTGGAGATCTCCAGCGTCTCCCAGATGTCGTGGAAGGCAGGAGCCAGGCTATCGCACCACTCCTGCGGCGTCATGCCGTGATCCTCTGCCGCCAGCTGGACCTTCTCGCCGTGCTCGTCCAAGCCCGTGAGGAACTTGACGTCCTCGCCCTTCGCGCGGCGGAATCGCGCCTGGACGTCGCACAGGATGGTGCAGTAGGCAGTGCCCAGATGCGGGGCGGCGTTGACATAGTAGATGGGGGTGGTTACGTAGAACGGCTTCTGGAGATTGTCGGACATGGGACCTCCTCATGACGAAGGTGTTGCAAAGACTAACAGTGCAGCATTGTAGCCCATATGCCAGCCGCCGCGCACGGCACGCGCCATGTTGCGGTGGCGACGAGACGCTCTGGGGCGCACGCGGCCCGCGTCCCGCTCGGGTGGCGACCTCACGGCAGACCGTGCTGGAGCGAGGACCTAACAAAGTGGCAAAAACGGGCGATATCGGGGGCTCGGTTTCACTTTGTCAGGTTTGGGTGGTACCCCAACCTGACAAAGTGACAAATCGAGGCTGTTTTGAGCCTTCAATTCCACTTTGTCAGGTCAGTATTCCCTTATAGAAAACCGACAACCACGCCAAACCTGACAAAGTGGAAAAATGGAGCCAAAATCGGCGTTCTCGTTCACTTTGTCAGTTTGAGACCATACCCAAACCTGACAAAGTGACGACGAAGCCCAAAATATGGCTCTTGTCGCCACTTTGTCAGGTCTCCCGAACCAATTTTGCGCCCGAGTCTTCGCACCGAGCAGGCAACGGTCCTCGTCACCCCGTCGCAGGGCCCCTATGGGAATTATCCGTGTTCGCGCACGTAGTCGCCCACGGCACCACCGACGAGCGCATCCCACACCTCGGCAATGGACTTGCCACACGATGCGTTCTCGTCGTCGCCGTATTGCTGCATCTGCTTGTCAAACAGTCCGCTGGCTATCGCCTCGTCGGAGAACACCTCCACATTGTAGACGTTCTCGCCTTCGTCATTCGGCACCACAAAGACCAGGAACGTCTTCATGGACGGACCGTACACGACTGCCAGCGATCCCCCGTCCTTGTGGGCGACGTCTTCCGTCACGCACTTGCCCATGCCATTGAGCACGTCGCGCGGAGACGTGTACTGGCTGGTTCGCATGATGTAGGCAACGGACTCGGTGCCGCCACCTTTCTCCAACGAGGCGATTCCCTCCTCGTTCATGGGCTCGAACTCGGAGTTCATGACGCAGAGCACCGACTTGTGCTCGTTCGCGAACACACCCTCCTTCTCGTCGAACGCGAATCCCTGAGACTTGGCGGCCTGCACGAGGTCGGCACCCGAGAGCTCGCTTATGGCATACAGCGTGAGGTTGCCATATTCGTCCACACACTCCTCGGTCATCGTGGCGGGCACCTCCACCTTCCTCGCCGTATCATCCACGACCTTGGGCTGTGTCTTGTTGTCCTGCGCGCCGATCTTCTCCACGTCCGTCGCACCCTTGGCCGCGTCCGTACCGGAGGCGTCCACGGACTCCAGTTCCTCCGTAACGAACTGCTGGCCATTTCTTGCGAGCTCCTTCTCCAGGTTCGAGAGTAGCGCGTCGATGCTTGTGCCCAGATCGCCAAAGGCACCGGCATTTACGGCAGCCTCGTTGAAGAGCACTGCGGTCTGGCCGTCCTCGTCGACGTTCACCAGAAGAGCGAAGCGCACACCGGCGTCCGAGGTGAGCGATGCGACGGAAAGGTTCTCGTTGCAGTCGAGGCGCTTGTCGGGCTTAATGTCCAATATGGCGTCCATGGCCTCCCCTGCGCTGCCAAACGCATCGAAAGCGAAGGCGTAGAACGTGGGCTCGTTGCCTCCGCCCACCGGCAGCGTGGCAACATCGATGCCGGGAGCTTCCTCTCCTTTGCCCCTGTGTGCCGTGAAGGCGGCGGTGCCGTCGTTCTTGCGCCAACCGATGCCGCCCTCGGGTATCGTGACGCGCTGGTATCCGCCCGCCTCGAGCTGCTCACGCACCTCCTGACCGCTCAGGGAAACCGGGGCCTTAACGGTAAGGAAGCCATGGGACTCGAAGTAGCGGTCGTCTCGCGCCGACCCCTTGACGCCCGACACGATGCGCATTGTGCCCACCACAATGAGTACGAGTCCCAGCACCACGCCGGCGACGATTCCGACGATGCGCAGGGTCTTGCCCTTTTTGTCACCCGCATGGGCCGGAGCGTCCGCGGGTGCGGGCTCAGGCACGGGTGCGGGAGCGCTTGCGGGCGCGGGCTCAGGCGCGGGCACGGGAGCGGGCGCCACGGCGGGCTCAGGCGCGGGCGCAGGTGCAGCCACCGCAGGCTGCATCAGCGTGTCCTCCGTATCCGATGGCACTATGCGTTGGCCACATTCGGGGCAGAATGAGGCACCGTCTGGAATCTCGCTACCACAGTGTGGGCAATGCATGGTCGTCTCCTTCGATCAGCGTCCAAGTATGGCACGTGTCCTCATCGCAGGTAGTGCTAGAAGCCCTGCGTGCGACGGAGCTTGCGAAGCTCGGCGCGCTTTCGCGACGCCGCGCACTCCTCGTGCTCCTCGGGTGTGTTCGCAACGAGCCCGTATGGTACCGGAGTTGGATGCCCGTCATCATCGATGCACACCTCGGTAAGGTAGGCGTGGTTGATCATGCGCCGCTCGCCCGTGCTGGTATTCTCCACGTAGGTGTCCACGCGAACCTCCATGGACGTGCGCTCCACGTGCGTGACCCACGCCTCTATGGTCACGATGTCGTTGAGAAATGCCGGGTACTGGAACTCCAACGTGTCCACCGCCACCGTAGTGATGGCACATCCCGAATGCCTGCGCGCGGCGATGCCCGCCGCGTCGTCGATCCACTCCATGAGCCTGCCACCAAACAGGCGGTGCGAACCGTTCATGTCCTCGTGTCGCAACATGCGCGTCGCGATGGTGCGCGAGCTGCCCACATGCTTGACACCCAACGGATGTTCGAATGCCATGCCGTCCTCCCCCACTCGCCTGGGCTCCATGCCTCATGCACGAGCGCCCGCCAACACGACGCCGATCGCGTCGGACGTCGCCCCACCACATACTTGTATCTTAGTCTATCGCTTCGCGTAATGTACGCCGCGGGCAATCCGCCCGTCGGTCTGACCAGCCGCAGGGGACCGTCTTTTGGTCAACTAGACCAAGAGGGACGGTCCCCCGCGGCTGGTCAGGTCCCTCTCCGACGCATAATTGTGTCCACACCAACTCGTACAATGGCTTCGCACACAATACGAGGAGGTAGCATGCGCGCAAGATACAACCTGGACTGGCGCCAAGCATTCGACGACGGCACACTCTCCCGTGGCCTCTCCTACTACAAGCGAGGGCTAGTGCAAGACTTGCATCACGACCAAGAGGGATGGCACGCCACCGTCTGTGGAACATGGGACTACGAGGTGACGGTCGCAACCATGGAGGACGGCACGCCCGACCCCTACTACAAAAACACCTCCTGCACCTGCCCATACTTCTCGAGCGGAGGCCTCTGCAAGCACATTGCGGCCATATGCTTCGCCAGCGAGGACAATCCCGCCCCGTCACCCGAGACCCACGGCGGGGCGGACTGGGAGGCGGTGCTTCGATCAACGACCGCTCAAGATCGCAAGGCGTTTCTCCGTGACCTGCTTTGCAGGGACATGCAACTTCGCAGGGAGTTCATGGCACGCTTTGGCGAAATCAACGTCGAAGACGCCCGTCGCACCATAGCGTCGGGCATAGACGCGGCACTGTATCGATATGGAGACGGCTACGGGTGCGTAAGCTGGCACAACGAGCTTGCCTTCGAGCTGGATGTGAGTGCGGCAATCCGCGATGCGCTACGCCCCTACATCGACCGTGGGGCCTGGCAGGCTGCGTTCGACGTGAGCCTTGCTGCGCTTGCCGAGATCCGCACCGTTGACGTTGTAGGCGTCGACGGGTTCCATTCTTCGGCGACAGACGTGTGCCTGGACGTGTGGCGCACCATCGTCACTCGCGGCGGAGATGCCGGGGCAGACGTGGTAGCCACGGGAATCCCGGCATTCCTTTCCGTCGAACCAAGGGATGACGATGTGGAAGACGTGCTGGAGCTTCAGCAGAGCGATGCGTTTGGCTTCTTTGCGTCAACCTTCCAAGACGACACACGTCATGCGACCAAGGTGTACGAATGGTGCGCCAACGCACTGAGCACGGGCTTGACCCGCTTCTATTGGAATGGCGAGCAGCACCATGCACTAGCTTGCCTGCATGCCATGCGCGCGATGGGCAAGGACGTGGACGACCGCATAGCATTTGCCCGTCCGTATCTGCGCATCCTCAAGGTGCTCAGGGAGATGGCGGAAGACCTCTTGGCATCGGGCAGAGCCGACGAGGCCATAGCACTCTTGCACGCAGGTCTCGCAAACTGCCATGCACTTGGCGACCTGCTCGCAATCCATACCTCGCTTCTGAACTGCTATGAGGCACAGGGCGATGACGAGAAGACGCGACGGTGCCTTGGGGAGCTCATCCATCGCACAGGTAGTCCCCAAGACGCCCTCGCGTGGTGGAGCAGGCTTCGCGATCTCACGCCCGAACGCGATTGGGACGAGGTCTCTTGCAAGGTGCTCAAACGGGCGAACGCACGTGGCGTGCGGTGTGCCCTGCTCGCCGAGCAGGGACGGCTGGACGACCTGATGGCCGAGATCGAGGTCCACAACGACGTCAACCTGCTCAGGGACTACGACACATTGCTGGTTAAGGACTACCCGACCCGCGTGATCAAGCTCTATCGCAACAAGGTGATGGGCGACCTCGATCGCGCGAGCTCACGCAATGGCTATCGAGCCGCACTGCTCTACCTCAAGCACATGGGCACACTTCCCCAGACCGAGCAGGCCTTTGTGGACATCGCAGCCGACATACGTGCGGCCTATCCGCGCCGCCCCGCCCTGCACGACGAGCTACGCAAGATCGGGTAACAAAAGCCTTCGGTTTGGTTGGCCGGCCGCGGCGGTTGTGAGGGCCGTCGCGACCGGCCTCTTTCCGTCGTCTTGAGCGAGCGGGGGAGTTGCTCCTCTACACTGCCAGGGCGTAGGCCATCTTCCTTATGTTGTGTCCCATCGCGACCATCCGCATCTCGTGGTCCACCTCCTCCAGGCCCCGCAGGAGGAGGCGCCTGAACCCCCAGTTGCGCTTGATGTCGCCGAAGACGGTCTCCACGTCGACGGACCTGCGCTTCCTGAGCGTCGATCCGCGCTCCGTGCGCAGCATCTCCGACGCCCTCGCCCTGAACGCGTCGAGGACGGGGTTCACGCGCAGGACCCTGACGGCGTCCGGGCCCTTCGACCTGAAGCGCCTCTTCCTGAGCGGGCACTCCGGGCAGCCCTCGCACACGTATATCCTGGCCACGGACTCGTAGCCGAGGTCGCTGGTGACCGTCCTCTCCCTCGAGAACGAGAGCGTGCGCCCGCCGGGGCACGCGTACGTGTCGGACCCCTCGTCGTGCCCCCAGTTCGCGGGCCTCATCGGGTCCTCGCGCCACTTCTCGTTCCCGCACTCGCGGAAGAACTCGTTGTGCCTCACGTGGGCGTCGCAGCCCCGCCCCTCCAGCCAGGCGTAGTTCTGCCCCGAGCCGTAGCCGGCGTCGGCGACGACCTCGGACGGCAGGTGGCCGATGGCCTCGCGCGCGTGCTCGAGGTGGGGTATCATGCACGCCGTGTCGCCCGGCCGCTGGTGGCAGGTGACGTCGAGTGTGAACTGGCCCTCGGTGCCGGCCCGCACGTCGTGGCCGGGCTTGGTCTGGTTCGTGAGCGAGTCCTCCTTCACGCGCATGAAGGTCGCGCCGCGGTCGGTCTTCGAGTGGCTGCCGCGGCCGGCGAGGGCCTCCCCCTGCCCCTCGTAGCGCCCCATGCGCTCCCCCCCACTCGCCCTCGAGCATGCGCTTGGCCTTCCTCGGGGCCCTCCCCTCGTCGTCCCCGGGCCTCTTGCCGACCCGCTTCCTCCCGATCCTCTCGTTGATCCTGCGCGCCGCCTCGGCGATGGCCTCGGAGTCGACCTCGGCCGGGTCCCCCGGGGCCAGCGCCTCCTCCCCGTCGTCCATCTCGTCGATGGCCGCCAGGTGCGCGTGCACCCTGGCCCTGAGCTGCTCCCTGTACCTCTTGGTGGACTTCGCCCACACGAAGGTGAACCTGTTGGCGTTCGCCTCCACCTTGGTGCCGTCCAGGAAGTAGGTGTCGAGCGTCACCAGGCCCATGTCGGCGAGCAGCTGGATGACCTCGGAGAACACCTCCTCGAACACGTGGCGCACGCGCTCGGTGCGGAAGCGGTTTATGGTCATGTGGTCGAGCGGCCTCATGCCGCAGATCCAGAGGAACCCGACGTTCTCCCTCGTCGCCCGCGCGATGGCCCGGCTCGAGTGGACGCCCGACGCGTAGGCGAGCGGGATGGCCTTCAGCATCATCTGCGGGTCGTGGGCCGGCGCGCCGCCGCCCGGGTAGGGCGAGGTCAGCGTGGACCTGTCGATCGAGCGCACTGTCATGTCGACCACGCGCGCCATCGAGCCTTCCGGCACGAGGTCGCCGATGTCGGGGGGCAGCAGCATCGGCTGGTCCTGCATGCAGGGTATGAACTTGGGCTCCGGCATCGTCCCCACCTCCC
>CADBCS010000013.1:126868-134545 GCA_902793195.1 uncultured Coriobacteriaceae bacterium | reverse complement strand
GCCGTGGCGATGCCTGCACCAACCACGACGCACGCAATCGCGGGATGCTCCTGCAAGAACTCGTCGTATTTGCCTCGCAACGTGACCTTTTGCTTTCGTGCCATGCTATGCGCCTCCGTTGGCAAACTCATAGATCGCCTTCTGCGCGTCGATCCACCCGGTCCACCCAAAGTGTACGATGTCGAACAGGTAGTATCGCTCGTACTCCTTGTTGGAGAAGTCAGCGATCTGCGCCGCAGGATGCTGGGCCACCACGCTGCGAATCCGGTCGTAGGCCGCACCGCGCTTGTCGCTGCCGATGCCGATGTAGTCGTAATAGGGACCAAGCGTCGGTTCGACCACGATCAGCGGCTCAATGCCACAGGCGTCACATAGGCTGAGAAAGAGGTCGAGGTCGTCATACTCCGGCGTGTCGCTGTACGTCTCTTCCGAGCGGGCGCCCGAGAGAGACTTGAGCGCGGGAGCAAGCTGCTTGGTGTAGAACGCATCCTCCACACCCCACTCGTTCGTGGTGCTCATGCGCCTTGCGTCCGCGAGGGCCTGCTCGTAGAGCGCGTCCCAATCCGGCGCCTGAACCGGGTCGTTTGCCAGCGGCATCCCCTTGGCGCGCGCCGAGCTCAGGTCGTTTCGCAGCTTGAGGTCGTCCATCGCCCCCATCACCAGACCGTCAATGGAGTCCAGTGGCATTGCGGGATCTGCGGCACGCAGTGTCGTCTGGTCTATCCCCTGCTCCTCGAGGCGTTGCCGAACCTTGTCGCGAATCTCCTGAGGGATGGAGGGGTTAGAGCAAAAGCCCTTGTACAGCGAGTACGAGAACCTGGACGAGAACGTGCTCGCGTCCACACCGCCATCGGTGTACTGGCCAAGGCCGATGATGAGGGTGACCTTGTTCCTGGGCAGCCCGCCGTCCGCTAGCGCACCCAAGGCAATGGTGTGCCACAGGCATTGGTCGAATGCCTCGCCCACCAGCATGAGACGCAACCCGTAGTTATGCGTCCCGAAGGTCTGCGAGGGCACCTGTGGCACCGAGGATGCGGGCGTGGAGAACTCGGAGGACCCAAGCACCAGCAGGGTGTCATCCGTAAGGTTGGCGCGCACGAATTCCACACTCGAGGACTTCGCGCCGGAATACACGTATCCGTATTCGGTTTTGTCGTCGTGCTGTCCCTGTGCGGGCAAGATGACAAACGTCGCCGCCACCACGCACGCGGCAACCGCCAGGCCCACTACAACGGCAGCCAGCCGCCTATGCAGAGTACGTGCATCCATGGAGCATCCTTACATGCGTTCCTGCACGCGCGCGATGATCTTGTTTACGGTGTTCATTTCCTCGCGCTCGAACTCCGTGGGAGCGATGGATACGCCAAAGGTGTCCTTGATTGCCACGAGCAGCTCGATGGCCGCCATGGAATCCAGGTACTCCTCCTCGAACAGGTCCAGGTCACGCTCGTCCGCAACCTCGTCCTCGTCTGTAATCTCGATGATCAGATCCACGATCTGCTCGCTGATGTCACTCATGCTGACCCCTTTCGATGTCGTTCCCCACACATTTCCCTAGACACCATACCAAACTAGTTCGCGCCTCCGAGCAGCGGACTCACCACATACCCGCCAAAGAGCGCGAAGCCAAAGAACACCACGAGCATGGTGACCGCCCACGACGCAATGCCGAACCAGCGCTCGCGCTTGTGCTTCTTGTAGAACTTCCACTTCTTCTGCAGATAGTGGCACGCCGCAAGCATCGCACCATGGTAGACGCCATAGGCGATGTAGTCCCACGTGATGCCATGCCACACGCCCATGAGGACCATGTTGACCATAAAGCCCGCGCATGCCGTGGTGATCCTCGACGCAAAGAGCTTTCGCGAGAGCGCGAACTGCGAGAAGCGCATAAAGACGAAGTCCCGCAGCCATGTGGACAGGGAAATGTGCCATCTGTCCCAGAACTCCTTGATGTCCTTGGCCAAGAACGGTGCGCGGAAGTTCTGCGGCACCTCCACGCCCAACATGAGCCCCAGGCCCATGGCCATGTTCGAGTAGCCCGCAAAGTCGAAGAACAGGTCGACGCCAAAGCAAAAGACCGTCCCCAACCAGGCCAACCCGGCCACATGCACGGTGCTGCCCACCATCCACATGGCCCATTTCGCCAGGGCCGAGCCCACGAACTTGTACACGGCGCCCAAGACGAACCAGCCTATGCCTCGATACAGGCGCTCAAGGTAGGCGTCGCGCGAGAGCGGCGTGCGAAGGTCCTCCACAAAGCTCCTGCTTCGCATGATTGGGCCGGACGTGAAGGAAGGGAAGAAGCATAGGAAGCTTAGGTATTCCACCGCCGTCATGTCCCTTATCAGACCGTCGCGGGTTTCGATGAGCACCTGCACCGCCTTGAAGGTTATGTACGAGATGCCCAAAAAGCCCAGGAAGTCGGGATTGAACACCACACCCACCTTGTAGGCCGCAAGCGGTGCAATCTGGCATGCGAGCGCCACGCGATACCAGCCGACAGCCTTGGGATAATCCCTCAGGAACAGCGACCTCACCCAGCGGTACAGCAAAAGCGACATGGCCAGGTACGCGCAGACATAGACCAAGGTGGGAATCGACCTAAAGAACAGCAGGAACAGCATGAGCGCAGAAGCCGCTAGGCCATAACGACCAAGCGGGCGCTCAAGCAGCCCCAGTGCAATTGCGCCCACTACAATGGGCACACAGAGCACGAAGAAGGATGGTTCTACGTAGAAGTCCACACCTGCCACCAATACTGTTTGGTCACCAAGCTCGGCGCTCACCGTGCCGCACGCATGCGGCACGGATTCTCACGTCGCTACTCGTTGATCACCGGCATGTCGTCGCCGTAGCAGTTGTCCTGCTCGGTGGCGTTGGACTCGGCCTTGTTCGCGTCGCCGGACCCACCGCAACCCACGAGCGCAAGGGACCCAAAGGCGAGGATGGCTGCCAAAAGAAGGGTAACTATGGATGCAAAACGTTTGCTCATGCTGTAATCTCCATCGTTTTGAGGACGTTTAACCGAACGGTGCAACTCTACCATATGGGCTAATCACTACAAGCAAAAACCGCGAGCATGCGCCCGTCACCCCATCGAGCACACAAACACGTTGTCCCGTTCGTTCGCCCTATAGCTCTGCCAATGCCTTGCGGTCCACCTTGCCGTTGCTAGTCACCGGCAGGTCATCGACCACGCGAAGGCGTTTGGGAATCATGTACGAGGGGAGGTCGCTTGCCAGGTCCTTGCGCAGCGCACGCACGTCCTTGGGCGCAAACGAGCTCGCCGGCCTGTCCATCACCAGATATGCCGTAAGGCTGCGAACCGTACCATCGGGACGACGAACGGGCAGCACCGCCACGCGCACCACGCCGGGAAGCTTGGCTATGTTGGCCTCAATGTCCTCGAGCTCGATGCGGTACCCGTGCATCTTTATCTGAAGGTCTATCCTGCCGCTGTAGAACAGCATGCCATCCTTCATGTAGCCCTCATCGCCCGTACGGTACGAACGGAACTCCTTGCCACCAACCGCATGCGTGGAGAAGGACTTCGCCGTACGCTGCGCATCGTGGAAGTATCCGACGCTCACGCTGTTCCCCACTATCTGAATCTCGCCCTTCTCGCCGGAAGCGACCTCGTCGCCCGCATCGTCCACGATCCGTATCGCGGTCCCGGGCTTTGGCGTACCCACGGGAAGCGGAACGAATGCGCCTGACACCTCTTTGGTGACCCGCACTCCCGTTACCGCCACCGTTGACTCGGTAGGCCCATAGGTGTTGTACACCTCGGCCTGTGGAAACGCCTCCAGCAGGCGCTCGGCGGTTCGATTGGTGAGCGTCTCGCCACAAAAGAGCATGGTGCGCATGGCCGGCATCAGCTCCTGGGTGAAGGAGGGGTCCGCAAGGCACATCTCTACGAACGAGGGCGTGGACACCCACACCGTAGCACCCGACTCGCGCAGGCGTCCAAAGAGGGTGGCCATGGACTCAAGGAGCTTCTTCTCGAGGGCGAACTCGGTTCCTCCGAGGCTCAGGGACAGATAGAGGTCCATAACGGAGAGGTCGAACGAATACGGGGCCTGGTTCACGAAGACGTAACCGGTATCGCGTGCGTTCTCGCACAGCGTTTTGCCCCATGCCACGAAGTTGTCCAGGCAATCGCGCGTAATCTGGACGCCCTTGGGCTTTCCCGTGCTTCCAGACGTAAAGATGATGTAGTACACGTCGTCGGCACCGAGCCACGTGGCCGACGTGTCCCGCGCATCGCCTTCTGCCACGATATGCGACAGGTCGTCGGCCGAGAGCACGAGGGCGTCGCCACACGTGATGTCGGGCAGGGGCTCCACCGCGATCACCAAGCTGGGACGGACCTCGCTCACGATGTCCTGCAGACGACCGGCCGGCACCGAGACGTCCACCGGACAGTAGGCCCTTCCCGACTTGGAGCAGGCGAGGAACGACTCGATGACCAACGGGTCCTTGTGGCCATAGACCACAACGGGAACGTTGCCTGGCACGTGGTCGCATATGTACGTTGCCAAACGGTCGGACCTCTCGCCCAATTCCTGCCACGTGATTGACTGGCTGCCCGAAATCGAATTGTCCACATAGGCCAAGCGGTTGGGATGCGCCTGCACGTTGGCGGCTATCGCCTCGAGAATGCTCATGTTAAGACCCCTGATAATTGAAACGGGACGTATGTCCCCAACGAAATGCGGTTACCGTATCATAGTGCAAGCGCTACGCGAACTCCCGAGCGAGATATGCGACGATGTCATCGCTCTCGTACATGGGTTGCCCGTCTATGAACAGGCAGGGAACCTGACGCTTGCCGCCCACCTGCACCAGCGTATTTGCATACTGCTGGTTGGTGAGGATGTTCTTGAGCGTTATGGCATCCTCGATGCCGAGGCGACGCATGGCACGAAGCACCTTCTGGCAATACGGACATGCGTCGTAGTAATACAAGTCGAGCTGCTTACCCATGGTTCTCTCCCGTCTTCTCTGCCCCACCGCTACCCGAGCTTCGAGCAAAAGGCCTGGATGGACAGGTCGTCGGCACGCTTTCGCTGATCCTTGGGGTCCACGAGCGAAAGCTCGGCCTCCAACTGGTCCTGGCCGAACAGCGCGGCGATCTTGTCGAGGCACTTCCGCCCCTTTCCCGAAGCGCTGCAGACGAATGCCGCGATGCGCTTGCCTTGCAGCGCCTCGCGCTGCTCGATGGCGAAGGTCCTTATGGGTGGGGCAAAGCTACCGGCCCACACGGGTGTGCCGATGATGATGCGGTCGTACGCAGAGGCGTCGAACTCATATGGTTGCAACTGGGGGCTCTCCCCCATGACGACGCCCTTGCCGCCCCATAGAAACTTGCGGAACCCGGAGCTTGGATACTCCTTAACCGGTGCGATGGGCACCAGGTCCGCAGGAAGCTCGTCCTCGATCATGCGCGCGACGAACTCGGTGTTGCCCGACATCGAATAATACACCACTGCCGTCCTCATTGAATCTCCTCCTACTCATAATGTGCTGACGAGATAATGGTACCCATTTTTGGCCAGCACCCAACGTACACATAGATTGTCCGTTTGTTCCCGACGTCAACAGACTCGGGGGCCGGCACGGAAGGCTGTCCGGCGTAGTTCTCGCGAAGCGAGCTGTTTGAGCACGTGCAGCTTCTGCGCTGACGCGGCGACGAAGAATCGGGAGCCGGCACGGAAGGCTGTCCGGCGCAGTTCTCGCGAAGCGAGCTGTTTGAGCACGGGATACTTCCGCGCCGGCTCCCGATTCGACACAGGAAAGACCAAGTCCAAAACCGTCAAGGATCAGATGAATGCCGCGATGGTCACGATGGCAAGGACCAAGGCGACAAGCACGATGGCAAACGCAATGTGCCGCTGACGCAGGTATTCGGCAAGCGCAGGCGGCACCAAGGGTTTTGGCAACGGGTTTCCGCATGCCTCGCACCTTCGCGCCCCCACATCGTTACGCTTGCCACATCTCGGACAGTACACAGCCCCTCCCTCGCATACGCACATAGCCCGATTTCGCATCGACGGAGGAATTTTATCGCATTTTTCACATTATTGCACGAGAATCATCGTCGACAAACCGCCGCATGTTCCTTGCCGTGTTTCCTTCTGTGTCCTCTGCGCCACTCACCTACCTCGAACCCTTTATATAGGGCACGCCATCCGCCTTTGGCGCAACGGACTTGCCCACAAAGAGCACCAACACGACTATGGTCATCGCGTACGGCAGCATCGAGAGAATGCTGGTTGGAATGGGAATCGCCCCTCCGCCCAGGATTATCGCCAACGCCTGGGTCGCTCCAAAGAGGGTGCATGCGCCGTAAGAGCCAAAGGGGGTCCACTTGCCAAAGATGACCGCAGCAAGCGCGATGAACCCATGCCCCGAGATGGCCGTCTGCGTAAACTGCGAGATGATGGCAATCGTCATGGACGCCCCACCAAACCCCGCAAGCATCCCGCTAATTAGAACGCACACATAGCGGGTACGAGAGACGTTGATGCCAAGCGTGTCGGCGGCAGCCGGGTGCTCTCCCACCGCACGCATGCGCAATCCCCACTTGGTCTTGTACATCACAAACCAAATGACCACAGTCAACACGAGCGCAATGACCGTGGTCACGTTAACGTTGAGGTTCGCCCATACCGTGCCTGCCATCCAATTGTCGCCAAATATCTTGGGCAGCTTCGTCACCACGGGCGTCATTGCCGCACCATCGAAGATGGACCGGCAGGCAAAGAGCGCGATTCCGGGAGCCAGCAGGTTGATTGCAACGCCCGAGACCGTTTGGTCGGCGGCAAAGCTAATGGAGGCAATGGCGTGTGGCAATGCCACGAGCGCGCCACAGAGGCCAGCGACGAGGAAGGCCAGCCATGGGTTCGACGTAAAATAGCTCGTCACTGCGGCGGCGATCGCGCCAATTACCATCATGCCCTCCATGCCGATGTTCGTGACACCGGATCGTTCCGACACAACACCGCCCAGCGCGCCATACACCAACGGCGTCGCATACATAAGGGTGATTCCCAAGAGCAGAATGACGTTGTTCATGCTATGCCTCCCCATTGGTAGTCGTACCCGTCACGTCCTCTTTTTTCTTTGCCCTGCGTTCGAGCCATGCGGCCACCTTGGGTCCCATGCCCGGAAGAGCTGTGAAGAAGACGATGCATCCAATCATGATGTTGATCACCTCGGAAGGAACGCCCACGACCTGCTGCACCGTCATGCCCCCATACACCAGTCCCGAGAAGAGCACGCTCGAGGGAATGCAACCCAGGGCGGAGCAACCGGCGATGAACGCAACCGACAACCCGTTGAATCCGTAACCCTCCTGCGCGGCCAGTATCGCGATGGTGTGAGGAGAGATGCCTGTTATGTTGAGCGCCCCGGCCAACCCGCAAATGCCGCCCGAGACCATCATGCACAGCACGACGCTGCGCTCGACGCCAATGCCCGAGAAGCGCGCCGCGTCCTGGTTGTGTCCCACGGCACGCAGCTCGTAACCCAACTTCGTGCGCGCAAGGAGCACGGCGACGCACAGCGCGACGAGCACGGCGACCACAAATCCCAGATTCAGGTCGGTCTTGAGCAAGATGTCGCGCAGCAACGGATGCTCCAAGAGGTAGGCAATTCCCTCGTCGGACACCT
>CADBCS010000013.1:0-126817 GCA_902793195.1 uncultured Coriobacteriaceae bacterium | reverse complement strand
GTCGGTGGAAACGACGAAGTTGCAAAGGTACAGCATGATCCAGTTGGTCATGATGGACGTTATTACCTCGTGAATCCCAAAATGGGCCTTGAGGAACCCGATGAAGGCACCCAGCAACGCACCACCCAACGCCCCCGACAACACGACGAGCGGTATCTGGATGGGGGCGGGGAAATTACAGGTGACGCCCACGATGGTGGCGACGATGGTGCCCAGTATGTACTGGCCCTCCGCCCCAATGTTGAACAGGCCCGTTTGGAATGCAAACGACACCGCCACTCCGGTGAGCAGTATGGGGGTTGCCTTGAGGATGACGTTGGTAACGTACTTCGGCTTGCCAAAGGCACCATAGATCAGCGTGGCAAACGTCTCGAAGGGGTTATAGCCCGCAATGGCAACGATTACCGCGGCAAGCGCAAAGCCGATGAGCACGGCAATCAGGATGTTTGCAAACGGCTTCCTCAGGAAGCGAATAATGCCGCTCATTGGACATCACCTCCAGCCATGAGCAGTCCAAGCTGCTCCTCGTCCACAGTGCCCTGCGGATACTCCCCCACTATCTGTCCGTGATAGATCACGGCAATCGTGTCGGACACGTCCATGACCTCGTCCAACTCAAATGACACAAGAAGAATGGCGACCCCGCGATCGCGTTCCGAGATCAGGGTCTTGTGCACGAACTCGATGGCACCCACGTCCAGGCCACGCGTGGGCTGGAAGGCGATGAGCACCTTTGGCTTATGGGTCACCTCGCGTGCAATGATGAGCTTCTGCTGGTTGCCGCCAGACAGTCCGCTTATGCGCTCGTTCTCGCAGCCTGCCGGCCTAACGTCGAACTTCTGTATGAGCTCGGCGGTGTAGTCGTACAGCTTCTTGTAATCGAGCATGATGCCCTGCCCGAACTCGTCGTCGCCATGATGCTCCAAGACTGAGTTCTCCAAGACCATCATGGGCAGGACGAGACCCCAGCGGTGACGGTCCGAGGGTATGGTCGCCACTTCGTGGTCGATCACGAAGCGCGGCGAGGTGTTTTGCAGCTCCACACCATCTGCCACGATGGTGCCGGACACCGCTCGGTCCATGGACATGATGGCATTCACCAACTGCTCTTGGCCGTTTCCGTCCACGCCTGCGATGCCAACGATCTCGCCAGCATGAACGTCCAAGTTGAGGTTGCGCACCTGCTCGATGCCACGCTCGTCCCTTACCGTGAGGTTTTTGATGGAGAGTACGGTCTGTCCGGGTGTGGCTGGCGTCTTGTCGACCTTGAGGTTGACGTTTCTGCCCACCATGCGAGCCGCGAGGTCGTTCTCGTCTGTTTGGGACACGTCGACGGTGCCCATGTACGAACCGCGACGGATGATGGTGCACTCGTCCGCACAGCGCAGGATCTCCTTGAGCTTGTGCGTGATGATGATTATCGACTTGCCCGAGGCCGTGAGGTCCTCCATGATCTGGATGAGCTTGTCGATCTCCTGTGGGGTGAGCACGGCCGTGGGCTCGTCCAGCACGAGCGTCTCGGCTCCGCGAAAGAGCGTCTTGAGTATCTCGACGCGCTGCTGCATGCCAACCGATATGTCCTCGATACGCGCGTCGGGATCGACGTCGAACCCATATCGCTCAACCAGTTCCTCCACCATCTTACGCGCACGACGCATGTCCAGGATACCGGCAGGCCCGCACACCTCGTCTCCCAGGACGATGTTCTCGGTGACGGTGAAATTTTCCACCAGCATAAAATGCTGGTGGACCATCCCTATGCCGTGCCGAATTGCCTCGGTGGGACTGGTGAGCTCAACGGGTGCTCCGTCAAGGCAGATCTGCCCCTCATCGGCTTGGTACAGGCCGTACAGGATGTTCATGAGCGTCGTTTTGCCTGCGCCGTTCTCTCCCAGTATGGCGTGGACCGACTTCTTGCGCACGTTGAGCTGCATGTGGTCGAGCGCCGTATACGCACCAAATCGCTTGACAATGCCGTTCATCTGTACGGCATACGAAGCATCAGCCTCCATGCGTGCCTCCTTTCTTTGCCTCTGGAGCGTTACGCCTGCGTAACAAGGCTCTCCTTGAACTGCTCGTACTCTTCCATCGTGCCAGGAACCACAATCTCGTCCGCCTTGATTTGTTCGATGACCTTGAGCGCATCCTGATAGACAGCATCGTCCATATGTTCGTGGTTCTCGGGGATGCCCATGTAGTCGCCGTCTACCAATCGCAAGATCACATCGGTTCCCCCCTCTATCTCCCCACTCAGGCACTTGGGCGTAAGGTCGAAGAGGGCTTGGTCGACGCGCTTTATGGCAGAGGTCAGCACGTTTGTGGGAGACAGCGTCGACTGATCCATGTCCACGCCTATGGCGAAGTTGCCCGTTTCCGTGGCAGCCTCTATAACACCCACCCCCGAGGACCCCGCCGCGTGATACACGATGTCTGCGCCCCCCGAGAACATCTTTTGTGCAATGGACTTGCCCTTTGCGCTATCCGTGAACGACTCCGCATACTGGCGATCGACCTTGATCTCCTTGCCAAGCTCGTTTGCCGCATAGGCGACTCCGGCAACATACCCATACTCAAACGCATAGATATTGTCGGAGGCAATGCCGCCCACAAATCCAACCGCATTGGTCTTCGTTGACTTGCCAGCGATGTATCCCACGACGAAGGATGGCTCCTGAGCGGCAAACAGAACACCGGTGAGGCTTGGCGCACCGCTGGTGTTGGCGTCGACGATGCCGAACTTCACGTCCAGGTCGGGATTGATCTTTGCCTCAAAGGCAACTGCATCCGCCATGGCGAACCCAATCGCCCATACGAAATCGGCGCCGTAGTCGATGGCCTTGTCAATGTTGGTAACATAGTCCGAATCGAGTCGCGACTCGATGTAGGACACATCGTATCCGCGCTCGTCGCGCAGCCGTTTGAGGCCCTTCCACGAGAGCTCGCAGAATCCTTGGTCGTTGATTCCACCCACGTTGGTAACCATCACGACCCTGGGCGTGTCCTCGTCCTTGGACGCTATGGCGTCGATGGCGCCACACCCGGTCAAAGACAAGGCACCCATCCCCACAGTCGAGAGCAAGGCTCGACGCGTCAGTTGCACATTCCCCATAAAGACCCTTCCTCGAACGTACCGTCCAAGGAAGAGCTTAGCGCACCCATACGCGTACGAGACTGATAAAACCTGCTATCGTCTCGTGTGGTACGGGGACCGTCCCCCAACGGGCCACTCACCCGCCGGGGACGGTCCCTTCCGGACTAGTCCGCCGGGGACGGTCCCCGGTGGGTGGTCCCCGGTGGGTGAGTCAGGCGCGGTACTCCAGAACGAGTATGGTCACGTCATCGGACTGCTCGGTACCCTCGGCCCAGGTGGCCACGTCCTCGCGAAGCGACCGCACCAGCTCCTTGGGACGCAGGTCGTTGTGCGCCGCAAGGAACGTCTCGAGCCTCTTGTTGCCGTATTCCTCATCCGAGGCGTTGAAGGCTTCGTTTACGCCGTCGGTGTACAGTATGAGCTCGTCACCGGGTTCGAGTCTTATGGCCTCCTGGCGATACCGCGCGGTGTCAAACGTGCCCAGGAAGATTCCGCACTTCTTTTTGAGCCATTCCCATGGGCCCTTGCGCCCATGGCGCAGAAGCGGGAAGTTATGGCCCGCGTTCACATAGGCAAGCTCACCTGTCCCGCAGTCGAGGACCGCAGCCCACATGGTCACGAACATCTGAGCCTCGTTGTTCGCGCAGAGGTAGCTGTTCGTCGCCCGCACCGCATCGGCCACGTCCATGCCCGCCGCAAGATAGTTTTGAATCTCCGCCTTGGCGGCCATCATAAACAGGGCGCCGGGAATCCCCTTGCCCGAGACATCGGCAATGAGGAAGGCCACCTTGTCATCTCCCAGCTCAAGAAAGTCGTAGAAGTCGCCACCAACCTGCTTGGCCGCGTCCATCGAGGCGTACAGGTCAACCCCTTCCACGTTGGGAAATGCCGGGAAGGTGCGAGGCAACGCCCCCTCCTGGATCGCCTTCGCCGTTTGCAGGTCTCGCTCGTTGCGCCGCTCCGCCTCATCTATGAGAACCTTGAGCGCATCCACCGTGGAATTGATGCCCGCAGAGAGAGAAGCGAACTCCACGCTGCCCACCTGGGTCACCACCTCGTCCAGGTTTCCTTGCATGATGCTCGCCAACGACGCGTTCGTCTTCTCGATCGGCTCCGCCACGACCCGATTGAGCAGATGCGAGATTAGGAGATATAAGGCCACCAGCAGCACGAGTGTGGAGAGAGACGTGCACAGCATGGCCAGGGAGCGATTCTCGAATACCATGGTTGCCGGCTTAACGATGACGATGTAGACGCCATCCATAGGTGATGCAACCCGCATGTATCCGAGCTCGGCCGATGTGGGATCGACTTCGAGGGAAACGATGCTATAGACGGTTTGGGCCATGTTTCCACTCCGAGCAAGATCGGTGATCGTTTGCGTGTAGCCCTCCCCCATTTCCTCATCCAGCGCGGATCCCTCTGGATAGAAATCGTTGTAGGACTTGGTAATCTGGCCGTTTTCGATATAGAACACGCTTCCATCTTCGAAGTCATACCCGTTCAACGTTGGGTCGACGGAGACGATCTGCAATGCAGGAACGAAGAATTGCTCGTTAATCCAATCGGATAGCTCGTCGTCACCGAGCTCCTCCCTCAACCTGTCGTCGGACAACTGGTCGGATATGTCGTCGTTGAATTTCGCGTGTACCTTGTATTGGGCCTCGAGATAGTCGAGCTCCCCTCCTATCTGCTCGAAGGCTGTATCCGTGAGCATGACGGTAATCCCGGTGAACCCTGCGGCCAAGACAACAAAGAACACGAGGTTGAGCACGACGAGCAACCGCACCCTAAAGATCGTGCGCATGGTCACGTATTGGCGCGTGCTCGCATGCCAGACGACGGCCTTGTCCGCAACGATGCACGTGATGAGCGTGAGCAGAAAGTCCAACGCGATCTGGATGAGGGGATTGCCGGTACTCAGCAGGGCGATGATGGCAGTAACGTCGTTGAGGCTCACCATCCTCACGGTGATGGCAGTGTAGAAGTAGAGGGACACGAGCGCAGACACCACAAGACATATGAGCCCGACATAGACATAGCGCCGTGGGCCCCGTGGGTCTTTGCGCAAGGCCACTGCAAACAACAAGCCCAGCAGCAGTCCCGTAAGGGCATAGAGCACGACCGAGGTGGCAAGCGTGATGAAGTAGCGCTCGATAAGGTCGAGGGGCTGAAGTCGTGCGTGCAACAAAAGCATGGCACCAGACAACGCCCCCTCGACAGCTGCCCATTCCTTTCCGAGCAGCAAGGCGCACGCGCTCAACGGGACGAGCAACATGAGGATGTATCCCGTAAAGTCACCCGTTGTCCCGACGCCCAGAAAGCCCAGCTGCACAAATGTCATGGAAACGGAGACAAGAATGAGGGTCAGCAGAACGACGATACGCGTCCGAAGTCGCTCGCCGTAAAGTAGGCCTCTCCATCGAAGAATGCTCTGGCGCCTCTCCTCATCCTTCCCCATGGGCTATGCCGCCTCCCGATCGGTGCTGAGTGACTCTTCGCCCTCATTATCGGCGTTTCCCTTTTGCCTGAGGTCGTCAAGCTTTTGCTGGATCATCTCTCGGTCCTCATCCGATAGAGACTCGCTGTTGTCGAGTATCTCCTGCAACGTCGAGATGCCAAGGGCGGACAATTCGTCTTCCGTCGTCACACCTGCATCCGTTTGCTCCGGTTTTGCGGCAGTTTCCTGGGTTGGCTGAGGTGTGGCGTTTTCGCCCGAATCCGTCTGCACCTCAACTGCGACCGTGTCCTCCGGCGTCTCGAGACTATCTGGCGGATCGATGATGTACAGGGACCACAGGATGCCACCGATAACCGCAACGACCACAAAGACGATGTTCATCGTATCCTGTGGTATGCGAGCTATCCAGCGCTCCATGAGCGGATACACCACCCACGCGATGATTGAGGCGGCCACGCCAAATGCAAGAACGTTCTGCAGGCAGACCTGCCCCATGATGTTGCCAAAGTTCTCCCGATAGTCCCACAGCTGCAGGTTCTGGTTTACGATGAGGCCCATTCCAAACTCGATGGCGCCGCAGGTGAGTGCGTTGGCCAAAAAGCTCAGCACGTAGGCATAAATGGGACGTTCAAGACGTTTGAGCATGAGCTGCCAGAGTGGGTAGAGCAAAAGAGCGATTATGACAACGGCCGCACCTTCCATGGGATAGGGATAGAGCCAATCGCGCCAAAGCATGGTGTTGGTGGGATCGTACTTGCCCTCGACCAGACCCAAGCGGATGAACTGGCACATCCCAGCCTCCATCCAATGGCCCAGTACCGAGAAGACGATGAAGTAGATGATTAGATTGCGCACGAAGGGCCAGCCTTTGCGACTTATCTCCGTCTGTGCCCTTGGCCTATAGCTCGCAAAGTCGTTGACGAATATCTTGTCCACCCGTTCGGACAACGCAAAATAGACTATGAGGAAGATGTTCCACAACCCGTTGAACAGAACCTCGCTTAAGGCGGACGTCCCCGTCATGAACCACGTGACGCCAAATGACACGAGGCTAACGGCGGAGGTAACGATCACAAACGGCTTAGTAACTTTAAAGTAATTGATAAAGAACCAGAAGCCCACACCCTGGAGAATGATGGTGACCCATGTGAAGATGGTGACCGAGTCGTATACGATGGCGTCTCTTGACGTCAGCAACAATGCCAGGAGGGTCAGCGAGATGTTGATGGCATATATGACCTGAACCGCCCTCATGAAACCGAGCTTGCCTGGTTGGCTGAACTTGATCGCATCGTAGGCAATCTTTGCGGCTTTGGTTGCCGCTCTATGCGCGTTCTTCGCATCGCGTCTCGCATCGCGGGCAATCTTGCGCGCAGCCTTGGTCTTCTCGCGATCGCCCATGTTCTCGGCTATGACCGCCAAGCGACCCTTCTCGTCGGCATTCTCGTCCGCCTCCATGGCCTCGCCGACGATGCGAACCGCCTCGCGCGCGTTGTTCTGGGCGACCCTCGTTATCTCGGCACGATCCGCCTTACCCGTAGCGAACGCGGCGTCAATCGCGTGCTCGGCGTCATCGAGCATCTGCATCCGCTTCTCGGCCTCAGAGAGTTCGACCTGCTCCTCTGTTTCCTTCGCCTTGAATAGCCCAGCCATCTTCCTCCCCTAACAACCACTCGAAAGAACACAAGCAATTACATACTACATTACCGATCGCGCAATTCGACCCGAGGTATCGCGTGTCCGGGCAACGCTATCGCCTGGGATGGGCTCTTTTCTTGTACCTTGGCACATAGGGACCGATGAGTGCGCGGAAGTCGGGCGAATCTACGTCTTCCGTTTCGCAGGGTGCAAGATGGACCGTTCCCACGTATTCCGGGAGCATGGTGTGTCGCCAAGGCATGCCAAGATCCTTGGATGCAAATTCCGCGCATGCATCGAAGCTCGCCAAAGACTCCTTTGCAAACGGCACGTCATGATGGCCCGTATAGAACCTCTGGAAGTCCATGCCCGCCATCTTGGCGAGCGTCTTGCGATAGGCGGCAATGTCGAGACTCTCCTCCAAGAAGAGGCACATGATGGGCGTCACGGCATCTCCCGACAAAAGGACTTGTTGCCCTTGTACCACATATCCCATGGAACCCGTCGTATGCCCCGGCAACGCGACTGCCTCGACCATCTCGCCACCCAAGTCAAACACGTCCCCCTCTTGCACGATGGATGTTCGAGGACTCTCACCGTCACGTAGGGCAAAGGGCACCGAGCCATCGAGCTCGGCGTTTCCAACCAGCCGGTCGTAGACGCGCATGGCGCGTTCGGTCTCGCGCTCGGCAAGCGCGAGCTCGTCCGACGGCCAGAGAACCTCGTCGAACCATCCCGCCCCACCCGAGTGGTCGTAGTGATTGTGCGTGAGGACCACCGTAAGCGGCAGGTTCGTAATCTCCCTCACCGCGGTGAGCAAGTTCCCATAGCCCATGGTCGTATCGACGAGCAGCGCCTCATGCTGCCCTACCACCAGATATGCCCTGTCATCGAGCACATCCGTTATCTGCCATATGCCCGGCTCGACTTTGTCGGTTCGATAGAGCGCTCGATTCATGGACGTCTCCTCCGTTACGGTGTGATGTGCCGAATGTGCAGATGTCCGGCCGTCACTGCTTCTTGTTCTCGAAGTACAGCTCGCTCAAAAAGCTGACCACGACCAGGATTACTACGTACATCCAGTTTGGGTGGAAGGTCCCATGGTCGATCAGCACGTCCTTGACGTACCAAAAGCCAAGAAGGCAGGCAACGAAGATGGCGCTCGTGAGCAATGCCCTCACGACGGGACTCATATTGTTCATGGACTCTCCCTCATACCAAGTGATGGACTGAGCCATTCTAGCAAATACCGATGTCGCCAAACGTAGGGAACCCAACTATGCAAGGACCGAGGCCGGGTGCGGAAGCACTCAAGCTGCCATGGGCACGCAAAGGGGATAACTCGCATTCGAGAGAAGCGCCCCGGCAGAAAGCCTGCCGGGGTGCAATACCTCACTCGTATGTGCGAGTGGCGCATGTCCTAAAGACCAGCCTCCTGCTTGATGTTGTTGGCAATCCAGAACATGAGGCCCTCGAGGGCAATCGAGAACAGCATGCTGATCTGGAAGTTGCCTTGGACGATGCTCATGATGAGGCTGATGGCGCCAAACACGAGACCGATTATGGCAAGAATCCACACGGGCATAATCTTGGTGCTGTCGTTCGCGGCACGAATGCCAAGGATGCCCTCGATCAAGGTGACGATGCCAACTACTATGCTTAGAATGGCAATCAGCGAAAGGGCGCCGGCGGCCATGGCCTGATCGCTTGCAGAGACGCCCTGCTGTGCAAGATCAGAGCCGGCAACGCCCACGCCTGCACCCAATACGCCGCTTGCGATGCCGGCAAGAAGCATGAGCGCGCCCAAGACGATGTCGATGATCGAGATGACGAGCAGGAACTTTTGAGAACCAGAACGATTCATGGCAACCTCCAAAACTCATAGTTGGAAAAGACGAGTAATATCCTATCACCTTCTGAACTGGACACAAGAAGCATTTCCATGCAATATATTCAGAATACCTAAATAATTAAAAGCGTATCTATTATAGCGACTGCCCTTCGCACGATAAAGGGAACGCGCCCTCGCAAGGGCGCGTTCCCTGATATCAAGCGTTACACGCGTAATTGTCATCATCAGACGGATGGTAAGCCATCCGCCCCACGGCACCTACTCCTGCGGTCCCACGTACTGGGCGTCACCAAAGCCCAGAATGAGGGTGAAGATGTTGGGCAGCAGGATGAGACCAACGCCAAAGCCTGTGCTCTTGCCGTAGGCGGCAGCGGTCTTCAGCTGCAGGCGAATCCACCACACAAGGGTCGCGATGGCAGCGGCCAAGCACAGGAACGCGACGATTGGGTTGCTCTCACCAGTCTGCGCGTTGGTGGAGAACATGGAGAGCACGTAGGTGCCAACGCTGAGAGCAAGGTAGATGAAGAAATTCTTTGTGTCCCACACCAGATCGAACAGCACGTAGTCGGAGTAGATGGGGATGATGGACTTCCAGCCCGGTTGACCAGCCTTGGTAAACATCTTCCAGTGCGCAATGATGAGCAGCACTCCAAGAACAATGCTGAGTACCACAAACGTAACCACCATTCCCCCAAGGAAGCCGGCAATCGCCGCAACTCCTGTCTGTTGTTCTGTCATGAGTTCCTCCTTAAACTCGATGTACCTAAACAATGAGCTGGATGAAGATGATAGCACAATGGACGTAAAAATACAGTGCTTTCGCGCGACGTTCGTGCAAAGGGCGACACGTTCCACGAGGGGCTGTGGAACGAAAAACACGTCCCCTGTTCCAGAACGAAAAACACGTCCCCTGTTCCACACGCCGCCCCCTGCTACCGCGCGTCTCGGACGGTGGAGGCAGAGATGACACATCGATTGGCCGGAAGCCACACGCTCCCCCACTCAACGGGAACGCCGTCCTCCAGGCATACGAGCTGGTCGCAATTGAGCACCGGAGCATGCTCGTCGCAGTCGAGCCACATTCCGCGAGCCTTGCCGGCGACGCATGCGCTGTACACCATGTCCGACCTTCCCACCGCCCGACCACTCGTACGCTCGACCGCGGCGAACACGCTCTCGCGCTCGAAGTCTGCCAGCTCGAGTCCCGGACACGCCATGAGGTTGAGGTGGCTCTCTATGTACATGGCGGGACGGCCGCGCACGCTCCGCACGCGAGCCAGGAACAGGTGGTCGTCCAAGGGGCCGATGCCCAGCTTGTCGGCGCATTCGACGCCAGCCGGGACGACGCGTCGCTCCACCACGCGCGTTTGGTACGCGATGTCCTGCGCGTCCATGGACTCGGCAAACGAGAGGAGCCGCGTCGAGCTTGGGCGTGCCATGAGCGGCTTCGTCACAAACGTGCCCCTGCCACGCTGCTGCACCAAAAGGCCCTCGTCGACGAGTATCCTCACACCCTTTTGCACCGTGCCGCGCGAGAGGCCAAGCAGCTCCATGAGCTCGTGCTCGGAGGGAATGGGCTGCTCCACGCCCCATTCCCTGGCATAAATCTTCTCGCGAACGTAATTGGACACCTGCACGTAGAGCGGTGTACCCCGTTGCTTGAACATGGGAGATTCCACGATGCCTACTCCACCTGCAGGCCAGAGACGCTGCCCAAGTCGCTGGGGTCGTCCCCTGCGGAGTACCTGCGCAACGCCTCATGCAGCACCGCGTCCACCAGCGCATACGTCTTTGTAAAGAACTCCTCGGTGAGCAGGCAATAGCCGGGCGCACCCTCCACGTGCTCCTCCTGGTTTCGCCGCACCACGCCACGTTGTACCGCAATTGCCGCACGCACGTCCTGCTCGTCGATGGGATACTGCGGAAACGCTTCGCAGCACCTCACCAGGCGCTTGGTGAGGCGTGGTATCCGTGCGATGGGAAGCGTGCGGCCGAACAGGTCGAAGTCCGCCTGCTTGCGGATGCGCGTCTGCTCCCCTGCGCTCACGCCAATCCGATCGATGAACCGCGTGGTCCGCAGATTATAGTAGTGGTCGCACAACAGGTGGGTCCACGCGCCCAAAACGACCTCGTCCACATCGTGGCCCCGCACGAACTGCCGATAGAAGAGGCTCGCGTCGGGAGCGGGAATAATGCTCGGGTCGGCGAAGTGCGTCTCCCTGTATGCGATTTTGCGCGAGGGATTACAGATCATGTATCCCACGTAGATGTCGGGAACAAGATTCCCAAACAGAAAATCGTCAACATGGGAGATGCCGACATCGTCCAACGACCCATCATCGATGAGTCGCTCCACGTGTGCCGTGTGTATGTTCCAGCTTGGCATATCCCTACCGTTTCCCCTGCCTCATGGCAGGAACCGCCCGGTTACAACGACCGTCCACGTGGCGCGGACCCTGGCTACATGTCCTTGATGATACGCGCCACGATGCGGGCGCTCCGCGCGGCAGCCACGTTCTTGAATGTAGGATAGTCCATGTCGGCCGACCCATCCGCCTTGTCGGATATGGCGCGCACCACCACGAAGGGCACCTCCGCCAGATGGCAGGCGTGCGCGATGGCACCCCCCTCCATCTCGGTGCAGAGGGCACCAAACACGCTGTCGATAAAGTCCCTTTGTTCCTTTGACGAGACAAACTGATCTCCCGAGGCGACGCGTCCCTCGAACACGTGGACCTCGGGAGCCTCCTGCTCGACCGCGCGGACGGCAAGCTTGCGCAGGTCACGGTCCGCCTCGAACTCGATCTCGTCCAATCCGGGAATGCATCCGGGGTCGTAGCCCAAGGCCGTGCAGTCCATATCGTGCTGGACCGCATCAACAGACACCACGACGTCCCCAATGTCTATGCGATCGTCCAGGGCACCCGCAACGCCGGTGTTGATGACATGCGTTACCCCAAACTCGCTCACGAGCAGCATCGCGCAGAGGGCGGCGTTCACCTTGCCGCAACCGCACTCGACCGCCACCGCGGATACGCCCCCGAGGGAGCCAACGCAAAATACCATTCCAAAGCGTCGCACCTCTCGCGTTCCCTCAAACATGCGCTTGATGAGGTCGACCTCGATGTCCATCGCCCCGATGATTCCAACGCATATGTCGTCACGACCCATGCCAACTCCCCTTCGCGTCCTGTGGCCTGTCCCGCGCCAATTGGCGCATGTCACGACCAGCGCAGTGCAATACAATATGGAAGTTTGATTGTAGGACAGCATTGGCCCAGTTGTAAAACGGTCATATGTAGACCTTGTTATATCGACACCTCGCAAGATACGCCCATCATATTCCTCTATAGTTATTGTTTTGGTAGGACACCGGCAAAGGCCAACGCACGCGACGTAAAAAAGCAGTATTCTATTGTGGTTGAAATTGCACGAACACGGAGGACAGCATGAGCATTGGCACCAGCAGCTTCGTCGAGGCCATCGACCGTCGAGTCTCCTGCAGGGCATTTGAGGATACGCCGCTCTCTGCAGACCAGGTCGACATGCTTCGTGCCGCGGCTCGGGAATCAAGCGCCGACAGCGGCCTCCTATTCGAACTGCACGTTCCCCACGAGGATGGTTCGAGCCTCGCCCTCAGCAACAAGGTGTTTGCAGGCCATCCTGGCGCATACGTCACATGCGTAGGCCCCAACGATCCCATCTCTCTCGAGAAGATTGGCTACTTTGGCCAGATAGTCGTTCTTATCGCCACGTCGCTCGGGTTGGGAAGCTGCTGGGTTGCGGGAACCTTCGATCGCGAGAAGACAACGTGCGCGGTGCCCGACGGCATGATGCTCCACGACGTCATCCCCATTGGCGCCCCCATGCACCAGACGCCGTTTAGGCAGAGGTCCATCCGAAGGGCGATTCGCTCCAAGTCGAAGCGACCTTCCAAGCTCTATGCGGGACCTACGACATTGGAAGAGGCGCCCCAGTGGATTTGGGAAGGGGTCCACGCCATTTGGAAGGGGCCATCTGCCGCCAACAGGCAGCCAGTGGTCTTGGCACAAGACACCTACGGAGCTCCCGTTAGGGCGATGCTGCCGCGCAGGCGCCATGACGTCGAATACACCGACCTCGGCATCGCAAAGCTCCAGTTTAAGGTCGCGGCAACTGCCTCTGGCGCCCATGGCACGTGGGACTGGGGCGTGGACGGAACATACAATCTCGACTGAGTCTGCTAAAAACCCGTAAGGGGCCGTACCGGAACGAACTGACTCCGACACGACCCCCTTTTGCGAAATGGGAAGCAGCCCCGGCCTGCATCGGAGCAAGCCGGGGAATGTCATTCAGGAGCGGACCTCTCCGCCCGTGCTCTTGATCACCTTGGTTACCAAACGGCCATGGGCCTTCTCGACCTCCTGGGAGGTGAGGGTACGGTCGTCGGCACGATACGTGAGCGAGAAGGCCATGCTCTTCTTGTTTGGCCCCACGCGCACCGGGTCACGATACACGTCGAACAGACGCACGTCGCGCAGCAGCTTGCCACCAGCCGACGTGATGCGCTGGACGAGCTGCTCGTACGAGACGTCCTCGTCCACCACGAGGGCCAAGTCGACGTCGACTCCGGGCAGCGTGGGAACATCCTGGTAGGGCAGCTGGTCCTGTGCCAGACGCAGCAACGCCTCCACCGAGAACTCGAAGGCCACAACGGGGTCATCGATGCCAAAGAGGTCGAGCGTGCTTGGGTGGATATTGCCAACCCAGCCCAGCACCGTCCCGCGCACCACGACCTCCGCCGCAAGGCCGGGCTGCAACCACGAGGAGTGCTCCTGCTCGGGAGCGCGGAAGCGGACCTTCTGTATGCGCAGCGCGTCCAGGAGCTCCTCCACGATACCCTTGGCGTCGAAGAAGTCCATCGAGGTGTACTTGCGGTTCCATGCGTCATCGTTCCAGGCTCCGGAGAGCACGCCGGCAACATAGGTCTGCTCATCGGGAAGGCTCTTGTTCGGGCGGCCAAAGAGCACGCGGCCAATCTCGTACAGCATCACGTTCGCAACGCCATGGTCCTTGTTGTATGCCACCGCTCGCAGCAGACCCGGCATCAGGTCGCGACGCATCTCGCTCTGCTCGCTCACCAGGGGACGGATGATGTGCACGGGAACGCCCTTGACCTCTCGGGCCATGCCCAGACGCGCGAGGTCGCGCGGATCGGCGAAGCAGTAGGTGCTGGTCTCGCACATCCCACATGCACGCAACGTGCTGCCAATGAGCCTCATGCGACGCTGCTCGACCGTGAGCCCGCCAGGGTGGTTGCGCGATGCGGGGAGCGTGGGCTCCACGTCCCCCTCGCCCCACAGTCGAAGAATCTCCTCGACGAGGTCAATCTCGCGCGTGAGGTCGGGCCGGTTGGTGGGAGGGACAACGTTGAGCTGGCCGTCGACCTGCGACACCTCGCAGCCAAGGCGGGACAGGCGCCGAGCCATGAAGTCGTCCTCGATGGGGGCGCCGCAGATGGAGCGCACGCGCTCCGGACGCAACACGATGGTCTCGGTGGTCTTGGGACGCGGGTACTCGTCCACCATGCCGCGCACGACCTCGGCGCCGCAGCACTCCTCGAACAGCGCGGCGGCGATGTCGGAGACTGCGGCGCAACCGGCGGTGTCCACCTGACGCTCGAAGCGGATCGATGCCTCGCTCATGAGGCCGAGGTTGCGGCTCGTGCGGCTGATGCAGCCCGAGTCGAAGCAGGCGCTTTCCAGCAGCACGTCCACGGTGCTCTCGTCGATGTCGGAGTTCAGACCGCCCATCACACCCGCAAGCGCGACCGGACGCTCCCGGTCGTCGGTGATGAGGAGCATGTCGGACGTGAGCGCACGATCCTGGCCGTCCAAGGTGGTGAGATGCTCGCCCTCATTGGCAGAGCGCACCACGATGTGGCGCTTGCCGTCGCGCTCGCCAAGCTTGCCAAGGTCAAACGCGTGCAGCGGTTGTCCGGTGAGGAACATAACGTAGTTGGTGACGTCCACCACGTTGTTGATGGGTCGGGCGCCCGCTGCCAGCACGCGCTTGGCAAGCCATTCCGGTGAGGGGCCAATCTTGACGTTTCGTACCACACGGGCAGTGTAGCGCGGGCAAAGCTCGGGATCGTCTATCTGGACGTCGACGAGCGACGAGACGTCTTGCGCACCGTCCTCGCCAACCCCATGCTCCACCTCGATCTGGGGCATCTGCATGTGGGTGTCCTCGTCCAGGATGGCCGAGACCTCAACCGCGACCCCGGTCATGGAGAGGCAGTCGGGACGGTTGGGCGTCATCTCGCAGTCGATGACGGTGTCGGCGATGCCGCGGTACTCGGCAAAGGGCATGCCCACGGGCGCGTCCTCGGGCAGGACGATAATGCCTGCGTGGTCTCCGCCCAGGCCCAGCTCGCGCTCCGAGCAGTTCATGCCGCACGACTCGACGCCGCGGAGCTTGGACTTCTTGATCCTAAAGTCGCCCGGGAGCACGGCACCGATCATGGCGACCACGATCTTGTCGCCCTGCTCGAAGTTCTGGGCGCCGCATACGATCTGCAGCGGCTCCGGCTCGCCGTCCTTGTTGACGTTCTGCGAACCTACGCTCACCTTGCAGAGCCACATGTGATCCGAGTTGGGGTGGGGCTCCTTGGAGACGACCTGTCCCACGACCACGTGGTCGAACTCGGCACCCGTGCGATCGACTCCCTCCACCTCGGTACCGGTGCGCGTGAACTCGTCCACCAGCTCCTGGGGGTTCTCCGGCACGTCCACCAGCTCTTTGAGCCATTCATATGAAACACGCATAGCAGTAACCTTTCTTCGTTAGAACTGACGGAGGAAGCGCATATCGCCTTCCATGAGCATGCGCAGGTCCGGCAGGTCATAGCGCAACGCCGCCACGCGCTCCACACCAATGCCAAAGGCGAAGCCCGTGTACTTCTCGGGATCGATTCCCACGTACTCGAATACGTTGGGATCCACCATGCCGCAGCCCAGAATCTCGAGCCAGCCAACGTTCTTGCAAAAGCGGCAGCCCTTGCCGTGGCAGACGCCGCAGCTCACGTCCACCTCGCAGCTTGGCTCGGTAAACGGGAAGAAGTGCGGTCGGTAACGGGTGGCACGATCCTTGCCGAAGATCTCGCGACAGAAGTAGTCGAGCGTGCCCTTAAGGTCGCCAAAGGTGATGCCCTCGTCCACGACAAGACCCTCCACCTGCGTGAACTGGGGAAGGTGGTTGGCGTCGGCGGTGTCGGGACGGAACACGGTTCCCGGGCAGATCATGTAGATGGGAGGCTTGTTCTCCTCCATGTAGTGCACCTGCATGCCGGAGGTCTGCGTGCGCAGCAGCACGTCGGAGTCGCCCAGCTGCAGGGGCGGCTTTCCCTCGGGGGCATTGTCCACCACATAGAATGAGTCCTTGGCTGAGCGGCTCGGGTGGTTCTCGGGAGCGTTGAGCGCGGTGAAGTTGTAGTAGGTGGTCTCCACATAGGGACCGTCGGCAACGATGTAGCCCAGACCGCAGAAGATGTCCTCGATCTCCTCGCGAATCTGGCTGATGAGGTGCTGGGTTCCCTGAGGGATGCGTCGTCCCGGCAGGGTGACGTCTGCTGCCTCGGCTTCCATGCGAGCGTGCATGGCCTGCTTGCCCAGCTCGATCTTGCGCTGCTTGAGCGCCTCGTCCACGTTGGCCCGCACGGTGTTGGCGAGCTTGCCCATGGTGGGACGCTCCTCCGGCGGAATCTTGCCCATCATGCGCATGATGCTCGTGAGTGAGCCCTTCTTGCCCAGCACCGAGACGCGCAGCTGCTCGAGCATCTCCATGTTCTCGGCGCTCGCCAGGCTCTGGACGAACTGCTCCTCGATTGCCTTGAGCTCGTCTTGCATTGCCATCTACAGACTCCTTTTCCAAAAAACGAAACCGCCCCTGACTCCCGCGCGGCGCGCAGATCCGCGGTACCACCTCGGTTGAGCGATCGGTTGTCGTGTCCGAGCACCCCACTCGTAAGCCCCGTGTCGTGGGACGGACGGCTCCCCTACTTGCGCACGAGCGCGTTAAGGTCGCGGCTGCTAGAGTGAACTTCGTGCGTCAGCCCTCGCAGGTGCCTTCCAGCCTGTGGGCACCCTCTCTCGTGCTTGGGCACGCGGCGCGACGAACCTCTCCGTCATTGCCATGGCGAGTGAGTATAGCATAACTACCGACAGGCGACGCCGCCAATTCCCCTCCAAAAGCCGCCAGCCCCTCGGACACCGTCCCCCAAAGGGACAGTCACACCTGGCGTGGTAGTGTAACATGGGTTGCAACCGACAGATATTGTGGAGAGGTGGGAGAATCACATGGCAGGAGACATGGGTCTTAGGGAGGCTGTCACGCAGTCGCTGAGGATGGGAGGAACGCAGCTCCTCTCGCAGCCGAACAGATTCCTCTCCTTTCTGCTCGACCTCATTGACCGCGACTCGCGGGAGGCCAAGGTCGTTTCCTTCCAGATTAACGACGAGCTGCTCGCGCCTCTCGAGAAGGCAGCCCAAGATCCAACACGCGAATCCCTCGAGCGGGCCAGGGCAATAGTGCACAACATGCTATACCGGGAGCGCGGAATCGATGCAAGGCTGTCACAAGTCGTCGCAGACGGATTGGCGGGCGGTCTCGCCGACTTCCTGGGCATAGACATGGTGCGCCATGAGGACAGCGCAAGGGATAAGGAGCCGCAAGATGGTGCAGCAGTGCATGCACCCGGCCCTTCCTACGAGTACGATGCGCCCAATGCCTCCCAGACTGTCCCCACCTCGCCTGGCGACCACACGACACGCGTCGTTTCGACGCCGCCCAATGCAGAGCAAACGCCGTATGGCACAACGCCGGACGCAAGCACCGTCGCAACGAGCACCACGCCAACAGGCAAGGGAAAGATTGGGCTTGTCATCGCGCTCGTATCTTTGGTCGTCGTGGCCATTGCGGTAGCGGCCATCGTGACGACCACCCGAAAGCCTGCGACGTCCAGCAAGAGCGTCGACAACCAGGCGGCACAGGTGGACGAGAGCGTTTCAGAGGCGGACATAGAGAACTACGGCAAGGGCTACGAGTTCACGCAACTCGTTAATCCATCCTACCCACCGTACGAGTATTACGACGCAGACAAGGAACTGACGGGGTTCGACGTGGAACTTGCGCGCGCCGTCTGCGACTACTATGGTTGGAAATACACGGCATCGACCATGGCCTTCGAAGAAATGCTGGGCAAACTTAACATAGGTGAAGGGTCATGTGTCTGGAGCGGCGTCGAAAAGACCCCCGAGCGAGAAGAGCTCTACCTCTTTAGCAAACCGTACGTAGAGAGCCACTTTACATATGAGGGAGAGGATGCGGTCGGCGAGTATGCGGTCGCATTCCGCAAGGAAGACGCAAAGCTCTGCGAACTCGTCAACAACGCCTTCGACGCACTTTCCGCCAATGGAACAGTGAAGAAGATAGCCGACAAGTACCTCAAGAACACCGAGAACACCAGCGAGGTTCTCCTTCTCTAGGACGACCTACGAACGCGCAATGGCCAAACTGCCACGTTGGGGAGTATTCCCAACGTGGCGCGCAGGTCGTTTCATCAGACAAAGATGAGTACGTATGCGGCGAGGCCGTAGATGACGGCAATGACCACATACGCGAGCAGAATGGACCTGAACTGCGTAACAAGCAGGCCTGCAAACTCGCGGAGGAACGCATTGGGCCAGAAGTAGGCGCGTGTCTTGCTTCCCATGCCCTCCACGCGCATGCCCGCCTGATGGGCACACACATAACCGCGGAACACATGGTAGTTGGTGGTCGAGAACACCACCTGCAGCTCGCTCACATCACGCCCCGCATGCCGCTCGATCACCTCACGTGAGTAGGCCATGTTCTGCCTCGTGGTGGACGAGCGGTCCTCCAGCACTATCCGATCCTGGGGTACGCCCTTGTTTGAGAGGTAGTTGGCCATGCTCTGCGCCTCACTCATCACCTCGTCGGGCCCCTGCCCCCCACTTGGCACGAACGTCACCGGTGGGTCTCCAGCCGCCACGCGCGTCTGGTCGAAGTCGCAGCCCTTGTCCACGCGCCCCGCAAGCAACGGGCTTGGGGTGCCGTCGGGACGCAGGCCACATCCCAGCACCACAAGGTAGTCCGCCCCATGGTTGGGCACGTGACGTGACGCCAACCAGGCGCACAGAATGGTGGACAGCAGCAGGCACTCTCCGTAGGTTATGGCCGTGGACACCAACGTGTCAACGATCACCGTAAGCTCGGGATTGCCCAGGATGTCGTATACGATCGTGCCCCTGCCAAACCACACGTTGTTGACGACCGCCCAAAACATGCTCACGGCGATGCCCAGGAGGTTAACGGGGCGAAATCCCTCATGACGAATGAGCGAAATGTTGCTGAGGGACACAAGCACCGCCAAAACTGCCATGGGGACGAGCGTGCCCATGGCAAACCAGTCTGCCATGGCGACAATCTGCGTCGCGAGGTCGGCAAAGTCTATCATGCTTCCCCTTAGCAGGAGCAGGAGGAAGAAGGAGAACTGGAACAGGCAGAACAGCAGTCCGCCACCGCAAGAGACCATCGTATAGCCGTACCAAGCGTTTCTCCACAGACACCACAACGCGCTCGCAAAGAGCGCGGTGGCCACGCCAAAGAACACGCAAACGCAAACGTGCACGGACTCCCATCCCGAGAAGTTGACACCCCCCTCGATAATTGCGTTGTCCTTTACGGACAAGCTCCACATCTCCGACTCGCTTCCAGTCCCAACGCTCACGAAGGTATGCCCATCGCCTAAGGCATGGAAGACGAGGTGGACACGTCCGAGGCTCGTAAGATCTGCCGACACGAGCTCCACTATGCCCTCCTGGCCCATGGCAACGTCTTTGGCAGAGAAGTCCTGACCGGTGTACGGTTGATACCCATACACCTCGTATGTCGATATCTTCCCTCTGATGTAGGCCCGCGACGCAATCACGAGAATGACCAGAAGCGGTATGAGCACCAGAAAGCGACGCCATACACCCTTGGCTGGTGTCATTGGTTTGTTCGCGCCCGACTTCCCCATATGATCTTCCCTTCGACTGCGCCAGACGAGATTCAATCTATTATGGCACGCCATCGCAATCCCGACCCCGTTGGCACCCTCGTTATGCAATTCGTGTGCTACGCCGGTATCTGCCGGCCCCCCACATACGTCTCGACGAGGTTGAGCTCCTGGTCGAGCACCACGAGGTCTGCGTCGCGCCCGGGAAGGATGAACCCGCAGCGATCGGCAATGCCGTTGGCGCGGGCGGGTACCTCGCTTGCCATGCGGATGGCCTGTTCGGTCGTGACGATGCCCCAGCTCACCACATTGCGCACGGCATCCACGAGCGTGAGCGTGCTGCCGGCAAGGTTGCCGCCGTCCCTGAGGCGCGCCTCCCCGCCGCTCAGGACGATGGGCAGCTCGCCGATGTGGTAGTTACCGTCGGGAAGGCCGCCACAGCTGAGGCAGTCGGTGATGAGCACGACGTGCTCCCATCCCTTGGCGCGCGTAAGCGCCTCGCACACGATGGGATCAACGTGGTTGCCGTCGCATATGAGCTCGGCATACACGCCTTGGCTTGTCATTGCGCAGCCCACGATACCTGGGTTCCTGTGGCCAAGGTCATCCATCCCGTTGAAGGTGTGAACCACCTCGCTCGCGCCGGCGAGCACCGCCTCCACGGCCTGGCCATAGGTGGCCGAGCTGTGGCCCATCGCCGCCACCACGCCGCGCGCCGTGGCAGCAGCAATGTACTCCTTGGCACCTTTGCGCTCCGGCGCGAGGGCTGTCTTGCGGATGAGCCCCTCCGCTTGCTCCTGCCACGCATCCAGAAGCTCGATGCGCGGGTCTGCGAGGTAGCGCGGATCCTGGGCGCCCTTGTGCTCCTCCGTGAAGAAGGGTCCCTCGAGGAAGATGCCTTGAATGCGCGCCTCTTCCAGCTCGCCGTTTGTCCGCTGTGCGGCGGCGGCCACAGCCACACTCTGACACGCCTCGCCGGTCCTCTGTGTGCCCGCCGTCAGCGTGGTCGCAAGCCAGCTGGTGGTGCCATGGCACGCGAGGCCCCGCGAAATGACGTGTACCGCCTCGGAGTCGCAATCCATAACGTCCTTCCCCATAAACCCGTGGATGTGCGTGTCCACGAATCCCGGAGCCACCCAACAGTCGGTGCGGTCGACTGTTGGCATGCCCTTGGGCTCGGCAATGCTCACTCCGCAGAACTTGCCGTCCTCAATAACCAGATACCCAAAGCCATCGATGCCGTATGGCAACACGAGCTCCTTGGACTTTATTGCAAAGGCACTCATCGCTTCCCCCTTTTCCGCTTGCGACTCCCCCACATTGCGGTCTCCTCACATGTGCATTTGTGCACGACATCAGTATAGCGGCAACCCATCACCCATGAGGTGCCGCTCGCCACCTACAGGCAACGACAACGGGTATGGGCAACATAGAACTCCGGACTGGCTGCTTGGAACGTGCTCCATCACGTTTTTCAACAAAGAGGTGGCAGCCAAACGGGGCGAATCAGTGTGACCATGGCCACAGGTTAAGAAGCCATAACTTATAGTAGTGCGACGGCTAATCAACGACTACCATGGACATACATGCTATTTTTCAGTCACAGGATAGGGGCGTAACATGGATAAGGTGCTGGGTATTGACATTGGTGGCACGAGCATAAAGGCGGGCATGTTCTCCACGGAGGGCGAGCTGCAGGCGACGGCACAGATTCCCACGGGCGAGATCGTGGGCGAGGCCGACTTCGCAGTGGTCACCGAGGGTCTCAAGAAGCTGTTGGAGGACAACGGCGCCACGGCAGACGATGTCGTCGCCCTTGGCCTCGACGTTCCCGGACCGGTGGACGACAGCGGAAAGGTGGGCATGCTCCCCAACATCAAGCTGGATCCCGAAGGGCTGCAGGCGGCTCTTAAGCGCGCCTTCCCACACGCCAACCTCGCCTTCGTGAACGACGCCAACGCCGCGGCATTGGGCGAGCTGTGGCAGGGAACGGCAAAGGACGCCAGCAGCTTCGTGCTCGTGGCCATTGGCACGGGCGTGGGCGGCGGCGTGGTGACCGACGGCAAGATCGTCTCGGGCGCCTTTGGCGCCGGTGGCGAGATTGGCCACATTACCGTTAACCGCGACGAGACCGCCTCTTGTGGGTGCGGGCGCAAGGGTTGCCTGGAGCAGTACGCGTCGGCATCGGGCATCGTGCGCGTGTACGAGCAGGAGTGCGCCGCGCGCGGGACCGAGCCCGTTGCGCTGAGCGGCCCAACCGACACGCTCTCGGTGTTCAACGCTTGCAGCACGGGTGACGAGGCGGCACAAGCTGCCATCTCGTGCATGTGCGACTATCTGGGCTATGCCTTGGCGCAGATCTCGGTAATCATTGATCCGCAGATGTATCTGATTGGTGGTGGCGTTGCCGGTGGGTTCAAGCTCTTCGACGAGGAGTTGCACGCAGCCTTCCGCAAGTACTGCCTGGTCCCCTCCAAGGACGCGCGCATCCTTCCGGCAAGCCTGGGCAACGATGCGGCCATGTATGGCAGCGCCTTCCAGGCCATGCACGGATAGCACTGCACGTTGCGCCTGACCAGCCGTCGGGGTCTCCCCTTTGGTCCAGTTTTCGCGAAAACTGGACCAAAGGGGAGACCCCGACGGCTGGTGGGAGCCTTCCTATTCCGGCTTCACGCCAATCACGACGTGATGGTCGTCGCTGCTCCTGGTGCGAATCGTCTGCAGGGTGTACGGCTTCTCCACGCCGCCCCTCATCCGCCTAAAGGATGCCTCGCCGTCCTCCTCTTGGCCAACCCAGCGGGTCAGACTCTCCCGACTCAGCACCTCCCGAATCCTCTCCACGTCCTCCGCGCACACGTCGGCAAGCAGCTTCTCCCTGGCAACGCCATAGAAGTCCGTGCCGCCAGGACGAATCTCGAGGTCTCCGTCATCCCCGCTATAAAACTCAAGGAAGTGCGCCGTAACCACGTCCACGTAATAGATGCTCTCGAAGTCGCTGGTTAGCGCGTTGGAGATGCTCATGTACGTCCTTCTTGTGGCAGGTGCTATCTCGACGCTCTGCTTGCCGCGCTCAATGAGGAAGCGGTCGAACTCCTCGGGCGGCACGGGCTTGGAGAAGTAGTAGCCCTGCACGTAGTCGCATCCCATGGCCTTGAGCACCAGGTATTGCTCCTCAGTCTCCACGCCTTCCGCCACCACGGGAACATGCAGGTAGTCTGCGATGTCGATGATCAGCTCGATCATCCTCACGTCGCGCGTCTCGCCAAAGGCGCTGCGCACGAAGCTCATGTCGAGCTTCAGCACGTCGATGGGCAGATGCGAGAGCATGCCAAGAGACGAGTAGCCCGTACCGAAGTCGTCCATCTCGATGCGGAATCCCATGCCCATGCCCCGCAGCTCCCTCGCCGTGGAGATGACCTGCTCGGCATCCGCGGTGTATGCCGACTCCGTGATCTCGAGCATCAGGTCCTCAGGGTCCAGGTCGTAGTCGCTCAGTATCTCACGGAAGATGTCTTTGAGGTTGGGCGTCAGCATGTCAACGCGCGACACGTTAACCGACACCGGCACCGAATACCCAAAACGGCCCTTCCATTCCCGTATGAGGGCGGCTGACTCGCGCCACACGAACATGTCGAGGTCCAAGATCATGCCGTTGTCCTCAAGAAGAGGGATGAACACTCCGGGGCTTATCATGCCGAGCTCGGGGTGGTTCCAGCGAACCAGCGCCTCGGCACTCGAGAGCACGGGCTTGTCGGAGCGGATGTCGTACTTTGGCTGGAAGTGCACAACAAAGTGGCCGTTCTCCAGCGAGGGCTTGAAGTCGTCGAGGAGGCGCTCCCGGTGCAGCTCGGCATCGTGCATCTTTGCGTCGTACACGCCAACGACCTTGCCGTATCCGCCCCTAGCGGAGTTGGCCGCGATCTTGGCATAGTCAAAGCGCCGCTCGATCTCCACCGCCTTGTCCACGTTGGCATACACGCCCATGCGCAACCGTTCCCTACCTGCCGTGGCCTCTTCCCCGTCGAGCGCCTCGGCGATCCTGGCCAGCAAGGCATCGTAGTCGTCTCGATGCGGGCAGTAGATGTAGAAGGTGTTGCCGCTGTGGCGACAGCTTACGCCACCTATCTCGCGGGAGAGCACCCGGATGCTGTCGCCAATGTGCGCAAGCATGCTGTCGCCGTACTGCTTGCCAAAGCGCTCGTTGAGCATGTGGAAGTGGTTGACGTCAACCAAGATGGCGTCCATCGCCATGTCGATGTAGTGCCGGTCGTACATCCGCACGTAGTTCGTAAAGTAGTTCAGGTTGTACAGGCCGGTGAGCGTGTCGCGCTCGGTGGACTCAATGATGGTGCGCTTTTCCGAGAGCTCGATGCAGCGCTTCACCCTGGCCTGCAAGATCTCCCAGGACGGGTAGGGCTTGGGGATAAAGTCCATCGCGCCAATCTGGAGGCACTCAACCTCCGCCTTCTGGTCGGCCGTCATCACGATGATGGGGATGCCGGAGAGCTCCGGTTCCTCCTTCATCACCCTCAGCACTTCCATGCCGGTCATGCGTGGCATCTGCAGATCCAAGAGCACGATCGCGATGTCGTCCAGATGCTCCCTGATCTGCTCGAGTGCCTCGGCACCATCCGACGCGTACAACAGGTCGTACTCGATTCCGCTGAGCATCTCGCCCAGCATCATGAGGTTGAGGTCCTCGTCCTCAACGATGAGGACGTACCTCTTGTCGGTGAGGCTCAGCTCGCCTTCCAGCAGCGAGGCCGCCGAATCGCCAGTCTGCTCTACATCCTCCCTCGTGAGGGACCCGAGGCCCTTGAGCAGCTTCTTCTCCTCGTACATGAGGTTGTCCGCCCGCTCGAAGACCGTGTGGAAGCTCGGGTCCTCGCCCGGCACGTACTCCGAAAGCCCGCCGGAAACCACGACCCCGCCCTTGCCGATGTGCTCGATCGAGCGGTCGTGCAGGGCCAGCACGAGCTCCTTTCGGATGATGTAGTCACGTCCCGTCAGCACTGCCACGAACTCATCTCCACCGATGCGGAACACCGGGCTGTGCTGGAAGATGTCGCAGACCATATGGAACGCCTCGCGGATGTACTCGTCGCCGGCCTTGTGACCCAGCGTGTCGTTGATCACCTTGAGCCCGTTTACGTCGCAGACCACCACGGCAAAATTCGTCGCCGTGCCCCCGACTATCGCCTCGTCGAACTCATGCTCCTTCAAAAGGTAGGCATGCTTGCTCTTCGCGCCAGTAAGCGGGTCCTTGAACGCGGTCTCCTTTGCCGCGTCGCGCTCCTCCATCGCCTTTTTCTCCCACCGTTCCATGGACAGGCGTCCTCGCTCAAGGATTGGAATGCCGCGTCCGCCTCGCCGTGGTAGTACTGCTGGATGGTAAAGACCGACTCGTTCGTGGACTGCTCGCTTACGCGACCCGACCAGATCAGCGCCATAAATACGACCAAGGCCAACAGGGAAATCCATACGATGATCGCCTTGCCAAAGCGCCTGGCCTGGTCGTTCGTAATAATCCACCGGAAGTAGAGGATGCCCACGACGGACCACACCATAAAAAGGACGTATGTCTCGGTCTCCAACGTGTAGTCCGAGAACAGATGCGGGAAGAGCATGTAGATGCCAAAGAGCAGCATTACCACCATTCCGACGATGCCCGTAACAATCTCCCGGGGATTCTTTAGCTTCCTTGCCGTCTTGAAGGCCGCTGCCGACACGAAGCCGTACAGCATGGTGGCACCAAGCGTCGTAACGTCGACGATCCAGCCGATTGCCGTACGGCCCACGAATGCTATGGGAATGCTTAGCACGGCAACGAGAATCATCGCATTTGCGGGAATCTGTTTGTCGTTGAGACGGGCAAAGCGACTGGGCAGGATGTCGTCACGCGCAACGGAGTAGCACAGCCTGCTGAGGGCGCGCAGGTTTCCAATGAGGCTGGTGAGGACCAGTGAGAGCAACGAGGCCATGAGCACGCCCACACCAACGTCGCCCAGGTAGTGATGCGCAGCGTAGAAGGCGGGCAGACCCTCGATGCCGGAGTAGCTCCCCAGGTTTTGGATGTAGTCCAACCAGTTTGCGCAACCCGCCGGGAAGGCGGTTATGCTCAGCAGCGTGACGAAGACGTATAGGGCCGTGGAGACGATCACGGACGTAACGAGTATGCGATAGAGCTTGTCCTTCTTGAAGTTGAACTCCTCCGCAGAATGGGTGATGCCCTCAAAGCCGATAAACGCCCAAGGAGAGATAAACGCGATGCGAAGCGATTGCGATAGTGCGTTCTTGTCGGGCACGAACGCGGGGCTCAGGCTGACCTGGTGGCCAAAGATGGCCACGCCAAAGCAAATCGTAATTCCTATGAGGAATATAAATACCATTACGGTTACCGCATGGGCCGCAAAGCGTTTGTGTCGCATGCACAGGGCGGTTATCGCAAAGATGGCAACGAGCGTGAGCAGCGCCTCTCCAAGGTAGATCTCGTAGCCAAATACAGAGAACAGGTACCCAAACCTAAATAGGTCCCCTATGAAGAACTTGGAGAACAGCGGCAGGCTTGTCGCATTGGCCCAGAACATGGAGATATAGGTGAGACTGAGGAACCAGAACACCAGGAACGCGAGGTCGTAGCCGAAGGTTTCCTTGATGTAGGTGTAGGCGCCGCCCGCGCGTGGGTGGTGACTTGCCAGGTAGAAGAAGTTCCGGCACATGATGAGCATGAGGGCGGTACCCACGAGCAACCCGATTATGGTGCCCGCCGGGCCGGCCTGCTTGAGGTAGGTGCTGCTGGTAACAACAAGAGAGCCCCAGCCAACGGCAGTGCCTACCGACAGTGCCCATGCCGCGACCGGAGACAGATATGGCTTCAAACCAACCTCTGGTTCGTTCTCGGACATCTTGCCCCGCTCCTTTCCATCTAGAGGAACCTGCTCAATCCCATGCTCATAAGGCGACACAATGGCAGGTCATCCAAAAGCGCATTCGTTATGTCTATCCACTCACAATACAATCTATCACTCACGAACCTTGTCGGGGATTTGGCTCGCCTTCCGTTACGAACAAGGCCGCTAGCGGGTTAGCCAGACCTGCAGACTAAGGGAACTCCCGCTCGACCGTGGCAATGCCGGTCAGTTCTGCCACGGCCCGCATTGCCGACGGCTCGCATGTGGACCAGCTTCGCCAGTGCGTTGTCAGCTCGTCTGGCGGCGGCGCATACGTGAGGGCCCGGACTCGACCCTCTTCGTCCGTCACCAAGCGAGGGGGGTTCTGCTCCGGCGAGAGGAAGTGCGCCACGACCCTGGGGTCCTCCCCTCTCGCAAGCAACGTGCCGAGCCGCAACACCATGTGGCTTGGCGCATCGCGCAGGAGGCGCGCAAGGGTGACGAGCGTACCCAAGTCGTTGACACACAGATGCGTTCCCTCGGGAATGACGACATCGAGTCCCTCAATCGATCGTGCGAGGAATTCGAGTGAGCGTTGGGACAGAGGCGGAACCAGGATGGTGAGTGGCCCCTCAGCACGTGGGCCGTCCATGAGCTTGGCCAATGCCTCGCGAAACGCGGAGACGCTCGTCTCGCTGCCCACGTATGTGCGCTCGTCGCTTGCGGATTGCGCATGCGTGGGCTCTATGGCATCACGGCGCTGTGTGTGCTCGCCGTAGTAGCACGCACACTGTTGGCCGAACGTTCGCCGATAGAGTCGCGCGCGTTGGTCGTCGCTTGCGCACGCTTTGGCCGCACGCAAAAACGAGAGCGCTCGCACGCGTTCGGCCAAGGGGCGACCACGACCCCCCAGCTTTGCGACGCCCACGCCAGCATGCTCGAAGCGTTCCAGAAAGCAGGCCGCGCAGGGATACGGCTCCACATAGGAGCAGGCCCCGCCCAGGCAGGCATGCGTACGATAGGTGGTGTCGAAGGTAAGGAGCGGTTCGTCATGTGCGGTCACGTTGCCCCGTACCTCGGGAAACGAGACCAGATGCGGATGGCGGCAATACCCGTCCACCCATGGGCACTTGTCGAAGAAGGCCATCGCCTCGGCTTCCATTCCCCCACACGGGTGCAGGAGCGTGCCAGCCTCGCGCCAGTCAACAAAACGTGGCAGCACCACCCGCGAGACGCCCAAATCCGCGAACGCCTGGATCGTGGGCACGTTCTGTGCCACGGCAAGCAGGGAGAGCGTGACACGTAGGCTCGTGTTGCCGCGCAGGCGCCACAGCAGGCCCAGGTCCGAGACGATGACCCCACGACCGCCATAACCCTCGAAGGCCTCACACAGCCCCACGAGATAGTCGAGCTGCGGCTCGCTGTATCGCGCGTTGAGCGCGAGAAAAACGGCAAGGCCGTACGCGTCGGCGGCATGCACCACGTCGCGCAGCTCCCCTCGCGACGACAGGTTGGCCTTGCCCTGCCTGCGGCTCGACGAGTCATGGTTGCCATAGCGCCGCTCCCACCATGGCTCCAGCACCCCGCAGTACAGCTCGTCGGCACCTGCCGCAGCGAGCGCCTCGACCTCATTCGCTCCGTTTACGGGAACCGCGTAGCGCATGTGTCCTCCCTACACGTCCTGCCCGGTCACAAAGGACTCGGCCAACGTCGTGAACGCCGCGTACGAGAGCTCGTTGACCTCGCGCAGCTCGTCGTTGAGCGCCGTTGCCCGCCCATCGTCTCCCGTGAGCCATGCCGTGGCCGTGGCATGCGGCTCGGCTATAGCAGCACGCATCCAACGCCTGCGCAAGTCTTCCGTCTCGCGTAGGAAGGTTTGGTAGAACTCCTGCGCATGAGCGGTCAACGGCTCAAGCCCATCCACCGAACCAGCTTCCTCCGCAAGCGCGCAGCCGGGAAACACTATCATCCGGCTCGTCGCCGCCTGGTGGGCGTAGAGTCCCAGACGATGGAGGCCCTGCGCCTCCTCCAGGGCACCCCGCACCGTCTGGTCTGCATGCCACATGATGTATCCCGCCTGCAGGCGAACGCCCGATTCGTCAAATGCCCTCACCACGTGAGGCAGGCGCCCCACGTCGTAGCGCTTGTGCCACTGCTCGAGGGTGTCGGGGTCGAGCGACTCAACCCCCACGAAGATGCGCGTGAGACCAGTCTCGTGCAACGACTTGAGCCTACGTCCAAGATTGCGCGCATGAGTGAGCGTCCGCATGCGCATCTCGCATGAGTAGGTGACGCGAAGGTCCTCGCGTCGCGCGAGCTCGGCAGCCAGCTCCTCCAGCCGCTCGAGGGGACCAAAGTCGTCGTCCACGAAGTTGCACACGGCCGGAAGGCCTGCGGCTTCCAGGCGCCGCGCAACCGACTCCATCTCGTCTGCCACCAGGCCCACCCGCCGAGGGCGCCACGCCCTCAGGCTTGCCGGCAGTCCGGGCGTGGCGCAGAAGGCACACGTTCCCGGACAGCCCCGCGACGTCTGCATGTTAACCGCGCAACCCAGGACGGCATACCGCTCCAGATGCGGCCTATGCGCACAAGCCCAGTCATCGGGTGTGAGAGAGGAAACATGGGGAGTGCCGGAAACGAGCGCGTAGAGCGGCCCCTCGCCCTCGCCCGCAATGAGCTCGGTGCCACGCGGCAGCATTCGGGCCACGTCTTCGCGCGCCATCGTCACGTGAAGTCCACCTGCCACCAACCGCACTCCCGGACACATGGACCGCAAGCGCACCAATACGCGACTGGCGTCACGCACGTCCGACGACGTCATGAGCGACACGCCAATCACGTCTGGCATCCCCTCCGCCACGGCAGAGCGCACGTCATCCCAAAACGTGCCCGCAGCGATACCCGCATCTCGCTCGCGCTCGTACAGCCGTCGGTCAAACAGATGCACGTCACGAATGCCTCGTGCCAACAGATAGCCCGCCAGCCGCTCGATTCCGAGCGGCTCGGCGAACTCGGGCTCCTCGACCACGCAGAGAGGCCGTATGAGGAAGACGCGCATGGCTAGAACGCCGGCCTATGCGCCGGCAGCCCAGTGGAACGGAAAGACCTTCACGACCTTCCCCTCGTCATCTGCGATGCAGAGGACCCCACATAGATCCTTGGGCTCCGCATCGTCTGCAGACTTGTCACTCGTGGACTTGCTGTCCGTGGTCGTCTTGCTGTTTGAGGTGGCCTTGTCGCTCGTGGACTTGCTGTTTGAGGTGGTCTTGCTGCTCGTCGACTTGTCGCTCGACGTCTTGCTGTTCGAGGTCGCCTCGTCGCTCGAGTCCTCGGTCCCCTTCTTGACGCCAAACGAGCCGTCGACGTCGAAGGCGGAGTTCAGGTGATGGCCGTCCCACTCGGTGTAGGCAGGCTCGCCGTCTATCATCCAGCCGTCACCGTTCTTTATGCTCAGGCCATCCTCGTTCCGGCTTGTCAAGGTGTATTTGACCGTCATGCCCTTCGAGGGATTCCAGGACACGTCGGTTATCTCGACCTTGCACATCTCGTCGTCCAGTATGACGGCGGGCAGCTCCCGCACCGCCTCGGCAGCGCTCGCGTCCACGACCCAGCCCAGCTCGGCACCCAACGAGTCGAGATATGCGCGCAATGCCTGGACATCGGGATCCTTGCCGTGGTCCTCGGCAAGATCCTTGAGCTTTATGCGCACGTCCTGGAACCGTATCGACAGTGGCCTGTCGTCATCGGCATTGTCGCCGTTGTACAGGGTCGTCTCGATTTCGTCCCACAGCTCGTTGTACTCGTACAGCTTCTTGTTCTTGTCCGAGGACATCCGACTGAGTGCGGATGTCCCACCGAACGTGCTCACGGACTTGCGCAGAGGCTCCTTGAGGTCCGCGAAGGAGAACCCGTTTGCCACGCATGCGACCTGCGCGTTGAGGATGCATCCCGAGTCCTTGGGGAACAGGTGGGCGCATATGAGGGCCTGCGCCAGTGCCTCCTCGTTCTTCTGCTGTTGGAGCAACGCAAGCGTGAGGTTTACGTTGGCACCCAGGTGAAGCGGATAGGTCTTTATGGCGTCCTGGTAACCCGATACGGCCTTATCGTAGTTGCCCGCCGCATACTCCTTGTTCGCGTTGGTAAACGCCTTGTCCGCCGACTTGGCCAGATCGCCGTCCTCGGCCTTCTCGGGCACCTCATCCTTGAGCTTCTCGCACCGCTCCCGAATCTCCTTGAGGGTGACGATGTCGTCGAGCTCCTTTATGTCTCGCTTGGCATGGCCCGTAATGAACTTTGGTGCGACCTCCTGCTCCGCAACGGCGGCGTCTTGTGCAGGCGCGTCCTTTTGGTTTGCCTCGGACGCCTGCTGGGAGCCGCATGCCGCAAGGGAGATTGCCAGCACGGACGAAACGACGAATGTCAGGACGGAATTACGTGAGGTCATGGCACTACTCTCCTCTCATTTGCATGCAATCGCGAGCGCAGCGCTAGTGCACGGGAACGCAGGCGCAGGGACTTCCGCACGACACCGTGTGCGACCCGCCACCACCCGACACGTTGCTCACGCAGGAACAGCTCTGGTATCCGTTGCAGCTGCACACGGCCTCGCACGTGCACACGGCCTCGCACGTGCACACCACATGCGTGCTCACCACGGTGTCGCAGGTGCAGTACTCCCCCATCACCTTGCCGGAGTACTCGCCCTTTTCGGCGTCGTAGCCGTCAACAAAGTACGTCTTCATTCCCGGCTTGAACACGCTGTTGCCGTCGACGATGATCTCTATCTGCGGCTTGGGAAGCGCATCCTCGCTCTTTGTGGTGAGCTTGCGATCGTCGTAGTCCTTTGCGTCATTGCTCATCGTTCGGCCTCCAATCGAGTTTTCGTTGAATCTGGTTAAGTGTGAGAGAGCGACTTATCAAACACCGCACGCTGCCGTGGTGCTCGTCCGGCCCAATGCCGTCGAGGACCTTGGCGGAGCAGTCGCCGGCGCAGTGCCAGCGGCAGAAGCAGTCGTCGCAGTAACCCATGTTGCGCACGTTGAGCTGTGAGAGCTGGTCCAGCTTGTCTTGGTCGAACACGAAGTCGCCCACCGCATCGTCGAAGCGGCCAAAGAAGAACCGCTCCGATCGCGGGTCGCTCCTATAGCTCACCTCGTAGCATGCCGTCACGTCGCCGGTTGGGGTTACGGTAAAGGAGCCGCTGCTGACCTTGCAGAACGTGTCTGCCAGCACGTCCTGGCGCGCGCCGCTAAACACGAGACGCAGGTCATGGTCCTTCGCGACCTCAAGAGACTCCAGATAGCGACGGACGAAGACGTCCGACTCCGGCATGGTGTCATGCGAGGTCTTGCAGCGTCCGCACTCCCACACCGGCTCAAAGTGCAGCTGCTCCGCGGAGGGGTACCGTTCCGCGACAAACTCGACGATGCGGGGCATGTCATCCACCATGGCAGACGTCACCGTCGTGCGTATGCCAAAGTTCAGGTTTGCCTCGCTCAGGCGACGCATCGTGTGGTCTACCGCCTCAAAGGACCCGCGACCGCCTGCGATGGGGCGATTCGCGTCCTGGTATTGGGGCAACCCGTCGAACGAGACGTTGAGGTTGTCGAAGTTCGCCAGAACGAAGTCCAGCTGCTCGTCGGAAAGGACCCCGTTGGTCGCCGCGTTGCACACCACGGGAACGCCCACCTGCTCCGAGACGTCCTGGGCGTACCACACGATCTCGCGGATGAGGTCGAACGCGCAGAACGGCTCGCCGTTTCCGTGTATGGACACCAGAAAGTTGCGTACCTCCTCGCCTGCGTCGCGCCTCTTGCGCGCGTTGCGCGCCACCAGGTCGACGGCACGCTGGGCGACCTCCAGGCGCATGCGCGTGATGGGCTCCCCGTTGCCACCCCCCTCGCCGCCAAACGCGTAGCAATAGCTGCAACGCAGGTTGCAGCCGTTTGTGGGAAAGAGCGTAACCTGCGTGGGGCAGAACTGCACCTCGTGTTGCGGGTAGGGACGACGCTCGAAGAACCCTCGCTCCTCCAACGTCCTCACGACCGCACGCTCCTCCTCGGACATCGAGTCAATCGCCTTTGGGTCGCGCGCATAGGCAAGCGCCACGTTTACGGCCGACTCGTTCGCCCGGGCCATGAGTCGCCCCAGAGGGGCATAGAGGATGGGTCCGCGTTCGTCGCGAAGGGCAAAGAGCTCGGGGGCCTGTGGTGTGTTGCTGTCCATAGTCGCCTTACGCCGTCTGCGTGGTGAGGTTCACCAGCACGGTGTTGGCCAGATAACCCGCCTGTCCCAGCGTAACGAAGAACGACGCCACGTCGGCTGGGTCCAAAGACGTCGACGCAGCTGCAGCCATCTCGTCTATGGTATGGCTGCCGTCGGCCAGACGCACCAGCTCCGCGCCCGTGGCATCCACGCTAAAGAGGTGCGTGTCCTGCGTTACGCCCCACACCTCGTCACCGTGCTCCACGAGTTGTATCCCGGCTGCCATCACCGGACCGTCCGCCTCGTCCGGCGCCTGCACCGGCGGTGTTACGAACGTTTCTCCAGACTGTCCCAGCGTCGCCTGCGCGGCAACACCGCACACAGTCGCTCCGCCCGCAAGCGCCACCAGACCAAAGGCGCCCCGCAAAAAAGTCCTTCTGTCCATATGCGTATGCTCCATCCTCCTCACAAGGACTGCTCATAGGTACCTTACGTTATTTGAGACAACAGTATAGCCCAGAACAGATACAATTCGGCGACCTGTGCGCCCGCCAGGGCCCGCGGCGGGCCAACCGCACCATCGACTTGGCGAGAGCAGCCAGCCGGTGTCAAGAGCAGGCAGGCGGGCGCCGCACCAGGAATGGTCCCGATGAGGCGCCCGCCTGCCGTTGACACAACCAATCCCGACGGCCCTTCCCTACTGGCGGTAGTACCCCAGGAACTCTTCCAGCTTGTCGAGCGCCTCGCCCAGTATGGCACGACGAGGCAGGTACACGATGCGGAAGTAGCCCGGGGTGCTCCAGTTGAAGCCCTTGCCCGGTACTATGAGAACGCGCTTGTCCTGCAAGAGGTCGAGCTGGAACTGCTCGTCGTCGGTAATGTGGAACTTGTTGGGGTCGAGCCTGGGGAAGATGTAGAACGCTGCCTTGGGCTTTACCACGCTCACGCCGTCGATTTGCCTTAGCCGCTCGTACACGAAGTCGCGCTGGTTGCGTACGCGGCCGCCCGGCACCACATACCCCTTGACGCTCTGGTGACCGCCCAGCGCCGTCTGGACGATGGATTGTGCGGGAACGTTCGAGCAAAGGCGCATGTTAGACATCACGTTGATGCCCTCCATCAGGTCGCGACCCAGACGCTTGTTGCCGCTGATGGAAATCCAGCCGATGCGCCATCCTGCGATCATGTGACTCTTGGAGAGGCCGTTGAACGTGATGCAGAACAGGTCCGGTGCGAGGCTCGCTATGCTCACGTGTTCGAGGTCGTCCATCACCAGACGGTCGTAGATCTCGTCCGAGAGGATGATGAGCTGGTGCTCTCGGGCGATCTGCGCGATCTCCTCGAGCACCTCGCGCGGATACAGCGCACCGGTCGGGTTGTTGGGATTGATGATGACGACGGCCTTGGTGTTGCTGGTGATCTTCGAGCGCATGTCATCGAGGTCGGGAAGCCATTCCGCCTGCTCGTCGCAGAGGTAATGCACGGCCTTTCCGCCGGCCAGCGTCACGCAGGCGGTCCACAGGGGATAATCGGGACTTGGCACCAAAATCTCGTCGCCCGTCTCGATCATGGCCTGCATCACCAGATTGATGAGGTCCGAGACGCCATTTCCCGTATAGATGTCGTTCATGGTGACGTTGGGAATGCCTTTGAGCTGGTCGTATTGCATGATTGCCTTGCGTGCCGAGAAGAGCCCGCGGCTGTCGGAGTACCCCTCGGTCTTTCTGAGCTGACTCGCCATGTCCTGGACGACCTCGTCGGGCGTGCGGAACCCAAACGGTGCCGGGTTGCCAATGTTGAGCTTGAGGATGTGGATGCCATCCTCCTCCATGCGCATGGCCTCGTCGAGCGCGGGCCCCCGCACGTCGTAGGACACGTGATCGAGCTTTGTCGACTTCTTGAATCTCCGCATGGGAATCGCCTCCCGGTGATGGACCGTCTTGTTTTCTGTTGGCTTCTCGCTTCCCAAGAGCCATTCCTCGCTTACGCCGAGCGCGCCGGCCAAAACGGCAAGCATGTCTGCGCGCGGCATGGTCTTTCCGCTCACATACTGACTGAGCTGGCTTTTTCCCAGCCTGTCGCCCCGACTGGTCACCTCTTGAATGAGATCGACCTGCTTGAGCCCCTGTTGCTCCATTGCCTCCCTGAGCCGCTCGCTAAAGATGCTGTTCAATTCCATGAGACTCCAAAGTTCAATTTATGGACTCCTCAAATTGAACTAATCTTAGCATTTGTGCCGAACAGTTCAAGCTGATAGTTCATTTTTACTCGATTCCGCATGCGTGGGCTCTCCCACAACCGCAACGCACGACCCGATGAGGCAATCCACGAAAATGGGATGGCGCTAAAAAGGGGTCGACTATGTGGGCGTGCCAAGCGTTACACTGGAAGTGTTGCAAACGTCACGATCGAGGAACGGTGCCCCATGCCCGAAAACAATAGCGCCCAAGATAAACAGCTCAACATTCCCTCCTTTCTGCTTTCCCCCATTCGCGACGAGCGCCCGGAACCCGCCGAGGAAGAGGTCGACGCCATGATGGCATCGGTGCGCAGAGCCGCGGGAGTGGACGCGTTGGACGACAAGGTCCCTGTGCAGGCCGAGGATGCCGAACCGACGATTCAGAGCACCGGCGATGCCGAGCCTGACGCAGCGAAGCTGACCGAGGGCGAGGAGACATCCGAGCAGGAGGCCGGTGACGAGGCCGCCGGCAAAGACGAGGGCCAAACCGAGTCCGATGTGCAGCCAGAGAGCGACACCGAGCCCGAGCCGGAGCCCGAGCCGGAGCCGGAGCCCGAGCCGGAGGTACCCGTCGAGGAGGATCTGGAGCTGCTTGGGGCCATCGAGCGTCGTCTCTATGCGCATCGCTACGCCTCTGCCGAGCTTGAGGTCTATGGCGCCACCATCGACCCCGTCCGCGCCACCGCCGATCGGGCCGAGGCCCTCGCCATCCTCAAGGAGGAAGACCACGAGCTGCTCAGCAAGCCCGAGGTGGGATCGATGCTCGACCGCCTCGCCGCACAGTCAGGCGAGCTGGAGCCTGTGGTGGCCGCACAGGTCGCGGTCCTCTCGAAGGACCGACATAAGCTGGTGAGCACGTCTGCCACGGACCAGACGAAGCTCGTGCGCCTCACGTCTGAGAGCTACGACGCATGGGTGCAGGCCAGGGAGCGTGACGACTGGCGTTCCTTTGCTCCCTATCTCGACCGTTTGGTCAACCTTAGACGCCGCATCGCCAAGTCCCAGAACCCCGAAGCCGATGCCTACGACACGCTTCTCGACGAATACGAGCCGGGAACCAACCGAGCGTTCTACAACTCGTTCTTCGCCCGAGTCAAGCGGTGCGTGCTTCCGCTGCTCTCGTCCATCTCGGAAAGCGGAAAGACGTTCTCGCACACGTGCGTGGAAGGTCGCTTTGACGTGAGCCGACAGTGGGAGCTGGCGCGCGATATCGTTGAGCTTATGGGCATCGACGAGGACGCGCACTACCTCAGCTCGTCCGAGTCCCCCTTCTCGGATGCGATGACGAGCAACTATGCCGTGATTGCCGCCCACGTTGAGCGGGACAACCTCATGGCCAACGTGTACACCATGCTCCACGAGGGCGGCCATGTCCTCTATGAGCAGGGAGTTGACCCCGCCCTCAACCACACCTCGCTCAAGGGCGGCACCTCCATGGGCATGCACGAGGCGCAGGCGCGATTCTTCGAGAACTGCATCGGTCGGGACCGAGCCTTCATCGGCCCGCTGCTCCAACTCATAAAGAGGCGCTTCCCCGGTCAGATGAGTCGCGTTACACCCAACCAGCTCTATCTGGCCGTCAACCGCGTCTCCCCCACGCTCATTCGCGTCGACGCCGACGAGCTCACCTACCCGCTTCACGTTATCGTGCGCTACGAGATAGAGCAGCTCCTGTTCGATGGCAAGGCTACGGCCACCGAGGTACCCAAGCTCTGGGCCGAACGCTACCAAAAGTACATCGGCACGTCAGCAAAAAACAACGTCGAGGGTCCGTTGCAGGACGTCCATTGGGCAATGGGCGACTTTGGGTACTTCCCCGCCTATGCATTGGGCAACGCCTATGCCGCACAGCTACGCGCCAAGATGATCGACGAGGGGCTACCATGGGACCAGCTGCTTGCATCCGGCGACCTTGAGCCCATACGCACGTGGCTGCGCAGGCGCGTGTGGAAGCACGGTCGCGCCAAGGACGCGAAGCAGATCATCGAGCTCGCCTGCGACGAGCCGTTCAACCCACGCCACTACGCGAACTACCTCACCAAGAAGTACACCAGCCTGTACGGCATACGCTAGGGCACAGCCATGAGAGCCATCCTGCAACGCGTCGCAGAGGCGCGTGTCGAGACAGACGGCACCTGCGTGGGAAGCTGTGGTCCAGGCTTGCTCATCCTGCTCGGAGTGGGGTCCAACGACACCGAGCAGGATGCCCAGCGACTCTGGGGCAAGATAGCCAAGCTCCGCATCTTCCCCGACGACGCGGGAAAGACAAACCTGTCGCTGCTGGACGTGGGTGGAGAGGTGCTCGTGGTGAGCCAGTTCACCCTCTATGCGAATTGTCGTAGGGGCAACAGACCCTCGTTTGCCAGCGCCGCACCCGCCGAGCTGGGAAACCGGCTATACGAATGCTTCTGCTCGTGCGCCCAGAGGGACGTGACGCACGTTGGCAGGGGCGTCTTTGGTGCCCACATGCACGTGACGCTCACCAACGACGGCCCCTTTACCGTGTTGTTGGACACCGACGACCTCGGCCGCGGGCCTTCCAGGAGTTCCTAACCAGGCTCGCGCGACCGTATCGCCAGGCTGGAACGCAGCATCGGAAGGCATTCGTACATTAAAGTGTCGTAAAGCTCTTCACAAATGCTACATATTGTGGCATCATCTTGTGCGCCCCAATTCCAAAGTGAAGGAAGGAAGCAACAATGGGTATGGTTCAGGAGTTTAAAGAGTTCATCAATCGTGGCAACGTAATGGACTTGGCAGTAGGCGTCATCATTGGCGGAGCCTTCACGGGCATCGTCACCTCGCTCACCGACGACATCATCAACCCCCTCATCACCTTCGTTACCGGTGGCAACGGGACCGAGATCGGTGGCCTTGTGGTACCGGGCACCACCATCGACTTTGGCAAGTTCCTCAGCGCGATCATCAACTTCCTCATCGTGGCACTCATCGTGTTCTTCATCGTCAAGGCCATGAACAAGGTCCAGGAGGCCAGCGACGCCCTGCTCAAGAAGCAAACCGAGGAGGAGGAGGCTGCCGCCCCCAAGTGCCCGTTCTGCCTGGAGGAGGTAAAGGAGGGTGCGACCCGCTGCCCGCACTGTGCTGGCGAGTTCGACTCCCCCGCCGTGGCCGAGTAGGTAGGCTCCATAGGTCAGCAAGGCCCATCGGCACGGGTGCCGGTGGGCCTTTTCCATGTGGTATTGGCCGGCACGTCAAACAGGGCCCATCGCCGATCCCGCCAGGCAAATCCAACCTGTTCTTTTGGCGTGCACGGAGGTTTTTTGTTGCGAGGTCCCAAAGAAGCATCACAATTGCCTGATGCAGGAGACCTCTATGCGAGAGGGAGGCATACATGCTGGAGCATCGTTGGGATTCGTTTACCATCTATGTGAACGCCTACTATGCGGTTCAGGAGGCCTACGATGCCGCCCGACGCTCATGGGAGCGTCCGGCAGAGGGCCTCGAGGAGTTTTGCAAGGATGCGAACCCCTTTTTGTGGGACGGAGACGGATCGGCCGAACCCAGCCTTTACGAGTCGTTTTGCGAGGAATTTGGGGCGCAGGCAGACAAGGACGACGGGTCCTGCTCTGCCAAGACCGGACGGCAGGTCGCACGCACCTGGCTCGCATCGCTGGAAGGTGATCGCTATGGCTCGAGCCTCGTGTCCTCGTTGGATGAGACGGCCGACGAACGCGAGTGGGAGAAGGCATGCGGCGCAGTTGCCCGACAGCTGGTCTCGCGGCGCGCCCGCATCGAGCTCTCGCCGCAGGACGAGCCGGGACCGGCGCCAAAACCCGAACCCAGAGTTCCAAGCGCATCGGACATCGAGGCAGTCATCGCGCTTTTGTCCAAGGGTGACGAGTCCTTTGCCGCCGAGCTACGCGCGCGTCTTGCATCGAGCGATTGATGAGATTAATCAGCCGCGCAAGAACCCTGTGGGCGCGCTGGAGGGCAACCAAGGTCCCAACGCGCTTTGGCATGGCAAGGATATACGAGACCGACTGGGGTGACAGGAAACTGCGCGTCCTCGACATTGCGGGCACGTATCAGTCGGGAACCTATCTGGACGAATGGTGGTGCGACGTCCCCTTTCCCTACCTCGCAAAATATGACGTCGTCTTCTCCATGGGTTCCCCCGTACGCCGCATGTGCATGCTTGGTGGCGGTGGCTATGCCTATCCCAAGCATGTGATAGCCCATCACGACCCCACGCGCATCGACGTCGTCGAAGTCGATCCCGCCATCACGCGGTTGGCCCATGAGTACTTCTTGCTTGATCGATTGCGCGAGGACTACCATACCGATCAGACTCACAGGCTGGGATTGGTGTGCGACGACGCCTGGCATCACATCCAGTCGTGCGCTCGTAGCGGACGCACCTACGACGCGATTCTCAACGATTGCTTTGTCGCAGAGCAACCCGAGCGGCACTTTCTCGCGCCCGAGGCGGCATCGGTCGTCCATGCCTGCCTCAATCCAGGCGGTACATATGCGGCAAACGTCATCAGCGCCCTCGAAGGACCTCGGGCCTCGTTGCTCATGCGAACGGTTGCGTGTCTCTCGAGCGCCTTCCTCCATGTGTGCGTCTTGCCGAGCAAGCGCGTACGACCCGACCAGGTCGACAATGTGTTGGTTATAGCAACCGACAGCACCTGCCTGCCCGAAGGTGCGATTCGGCTCTTCGACGCGGAGCCATAGAGCCCAGCTTTTTTTACGCCGCGCTAGTCCAAACGCATGCGTACCTTTGCGGTCTCGAACAGCAAGTCCACGTCGCCCTCTTGCGAGAATACCGAGTATCCCAGCTGACAACGCAGGCATATGCCGATGCCGTCCACCTCACTGACGTCCTCCACGGTCCTGCGAACCTGCCATACGAAGTCGGCAACGGCCTTGTCATCGATGTACTGTCGCAAAATGGCAAACCGATCACCGCCAATGCGCGCAACCACGCCATCGGTACCGTAGGACCTGACCAAGCGATGCGCCACGACCCGAAGTATGTTGTTTCCGAACGAATGCCCGTACACATCGTTGAAGTCGCGCATTCCGTGGATGTTCGCCGCAACGCAAATGAAGTCCACACCAGTCTTCTCGTACGCTTCTCGATACGACAGCATGGACGAGTAGAAACCCTTTAGGTTGATAAGACCAGTAAGCGCGTCCGTACCCACTGAGTCCATCGTCTCGCCCAACATGGGACCATGCAATCGTGTGTCGGACTTGTCGATGAAGAAGCCCAGAAGGCCAATGATCTCGCCATTGCGCCGCAGGGGCACCTTGCTTGCCAGAATGTCATGCACTTCCCCTCGGGAGATGCACTGGCCCGGAGTGTCCAGCATGTCACGACCCTGATCTATAACCTGAAGCTCGTAGTTCTTGAACGGGTCGTTGTCCACGTGCCAGCCCATGTCCTCGTCGGTCTTTCCCAACACGTCGTTGACCGAATCGAACTCGTAGAAGTGCAGGAATCGTTTGTTGACGCCCATAAAGCGCCTGTCGGTATTCTTCCAAAACACACCCGCAGGCACAAGGTCGATGAGCGTGTCCCAAAGCAATGACTTGGGGATGGTATCGCAGCCCTCCACGCATTCCACCACCTCGTGATTGAACCGACGCATGCACACGATTACGCAGCTGACACCGTCCAACTCGATGGGAAATACCACACACGTAAACCAGAGATAGAGTCCGTCGGCCCCCAAGACGCGAAATGCCTCCGAAAGACTCTTGAGACCGTTTCGCTCCAACCGCTCCCCCAACGAATCCGCCATTAGAAAGTGCACGAAGCGCTGGCGGTCGTCCGGGTGAATCTTCGATTGCGCGTACTGTTGTATGGAATGGCTTGCCGATTGGTCCATCCGCAGGGAGGGGAAGCTGGCATTGCCCCTAAACACATTCTTAATGCTATCGTCATTAATTGTAATAACGTTTACCTCATCGTACACGACGTACAACTGACGCAACGCAATGGCACTGCGCTTTTCCTCGTCCAAATCGGTTGAGGCAGAAAGACTCATGACCGACATCATGAGGGCGACCACGTTCCCATGGCTCGAGATGCGACGCAGACGCATCATGCAATGGCGACCGTTCTCGAGCAAGTCAACCGACTCAAGTTTGCCAGATGCAACTGCAGCCTCCACGGCGGCACGCATGTTGCGCGCGCACGTAGTCTCGGGATGGCTTATCTGCGCGGCAATTTCGGCCATGGTACCCATCTTGGCCTCGCGAATCATAAAGGCAAACGCATCATTCGCAATCATAAAGCGCGCGATACCCGATTCGAACTCAATGATTGCCAAAGGAAGCAAGCTGGTTGGCGGGTGCCCCTCCGCAGAAGTCTCCCAAGGAAATTCGAAGGGCGTGGGACTCAGGACGTTTATGGCGCCAATGCGATCGTGATATCCGTGCAAAGAGGGGTCGGCAACAACGAACTCTCCAGAGGAGATCTTCTTCAGGTTCTTTTGGGGAGGAACCGGTTGACCGATGAGATATCCCTGCGCGAACTCGCAACCAATGCTCCTTATGAAATCGAACTGCTCGGCTGTCTCCACGCCTTCTACGAGGGTCCGCATGCCCAACTGCTTGGCCATGTTGACTATGGAGGATATGATGACGCGCGACTGGGGGCGCTCCTCGAACTCGCGGAGGAATACCATGTCGATTTTTACCACGTCAAACACGTAGTCCTTGAGCGTGTTGAGCGAGGAATACCCACTGCCAAAGTCATCAAGCCAAACCTGATAGCCAGCCGCCCTGAATCGATCGATATCGCGCAACAGCATACCCTTGTCTTCGGTGAGAGCCGACTCCGTTATCTCGACGTGAATCATCTGAGGAGGAACCCTATAGGTGCGCGCGGCCGAGTCGACCATCTCATATACGTCGCAGTGCTCAAAGTCCAGGCGGGATAGATTGACGGAAAATGGCACAAAGCGCGATGTGACGTTGCGCAAACTCCTCCAAATCTCGCACGCACGCTCGACGACGTAGGCATCGAGCTTATGGATGAGGTGACATTCCTCGAGCACCTCGATGAACACTCCAGGAGAGAGCATTCCGTAGCGCGGGTCCTCCCAGCGTGCCAACGCCTCGAAATCGCACACCTCGCCGGTCACCGTTCGAACAATGGGTTGGAAGTACACCTTTATCCAATGCTTTTCGATGGCATTGTCGATGTGACTCTCGATGTAATGTGCACGCTCGATTTTCCAGTTCAGGGCATCGTCGAACACACGGATGTTGAGATCGTGGCGGTGGGCTATGCTGTCGCAGGCCAATTTGGCCCGGTCGCATGCCATGGAGATGTCAATATCGGCATCTTCCATCCAAACGACGCCGGCCTTGAGCTCGATGTTGCCATGCTTGCCAAATGTCCTCAGCTGTTGTCCCACATCCTCAATGGCACGCTCCAGGTCCAAGCACTCACAGACCAGCAAAAAATGGTCTGACGCAAACCTGGAGAGCAGAAAGCCGGGGAACGCCTCCTGGAGCGCGCGAGACATGAGCTCCAAAAGTTTGTCGCCCTCTTCGAACCCATAGCGCTCGTTGAACGTGCTGAAGTTCTCTAGATTGAAATAGATAAGGTAAGGTACCCTGCCATGCTCCAACGCATTGCGCACATAGCCGCCCGCATACCTGCGGAAATACATCATCGTGGGCAAGCCGGTCAGCTCGTCGAAATCACCCTGTGCGTCTTTAAGACGTTGCGGCATCTTGCTCTCATCTCTATTGAAACTGGGGGCAATATAGACATTTTGGCATAGTTTTATTGAAGTATCCTTAAGAATTGTCCTCCATTCAGAAAAATTTTAAAAGCGTGGTATGTGATTTCGCAATGCTTTGATGTGGGTATCTCACGATGGGAGCACAATCGTAAACTCGGTGCCCGCGTCGAGCGGTCGTATGGCAATGGAGCCTCCCTGTAAGCTTGCGTATTCCTGTGCCAACGAAAGGCCAATGCCAGTCTGCCCCTGCTCACCACAGTAGAAGCGATCGAAGGCATGCACGCGATCCTCGTTGGTTATTGGATCCCCGTCGTTTACGACCGATATGCTCAAGGCTCCATCTGCCCCTACCTGAGCCGACACGCACAGGCGAGAGCGCGCGTGTCGCACACCGTTGGTGACAACGTTGGACACGATGGTAAAGGTCATCCCCTCATCGCATTTGCGTGGCAATGACTCTTCGAGGTTGACATCTAGCGCAATATGGCGTCTGTCCGCCTCCACGCGAACAGCGGAGAGGGCGTCGTAGACAATCTCCCTCACATCGCATGCCTCTACCCGCGGCGTAACAACACCTGCATCCACGCGGCTCAGTTCCAATATGTCGCCCACCAGCCCGGACATGCGCTCCGCCGCTGCGTCGATCGCCTCGCACCCCTCATGGGTGCCAATGAAGCCGTCACGCATGCCACACGTGTTTCCCTGAATGGTCATGAGGGGCGTCTTGAGCTCATGCGACGCATTTGCAAAGAAAGCCCGCTGCGACTCGTCTCGCCTCTCGATGGCTCTTGTGGCCGCGCGCCCGGCAAAGACGAGCGCTGCCGCCGTAACGGCCGCAACCACGACCATCACGCCAAGCGTGAGACGCATCACGCCGTACGAGAACCCCACGTCGCAATAGACGAGCAGCACCGGATACGGAGACTCCTCGGCAAGCCATGAGCCTCTGGCCAACTGGTAGATGAGGGCATCGTCCCCCTCCCCAAAGGTGAGCGTCTCGTCCACAGGCAGCTCGTCCTGGTGTGCCAGAACGAAAGACCCCAAATCGGCCCCCGCCCCATAGAGCTTGTGTTGCGTGACCTCGTCCTCATACATGATGTACGCCTCGGGCAGGTCGGAGGTGTATGGACCCTCCCCCGTCTGCAGCAGCCCGTTGAGCGCCTCGTCGGCCTTGTCCCGAATGCCACGCAGCTGCGTGAAACCAAAGACGGGAATGAGCACGAGCTCGAACGCAATCGCAAGTACCACTACGAGCCATACCGTACGCACGGTGGAGATCGATGGCAGACCCCTTTTGCCACCCATCAGGAACCCCCTTGATCGAGCTTGAAGCCAAACCCCCACACGGTCTGAGGATAGACGTTCGCACCCGCCGCCATGAGCTTCTTTCTCACTCGCCTGGCGGCCTCGTCGGCGACACGCGAACCCGTTTCGTACTCGATTCCCCAAATCTCGCGCAGCAGGTCGGACCGTGCGATTGCCTCACCAGGCCGGTCCATGAGAAACGCGAGGAACCGCCCCTCGGTTGGGGTCAGCTCCACGCTGGCATTCCCCACGAGGAATGCCCTCCTTTTGGGCGAGTACTGGAGGTTGCCAAACCGCACGTCGGCCCGTCCCACTCCCCTTGCCTGAGCCGCAGGGGCAACGCGCCTCAGCACACCCCTCATCTTGGCAAGCAGGACAAGCGGCCTGAACGGCTTGGCAATGTAGTCGTCGGCACCCAGCGACATACCGGTGTACAAGTCGGCATCGGAGTCCTTGGCTGTGAGCAATATAACAGGCACGGTGCTGGTAGCTCTGAGCTTGGCGAGCACGCCCAACCCATCGGTGCCCGGCATCATGATGTCGAGCAGAGCCAAGTCGCACGGACGGGACGCAAAGGCCTCCAACAGCTCGTCACCAGTCGCGAAGGTCTCGACCAAAAAGCCCTCGCTAATCAAAAAACGCGAGACCACCTCGCGAATCTCGGGCTCGTCGTCGGCGTAGTACACCAAGGTCATGACGCGAACCTCCCGTCCTCATTTGTGCCGTGCGCATGGCCAACACATGCGCGCCATGGGAAATGACTTCCCATGGCGCGCGTCCGCATGCTATATGAAAAGCTCAATCACGAGCGCACACAGGCCGCCAAGGATCATCGTGGCGGGCAACGTGGTAAACCACGCCTTTACGATGCTTCCCGCCACGCCCCAGCGAACCTTCTTTGCACCCTTGGCGCTTCCCGCACCCATGATCGCGGTCGTAACCACCTGAGTCGTGCTCACGGGAGCGCCGAGCGCCGTCATGGTCTCGATGGCGATTGCGGACGAGGTCTCCGACACGAACCCGACCACGGGCTCGAGCTTGGTCACGCCGCCGCCCACCGTCTTCATGATGCGCTGTCCGCCGATGGAAGTGCCCAATGCCATGGTGAGCGCGCAGAAGAGCTTGACCCATGTGGGCACGCCCGAACCCGCGGCAAGCTCGCCGCTGCCGATGAGCGCCAATGTGATGATGCCCATCGTCTTTTGCGCGTCGTTGTTGCCATGGCTGTAGGCCATGAACATGGAGCTTGCAATCTGTGCCTTGTGGAAGAGCCCGTTCGCCTTGGCGGGCTTCCAGTTGGCAAAGAGCTCAAAGACCAGCTTCATAAAGCAGAAGCCCAGCAGAAGACCGATTATCGGCGAGGTGAAGAGCGGGATGACGACCTTCATGAGCACGCCGTCCCACATGACGTGCTGCGTACCACGCGAAAACACGATGGTGGCGCCGATGAGGCTGCCAATGAGCGCGTGAGACGAGCTGCTGGGAATGCCCTGCCACCACGTGAACAGGTCCCAGATGATGGCACCCAGAAGCGCGGCAAGGATGACGTACAGCTCCAGCTGCACGTCCACCAGCCCGTGGGCGATGGTCATGGCCACGCGCTCGCTCATGAGTGCGCCGATGAAGTTCATTGTCGCGCTCATGAGGATGGCTACGCGAGGAGGCAGCGCCCGCGTATAGACGGTCGTCGCGATGGCGTTCGCCGTGTCGTGGAATCCGTTGATGAACTCAAAGATGAATGCCGCCACCAGCACGGCAATAAGCAGTCCGCTAAGCATTTTTCATTACCACGCCCTGGACGATGTCGCAGGCGTGCTCGCAGGCGTTGAGCGCAAGCTCCATGCGATCGAGCACACGCGACCACTTCATGATCTCGAGCGTGCCCACGTTACCGCTAAAGAGGTCGGCCAACGCGTTCTTGTACACGGCATCGCCCTCGTCCTCGATCACGTCGACGCCCAAGGCGAGTTCCATGACGGCGGGGTCCTTCTTAAAGTTGGAGAGTCGATCCAAGACCTTGGCCAACTCGGCCACGGCCTGACCGGTAATCTCGGCCAGACGAACCGCCTCCGGACGCATGCCCTCCACCGCAAAGAGGTCCATGCGACTCGCCGCAGCCTCCATGTAGTCCACGATGTCGTCCAGGCGTTTGGTCAGCACGCTTATGTCCTCGCGGTCGAACGGCGTGATAAACGAGTTGCCCAACTCCATGAAGATGCGCTTGGCCTGGTCGTCACAGACGTTCTCGTAATCTTTCATGCTCGAGATGAGCGTTCTTGTGTTGGGATAGTCGTTCGAGAAGATCTTTTGGTAAATCTCGGTCGTGGCGACGATCTTCTCACCGTACTCACGGAAGAGACGGTAGAAGACGTCCTCCTTGCGCTTTACCCTACTCATGGGTTCACCACCTTCTTTAACAAACATTGCATGCATTGTACGCAAAACAGGTCAGCCCTGTCATGGCTTTATTGGCAAGCGGGCGAGTGGGCACCCTAAACCATATTTCTCCATAACTCAAATGCCCATAAAATGGATAATGATTCCAAAATTGGTTCAATTGTTGTGCACCTTGCCTCGGTTGCGGGCGACCCGTATGCCCCATTGGGGCACGAACGGTTGCCTAATGACCAGCTTTTTTGGGAACACTCTATTCCGACATGCCCACGGTATAGTATCGTAGGGATGACCACACAAGAGAGGACGTGCCATGGCTTCTGGATCTGCTAACCTCATCGCATTCCAAACGGCGCTCGATCAGCGCGACATTGTGTATTCAGAGCTGGAGAACGCAAAAGTCCCTGCAGTCCGCATTGGCTACAACATGGAGAACATAGAGCATCTGGACGTCTTCTTCTGGTTTGACCCCGACGGCGAGACCATGCACTTTGGCAGCGGCGTGATCGCCCACGTCCCCCCAAACAAGACGGAGGCGGCACTAACGGCCATCAACGAGGCCAACATACTGTACAGGTGGCTCACGTTCTTCCTGGACAAGGACAACGACATCATTGCGAGTGGCGACGCCATACTCTCGCCAAACGTGGTGGGCGACACCTGCTTCGAGCTGCTCAACCGCACGCTGGGCATCTGCGACGAGGCATACACGAATTTCATGAAGGCGATTTGGGCGTCTTGATACGCGAGTCGCAAACAGGACGCGCAATCGTATGCTAGGCTCTCCCCATGACCAAGACATACGACATAGCGGCAACGTTCGAGCGCAACTTCGACACGGTGTATCGGTTGTGCTATTCGTATTTGGGCTCACATGCCGACGCGGAGGACGCGGCACAAACGGTGTTCGCAAAGCTGGTGAGGAACCCGAGGTCGTTTAACGACGAGGGGCATGAGCACGCTTGGCTCATCGTATGTGCCTCGAACCACTGCAAGGACGTGCTCAAGAGCGCGCAGCGAACGCGCGTTGTGGCAATGCCCGAACGCGAGCAGGCAGCCTGGTCATCGCAAGATGCCGTCGACGACACCATCGATGCCGTGCTTCGTCTGCCAACGAAGTACAAGGACTGCGTATACCTGCACTATTATGAGGGCTACAAGACCGCAGAGATTGCAGACATGCTGGGTGTTCCCGCGTCCACGATTCGAAATCGTCTGAGGGACGCCCGAGGTTTGCTTAAAAAAGCGCTAGGGGGCGATGCGACGTGAGTGACAGCCATGTAACCAACCTGCCGGATCTGGACGATCGTCTCCAAGCGGCCTATGCGGCCATGGGCCCCTCCGCCGACACCCGCAACCGCGTGCTTGCCTCCCTGCAGGCGGAAGAGAAGGCCGTAGGCCATCGGCGATTGCGCCGCCCGCACTGGCACATAGTGGTGCCGCTTGCGCTTGCCGCCTGCCTTGCCCTCGCCATGGTCGTGATGCTGCCAACAAACATGTCGCCAACCACGCGGCAGTCGAAACAAGACGCCCAGAGCGAGACCATGAGTTTTAAGAACGCCGCCCCCGTAACAGACATCGCACCCGAGGGCATCGATGAGGAGCAGAGCCCCATGGCACAGGACGCCGACTCGGTAGCGGGCTCGGTGGCGGCAGAGGTCGACTCGGCTGAGGAGGCCCCCGCCCCAACGTGGACCGTCGTCGAGCTCGACGACGGGCGGCGCTTCGAGGTCGGTAATCCTTCGAACGAGAACGTCGACGGGCAGAAGGCCAAAAAGGCCACCGCATACGGTTTGGGCGAATCGGGGCAGACGTCCTGCGAGGTAGTCGACGAACGTTACGTGCGCTTCCCCCACAACGACGTGTGGTATGCCCTCTCGCCGCTGCATTCGTGACCGCTCACATCCACCACGGACTTTTTTGCGATTCTTCCGACACTTTGGCGTGCTGGCTCGTTTCCTTGGTAGTGGTCGATATGAGAGGAGACCTTTGATGAAAACGTTAGCACAGGCGGCCAAGGCCTTCGTGTCGTGCACCGTCGCTTTGTCATTGATTGCCTGCGGCTCTGCCGTGCAACCCGCGGCAGCACCCCCAACGGAAGCAGAGACGAGCGGCAACAAGCAGGTCATGCCGATAGACGACGAGATGCCCCTGCAGATGGTCACGGATGGCATGGCGACCGAGTATAACGCCATGCCGGAGGGGTATTACTCGGAGGAGCCAACCTTTAACACCGAGGAGTATTCTTCAATCGATGAGCAGGGGTTCATTTCCACGGCCTCAAGGCCACTCTCCACGATCTCGGCCGACGTCGACACGGCGAGCTATGCCAACTTGCGCCGCATGCTGCGCAATGGGTATGCGGTCGCCAAGCCAAGCAAGGATGTCGAGCAGGGCCAAAATGAAGATGCGCTGGAGTACTACTCCTATAACAGCATCACGCCAGGAGCCGTACGCATCGAGGAGATGCTCAACTACTTCGATTACAGCTACGCCCAGCCCAAGGGCAAGGATGGGTTTGGCATCACCGCACAAGTGGGACCGTGCCCCTGGAACAAGGACACCGACCTTCTGGTTCTGGGATTTGCCACCGCAAAGGAGGACGAGAGCGTGGCCAAGAAGGGCTCCAACCTCGTGTTCCTCATCGACGTCTCCGGCTCGATGGACGACCCCGACAAGCTTCCCCTGCTTCAGAGCTCGTTTGCCCAGCTCGTAAAGACGCTGGGAGACAACGACCGGGTCTCGATCGTAACGTACGCAAATGGCGAGGAGGTCGTTCTGGACGGCGCCAAGGGCTCCGACAGCCAAACGATCATGCGCGCCATCCGCAGCCTTAGCGCGAACGGGGCAACCAACGGCGAGGCAGGACTCAAGATGGCCTACGACCTCGCCGAAAAGAACAGGATCGAAGGCGGCGTCAACCGCATCGTGATGGCCTCCGACGGCGACCTCAACGTGGGGATGTCAAGCGAAAGCGATTTGGAGGCGTACGTGGACTCCAAGCGCGAAACGGGAATCTATCTCTCGGTTCTCGGCTTTGGCGCAGGCAACTACAAGGACAACAAGATGGAGACGATTGCCGATCACGGCAACGGTTCGTATCACTACATCGACTGCGAGGAGGAGGCCGAGCGCGTGCTTGGCGAGCGCCTCACGGCCAACCTGGTCCCCTTTGCCAACGACGTAAAGATGCAGATCGAGTTCAATCCGACCGCCATCAAGGGCTACCGCCTCATCGGCTACGAGAACCGCGCCATGGCCGACGAGGACTTCAAGAACGACGAGAAGGATGCGGGCGAGGTTGGTCCCCAGAGCCAGTTTACCGTTGCATACGAGATCGTGCGCACGGACTCCAAGATGGAGGTCTCGGCACCCGACCTCAAGTACGAGACCAAGGGCGACTCCAGCGCCTCCCCCGACGAGTGGCTCACCGCAAAGCTGCGCTACATGCCCATGCAGGGCAATGAGGCAAAGGAGCAGGAAATCTCCCTCGGCAAGACCGACTGGAAGGAAGATCCAGGCAGCGATTGGCGTTTCGCGGCATCCGTGTGCGAGTTCGGGATGCTGCTGCGCGACTCCGAGTTCAAGGGCAGCACCACCTACGACTCAATACGAAAGCTTGTAGGAAAGACCGACGACGCAAAACGAACCGAGTTCCTTGAGCTCGTGAACCTAGCCGAGAAGAACTAGCACAGCGTTCTAACGAGCAGCTCGGCATGGAGTCGGGGCTCGGAGGGAGTATCCTCCGAGCCCCGACTCTTGGTCTAGAAGCGATTGATGTCCGTAAGGTCGAACCGCGGAATCCTCCTGAGGGAAAACAGCAGCACCGCGATGGAGAACACGGCCGCGCCGACGATGCCCACGATGGCGGCAATCCCATTTAATCCCTTGAGGAAGTACCCATTCTGGGGCTCAAGCGCTCCCACGGTTATGGCACCCATGATCGCACCCACGACCACACCAAGCAGGATGCCAATAACGGTGAGGGCAATGGAGTCGCGATAGATGTACGCCTTAGCGTCCTTTGTGGAAAAGCCATTGATCATGAGCACGATAAGCTCGCGCTTCTTCTCGTCCACGAACATGATGTCGAGATTGAGCAGCACCACGATTGCCATGAGCGCCGAAAGCAGCAGGTAAATGAGCACGACCGTGCGAAGGATTCTGCTGAGCTCGTTGTAGGCATACGAGGCGTCAGCTTTGTCGTCCACGAGGGAGTTATAGCCCTTGGTGCCGACAAGGTACTCGCGCGTGGCATCGACACCCACGCCATCGGTGTTGACGAGCAGGAGGTTGGTCTGAGGCTCCTCGCCGAACGCCTCCTTGTACCCCTGCTTGCTAATAACGAACTCCTGACGCAGCAAATAGTAGTCAAAGAAGCCGGCAACCCTAAACGTGTGCGTCTTTCCCGTGTTCTCGGTGAGGGTGATCTCGTCGCCTTCCTTAAGGTGCATGTGGCTGCCGTACCCCGCCGAGACCCAGAGTCCATTCCTCGCGAGGTCTGCCGGCCCTCCATTGGTGGAGACCACGCTATAGAACTTCTCGAAGGACTCCTCGTTGGTGGGCACCACGAGATTCGCCACGGCACGAGTACCGTCCGTTTTGCGAACTTGCAGCATACGTTCGAAGGCTTCGGTGCTCGCAATACCGTGATCGTACAACGCCATTGCGACGCTCTTTGCGGGCTCGTCGCCCTTACCGTCCAAAAACGCAATGGAATCGAAGTGATAGACCTCGTCGTAGTGGTGTGTGAGGCTGTCGCTCACGTTTCCGGCAAGCGTAACGGCGGTCACGATGAGCGCCGTACATCCAACAACGCCAATGAGCGTGCCCACCACACGTCGCTTGTCGTTAACGCAGTTGTTCACGATCGTCTGGGAGTAGAGCGACATCTTGCTCCAGAGCTTCGTGCGCTCGTAGAAGTGCTGCTTTACGCTGGCGGTGGACTCTCCCTTGAGCAGGTCTATGGCATTGAGCTTGAGAATCCCATGGATGGCAAACCATGTGGACGCCAGTATGAGCAACAGCTCCAGTCCACCCACGACAAGCAGGTCGACGGGCCAGAAGTAGGGGCCGTACGCATCCACGCAGAAGTTGCCCGCTGCCGTGGGGTTCATGATGCCTTGCACCAACAGGATGCTAATCACAATGGACAGAAGCGAGCCCAGGACCACCGAGATGCCCGCAAACCAGAGGTAATGAATGGTAACCTCGCCCTCGCGGAATCCCAACGCCTTCTTGGTGCCAAGCTGGATCATCTGCTCGTGCACGAGTCGCGAGATCGCCGAGTAGCACACGAACAGACCAACGATGATGAACAGCGATGCCATGGCCCAGCGGACATTTTCCATCATGGTGGAGACCATGCTGATGCCCTGTATGCCGCCGCTGTCCCGACGTGGCAACACGACCCATTCGTACTCGATCATGTCGGCCAACAGCTTCTTGGCATCCTCCAGCTTGATCTTGCCGTCCTCCAGCTCCTTGGTCTTGCTCGCTATCTCCCGCTTGGCCTCCTCGAGTTTCCTCGCGCCCTCCTGCGCCTCGTTCTGCTTCTCCTCGAGCTCGCGAGCACCAGCGGCCACCTTGTCCTGCCCCTCGGCCACTCCCGTGTCGTACAGGGCCTTGCCCGCATCGTATTCGGTCCAACCGTCCTTGAGCTCCGCCTCCGCATCGTCGAGCTGCCCCCGCTTCTCCACAAGCTCATCCGAGACCTCCTCGAGCCCGCCGGGGATGTCCGTAAAGGAGATCGTGTGGCCGCTCACGGTGACGGATTGGTTGGCGAGGTCGTCCAAGCCAGAGCGTACCGCGTAGTATGCGTTGACGATCTTCTCGAGTTCTGCGGCTATCGAGTTGGGGTTGACGTCGGACGGGATGTCAGGAAGAGTGCCCAGGCTCGACAGAAAGCCAAAGCCGCTGAGTCCACCCAAGGTGCCATTGGCAGACCCGGTCTCGTCCTTTAAGTCGTTGTAGGAATCTTTGAGTCTGCCATACGCATCGACGACCGCGGCCCACGCATCTTCCTTGGAGCCCTCATCCGCTACGTTGTAGTCATCCAAAGCCCCCTGGACGTCTGCCACAAGGGTATCGAGCGTATCGAAGAGCTCCACGTCGTTGATGAGCTCAACGAGCATGTCGTAGGACCCCCGATTCTCATCGAGGGCGGCGCTCAGCGAGTTATAGGTGTCGGTGGCGGTGTTGTACGCTTCAAGTCCGGCATCGTACGTGGCTTGACCCTCCACTAGCTTTGAGTAAGCTTCCGCAAGCTCCTCGGTGCCCGACAACTGTTGCGCGGCGAGCTCCTCCTTGCCAGCCTCAAGAGTCTTTTGCCCTTCGGCCAGTTGCCTCTTGCCATCCTCGAGCGTCTTCTCGCCCTCGGCCGTCTGGGCATTCGCGTCGTTAAGCTGCTCCTCACCGTCTCTTATCTTCTGCTCGTTCTGATCCAGCTCCTCCTGGGCATCCCCATGAATCTTGTTGTATCTGTTTGTGCCCAAGATGCCACCCAAGCTGGTGAGCGAGTCGATGGTCGGCGCCAACTTGTCCCTATATTCGTCGGTAAACGTGTCCACACCCGCGACGGAGTTGCACCGCAGGTACACGTTGGAGTATCCATCCTTGTATTTGGTGGAGTCAAACGCCTCCTTGCGCACCAATCCCACGCAATCGATGGCACCCGTGGCAATGTTGGAGACGCCCAGCGTGGTGCTCATCTTTTGCAGGTATGAGGGCATGTCCACGAGTGCCGTAACCACAAACGTGTCCTGCTTGAGCATGTTGAGCCCGTCAGCTACCTCGGAGGCCGCCTCCTGATGCCTAAAGTGCACCGTGTCGCCAATGTTGATGCCTTTGCCCTTGGCCCAAAAGTCGAGCAGGGCTATCTCGTTGTCCCTTGTCGGCATGGTGCCCTCAACGCGCGTGGGGACGTCTATGCGCTCGGTGATCGATTGTACCTTTATGGTGTAGCTGGTGGCCCCCTTCGCCATCACGACAAAGGTGGAGTAGCCACACTCGAGGTCGCTCACGTCGTCGATCTTGCGAATCTGATCCAAATCGGAGTCGGTTATGCCGTAGGGATACTGAATCTCCACGTCATGCATATTTCCCCTGGCAATGGCGTCGTTGGCAGCGTCGCGCAGGGCCACCGCCCCCCACTGAATGCCCGTAAACAACCCGACACCCAAACACACGAACATCGAGATCGAGAAGAATGCGACGATGTTCGCCTTGATGTTAGCGAGGAGCTCGACGGCTCGTATTCCTTTCATGGCTGTCCTGCTCGCTACCACACGAGTTCGTTCGCGTGGGCCTTTCGACGGTTGACCGTCACCTCGTACATGCGCCCGTTGCGCATGCGCACCACGCGATCGGCCATGCGGCAGATCTCCTCGTTGTGCGTGACCATGATCATGGTCGTGCCCTCCGAGACGATCTTCTCCATGACTTCCAAAACCTCAATGGAGGTGGTGTAGTCGAGGGCGGCGGTGGGCTCGTCCGCCAAGATGATGCGAGGACGCTTCATGAGGGCACGGGCAATGGAGACGCGCTGCTGCTGTCCGCCGGACATCTGGGAGGGATAGTTGGTCTTGCGCTCGCCAAGGTTGACGATCTCGAGCGCCTCGTCCGCCGACATGGGCTTGGGGACCAGACTCGCAATGAGCTCGAGGTTTTGCCTGGCGTTGAGGTTGGGCATGAGGTTGTAGCTCTGAAAGATAAAGCCAATGTTGTCGCGACGATACTCGGTGAGCTGCTGCTGCGAGGCGTTCGAGTATTCCTCGCCAAAGCACTCGAAGGAACCGCTCGTCGGATGGTCCATGCCGCCAATGATGTTGAGAAGCGTGGACTTGCCACATCCGGACTCACCCAGAAGCACGAGGAACTCACCCTCGTACACGTCGAGGTTAACGCCCTTGAGCACCTTCGTCACCACGTCCCCGTTCTTGAACTCGCGCGTTACCCCCCGCACGCGCATGATCGTATTGCCGGGAGACCACTCGGGTTGGAGATTGTCGTTCTCCTCGATGGCCATGGCGGCGAGCATGGCCATCATCTCGCAGACGTCGGCCTCCTCGTTGGTAAAGAAGCCACCGCCCTCCTTGTTGATGAACTGGATGCATCCAAGGTTCTTCTTCATGCTCGAGAAGGGCACGCAGATCATGGAATTGACCTCGATGTCCTGGAAGTCGGACACCGTCGCCGGATCGCTTTCGGGCGCGAAGTGCAGGTAGCGCTCGGCCACCTGCGTCTGGTACACGCGGCCCACCGAGCCGTCCCCAGGCACATGCATACACGAGGTGAGGTCCGATCCCCCGATCCAGAAGTACGGATGGAGAATGCACGACGGGTTATCCCCATCATCCCCCATCGAACTCGCATACCAGATCGCCCCCGACTCAGCCTTGCAGTTCTTGAGGATTGCCTTGAGTCCTTCCTGCAACGCCTCATCGAGCGTCTGCGCACGGGCAATGGCCGCCTGTGCCTCATTGAGCGCCCGATATGCAGAAATCATAGAGGAGTCCATGCGTGTTCCCTCCCAAGTTTTGTCGCGGTAACGCGAATAGAATACTGCAAAAACACACTCGTCTCCATGTCGAGTTTATTAACGATGCCCGCCACAGACCCAACAGGCGCGAGTCGGTCGAGATTCCGGTTGCCGCTACGAGCAGTGCTCGAAAATCTGGGCATATGCCACAAGCAGCTGATCCATCGTGCAAGCGGCATTGGCGGGACTCGTGGAGGGCAGTCGCACGGCCTCGATGCCCACGTCAGCCTCGCACAGGCGTCGGTAGAGCGCATGCGCCTTTGCGCCCGTGCAAAAGACCGCCTCGATGGGAGCCACCTCCGTAATGTCGGTGAGCCTGTTGGGGATGGGGTTTTTGATGCTCGTGTCGGAGGCCCCCACTATGTCGCACTCCGCCACGACGTCCCACAACGCTATGCCGTGGCGCAGGCAGAAGTCGCGCCTGAGGTCCACCGACTGTGGTACCGGCTCCCCCGCCAGCTGGGCAAGAACGCGCCAAAAGCGATTCTGCGGGTGACCATAATTGAAGCCCACTTCGCGTGACTTGGGGCTGGGCACGCTCCCAAGCACCAGCACGCGGCTGCGCTCGTTATAGGTCGGCGCGATTCCATGCACGACATGCGTGTACTCAGCCACTCCCCCACTCACCATCCCAGCTTTGCTAAGCGAGATTCCCATACATGAGGTCCGGCTCGTCTTTATCGGACTCCTCATATGGGGCCTCTTCCTCGAGCTCCTCGTCCTCGCTGTCTTGTAAATCGTCCGAATCCTCCTCCAAGGAGTCCGAGTCATAACGGACAGGCAGGATGAAGCCCTTTTCGTATTGGTCGTAGAAATCCTGGTTTTCGTCGCCGTAGATCATGCGCAGCACGTACACGCCGGGATACGGAGTATCCACCTGAATGACCCCCTTTGCCCCGTACTTGTCGCGCTGCCAGCGCAGGAAGCTCGAGAGCGTGTCGGTGCCTCCAAGCGAATAGTCGATGTCCGCAAGCGAGATGCCCGAGACAAGCCTCACGTTGTCATGCGAAAAGACCTCGCCCGTAAACGAGTCGAGTCCGTTTTTCTCCATGCGCAGCTTGGACAAGCGTGAGTTGTATTCGGAGCCTCCCCAAGCCAAAACGTTCGTCGGCTTGTCCCCCGGGTAGACCTTGTGAGGATTCGTGCTCGAGGGAGCTCTGGGTCCCTTTACGTACACGAGCGACGGATGCAGCATCGCATACTCCATTAAGGCCTCCGCCTTCTGGGACCCCGCGACCAAGGGAGCAATTCTCGTCTGGTCGAATGCGACGCGGGTAGATTCCCATGCGCCCATCCACATGCCCGCTATCGTCGCCACGCCAAACAGGGCAAGCAAAACGGAGCGACGGTCGGCGCCCAACGCCCGATAGGTCAGAGCCAGGCTGAACGCGGAGCTGGAAACGACCGTAACCAAGACCGTACGATACAAGATCCTGCCCAAGAGCAACTGGAGCACGAGCAGTCCCACTGTGCCAAGCACATTGAGCATCTGCATGCACAGGTAGGGCCACTTCATCCCCACCATGAGCACGATGAAGGCCGCCCCCGCGATCACAATCCAGGACATAAGGCAATATCCTGCCAGCGGATGCGACATGAGCTGACCCCACTCATGCGACATGCTTTGGGCGTAGTCCGTAGGATGCTGATGGGTCTTAACGTAATTCAACGACTCCGTGTTGACCGACTCATCCATAAAGCACCAGTTGCTTACGAGCGCGTACAAGTCGCCATTCCAACCGACTTCGTTGTATGTCTCCTTATTCTCGGAATACGAGTCATGCTCATAGTCGACGAAACTGGAACGTGCATCACTGTATGGGCCATACTCCGGCCCGTTCGCCTCGTTCTGCACCGAGCGGTTGCCCGTTATCACGATTCCCGCAACGAACAGCACCACGACAATGGGCAAGACACAGCCCTTGATGACCTCCAGTGCGGATGACCCCTCATGCGACAGCAGCGACCTGGTGAGGAGGGCAAGCGACACAAAGCACAATACGATGAGCCCGCTTTCCTCGCGATGGCAAAGGGCGAGCATGGATAGGACGAGGCAGGCAGCGAACTGGCCCCCGCTGAGCGTCTCTCGCTTCGACACGATCCAGCACACGACTCCAGCACCCAGCACGCCCGGAACGATGGTGAAGGCAACCTTGGTCATGGGATATATGAGAAACGCAAAGTCGAAGGCAAGCGCAACGACTGCGGAGATTATGCGGATGGGAACCGTGCTGTCCGAACACGCGCGCGCAATTCCGTAGTTCACCAGGAAGAGACCAGTGCCCATGAGCAGGTGACTGTAGATGAACCACCACTGCACACCAGGAAACTGGCCATAGAGCATCGAGATGGGGGTCGTTATGATGAAGTTGGAGAACCACACCAAGGGATAGGGCGACCCCAGGCGGGTGCCGGCGAGGGTCTCCTGGATGCTCATGTCGTCATTGGTGAGATAGAGCATGCCACTGTTCAGGAAGCACACAACATAGCAGACGGTCAGAAGCACGATCGCAACGATCGCAGGCCAGATCTGCGGTCCCCTCAAATAGGCACGTAAGCGAGACAAGACTTCCCTCTCTCATCAAAATCAGCACGATGGCACGATACCACAAGTATCGGTGGGCATGAGGGGACAGTCCGACGAGTCCGTGAACCTAAAAAAAACCGGACCCGGGAATTCCCGAGTCCGGTTCGCATCGATTGTGGCTACAAAGCCGCTTAGACCTATGCCCAGCCCTTGCCGTCGGAGCCGAAGTCGATGATGAGCTCCTTGGCGCGAGCAACGATTGCGTCGAAACCAGGCTTGAGGAGCTTGCGCGGGTCGTAGTTCTTGCCCTGCTTTGCCTCGCCGGAGTCAACGAATGCCCACGTGGCCTTGGCCATGGCAACCTGAAGGTCGGTGTTGACGTTGATCTTGGCGATGCCGTTGTCGATGGCCTCCTGAACCATTGCGGTGGGGATGCCGGTGCCGCCGTGGAGCACGAGCGGGAGGTCGCCGGTCTTGGCCTTGATCTCGGCCAGACGATCCATGGAGAGGCCAGCCCAGTCATCGGGATACAGGCCGTGGATGTTGCCGATGCCGCAGGCGAGGAAGTCAACGCCGAGGTCGGCGATGGCCTTGCACTCATCGGGATCTGCGAGCTCGCCGTTGGAGGCAACGCCGTCCTCGACGCCGCCGATGCCGCCGACCTCAGCCTCAACCGAGATGCCCTTGCCGTGGCAGAGCTTCACGATCTCAGCGGTGCGCTCGAGGTTGATGTCGAACGTGGGCTCGTGGGAGCCGTCGTACATGATGGAGGTGAAGCCGGCGTCGATGGCCTTGAAGCAGTCCTCGTAGGAGCCGTGATCGAGATGCATGGCAACGGGAACGGTGATGTTCATGTAGTCAACGAGGTCCTTGACGATGTCGGCGACGACCTTGAAGCCCATCTGCCACTTGGCGGCACCAGCGGTGCACTGAATGATAACCGGAGTCTGGAGCTCCTCGGCGGCCTGGAGAATGGAGCGCGTCCACTCGAGGTCGTTGGTGTTGAACGCGGCGATGCCGTAGTGGCCCTTGACGGCGGACTGGAGCATGGCGGTTGCATTAACGAGCATGTGTTACCTCCCGACGAACGTTGACAAAACGTACCTGCAGTACCTAACTCCGACCATCTTAGCGCGCATGGCACCAAAGGTCGAAGGATGATTGGTGAGCGGTACGTGATAACCGTGTGGAGGGCTGTTTCGTATCATAGGATGTGGGTATTCAAAAAACAATGGAACCAAGAGCGGAGGTCACATGAAAGCACAACCTCGCGAAACGCACGTGCCCAAGGGTGGCGGCATCTTAGCGGCCTGCCTCGTTTCCTTGGCAATGGCGTTCTTTACGGGCCTAGGCGGCGCACTCATATCCATTGTGGTTGGAGTCGTGACGTGCGTCATCGTGTCGTCGATACTGTCAAACGGACTGAGCTACGAGCGGGAGGACATGCTCGGCTCGGCACAGCTCGATGGCGTGCTCGACTCGAGCCAGCTCGACGGCCCCAGCCAGTACGACGACGCACAGTTGCCCACCCGCCTGCAGCAGTGCGGCAGGATCGTCGTCGCGGCGTCCGTCATCGCCGCCCTGGCATCCTCGGGCCTCGTCCTCGTAGCTACGGGTGGCAATGGGTTTAGGGTCTGGCTCGGTGGCTTCACCCTCTTCCCCACCACCACGCAGCGGGAGCAGAAGAAGCCGACCAACACGGACAACGCAAAGGACTCGACCTCGACCACCCGCCAGTACACCGACGAGTCCGAAGACGTGTACTATGAGGAATGGACCCACTATCCGGAGGATGGCTACGAGGAGGACTACACGGATTACGAGGAGCCCCAGCAGAACAACCCCGAGAGCTCCCCGACCGAGAACACGCCCGCGCCAGCGCCATCTGCCGAATCGGGAACGGGCACGGACACGGGAGCAGGCGCGACAACAGACACGTCCGCCACGACCCAGACCAACACGCAGGGTAACGCGCCTGCGGGCGGGCAGCCGAGCTAACGCCTTTGGCGGCATGCCCACCGTAACGTCCAATGGCAACCAGACAGAGGGACAACGATAGGAGTCTTGCATGGAACGACCGAACGCATGGAAAAACTACACCAGCGAGCAGCTTGAGGAACTCGAGGAGTTCTCGGGTGACTACATCTCCTTTATCAGCCAGAACAAGACTGAGCGCGAATGCGTCTCCAGCTCCATCGAGCTCGCCAAACAGGCCGGATACATGGACCTGGCAGAGGCGATAGCCAGCAACACGAAGCTCGGGCCAGGGTCTCGCATATTCGCCTCCAACCGCGGCAAGTCCCTCATCCTCATCGAGCTGGGCAAAAGACCGCTCACCGAGGGCATCAACATCCTTGGGGCACATGTGGACTCGCCGCGCCTCGACATCAAGCAGAACCCCCTGGAGGAGAAGAACGACCTGGCCTATCTGGACACCCATTACTATGGTGGGGTCAAGAAGTACCAGTGGGTCACGTTGCCGCTCGCCATACATGGCGTCATCGCAAAGAAGGACGGCAGTCTGGTTCCGGTATGCGTGGGAGAGGACCCGTCCGACCCCGTCTTCGTCATCACCGACCTGCTCATCCACCTCGCCCAGGAGCAGCTCAAGAAGGATGCCGCCACGGTCATCGATGGCGAGATGCTCGACGTGCTCGTAGGACACAAGCCCCTTGTCGTCGAGGACGACGAGGACAAGAAGGATCCCGTAAAGGCCCAGCTGCTTGAGCTGCTCGCACAGAAATACGACATGGACGAGGAGGACTTCATCTCCGCGGAACTCGAGGTCGTGCCTGCGGGTCCCGCGCGCGAGGCCGGCTTCGACCGTTCCATGATCTTGGGCTATGGTCACGATGACCGGTCGTGCGCCTATCCGAGTCTGCGCGCACAGTTGAGCCTTAAGGACGTCCCTGCACGCACGGCCCTTACCATCCTCGTGGACAAGGAAGAGATAGGGTCGGTTGGCTCGACGGGCATGACCAGCTTCTTCTTCGAGAACGTCCTGGCAGAGGTGTTGTCGCTCGCCGGGTACGGAGAGGGCTCGCTCGCGCTGCGCCGCTGCCTCGTGAATTCGCATATGCTCTCCAGCGACGTGTCGGCGGGATTCGACCCCACCTTTGCCAGCTCGTTCGAAGCCAAGAACGCCGCCTACCTGGGGCGCGGCCTCACATTCAACAAGTTTACCGGTGCACGCGGCAAGAGCGGGTCGAACGACGCCGACGCCGAGTACGTTGCCCTCGTCCGCCGCGTGATGGACGACCACGACGTGTGCTGGCAGACCGCGGAGCTCGGCAAGGTTGACGTCGGTGGCGGCGGGACCATCGCGTACATCCTTGCGAAATACGGCATCAACGTTATCGATAGCGGCCTACCCGTGCTGTCTATGCACGCGCCGTGGGAGACCATCTCCAAGGCCGACCTGTACGAGGCCTATCGCGGATACCAGGCCTTCCTCACGATTGAGTAAGCCCACAAAAACACATTGCCACACACCGCTCTTGATGGGCGCATGCACAATGGCGACGTGCTATGCTCCTAGTGACTAGACGAACAGGAAGGGCGGCAACACGGACATGGGAACAGGACTGCTTCGACGTCTCCGTGTTGTCGCCCTCGTCCTGCTTGTGCTTTCGGTGCTTGTCTCTTTGGGCACCTTTGGCATACTGTTGCCCCCGTCGCTCGTCAATCCAATCAGACTTGATGGCCCCTCGGCAGCCGACACAAACGGCAAGCATACGGCCATCGTCGACCGCGAGTCGTCTCGTCTGCTCATTCTCAACAAGGACCATGAGCTTACCGGCTACATAATGTGCGATGAGCTCAACTCGCCCATCGAGGCCATAACCAACGTGTGCGTCGCCGGCGACACCATCTATGTCTCGGGCATCACCTACCTCAAGGACAGCACCATCATCGAGAGGGAGTGCGTGGTCGCCTACAGCCCCGCCGGCGTGTCTAGGCAGGTGGTCTTTAGCCTTGAGCCAAAGGAGGATCAGCTCACGCCCTCGATCATGACGATGGACAATGCGGACGAGGACGATGTGTACGTACTCTATTGTCGCGAAGGCACGGACAACGACGATGACGAGGCCTCCCGCAGCACGGTCTCCATCGTCCATGCGAGCAAGCATAGCAACGGTCTTGTAAGCGAAGATCCCATCGACATGAGCAACGTCTTTGGCATTGGCTACTGTTCCAGGGACAGCGTCTTTAGGACCATCAACTCACGCGGCATGCTCAACGGCGTGGAGTCCGAGCAGTCAGCACATGCCGAGTCCTCGGACCATACGTTCACGTCCATCGACCTCTCCGACACGTCGGAACCCTTCCTATACGACGACACGACCGGTACCGTCTACCACCAGTCCAAGGACAACCAGCTCCGTCCCATCCTGGAGGAGGAGGGGTACGGGTACATCCACATCAATGGAGATCACCTCACCCTGTCCAATCGCGAAATGAACGCCGTGAGCATCTGTGACCTCGACGGGAGCGAGCTCACCAGACTGGAAAGCGTCATGCCGTCGCCCGCCTCCCTCACCTTCCATGTTCTGGTGCTGGTATGTCGCTGCTACGTGTTTTTTTTCTTCGTCATCCTGGGCCTCATCACGTTGCGCAAGCGCGTACGCGTGGGAAACACCAAGAACATCGGACCGCTCTTCGCGTCGTTTGTCGTCGTGCTCGTAGTGAGCATGACCATTGGGTACATCTCGTACGGGGCCTATCAGGCATTGCAGCGAACGCGCGCGGAGGAGATCAGCACCTTTGCCGACTACCTCTCGTATACGTCGTTGCAGATGAGCGAGGCCATGGAGAATCGGAGCAGTCGCGAGGAGTTCCGCACGGAACCCTTCTCGGACGCCGACAAATCGTACGACTATCTTGACGTTATATTCCCCGTGGTGAGCATTGCCGACGCAGCCACCCAAAACGGCATCGGAACCTACGCCATCATCTACGCAAAGGACAGCAAGGGCATCTATTACCTCTATGACAGCGTTGGCGAGCACGTCGTTGGCACGGGTGCGCTCTCCTCCATGACCCAAGACGCGGTCGAGAGGGTCTTCCAGACGAACGAGACAGATGACGAGATTCACATTGGCAGGAGCCGCTACGACGCGACTCAGTACAAATTGGTGCGCATCGCCTCGAGCGACGGCAAGAGCACGGTGGGCGTTATAGAGATCGGAAGCCGCCTGAGGACCTTTGAGTCGGCCGTCATGAGCGAGATCACCCTTCGCATCATCACGCTGCTGGTGATGGTCCTGGTCGTATACCTCACCTACGTGGAGCTACGGGCCTGTGCGCATTGCTTCATGTCGTTCACCCAGATGCGTCACCACCACGACGCGATGGCCATTCTCACGCGCCCGTTCTCGTTCTTCGTGACCCTGCTCTCGAGCGTCGATGCCGTTATGACGACCCTCATTGCCCGCGCGCTGCTCAAGTCCGCGGGCATGGAGAGCTCTGGCCTCATGTTGGCGCTGCCTTCCATCATGCTGGGTCTGGGCCTGGTGCTGGGACAGGCGACCTACGCCCTCTTGGGCTCGCGCGTGGTCATAAGAAAGCTCATGAGGCGAGGCGCCCTGTTTATGACGTTTAGCGCCATCTGCACGGGAGCCGTGGTCCTCATTGGCAACTTTTGGCTCTACTGCCTAGCCAAGCTGTTGATGGCCATACCATTTGGGTTGCTCTACACGCTGAGCTACTCGCTGCCACGACGCGCCGACACGGACGATGTGCGCGCCCTGGCGGCGGGCGGCATCAAGCGCACAGACACTTCGGCCGCAGCGCTGGGTACCGTGCTTGGCGGCACGGTGGCGCAGCAGATTGGCAATGCGTGGGTCTATGTGGTGGTCGCGATCGTGAGCCTGATCGTGTTTGTGATGGCGTCCCATCTGCTTCCTCGCACGAAGCATCCCCTGGAAAAGGAGAGCAAGCGAACGAAGACGGAGCGGGAGGCCCTGCGCGTGCTGCTTACGAGCAAGACGACCCTGCCCATCATCCTCTTCATCATGTTGCCCGCCATCCTCGCTGCCGGATACAACTCCTTTATGTTCCCGCTGTTCTCATCCAACCTTGGCGTGGAAACCGACGTGATCAACAACCTGTTCGTTCTGGGACAGTTGGTCGTCTTTGCCTCGATCCCCTTGCTGGAGCGCTTGGAGGAGAGATTCGACAAGTGGCGCGTGTCCTTGGCGGCCATATCCTTGCTCTCGATAGTCTTTTTGGTGTTCTCGTTCAACAACACGATGGTTTGGGCAGTGGTGACCATCGCGCTCGTGGGCGTGCTGTGCAAGGCGTCCGACGGGTGGAAGGCCCTTTGGGTAAGGTCTGCAAAGGCCACGGGCGTCTCTACCGGGCTTGCCACCGGAGAGATGTTCGCCGTGCGCAGCGTACTTCTTGTTGTGCAACCGCTGTTGCTCGGCCTGCTTCTGGCGCTCGACTCCCGTTGGCCCGTAATCTTGCTCGGATCCATAAGCCTGTTCTGTGCGGTGATGCTCCACTTCACCACGCGCAACTCGCCCCTCGCCCCAAAGGAGGTTCAGGACTAGCCTCTTGGGGGACCGACCCGTTGCGACCGGTCGTGCAGGGACGGTCCCCAAGAGGCTGGTCGACTAGAATCCCAGCAGCTTGAGTATTTGCTCCCTGTTGGGCTCAATCCGAACGGCGGTTGCCGGCGAGCCCTCGAGCACGTACACCCGCGTCGCCATCGCCACGGCCTCGTCCACGTCGTGGGTTATGACCACCGACGCAAGGCCGAGGTCGCGTGCCATGCTCACATACCACTCCCGAAGCTCGACCCGCGTGAGCGCATCAAGCGCCGAGAACGGCTCGTCGAGCAGGACCACGTCGTTGCCCATGAGGTAGGTGCGCAGAAAGGCGGCGCGCTGTCGCATGCCTCCCGACAGCTGCGCCGGCCATGCCCCTTCCGTTCCCGAGAGCCCAAACCGTTCCATGAGTCCCTGCGCACGCTCGTGCGCCTCGCGCTTGCTCAACCCCGAGAGCGTAAGGGGCAGGCAGACGTTGTCCAAGATGCGCATGTGAGGCAGGAGCAGGTCCTTTTGCAGCATGTAGCTCACGCGCCCGGAAATGCCGGTCACGTCCTCGCCATGCAAGAGGACCTGTCCCGCAACTGGCGTGGAAAGCCCGGAGAGCGCGTGCAGGATGGTGGTCTTTCCGCAGCCCGAACGCCCCACAAGACAGACGACCTCTCCCCTGCCCACGCTCAGCGAGACGTCACGCGTTATAAGCGTGGCACCACCATCCCACGAAAGCGAGAGGCCCCTTGCCTCCAGGGCGGGTGTCATGCGAGGTAGTCCATGGTCCAGCCGGCATCTACGTCCAGCTGACGCTCCACCAGCTTGTTGTCGTTGAGCCATTGGTAGAACCGGGCCCAGCGATCCTTCTCAATCACGCCCCAGCTCGCGGCATCGGCTTGGTACTGCTCGGAGAGGAACGCCTGACTCTGGGCTACAAGGGCTGCGTCGAGCTCGGGAACAGCGGCACACAGCATGTCCGCCGCCTCCTGCGGCTGCTTGATGGCAAACTCATATCCCCGCTTCGTGGCTCGCAAGAACGCCTTGATGGTGTCGGGTGATGTGGAGGCGTACTCCGTGTTGGCGATGATCACGGGCGTGTAGAAGTCGAAGACGTCGTCAATCGAGATAAAGCTGAAGTAGTTGACCGCCATGTTTTGGATGTGGGCATTTTGCACCGACCACCCCTCGTAGACCCATGCGCAGTCGAACATGTTGGCTTGCAGGCCCGCAACGTCATCGTCGACCGTCTTGGGCACGAGCTTGATCTTTGAGTAGTCGCCACCATCCTTCTCCACGACATGCTTGATGGTGGCCTTCTCGACGGCAAGGTCCCAAGTGCCGTAGGTATGGTTCTCCATGGCGGCGGGACGCGTGATGCCCTTATCGGCGGCGCTCATGATGCCCGAGGTGTTGTGCTGGACGATGGCTGCGACCGCGACGATGTTCGCGTTGCCGGCAACGAGCGAATTGGCAATGTAGTCCTGGAAGCTAATCCCCAGCTGGGCACTGCCCGAGCCGACGATGGCCTCGGCGGCGTCCTCGGCAGGCTGCACGATCTCCACCTCAAGTCCCTCTTCGTCGAAGAAGCCCTTGGCCTGAGCCACGTATATGCCCGTATGGTTGGTGTTTGGTGTGTAGTCAAGACAAAGTGTGAGCTTGGTGCTGTCCGTTGGGCCGTTTGCGTCGGACGGCTCACCCCCGTCGCCGTTCGCCGGCTTGTTCGCACAAGCCGAAAGGCCCGTAGTTACGGCCAAGGCGCTCGCTGCGCCAATGAAGCCACGTCGTGACAATACGCTCATGCGTATCACGCTCCTCTCTCTTTGGGACCGCGCACGCACGGCTATGGTCCCTACGCTGGCATTACCCAGATCAGGTTCTTGGGTCGAGCGATTTGGTCGCTCCTCTCAGCCAGGCCATATGCTCCTAGCTCCCCTTTTGCAAATCCGATTGTAGCACGACTGCTGGGGTGGACCAAATGTGGACCAAATTGTTCCACCGCCAATCCAGATGGACCAAAAGAGCGGGGCGAATTGACAGGCTTGCGCTCGATTGCGCCATGCACGTTAACCGTCAGGTTAAGACAATACTTGATGTTCTATCCCATGTCCCTGCGTTGCCTGCCCATGCAGCGACACCACCCAGGAGCCGTCTATTTTGCAACGCCGAACCCCAAAGTCACGCACTCGCCAAAGCTCTGTCAATCTGTTTTCAAATTCTTGGTTGACAGTTATCCAAGACTCCTTTAGACTGCAATTAGAGAGTTTGGATACCATCTATCCAAGAATGAGAGGCGAAGAGAATGAACAGGCGGATTGAGGTCAGGAAGAGCGACAGGTCGGCACGGAGGCTGTTCGTGGTGGACATCGAGATCGCGGTCGGGTCCGGAAGGATCGACGGGGAGTCCTGCATGCTGGTGAGGAGCAGGATCGAGAGGGACTACCTGCCGGGGCTGAACGACCTCACCGTCATCGGGGTGAGCCACAAGAACAACCTCTTCCCCGCCGGCTCATGGGATGGTGCGAGGCTCGTGCACAAGGAGGGCCACGACGGCGCGGACCTCGCGCTCGAGGGCGTCCTCTCCAACGAGAACGTCGAGGACCGGTTCGGCGAGGTGGTCATCGTCTCGGGGGACGGGCTTTTCGCGAGGCAGGCCGCACGGCTCAGGTCGTTGGGCGTCAGGGTCACGGTGGACGCCCGCGCGCGGCAGCTCGCACGAGTCCTGGCGTTCAGCTGCACGGGAGTCAGGCTGGCGCCGGCCGAGCTGGCGGCCTAGGCCCCAGGCCGGCAGGCGGAATGAGACCGAAGCGGGAATCGAGGACACTATGGAAGGGCAGGACATGGGACGAAACAGCGCGGAGGGTCAGAGCTACGCGGAGTTCGCGGCAAGGCGTCGATCCGAATGGCTGGGGAAAGCTTCCTGGCAGGTCGAGCTGACGGGCGCGTCGCTCGACGCCATAGACCGTCGCGTCGGCCTCGGGGAGGGCGACGCCCTGGTCTGCGAGACGACGTGCCTGGCGTATGCGGAGCACGCGCTCGAGGGCGGGGCGGGGCAGGTCTGGCTCGTCCCGCCCCGGTTCGGAGGCGACGAGCCGTCCGAGGGGATGCTCGACGCCTTCTGGGCCGCGTTCAGGGAGACCTTCGGCGAGACGGTCGATGCGCTAGCGGGCCGATACGGCGCCTTCAAGGGCCTCACCTACTCCACGCCCGCCCTCCCCTTCAAGCTGCTCGTCACGACGCAGCACGTCACCGACGACCAGCCCGCGACCGAGTGGCCGCTGTACAACAAGCACTGGATCGACATGCTCAACACCGAGGGGGCGACGGGCGCCGTCATATACGCGCCGGCCGACTGCCGGGGAGCCACGGAGCTGTACCTCAGCGAGGACGCGTCGATTCTGGACATACCGTTCGTGGCCCCGTTCCCGCAGTCACACGGAGTCGAGGACCTGTACGACACCAAAGGCTTCGTCAGCGCCACGGAGCTGCCGGGCGGGTACGTCGTGCTGGCACGCGGAAAGTCGACCGGGGCATTCCTCCTGGAAGACCTCAGCGACCCAGACGACCCCTGGGAGTTCGAGGCAACGACGTTGGCCGCCGCCGTCAACTGCGGCTGCATAACCCCCAGCGTGGTCCGGTCCGGCGTGAGGGTGCTTAAGGAGACGACGCTCGGCGAGCTTGCCTCGAGAATCAGCCGGGGCACGACGCTGAGCGAGAAGAACCTCGACGTCAGGGAGGAGCTGCGGAGCAGGGCCGAAGAGGCCTCCCTGGAAGCTGCGAGGGAGGCGTGGTCGACGCTCGGCCTGAACACGCCCTTCCCCGCGGAGGCCTTCGCGCAGGCCGACCGCATCGCCTCGGACCCCCGGGCCTCCGCAAAAGACGACGACCTGTACTACGTCAACGGCATGAGCTTCAGGGACGGCAATGTCTGGCCGACCGTGCTCGGCTCGATGCCGAAGGGCCAGGGGCGCTACATCGTCGACAGCCACGACGGCGAGGTGCTGCTCGTGTCGAGGAACAGCAAGGAGCACGCCACGTACCGCGCCGTACGACCGACCCTGATCGGCAACAGCGTGTTCGTGATCCGCCTCCATTCGGATATCAGCAGGGACTACCTCGCATGCTGGCTGAGCGGGTTATATGCGAGGGCCTGGCTGCACAACGGGGGCAAGATGCTGTCGAAGGCAACCCTCGCGAGCCTCCCGGTCCCCATTCTCAGCGACGAGGTCATGGAACAGACAGTGCGCCACGAGCGCTCGATCGACGAGAGGATATGGGCTCTGCAGCAGGAGCTCGCCAACCTGAAAGGGGCTAGCAGGTTCGCCCCCCTTTCGGCAGTGGCAGAATCGGAGTGAGTATGTGCGGAGGAGTATGGACGGAATGCGACCATAGGAGTTCTTATGTTCGATGACGGTGCTGTGGTGAAATACGGACAGGCAGACAAGGCCCACGAGAACGAGTTCTTTAGGTATTTCGCCAAGTCTGTAAAAGCCTATTTCGACAAGAAGGGAATCCGCGCTTGCCTGCTAGGCATGCCGACCTGCTTGGTGAACGACAGGCTGCAAATCGACGCGCTGCTCATAACGTCGAAGACGCTGACCATCATTGATTTCAAGGACTACAGTGGACGGCTTCTGCTCCCCGATGAGGGCGAGTTCCGCAGGGGCTCGTGGATGATGGACAGCGGCCTGCAGGTGAAGGGCGGAAGCAGCCCGAACCCCTTCTACCAGACCGGCCTGCAGCGCGACAGGCTGATGAAGATCCTTGAGCTGACTTGCAGGAACCTCAGCACGTTCGACCCCCACCACATCTCGACGCTGGTTTGCTTCCAGCAACCCGTCGAGGTGCGGGGTTCCATTCCGGGAAGATACCGTCCTTACTTCCACATCGCCGATGCGGACACGTTCCTGGAAAAGCTGTTCGACATCGTCAGCGCCGGCCGCGACGACGCCGGCCTGCTGGAGCCTAAGTTCATTGGCTACTTCAACAAGAAGGTCTTCCAGGCAACGGACTACGACCTCAGCGTCACTCCCAAGTCGCTCGGCATTTCGAGGTACGAGCGCACTACCGAAGGCATGGTGACGCAAGAGGCGGCCGAGCCAGTCGAGGCCGCTCCCGCAACGCCCTACGAAGACCGCCTGAGGGAGTTCTTCGATGGCGATTCCCCCGTAATGATCGTCAGCGGAACGACAGGCTCGGGAAAGACCTCGCTGGTGCCGCTCATCAGAAGCGTGGCGTTGGAGACCGGCTTCTCATCTGCCCGCATATTTGGCCTGTCGAACAGGGTCATCGCCAACCTTCTTTCCTCCGTCGACGAGGTCGAGAGCCTCTATTCCGCCCTCTTCGACTTCTCCGCGACAAAGGTCAAGGAAAACGGAGCCCAGCTTATACCGCTGGCCGACCTCGTGAACGAGAGCCCGTTCGAGGACCTAGCAGAGGCTCCCGAGGAGGAAGGCAAGAGCGTCTTCATCGTGTGCGAGGCGCAGATGGTGACCGACGCGCTCAGGGAAGACGAGATGCTCAAGTTCGGATCGGGCAGGCTGCTCAGCGACCTCTTGAGCCACCTCGGGATAGACAAGGACAGCGGCAACAAGGTCGTCTTCGTGGGCGACAAGTACGAGCTCAGTTTCGGTTCGTGGTCCGATTCCTGCCTGAATCCAGACTGGTATCGCGGCAGCATAGCGACCGAGGAGATCGAGCTCCCGGACACCGCGAACCCCAATGGCATCCAGGCGGCATGCCTCGATATCGCAAATGCGATACGAACCGGCAGGATGACGAACCTGGTCCTTGAGCATAACGAGCAGGTCCGCATCTGCGAGCCACAGGATGAGGCGCAGCTCCTGAGGGACGCGTCGGAAAACTGGCGCAGGCACAAGGTGCTTTCGTACACCAATGCTCAGTCTCAGGGACTGAACGGATACATAAAGCGGAGGATCACGGGCAGCGGAATCCGATGCGCAGTTGGTGATGTCGTCATCTTCGACAACCAGGTCACGGCTCCACCGAGCGACTCCACGAAGGCCGACCAGGGATTCGTCCCCCAATTCGGGGACCAGGAGCCGCGCAGGATAAACACCGGCGAGTTCGCGACCATAACGAGCCTAGGCGGGTCGTCAAACTCGCGGATCGTGCTGTCGGAGCGCATACCCCATTCGGATACACCGGTCGTCCTGACGCTCGTCCCCGCGACCGTAAGGCTCGAGTCCTCGCGGCTGGGCGAAGAGTACGAGATCTACTACATCGAGGAGCTTCTAGAGTCAGACGACCCCAAGCTCGACTTCCGGCAAGAAGCGGCGCTGCAGATACACCTCAAGGCGTTGATGGACGCCGCGGCGTCAGAGTACCCCTTCGAGAGCAGCCCACAGTACGCGGAGATGATGGACAAAGGCGACTACCGGCTGAACAAGAACGGCAGGCCCATGGACAAAGACGACGCGCGCTTCCTCACGGTATATGAGAGGCGATATCGCGCCGAGATGCAAAGATCGCTGCTTTCGGGCGACACGGAGTACTCGAGATGGGTGAACGCCGCCAGGATAAGGTACGGCTGGTGCATGACCGTCCACAAGTCGATGTCCTACACGTTCAACGAGGTCACGTTCTCCCCGAGGACAGACGGAGGCAGGACCAACGAGGGCTACCTGAGATTCTTGTACACGGGCATAAGCAGGGCCCAGGAGCGCGTCAACCTTGTGCGCTGGGTCCCAATATCCCCGTTCGAGAAGACCGACTTCGGCAAGGCTGAGGAAGGCGCAACAGCGATGCGAAAGAGGCCCTCCATCCTCGCCTCGACCCTCGCCTCGACACGGGAGAACGTGTCTTCCGACATAAACGAGCTCGTGCAGGCTTCGCTGCCTCCAGGCGCGAGCGTGGCCTCGAGCAAGTCCGCAAACTACCAGGAGATCTTCGAGATCGAGCGCGGCGGGTCGGTCGCGAAGGTGATCTTCGACTATGGCGGCGACGCAAAGGTCAAGCCTCCGAGGCTCGCGACGGGCGACAAGGACCTCTTCTCGGACTTCAGGAAGTCGGTGGAGCAGGCCGCGTCACGGGACTTGGCAAGCGAGTCCAGCGGCATCGACTGGCTCTATTCGTTCATCCAGGATAAGGTCCTGCCCGGCTATGCCGTTCGGGTTGAATCCTCGTCGGAATACCGCGACGTGCTGCGCCTCGAGGCGGGCGGCGAGTCGTTCACGGTGCGCGTGGACCACAAGAAGAGCGGCGCGATTAGCGGCTTCAAGCTGCTGTGCGGCCAGGAGCCAGAGTATTGGGAGGCGGTCAGCATGGTCAAAGCCTACTACCGCCTAGGCAACGATTAGCGCATTTTGGAGAGATATCTTGGCATACGTATCACAACAGATTCGCGAGATGAGGAAGAGCGGAAACCTCCAAGGTGCCTATCGCCTCGCTGTCGAGGCGTATCGGTCCGAGCCTGGGAACAAGTACATTGCCGGCGAGCTGACATGGGTACTCTACGACTGCCTTAAGAGATACAAGGCCAATGGCAGCCAGTATTTCGGGAACGGCGAGGCATATGCGCAAAGCCTCAGGGTCATCGCCCGATACGGTTTCGACCCCCGCGAGAACGACATGTTCTACGAGAACCTCGTCAGGTCAGTTGGCTCGGTGTCATGGGACCTCGTCAAAAGGAAGAGGGTCGAAGACCTCCGGAAGGTGTTCGAGGCCACTGTCGACCTGAGCGCCATTGACGCCAGGTTTCGCAACGGCATCCTTATGAAGGCGTTCCTGAAGGGCTTCGACGAGGCGCCGCTCTACCTGGTCGACGCCATCAGATGGTATGGCTTCAGCTCGTTCTCGCACGAAGACTATATCGACGAGGAGTATCAGGGCAGGAAGATACCCGGCCTCGCCGAGTCGATGGCGAACGGGTACCTCGACTGCATGGTGAAAAAGAACCGTGATGGCAACCCGGCATTCCCGACTGCAGCACAGGAAGACGCAGTCCTTGCGATAAGGCCGCTGACCTCAAGGCAGGAGTGCGCCCGCTGGAAGTGGCTCGAATACAAGCTGGGAAAGCTGCTCATCGCAATGGGGAGGAACGCCGAGGCGCGCGACGTCTTGGCTCCCTTCGTGCTGCGGAAGTCGAAAGAAGCGTACGCATGGGCGACGTACGGCGAGACGTTCCTGCCGGAGCGGCCCGAGCTATACGCCGCCTGCATATTCCGCGCCCTGCAGCTATCGAATGACCCCAAGTACGCTCTTTCGTACCATGAGGCGGCCATAAATCTGTTCGCCCAGATGGGCGACTACGCCGCCGCGAAACTCGAGGCGGACACGGTTGCAAGATGCAGATACGAGAACGGCTGGTCGCAATCGCCGGTAGTGCTAAGAGCGCAGCACGAGCCATGGTACTCGAGTTCCGCGACAAGTGAAGACAACTCGCCCAAATACCGCTCTCTCGGCGCCAATGCGGAAGCCACCCTAGAGGCATACGTGCCGAAGGTGGACTTCTACCTCGAATGGACGGCGCCGGAAAAGGGGCTCGCGGGCATAGTCACCTTCCAGTCGCCAATCTACACCTTGGAAAGGGCGGAGAGGCTGTGCTTGCACGACGCCAATCTTGCGAAGAACTACGAGCCTGGCAGGGTTTACTCCGCTTCGCTCGACAAGAACGGGTTGCGCATGTATGGCAATGCCGTCCCGTCAGACAACAAGAGGATGGAATGCGTGTTCGTAAAAGGCTTCGAGGGAGTTTTTGAGGCTGTGAAATCGTACGGTTTCGTCCATACCAAATCAGACGACGTGTGGATTCCCGAGCGGCTCGTTAAAAAGCACAGCCTTGTCGCGCTTGCTAGAGTCACGGGGCAGACCGTGGCGTCGTTTAGGAAGAGGAAGGGAGCGAAGGATGGCGAGTGGACGCGTGAGCCAAGAATCATCGAGGTCACTCCCCCGTCACCCGGAGATGGGCAAAAAGAGGTCGAAGGCGTGGTAAGAATCGCACGTGGCGGATTCGGGTTCGTTTCTGACAACCTCTTCATTCCACCAAGGCTGGTCGTGGAATGCGGCCTCAAAGATGGCGATGCAATAAGGGGCACTGCGGTGAAATCATGGAATAAGAAGAAAAGGGAATGGAGCTGGGCTGTAGACCAGATCGTCGACCGCATCGACGCGGACGCGACCGATGACGCATCGTTGCCAACAGGCGTCGGAATCGTAAAACCGCGCGGCGGGCAAGCGTAGACGCTCACAACCGCCGACGACCTCGTCACCCCGCTGGAGGTTCGCTGGGTCGATGGGAGGCGCTTCCACGTCGAAAAGGTCACCGACAGGCGCCAGGCGCACAGCCCCAGGGCCGGCGGCGCGGGGATGCGCCACGCCGCGCGCGTGGGAGGCACGAGCACCCACCTCTAGTACGACGACCACCGCCGCCGCGCGTGGTTCGTGGAGGCCAAGCGCGTGGTCGGCGCGCCCGACCGGGACTGCTGACGGGAGGCGCGCGCCAAGACCCATCCGCGCCGCCCCGTCGCACTGGCAGCCCATCATTGTCCCACGCGCGTGTTAGCATGCATGTGCACTTGGATTTGACGTGACAACAGGAGGAAAGGCCCCATCATGCCCCAGAGACCGGTCACGGAGCGGCAGATACTTGACGCCATGGAGGAGCACTCCGAGGCGTGGGTGGAGCAACTGGCGCGTCGCGCCAAGAACCAGCGGCTCGCGCTCTCCGACGGGGCTATCTGCGCCGTCGATGACTACCTGCAGATGCCCGCCCTCATGGACGAGCTCGTCGCCGTGCGCGTGGCGGAACGGGGGCCCTACACGCTTGCCGAGCTCAACCCGCCATGGGTACCCCGAGCGTTTGCGAGGTCGTGACGCCCGCGATGGCACGGAGCCTGCTGGCGGGCACGGGCGGGCGCCTCTCGTCCGACGACGCCTACCGCCTCTGCGACTACCACCTCGCGGACGCCGACGACGCTCTGCACAGCAGGTCGTGCGCATGAGCGACCTGACCCGCTGGGACGCCGAGGCGATACTGGACGACCTCGGCTACGCGGGCGACGCGGACAGGCTGCTCACACGTGGCGGGAGCGGGCGCGCGAACAGCGCCACGCAGGCCACCAGCGCGAGAGCGGGCAGGAAGAGGGGCGTCGCACGCGCCGCCGTCGCCGCCGTCGGGCTGCTCGCCCTCGCGGCGGGCGCGCTCCTCGGGGGCGTGCTCGTGGCCGGAGCCGTCCTCGCCGTCATCGTTATCGCGTTGCTTTCGACGGCCTCCGGCAGCGGACCGCGGGCCGACAGGTACCCCGACGTCCGCTCCGACCACAGCCGCCGCGTCTGGGCGGACGGCCACGACTTCGATGCCGACGGTGACGCGGACCACAACTGGGAGGCTGACGGCGACCGCCCTTGGTGATGACAAGAGGGCGTCATGCTAGTAAAGAGCTAATCATGAGGGCATCGGTAGACACGAGCATTACGGGAACTTGAGCATGGATGATGAGGAGCTGATTCGAGTTTAGCGCTGATGACGTTGCCGTTGCTCGGCTTCTCCAAGCCGAGCAACGGCCTCTCCAAGCCGGTGTTGTGCTCAACGCTGTCAGCCGCGTAATGTGATGATTTTTATCTCTGCCCAAACTTCCCGCAGACGTTCTCGGCCTCTGCCCCCACCAATTTGATTACCATAAGTGACGACATGGACTTTGGACGGAGACTAGGACCACAGCCAGAAGGTAAGCGGCGGCGTGCCGTGGCTGCGTCGTTGAAACTCGTTACGTGACTGATACGCGGCACGGCATCCGCTCGTTCGAGCCTCACGCGGCCTCAAGCCTGAGAAACTTGTCATAATGGACTGCAAGGCACTTCTCGCTTGGATATAGGCTCTTGTCGCGGGGCAGGATCAGTTCCTCTGATTCGAATCGCACGTACCCTGTACCGCGCAGCCGTATGCTTGTGCATATCCTGTATGTGTCAGGATCAACTGAGATAAGCGAGCTGTCGTAGAGGAGGTGCATATCGGCCCTTAGGAGGATTCCGTTTATGACGACGTTTGACTGGTTGCCGCGGTAGTTGATGATGTGAGCCGCTTGGAGCGTCTCTTTTACGTTGCAGCCCGTGCAGGCGCAACGTCCGTCATACGCCTCCATGAGCGCCTTTCGGAATTGGGCTTGGCCTTCCCGCTCGACCCTTCGCGCCGAGACGTACCTACGACGGTCTTCCTCAAATGCGGCAAAATCATCTCCGTTGTACTCGAGCGTTGCCATTATGGGCCCGTCAGCAGGTTTGTTTGACGAGAATCGGAACATGGACGTCTCGGTAACTGGCCCGTGAAGCGTGAATACCTCTCTGCCAGGGTGGTACTCCTCTACGAACGCCAAGAAGCGCTCGTACCTGCTCTGCCTCCGCTCCAAGAATACGCCAACGGGAATGCCGTCCTCCATGCACCTCAACAGCCCTTTATTCCAACGGCTCGTCGTGATGCCGCCCGTGTTGTTTCGGTGCGCTGCGTACTCCAAAAGCCATGTGCCGTCTGGCAGGTACACGAGGGGCTGGTCCGAGCCGCTGTAGATGCTACCCCGCTTGACGGTAACGCTGACCGCATAGCAAGATCCCGCAGGCACGTGAATCCCCCGCATGGCTGAGATCGAGAAGGCTTCGTCGACCCCTGGAATCCTCTCTCCCCACATCCTGGACCCCACGGTCCCGCTGTGGTCCATGAACCACTGATAGGTTGCCCCGTAGTTGTCACGAATGGCCTCTGGCAGGACAGACGTAGCCCGCTCGACGGTGAGGTCAGTCCAGGGAAGGAAGTCGTCAACCGTCGCTTTGCCCTCAAGCGATGAGAACACAATCAACTCCATGAGACGATGATCTCGTACGAAGCGATTTTGCGCAAGAGCGCGTTGGCAGACGTTGGCTGCTTAGCGATGATTGGCGCCATGGGATTTCATGGGCTCACAATTCTCTCGAACTCTTGCTTGGCGATGTCGTGAATCTCTACCTCAGTAAGAAAGTCGAGCGGCGCCACCGCCGAGAAGCGGTTCAGGTATTTGTTGAGTGCGCGAAAGGGCTTCATTTGGAGCAAGCCCAGACCCCTCTCGTCAATGACTTCCGCCACCGCTTTTGCGATGCCTCTAGCCCTTTTGATGCTGTAAGAGTTGAAGGTGTCGAGAAAGTCGGCAAAGTTTGTCGTGGTTGCCAGCCTCTCAGCGATCCAGTAGGGGTTGCTCGCGGCGGAATCGAAGGTCAGGTTTCCCTTCCACCATAGGCTTGACAACGCATTTCCGCGTACGAGGTTGCGCCGCTTACCGGTAACAAAGAAAAGGTCCCTGACTTGTTCCTCCGACGTTGCGCACGAGGAAGTCGATGTCCATCGTCTTTTTGCTCGGCTCGAACCCCTCGAGCAGACCTGCCCGCTCGTAGAGGAGCTCGGCCCACGAGCCGATGAGCATCACGTGCTGCAGGCAGCCGAGCCCGTCCAGAAGGCGTAGGAACCTTACCAGCTCACGCTCCTGCGTGTTCATCCGCGAACCCCCTTCCCAGCGCCTTCTCGATCTGCCTGCGCGACCGCTCTTGCTCCTTGAGCGCGGCGACGACCTCCTTGCGTCGTGCTAGCCCCTCGCGCAGCGCCTCGACGTCCTCGCGCGGGACGTAGTCGCTTCTTACGTGGCTCCCCTCCCGGTACTGGAGGTAGTAATAGGGCCGCCCGTTGATCGTGCGCTCGCGCACGCTGCCGCGCGGGAGGCCGGCGAGCTCGGCCGTGAGGGCGCGTGACACCCTCTCCGACCGCTCGTACTCCTCGACGAGCACCTCTTCGAGAATCGACACGATTAGTGCTCCTTACCCTACAAATACTTCAAATCAAGTTGATTGTAGGGTAATCAGGGCCAGCCCGCAAGCTTGCGAAGACGGATCTGACGTCGCCATCGGCCCACCTCCACAGGACCGGTTGCGGAGCAGAGGCCCATCATGGAGAGCCGTCCAGTCCCTCTGGCCTTGAGTGCCTTCACAAGCTCCGCGGCCACCCCGCGGCTCACCAAGCGCAGCGCACAGTCGTCCCTCCGGGGGGTACGCCAGAGGCGCTGTGTCCCCGCACCACACCAGTGGTCCGTCTATCACAACGACGTTGAGCGGCTCTCCCCCGCTCGCGAGCCGCACCTCGCAGCCCAGGTCGCGCAGCACCGCGAGCACCTGTCGCCATTCCATAGAGGGCTTCCTCGACTCCCTGAGCACAACCTCCACGGAGACCCCCCAAAGTGGGCGAGCACCATGCAGCTACCGGCAAACACGCCCACCGGCGTCTTCGAGATCACGTAGTCCACCCTCCTAGCATGCACGGTGAAGATGGACTTGATAAAGCCCGAGCCGTAGTCGTGCGAGACAAATATACTCACGAGGAGGGCGGTGAAGATGAACACCATGTTGGTATTGCAGAGCAGCGCGAGCGCCATGAGGTCCATGCCATCGGCACCACCTTGCACCATCTCCAGCACCCGCTAGGCGTTGGTGAAGGTCTGAGCGTCAGCCGCCTCGTTCTCGCCGATGAAGCCGTAGATGGCCCCTTCGGGCACGTGCAAGTCGAGGTTATCCACAGCGTACATGCCGTTGAACGCCTTGGACAAGGGCGGGACTTAGCCTGCCCGCCTTCCCCATCTGATGACCGACGGAAGGCCGGCTCGTTTGTGCACACAGACAATGTGCTCCGCGTCCCACGTCGCCAAGGCACCGAAGGAGGCAATTCGATCGTACTCGATCGCCAGCTACACCACTTCCAAATAGCGCACGCAATGCATCGACCGCAGGCGCTCTATCAGCGCCTGCTTCTCGCACAGATGCGGTGTGACGCCACGGAGCTGCACGATGGCCGTGTCCACGGGACTCTTCGCCACATGCAAGTCGCTCACGCGCACGCCCGCCTCGCGCAGGATTTCGAGCAGCGTCGCCACGTCGTCGTAGCTCGCAAGCTCACCATAGATGCCAAAGCCGCGCGAGATGCCCGTGACGTAGTCGTCCACGCGTCCGAGCAGTGCGAACACCAGCAGCATGATCGCAGCTGCAAGCAGGCCCACCTCAAGCCAGCCCGTCCCGCAGGCAAGCCCGATGATGGCGGTGGCCCAAAGGCCCGCCGCCGTGGTGAAGCCGTGCGTCGAGCCGTTGCCCCGGTTCATCAGCGTGGCTGCGCAGAGGAATCCCACGCCGGTGACCACGTTGGCCGCGATGCGCGTGGCGTCGGTGGTGACGCCTTCGCGCCCGAGGATGATGCACTCCGACACGACCATGCAGAGGGCCGCGCCAAGGCAGACCAGCACGTGCGTCTTGAGACCCGCCTTCTTGCTGCGCATCTCGCGGTCGAGGCCCACCATCGCGCCGCACACCAAGGCACCCAGCAGGCGCAAGGCGATGGCGGCAAAGCTGAATTCACGCAGTCCGGCAAAGAGGTCCATGGCTCCTCCGTGGGTAGGGGTTTGTCCCAACGCCATTATGTTAACCCCTGTTAGGTGCAAGGACGACCCACGCAAGCCCCGTCAAATCGCAATGGCGGCACTCATCTTCTACATGATTGCTCTCCTGCGGCAGCCTCGCAGCAACAATCCAAGCACTACCCAAACAGACTTGCAGTGATGCTGTCGGTCCTACAACACCCAGGCTGGTACGTAGACGCAGTCGCGGCTGGCGTACCCCACGCGCTCCTTCATGCACACCACGGCGCCGGTGCCACGCTCGAGCCCGGAGCGGTCGAGCAGGCCGAACGCCGATGACGCCGACCTCCTCGGGCTTGCGCCGCGCTTCACCTCGATGGGCGTAAGCGCGCCATCACGCTCGATGACGAGGTCGATCTCCCTCGCATCGCGGTCGCGGTAGAACCACAGCTCGGCATCCTGCCCCGCGTTGTTCAGCGACTTACGGATCTCCGAGACCACATAGTTCTCGAAGAGGTCCCCGCCCTTGGCGCCGGCGGCCATGGAGCCAGGGCTCGTCCATCGCCCGAGCCAGGCGGCAAGACCCGTATCAGTGAAGTAGAGCTTGGGCGTCTTGACAGCGCGCGTGAGGGCGTTGTTGGAGTAGGGCTGGAGCAGGAAGACGACGTCGGAGCGCTCGAGGATGCCGAGCCATTCCTGGGCCTTACGCCGTGGGACGTCCACATCGCGCGCGAGCGACTCCACGTTGAGGAGCTGGCCAACCTGAGCCGCGGCCGCGCGCATGAAGCGGGAAAAGTCCACGAGGCTGGCGGCCCCGTCGACCTCGCGCACGTCGCGCTCGATGTAGGTCTTCTGGTAGTTGCGATAGAACCGCGCCGGGTCGGTGTGCCGACCCGAGACGCAACTATGGGGAGAAGCAACGGACGACGCAGGCCCAAGGACGTGTCTGCTCCCCGTCTCGCGACCTCGCGGAGCCATCGTTCGTTGGAGCAACTACTATATGGTCGCGAGCTCACCGGAGAGCAGGTTGTAGTTCGACCCCGTGATGAAGACGGAGAAGGAGCGGTCCCCTATTTGTTCGTGAAGCGCTTCTCAAATACGATGTCGTCACCGACGCGCTTGACGCGAAAGCCGAACTCGCGCTGCTCAACGGCGGCGTAGTCGTGGCCAGAAACGGTCGGCCAGCATGCGCCAATCCACAGCTCGTCGGTCGCGGAGGTATTCACGCAGCGGTGCGCGAGGTGCCCGTCGATGTGGTGGAGCGACCCCTCGCACATGCGCTCGGCCCACGTTTTGCCGTCATCGTCCATGAGCAATAGCAGCCCCTCTCCGCGCAGGCAAAAGTAATACTCGGTGCAATCGCGATCCTCGTGAAAGTGGCCGCGCGTCATGTTGCACTCGCCGTTGGAATCGACGGGCTTCATGACGGTGAGACCCCAGAGCAGGTTGCCCTGCCGCGCCGGCCCCTCGTCGTGCGTGTAGATCTCGTACACCACGGGATCGTCGTCGCGAGGGCTTTGGTATAGGCTCGCGACATCCCGGTAATGCTTGACCGCCTTCGTCACGTTTTCGCCCTCGGGCACGCCAGTCGCGAGGTGGTGCATCGTGCGCGGATCGATTACCTTCATCTTGGACCCTCCTACGGCTCGAAGTCTTGCCACAGCGTCTTGGCCGCGAACGACTTGCCAAAGCGGCGGGGGCGACTCACGCATACGAGCTTTTCGGCGTGCGCCACAACGGAGTTGACGAGCCCGATGAGCCCGGTCTTGTCAACATACGTGCCGTTTCGAATCTCTTCGAACCCATATGGGCCTAGACTCAGATAGTTACCCACGCCACCTCCTTTCTTGTCCCAAGCCGATTGTAGCGCTCGCCCCTACTTGTTGGGAACGGCACCCTTAGTGAGAACGACCACCTCCACGGCCTCGGTTCTCAGGCCTCGTCCCGTGGTACCGGCCAAGGCACCGTCGTGCACCCACTTGGTCCAACCGATGCCCTGCACGTGCGCCCTATACCACACGCTCAGGTGCTTGGCATTCTCGCCCGTAAGCCGCATGCGGATGGCCTCGATGCGCTTGGCCTGCCTCGTGGTACCGGCAATCGTTCCGTCTGCGACCCAATCCTGCCAACCGATTCGCTGCACGTGCGTCCGGTACTCGACGCCTCCCGCGTACGGCAAGCCGACCTTTGCCCACATGGCCTCCAGTCGCTTGCTCTCTCCCGTCGTGCCAAACACACCGGCGGGCGCATACCCGAGCCACCCATCGCGCTGCACGTGAGCGTTCACCGTAACATGTGAGTAGAATGCCGGCTTGGCCGCATCGTAGCCCTTAGGCCTTGCGTCACCATGCAGCACCACGATCTGCACCGCCTCGAGACGCTTGCTCATGCCAGAGGTGCCGGCAGGCGCACCGTCGCTCGCCCATCCAAGCCAGCCGTAGGTCTGGCTGTGGACGCGATACCACACATGGTAGCCAGCCTCGGTCAACCTGTCGGAGAGCCTCATCTGCACGGCCTCCATACGCCGCGATTCTCCCGTAGTGCCGCAAAGCGCTCCGTCCTTTGACCAGCTCGGTTCCCAGCCAGTCTTTTGCAGGTGGCTGCGATACTCGATCGAGCCACCTTCCACCGTTGCGCTCAGCGCTTCCAGCCTGAGGCCCTGCCCAGTCGTGCCGAGCGTCTTGCCGTTGCCGGACGCTGCGACATCGCCCTTCTTCTGCGCGTGGCCTGCATAGGTCACGGGAAGCGTGTCGCCACCGACGATGTCGAACTCAACCGTGAGGCTATCCTTGAAATTGCCCTTGCCGGTCACGATTGCCCGCGCCTTGCCTATGCCAAGGTTGTCTTCGTACGACAGCGTGTAGTCGCGCCCCTCCACCAGCTCGTGGCCGTTGAGCCTGACCGTGGGCTTTGGCCTGGCGCCGCCCTTCGCGTAGGTCTGCGCGGCAATGCCGTCCACCGAGCACTCCGTGATCGAAGCGGGCAGAATCTTGAAGGTAACCGTCTGGTCGTCAGTGGTCGTCTCGGCGTTGCCCTCTTCGTCGGGCTCGCCCAACTGCCACTGCAGACCGTCCGCGATGTGAGCACGCACGGTATAGGTGCCCGCGCTCGTCGCCACGGCATCGCCGTACTCGTCGATGCGAGAGCCGGAACTGGGGCCCATGAGCGCATAGTCGTCACCGCTCCACACGCCCAGCTGCTCTTCGCCGTTGTACACAAGCTCCATGCCCTCCGGGACGTCTATGGCCTCGTCGAGCATGTACAGGTACGACACGACCTCGCTTGGGTCCCTGCCCTCCTCGGTGGCGTATGCCTGTATCGCCATCAGGCTGTCCTCGTCGACCGTCGTGCGATCCAGGTAGATGGGGGTGCCGGGCACGTACTCCTCGAAGTCCGCGAGGCCGGCGCCCGTGTCGGTCGTGTAGTAGATGCGCGCATTCGGATTGTGGGCGTCCAGATAGATTACCTGCGAGAGGTCGAATATGCCATCGTCGAGCGTGGCGTAGGGCGGATCAGCCGGCTCCCTTTGACGGTCGGGCGGGTTTACATACGCGTTGAGGGCGAGCGTAAGGTCCACGTGACCCGCGCCCTCGGGGTTGACGATCCAGCTCGGCAGCGGCGTCTTTACCGCACCCGTTACCGTCCAGACGGATTCGCTCATATCCTCGCCGTCTTCCACGAGCGTGGGTTCGCCCCACTCGACCGCAACGTCCTCCTGCACGCCGTCCTCCATCGTGAGGGTCGTGGTGGCAGGCAGCTGCTGCGCTATGTCGCTGTTCGGGTCCACGTCCGTAAGGTCGGCTGGCTGCTCCACGTCGAGCAGGTTGAGGGTGTCGGAGGCCATGACGTATATGGGAACGCACACCCTAAGGGCATCCGGCGACGCGTCGTCGGGAAGGGTCACGCCGTCGGGCAGCGTGATCGTGCCCTCGGCATACCAGAAGGACTCGTATGCCTTGCCTCCGTCTTCGTCGCAAACGGGGTCGTCCCAGGTCACGTTCGCCTTCTTTGTGGCGTTGCCCACGACTTCAATGTCCACCTGAGTGGGAAGCAGCAGCTTGAGGACTGCCGCGCTGTTCTTGTCGTTGGTGGCAACTATGGGATAGGAATCCACAATCCTCTGCAGGCCAGGCGTCTCCGTTTGGTAGAAGCTCACGTACATCGTGTGCGCGGGGTCCTCCACGGCGTATTCCACCATGGCCGCGTCGTCCTCGTCACCCTCCCCCGCTACCTCGTAGTCGGGCAGCAGGTCGTCGGCATATGCGAACTGCTTGCCCTCGGCAGGCGCAAGCGTTACCGTCGCGTCGTATTTCCTGCCGTAGGCAGCCGTGCCGCCCGCCTCGGCAGCGGGATCCCACGCAAGCGCGCCTACCGCAACGGTCACGGGAGAGAACCCGTCGTTCTGCAGCGTAAAGTTGGCGGTCGCGTCGTCCTTCGTGGCCATCGCCTGGCCGGCCTTCGGTGCGGCAAACACGGTCTGGACGACGTCGACCACGGGCTTGTACAGCGCCTTTATGGTGTACGTAGCGCCGGCGGGTGCATCGCCTTCGAATTGGAAGAAGCCCACCGCACGGCCATCCTCCAAGGCGTCGGCGCCATGCTGCGAATCTGGTTGGGGCGCATTCACCTTCGCAACCTTGTCGGGCACGACCCAGTCAACGAACTCGGCGCCTGCGACCTCGGGTGCGTAGGCTGCAAACGTGTTCTCCCCGTCCACGGGCAGGGTGAGTTCCTCGTCCTCCGTACCCGCGACCTTTGCTTGCTCGGACGTGTTGACGTCGCAGGCCTGTACCACGACCCTGCGCGCCTCCACGTGGGTGACGATGGGGTCGAACGCCACGGTAATGGTGGCGCTGCCATCGGGATTCCAAGTCCACGTGGCGCCGTTCTCCCTAACCTGCGGTCCGTCGACGGAAGTGGTGGCGCCCGTAACGGTCACGGCACGCGCAAACGCCTGCCCCCTTTGGGCGTCGAGTTGCATGGCGGCCGTGTAGCTTTCGGTAACGGTCTTGCCCTCGCCCTCCGTGACCTCGCTTTCGCAATCCCACCAGAGGTCGACCTCGGCGGTCTGGTCCTGCCCTTCTCCCCACGTGAGCGTGGCCTTGGTGGGTAGCTGCTCGGCATCGAGGGCGGGCTGCGGCACGGTGGCGGTTATCGCGTTGAGCTTGTCGGCGTAGTTGGCCGCAATCGCAAGGCGGTAGTCCTTGGCAAAGGCTCCGCCTTCCACGTAGGTCGGCATGGTAACGCGGATGGTCTCGCTCTTGAGGTCGTCTGCAGAGAGACCCAGCCCGGTAGCAACGTCCGCACCGCTCCCGTCCACGATCGTCCAGCCGAAGAACAGCTTGTCGTCGATGCCGCGAGCCGTAACGACGTACGTGTTGCCCTCGTGCCAGCTCGTTACGTACTCCTCACCGTTCGTGTTGTACGTGCTCCTTGCGATGTTCACCTGGTGGTACTTGTCGCGTCCCGTTTGCGGGAAGTGCAGAACGGCGGTGTCTGCGGCGGCATTCAGGCGTGTGGTCGAGGCTCCGTCCGCCCGCACGCTCGCTCCCCTCGCATACACAAAGCGCCAGACGCCGTCCTCCACCTCCTGACCGCCTTTCATCTTGACGCGACGCGCAACGACCTTCGCCGCCGCCGTGTAGGCCGTCTCGAAGTCGGCCTCATTGCCAGCCGCCTCGGGCGTCCACGCAAGGTTCGCTACCCTTATGCGTGACGTGGCGTCCGCGCCACCTGGCAGGGCGTTCTCGCCAAACAGCGTCTTGGTCGCATCCGAGAAGCCCAGGGTTGCCGTTACGTTGTTGTTCGACAGCTCGGTGAGCTGCTGCCCGGCCACGGGCGCGGCGACGCCGGCTATGGTTACCGAGGTGACCTCGGGCACATACAACGCACGCACGTTGCAGGGGTCTCCGGCGACGGCATCTTTGAGCCTAAACCTGCTGCCCGTCGTGCCTATGCGCTCGACCTTGGAATTGTCCGGCACCTCCCAGCCAACAAAGGCCGCGCCGTCCATGGCCGGCGGAAGCAGCTCGAACGCGCCGTTGTCGTCCATGTCCCACGAGACCGTCAGCGTTGTGTCGCTCACCGACGCAAGCTTGCTGCCGGCGTTGGCGTCATACGCCTCGATGGTTACGTCTTCCTTGTTCGCAGCCGTCTGGATGGGTGCAAACGTTACGCTCACCGTCATGCTGCCGTCGGCGTTGCGGCTATAGGCCGTCGTCACGTTTGCGTAGTCTTCGGCGTCGGACCGCCCCGCCGCAACCGTGAGGTCGCCAGGTGTGAACTCCGCCGCCGCGGCCGCATCCAGGCGCATGGTGGCCGTGTACGTACACAAGTCGGTTTGGTCGCCGCCGGACTGAACGCTCGCACCCCAAGCCACCGGCACCGTAACCGTGCGCTGCTCGCTCTCCTCCGTGGCCCTCCATTTGATTTGGGCCGTATCCGCAAGCGCGGTGCCCGTGGGTTCGGCGATGATCGCGCGCAGGCCGCTGGCCTTGGGCACATAGCTCGCCTCGAGGTGCAACTCGTAGCCGTCGCCCAGAGTGCCGCCCTTGTTTGGCATAACGAACGCGAGCGTTTGCTGCTTGAGGTCATCGTCGGTAAGCCCCATGGCCTCCTTGGCGTCGTGCGTGCCGTCGGTCACGTTCCAACCACTAAACGCGAAGACGTCGTAGCTCTTGGCCGTAACGCTCTTGGCCTCGCCCTCGTTCCACGAGTAGGTCTTGGCCTTTGCGTCCTCGGCCGTGTCGTCCTTCTGGCAGTCAACCACCGTCACCTTGTGTTTGGTGTCACGCTCTGTCTTGTTGAGGTACAGGCACAGCTTGCCCGTCGCAGAATCGAACGAGGCGGACTCGAAGGCGGGATGCTCGGAACCCGTGGAGACCGACACGCCGCCCAGCGCGAAGGCGCACTCGTACGGCCCGTCGTCCTCATCAATGCACGCCAGCTCCAGCTCGGCGACGTATGCCGTGTCACCCGCCGCCTTTTGGTCCGCACCCGGTGTCGGCTGCCAGTCGAGGCTCGTTACCTGCGTCTTGAACGCACCCGCAAACGCCGAGCCCTCATCGACGACGCACGTGAGGTCGATCCCCTCGCTGTCTTTGCTCGCCAGCGGCTCGCCCGTCACCGGCTGCGGGAACTTTGCGACCTCGATCTGGGAGATCTCGGGCACGTACAGCATGTTGACCGTAAGCGGCTTGGTTTTGTCCACGACCTTGAAGGTGTTGTCGTAGGGATCGTTCGCGTTGGTCTTTTCCAAACCGGAGTCCGTGGCGGCCTCGTAACCACAGAACCTGCCGCCACGCACATCCGGCCCGTTGACGAACCAAAGCACGCCATCGGCGTCCGCATTGAGCGTTTGCGTGCTGGTGAGCTCCTGGCCTCCCTCGCTCAGCACGTTGCGGTCGGCGTCGTTCTTGTCGCATGCGTTGGCCGTGATGCTATACGCAAACGTGGGCATGCCCGTGGTGCGGGTCTCCACCTTGGTTATGGTCACCTGCATGGCACCGTCGCCCTGGCGACTCCACTCGACCTTGTACCCCTCCTTGTTGAGCACGCCGCCGACCTCGGCCTCCACCTTCATAGCCTCGTCGTCGGCGACAAACGGCTTTCCCGGCACCACGGGACAGTTGAGCATGGCTTTGTAGGTGGTCGTAGTGGTAACCGTGGCGTCCTCGTTCCTCGCCGTGCTTTGGCTGCTCTTCCAGATCGCGTACTGCCTGAGCTCGTGTACCTTGTTCGAGCCCGCGTAATACTCGATCGTCGCCTTGTTTGCGCCGGACGCCGCCTCGCCGACGCCCCGTATCTTGATGGCGTCAACCGTGGCAACGTCTTCGAGCACCGCCTCAAACGTAAGGTTGTAGCCCTGGGCGAAGGTGTATGCCCTCGGCTCGTTTGTTTGGCTGACCGTCTGATTGTTGCCGGTTACCTCGCAGTACAGGTTGGGCTTGCTCTTTGACCCCCACACGAAGTCCTCGGTCCTGCTGTTGCGGTATCCGGGCCTCATGAACCTCGTGACGTCGGCGCCAGCCTGGTCGGTGACCTTCCACTCCTTGAAATGCTTGCCCGCCGGAATCTTGCTGGTCGCGTCGTACTTGAAGGTCTGGTTTTCCGCCGCTTGGAACGTCTCGGTGCTGCTGCCGACCTTAACCGTAAAGGTATGCTTGGGGTACTCTCTGGTCTTCCATTTGAACGATGCCGAGAAGGTGAGCTTGTAGTCCTGGGAGAGGCCGTACTGCCCACCCGCAGGCATGGTGAACGTGGCCGTCTTCTTCCTCATTTGCTGGTCGCCCAGCACCTGACTCGTAACGTCTCGGCCCTTCTCGTCCCACACCCTCCAGCTGTCGAGCTGCCGCTCCGCGGTCTCCTTGGCCTCGACCTCTTGCTGCGTCCCCTCCGACCACTCATAGGTTTCGGATTTCCGATTAAGGCGCGCGTTGTACTCGTTGTACACCTTGACCTTATGCAGGGCTCCCGTGACGCTGATCTGGTACGTAGCCTCCGGGCTCTTGGTGCCATAGCTGATGGCATATGCCGTAATGGTATACGTATCGTCCTTCGCGACGCTGCCCAGGTCGATGCCGCCACGATAGATGTCATAGCCGTTCTTGCAGGTGTTGGCCGACGTCTTGGCACCAGACATCTTGTAGTAGATGGCCTCGCCCGTTGCGTTGGTCACGTCCAGCGTCACCGTCTGCTTTCCGCTGGGGATTTCGTTGACCTGTCCGCCGCCCTTGAGGTTCGTCTTGCCCACGCTTGCCGAGGGCGTCGACACGGACGGGGCGTTCTGTATGGCCGTTGCCGTGCGCTCGTTGGTGTAGAAATCGTCGTACGTACGCAGCCACGCCAACGTGATCTCGGGATAGTGATTGGCCATGATGCGCGACGTGTTGTACCCAAAGGTACCAAGCATCATCATCTTTGCGGTATCGTAGCTCTTGGTGTTGTAGTCGCGGTCCAATACGCGCATGATGAAGTCGAGCAGCTTGGGCCAGGCGGCGTCGAACTTGGCGCGCTCTTCCTTGGTGAGCACGTCGAGCGCGTCCGTCTCCTTGAGCTTCTTGTAGATGTAGTCGGTGTACTCCTTCTTTTTGGCGGCGCTCGACTTGTTCCAATCGCCGATGAGCGAATACCATATGCGGAACATGCTGTGCTCGTCCCAAGACGCGAACAGCATGTCAAAGCGGTTCATCGTCGTGGAGGCCCGATCCATGAACGCCTTGGTCCTGCTAGGCTCCATGCCGAAAAGCATGCCCATAACCGTACGGAACGTGGGCTCGAGGTCGCTTGCGTAAGAGTCGCGATTCGAAATCGCCGCCACCTGCAGCTCGTTGAGGAAGTCCCGCAGGAATTGCTCCTCATACACCACCGTCTTGCCGGTGGGCTTCTCGAATATGCTCGGCGACGGAACGAAGTCCATGCTGCACGTGGCGAAGTAGTCATCGAACACTATGTTGGGGTCTATGGCCTTGAGCTGCGCAATTGCACCCTCGTTGCCATAGTTGCTGTCGTTGCTGTATATGGGGATGTTGTCGGCATACAGGTAGCGCCTGTTGGGACCGCCGACGCCTGCGCGCGTTACCGCGTCGTTCTCCACGAGCTCAGGGGTCGATGCGTTCGTGCCCGGGATGTAGTGATCCACGCCGTAGCGCTTGAAGCCCATGGCCGAGGGCGCCACCAGCGGCACCAGGTCGGCCTGGTTGATTACGTTGTGAATCGAGAAGTAGTTTCTGTCGTCGATGCCCGTTGCGTTCGCGCCACCCTGCGGAGCCTCCATGGGATAGCCGAACACCTTCGCCTGGCCCGCGGACAGATTGTCGATAAGGCGCTTGCAGACGAGGTTGGTCGTGGCGCCCGCGCGCGAGTATCCCGCCACCCAAAACCGGGCCTTGTATGCCGGGATGTTGTGGCGCTGCATGTAGGAGCGGATTTCCTTGTACACCTTGTTCGCGGCGCTCGCAAAGCCCGCGGCCTCGCCACCCGGTACGTCTGTGGCCTTGTTGAGCGTAACGTTGCTGGTCCATTCGGCCTCGTAGTTGGAACCGCGGATGGCCACCGGTATGAGATAGCGGTCCGAACCCGTGCCGTCCTCGTGCTTGAGCTCCTTGTGGGAGATGGTCACGCCAATGGTGTCGATGCCCGGCTTCTGCACGTTGAAGTCGTTGACGTAGGTCGATTGGTCGTCGCAGCCGATGTCGGCCATAAACTGACGCGCCGAGGCGTGCTTGTTTATGTAGCCGTCCGCTTGGTTCTTGTTGCCGGAATTGAGGTAGAACCCGCTCATGGCCATGCACATGGACGCGGTGGCCAGGTGGGGGTTGTAGACCTCGGGGTCGTCGAAGAAGTAACCGTCCGAATAGAAGAACGGCGTCGCGAGGTCAACTTCCTCTTCCACGCCGCTCGGGAATCGCACGTAGCCGCGCGTTACGGGATAGCCTTTGTAGGTCTTGCCATCGGTTCTGGGCGCTGCGGCAGCCGACGCGATCCTGTCCACCGTTTGCCGCTCCCCATAGGTCGTGCCGTACTTCTCTGCGTCGTCCTTGCCGTTCTTGACATAGAAGATCTTGCGCTTGCTGCCGCTGGGATGGTAGGTAAAGTGATACCCAAGATTCTCGGCCTTAAGATAGCGAATGCAGTTGGGGCCCTTGAGGCGGTCGTGCGTCACCTGGACGGCATCTTCGGTGATGGTCTCGTATCCCATGTATACGTCGGAGTCGCCAGTAAGCGTAAAGTTGGGATGCACGCCGGTAGAGCCCATGATGAGGTTTCCGGACCCAGAGCCGTTGTCCTTGATGATGGTCTTGCCGCCGATTTCCAAAGAGAAGCTCTTTACGAGCCATCCCCTGCCGCTGCCGACCACATAGACGCCTGCGCCCCTGCCCCACGTGCGATCCTCTGTCGTACTGTTCTTGGTTATGGTGCAGCCGCCCATGGAGTCGGTTGCGGTGCTCGCGACATTGGTGAAGTCGCCAATGTACACGCCGCCGCCGTACTTGGCCGTATTGTCGTGGATGTTGAGCAACGAGAGCGTGATGGAGTGGTTGCGCGTCGCCACGCCGCCGCCGTACTTGGCTTGGTTATGCTCCACGGTAAAGCCGCTGACGGACACGGACGTCTCGTTTACGTACACGCCGCCGCCGTACTCGTCACCGCAGGAATTGTTGGCAACCGTCGTGTTCGCGTCGCCGGTTACGGTAGCCTTGGACGCCTTGAGGGCGATGCCACCCCCGTCGCGTCGGGCAAAGTTGTTGGCCACCCTTGAGTTGCTCATGAACAGGTTGAACAGTTTGGACGTACTGGCGATGCCACCACCGTCGTTGTATGCGTAGTTGTAGCTCACGTTGGAGTTGTTAAGCGCGACGGTGACGTCGGATCCGCCCGCCCAGATGCCACCTCCGTAGCCATCCGTGCCGCCCTTTTGCTCCGCGCGACAGCCGGCGATAGTCACGTTGTTGAGCGTCAGGCGCGCGCCGCTCTCCAGGTAGATGCCACCGCTCTTGTTGGTGCTGTAGCCACCAGTTATCAGACCGCTCACGGTGAGGGTTCGCCACGTCGTCGTACCGTTGGGGTTCCATGCCTTTACCTGCTTTTGCGCAGTGGTGGTTCCACCGTTTATGGTAACTCTTGAGTTGCTCTCCACCAGCATGGCGTGACCCGACGAGTCTGGCGAGGTGAGGTTGCGGTTGATGGTGTGGCCGTTGAGATTGATCGTTATCGTGGTTTTCTTTGGCAACTCCAAGGGGTCGCCGTATACGTCTTGGTTGAAATCGATGACCACCGTCTTGTTCTTGCCGCCCGCCGCCTTGAGTGCCTTTTGCAAATCGGCGAGCGAGTTGGGGTAGGATTTCGCGCCGTCCACGCTGAGGTCCACCATGGATGCGGCATATGCCGGGCGAGGCAGCGACAACAGGCAGGCACACAGAGCAAGCAGGAAGATGGTGGGTGCAAGAGCTGGGGTACGTCTATTCATGGTGGCTCCTCATTTGGGCAGCTGCCTACACTGTTTGATTATACGAACAAAATCACCTCTTGCAGAAAGTTGGTTTTCGACGGTGCGAAAAGCTGCAGCTAGATGGATATGGAACGGGGGACGTGTTTTTCGTTCAATCCCTGCCTGGAACGGGGGACGTGTTTTTCGTTCAATCCCTGCCGACCCTCGATATGGTCCCGGGGGATATCCCCGTCAGACGTTGGGTCTGCCTCACGCTCAATCCGGCGGGCGCGGCAGTTTCGCCCGCCCCGATGCCGCTCGGAGTTGCCCCAGGTCCAAGGCAGCCCGACTTCCAAACGCCCTAATCAACTCGGCGGGAATCCTGGGGAAGAAGACTTGCGCATCACCAAACCCACTTCGTGGCACACCTTTGATGGCCCTGGTTCTTGCCTCGCTTGTATACGTGACGCGGCTTCGAGACAAGAACCCGTATGGAGAAGCTCACATGATTGTGAACGACCAAGGATCACGGGAGTCTGCGCTCTTTGCCGTGAGCGTTCTTGCGCTCACGCTTTGCGTTCGCCTGTTTCGGCAGACCGCAAGCATATGGTTCGTCGCGCTGCTGCCCATTGCCCTCGTGCTCATGCTCGTTCTGGACGCACCCCATCGCAATTCGCCCTATCGCATCCATTCCTGGCATACACTCTGGTATGGCGCCATGACCAACTTCCTGTACGTCTTCTCGCTCTTCACCCTCACGTCGGTTGGCGACTCGGACCGGCTCGGCATCGTGTACGTTGCCATTGGCACCGGTGCCGCGGCTGCCACCCTCGCCATACCACTGATTGCAAGTGTGTTTTCCCCCAGGCAATACGAGGTGGGATGCATCGTGGGTGCCGCGATCGTATCGTGTGGGTTGCTTGTCCCGCAGCTTTACGTCGCGACAGCGGGCCTCACGTCGATGCTGGTAACCATGGGGAATGCGGAGTCGTTTGCGACCTTCCTCGACGACGAGCGCATCGTCCCCGAGGAGCGGCGCCTCGTACGCTCCAAGTTCTACGGAATTGGCAGCATCATCGAGCAGACGCAGATGATGGTCACCGTCTTTGTATGCTCGATGCTGATTCGAGGGGATTGTTCGGCTGCCATGGCCGGCTACGCCGTGCGCGACGTCAGCACGCTCAACCTGCCGGTATACCACTGGGCATTGGCCATCTGCGTGGCACTCAATGCCCTGACAGGAATATGCGTGGCACACAGGCCGCGCGAGGCAAGCGGCTGACACATCGCGGTACCTGCGCACGTGCCGATGTGCCGACCCAATACATTGAAAAGAGGATGATTGCGCACGATGACATCCTACGGTGAGGGCGAATGGATTGAGCTTGTTGCGTGGGGCTGCCGTCCTACTGGGTTTCCGCTTCCACTCGAGCATCTTGAAATATGCCCTGCATCTGAGCAAAGCATTGCTTGACTTAAACCATGGTTTAAGTGTCAGAATCTCTCACATAGAAAGTCCTCTATATAGAGCGGCATCGATGCGACCCGCTATTGGAAAAGGGAGATGATGCAACATGAGCAAGAAGAACATCGGCGCGACGCTAGCCCTCTACCCCTGCCCCGTTATCGTGGTTGGCGCGATGGTGGACGAGAAGCCCACCTGGACGCTGGTGGCCCATGCCGGAACCGTGGCCCACACCCATCTGATGGTGTCCCTGGTGCAGGCGCACTACATCAACCAGGGCATTCGGGAGAACAAGAAGCTGTCCGTCAACGTAGTCGACGAGTCCTGGCTGGCAAATGCGGACAAGATGGGAACCACCTCGGGCAACAAGGTCGACAAGTCCCAGGCGTTCGCCTGGACCATGGGCGAGAACGGCGCTCCTCTCATCGACGAGGCGAAGGTGTCCATCGAGTGTGAGGTGGACGGCAACTACGAGCTCGAGCACTTCGACCACTTCATCTGCAAGATCCTCGCGACCTACGCAGACGAAGCCGTCCTCAACGAGAAGGGCAAGATTGACTACCACACCTTCAAGCCCGTGCTCTTCGAGTTCCCGACCTACGAGTACTTCGTGACCGGCGATAAGGCTGGAAACTGCGGAAAGATGAACTGACGACATGCGAGGAACGGCCGATCCCACAGGGCCCGGCCGTCAAATAAGGGAGCAAGATGAAGATCGTCGTTCTGATGGGAAGCCCAAACAGGAACGGGTCTACGAGCATATTGGTCGACTCCTTCGTGCAAGGCGCGGAGTCGGCCGGACACACCTGCGAGGTCATCGACGTCTGTCGCTCAGACGTCCACCCATGCATCGGCTGCGTTCGTTGCGGCTATGAGGGTCCTTGCGTGCAGAAGGACGACGTGGAGACGATTCGGGAGAAGTTGCTTGGATCAGATATGGTCGTCTTCGCCACACCGCTCTACTACTACGGTATGACCGCCCAGCTCAAGGCGGTCGTGGATCGGTTCTGCGCCTTCAACAGCAGCCTCAACAGTAGACATCTCAAATCCGCATTGCTCGCGGTTGCGTGGAACGCGGACAACTGGACCTTTGACGCCCTCACGGCTCATTACCAGACCCTCGTCCGCTACATCAATCTAGACGACCAAGGCATGGTCTGCGGATACGGCTGCGGAACACCTGCCATGACACGGAGGAGCGAGTATCCCAGTCGGGCGCGCGCATTGGGAAAGGGGTTGCCGGCATAGCGTCGGCCTTTCAATGAGGGTTATCTCCTTCGATAGGCCGACACATTCTGGCCGGTTCGGCGCATGGCGAGTTCACATCTCCAGCAGTTTTCGACCCCGCGCGACAAAAGCCCAGCTAGCGACGGCGCGCCTTTCCGCGTTTTTGGAGATGTGAACTCGCGCTTCCCCGAACCGAGTTCACATCTCCAAAACGGGCACGCCACGAGAGATGCCACGTCACTCCTTGCCAAGCACCACGCGCACGAAGCCGGGCCGAAGTGCTTGGTACCGCTCCCTTGGCCGGGGGTGCATGCGCGCGGCGTGGAGGTTGCCCTATAGGTGATGAGCCATGTAGAGGGGGACGAATTTGAGGTATAGCCCTCCCTAAAGCAGCCCCGCCATGTAGAGCGGCAGGTAGAGCCTGTCCCCCTCCACCCTGAGCTGCTTGGCGTGGAGCACTATCTCCGACCCGACTCTCTTCCCGAACCTCCCCTTGAAGCGGTCGAGGGATGTGGTGCCATACTGCTTGGGGGACTTCACCTCAACGGGGCTCACCCTCGGCTTCCCCGCCGCGTTGGCATAGGACCTCACCACAAGGAAGTCTATCTCCATGCGCTCCTCCCCCTCCCTCCTGCCCGACTGCGAGTAGAAGAAGAGCCTGTGCCCCGCAGCCACGAGCATCTGCGCGACGAGGTTCTCGGTGAGCATGCCCTCGTTGATGCCCAGATCGTCGAGGAGCACGGCCCGGTAGACCTCCTTTCCGGTCTGGGCGGAGTCAGAAAAGGCGAGCGTCACGAGCAGGCCCGTGTCGGCCATGTAGACCTTGAGGGAAGACTGCTCCATGTTGAGGGCGAATCCCACGCTGGGGTCCGCCGCCGCGTAGCAGATGTTCGCGATGCGCGCATCACCCAACCAGAAGAATGCCTCCTCGTACTCGCGCATCCGGGCGTTCTTGCCGAGCGAGGCCAAGGTGAACTTCTTCTCGTGCTTCGAGAGCTGCCCCGGGATGCCGTCGAGAATCGAGACCACTTTGAACTCGTATCCCCTCGCGAATCGTGCGACGTCATTCCGGTAGAGCTCGAGGATGTGGCGCTTCTCCTCGTCGACTGGCGAGAAAGACCTTCTCTCCACGTAAGTCGCGACCGGCTTGGGCATGCCTCCCACCAGGACGTACTCCCGCAGGAGCCTCATGGCTCTCCGGTGGAGGTTGTCAGGAAGCGGCTTCAGCCGCTCGAAGCAGGAGTGAACCAAATCGAAGAGCTGCCCCTCGCCCATCGCCCAGCAGAACTCCTCAAAGTCGAGGGGATCAAGCCTCATCGCGATCTCCTCCGAGGGAATGACGATGCCGTCGACGTTCTGTCTGATCGAGAGGAGCGAGCCCGTCTCGATGTAGTCGTAGCGCCCGTCAGCAACGAGGTACTTGATGAGACCGCGCACTTGGGGATAGGCCTGCACCTCATCGAACACGACGAGCGTGTCACGCTCGAAGAGCTCCACACGGTAGTAGGTGGACAGCAGCAGGAATAGCGTGTCGAAGTCGTTACGGTTGTCCTCGAAGTATTGTCTGACCTCCGCTGGCGCCTGGAAGAGATCGACAACGAGGCACGAGCGGTACTCACTGCGCCCGAATTCCTCCACGAGGGTGCTCTTGCCCACGCGCCTCGCACCCTCCACGAGAAGGGCGGTCGAGCCGTTGGACTCACGCTTCCACTCGAGCATCCTGCTATACGCCTTGCGTCTGAGCATAAGGTCTTCTTTCACGTTTCGCAATCCGTTGTTGCCTGTATTCTACACGATTCGCAATCCATTGTTAGATCTTGCATCACGTTACGCAATCCTAGGAAAACCTTCGGCGAGGTGAACTGCTTCATGCATAGGTGTTTAAGTTCGCAATGGCCAAGCGGCCGTTGGCCGATTCGACGTACGGTCCAGGCGGCCCCGACTCCGCGCTGTCACCCCCACCGAGGAAGCGCTGGGATCCCCGCCCGCAACCGCACGCATGGCGAGTTCACATCTCCGCCAATTCTGACTCCCGCGCGGCAAAACCCCTGCTAGCGGCGGCGCACCTAGACGCGGTTTTGTAGATGTGAACTCGCGGCGCGCGTTCCGAGTTCACATCTACAAAAACAGATCATCAAAAGTGAAAAAACACCAGTTGGCGAGGGCATTAATTCGCAATCTTTTGTAGATGTGAACTCGCGTCCCCCCGGCCTGAGTTCACATCTCCAAAACGGGCGCGTCGCGAACGATGCCGCGGTGGCGATCGAAATCGTCACGCTGGCTCTTGGGCTGTTGTTCAAGGATTCAACGGATTCATCTACGTGGACATCCAAGACGGCGGCGAGGGAAGCGGCAGGCGCTACAGGAAGAAGAGCTTCGAGTAGTACCAGCGCGTCATCGAGACCAACGGCGAAAAGGTCTAACTCCTAGACAGGACAGTCCATAAGACTGTCGTCCGAGAGGGGAACGGAGGCCACAAGCCACGTAAATCGATAGCGGGCAGTAACCTATCAATGGGTTACCCCCCCTCGATAGGTCGACACATTCATATTCACCCGTCAAGCTCGAGCCGCATGAGCACCAGCTCCTGCCATCCAGATTGGCGCGAGCGGTAGCCCCTCGGGTTCCTGCCGTACTCGACGAACCCTTCGCTTCGGTAGAGCGAAAGGGCACGCTCGTTGTCCGCCACCACCTCCAGCTCGAGCTGGACGTAACCTGCGACGCTCGCGCACTCGACGCATGCCTCGACGAGAGCACGTCCAATACCGAGCCCCCAATACTCCCGCTCGATGCTGATGCCAAACTCGGCCCGATGCCTGAGCTTCTCCTTCGATCCGACGCGACCGACACCCGCCGAGCCCACGATGACACCACCAACCTCGGCAAGGACCTCTACTTCATCGTCGCTCTCCGCCCTTCCCTGCAGGTACCTTGCCTCGTCTCCCACGGTCAGACCGCCCTCGTCGGGATAGGTGAGCAGATAGTCCGTCTCTTCATGCGTCTGGTTGAAGCTGTCGAGCGCGGCGCGCGCGTCGGCGGCCGTTCCGTTACGCAAGACGCATCGCCTGCCGTCCCGCAGCTCTATCACCCTGCAAAACTCCATCGCCCGCCCCCCCTTCGTCACTCGGGCGACCCACAGGCCGCCCTGCACGATCGGGCACCCAGTCATCACCAAGCCCACTTCGTGGCACCGCAATACTTACAGCACTCCTCCTTGTAGGGCTTTTTTCCCGAGAGTCTTACCCGGACGTGTCCTGCCCGTGAGTAACCATACGTGGCCTTTCGTGCCCGGCGGTGTCAGAGGATTCCTTGTTGCCGTCATTCACTGCCGAACGACCTCCTCTTCGAAGAGCGGCGTCGTGATGGCAGCCATGCGATTGGCGAGCTCGTCGGGATTGTCCGCAAAGCCATGTGCCGCCCAGTGCTGGATGCAATTGAAGATGATTCCGTTCCATGCCATTATGCGCAGGGCTTGCTCCTCGCCATCCACGGCTTCGATGCTGCGATTAATCTGGTCCAGCATCTCCATACCCATGCCCGCCTTGAGGAGCAGCGGTATCTTGTCACGGTGAAGGTAGACGGTGCGCAAGATAACATGCCAGTTGAGCGCGATGTCTGTCCCCATGGCCGCGCTCACGTCCTCGGTAATCGCGCGAATATCATCTGCGAGTACATCGGTCACCAAATAGTAGCTCTTGTAAAAGGCGCCACGCGACACCCCGGCAGACCGGATGAGGTCCACCACCTTGATGTCGCGTATGTCTTTTGTCACCAGCAAGCGATAGAGCGCCTCACGCAGCGATTCCACGATGACGCGGTGTGACTCCTCATTTGCCTTCCGCAGGTTTTCCAATCGTTTTTCTTTGTTCGGCGTAGACAAATGTCGCTCCTTTGTTTTCGCGGGGGCTTTACACGTTGACAGGGACCCGCAGCCTCATTATGTTATAGGCATGTACATATGTCAACGCCAAGCGAAAGAGAGCGACCATGAAGGCAATATTTCTGGATATCGACGGCGTCATCGCGACGCGGGACAGCATGGTCGCAAGCTTCGACCGGGACCTCGAGCCCCATGAGATTGAGTACGACCGCCGATCGCTGACGTATTTGGGCTGCATCGTCAAGCAGACGGGCGCCATCGTGGTCCTTTCGTCCAGCTGGAGAGCGGACCTCAACTCGGGAAGCGCGTTTATCGAGGCGATCGTGAACAACCTGCTTGACCAGCTGTCGGCAGCCGGCGCCCCCATCAGCGACGCGACCCCCATGATTGGGGGAACGGACCGCTCGTACGAGATAGGCGCCTGGCTCGACGAGCATCCCTGCGAGGCATATGTGATCATTGACGACCGCGCGCGCTTCGAGCTACGTCCCGAGGTGGCGGACGGACATCTCGTGCTTATAGAGGACAGCAACGGCATTCGTGCAAGCCACGTCGCGCAGGCTCTCAGGATCCTGCGGTGAGGACGAGCGGACAGGGCTCGTCGCATGGATCAGCCGTCCTGCTGGGTTTCCTCACGGCATACGTGTAGGTGCCCAACGTCTGCGGAACTGGGGCACAATCCGCCAACTCTCGTATAGTGTGTGCGTTCGAGGTACCGTCAGTCAATCTCCACGAGTTCGTACTTTCGGCTTCCGATGCCAAGCTGCTCGGCCGCCTCAAGAACGTGCTGACCGTCAAGCTCCTCAATGCGCGCGATGAGGTCCGCACTGTCGTCGTCGCTGGCATAGACCAGGTCGACGCACGCCTGGTCGAGCGCCACCGGGTCCGCGGAAGCCAGGATGCCGACGTCGGCCATCTTTGGCGGCGCGGGGTTGGAGTCGCAGTCACAGTCCACCGATAGGTTGTTCATCACGTTCACGAACAGCATGTTGGGCTGAGACGAGAGCACGGCCTTGCAGGCGTCTGCCATCGACTCGAGGAAGTCGGGAGTTGCCGCACTCGACCAGCTGGTGCGATTCTGTCCCGCAGAGTGGATGAGCAGCTTTCCCTCTCGTGACGCCATGCCGATGGAGATGTTCTTGAGCGCACCGCCAAAACCTGCCATCGCGTGCCCCTTGAAGTGGGAGAGGACCAGAAAGCCGTCGTAGTCCGCAAAATGAGCGCCGACGAGGTTCTCGCTCAAGTGAATGCCTCCCTCGACGGGAAGGGAGAGCGACCCGTCCTCGTCCATGATCTGGAAGTCCGCGATGCCCGTGAACCCGTGGTCGGAAGCCACCTGGTAGTGCTCGTCGGTCGAGCTGCGAGAGCCGCCGTATGCCGTGTTGCACTCGACGATCGTTCCGTCCACGGCGGAAACGAGCCCCGAGATGAGGTCGGCCTTGAGGTAGTGATCGCCACCCGGCTCGCCCGTCGAGAGCTTTACGCCGATCCTGCCCGCAAGCCCCTTGCCTATGGCATCGAACACCGCCTGCAACGCCGCGGGCTCGACCGCATGGGTGAAGTAGACTGCAGGCGTCCCGCCAGAGGCGCCGCCCGTACCCGCCGTCGTCTCCCCTGTCTCGTCGACGGATTCGCTCGTAGTGGATGCTGGCCCGGACCCAGAGGGCGACGGACGTGCGCCGCATGCGGCGAGGCCCGACAACGCCGCCATGCCGCTGGCCACGGCCGCCGCTCCGACGAATGACCTTCTCGTCATGTGAGCCAGCTTGCTTACGTCCCCATTGTGCTGCATGCGTTCCATAGCTGCCGTCACTCTCCCTTCTTCGAGACGAACCGCGTCGATGCCGAGCGCACGCCTAGGACGATCTCGTGTGCTCTGGCCCTCGACGCCTGGTAGCTGGTATTGTGCGCCTTAAACCATGGTTTAAGTCAAATGCCCACGTGCCACCGTCGACGAGCAGTCATGAAGTCCAGAATTATGGCGTTCCCTTTCTCCCGTGCGCCTTAGCGCGTGAATCCTCGATGTCCGTACACCGTAATGTCGTCAAGCGCGGCCTCAAGCTGTGCGAGCTCGTCCTCAGTCAGCACGACCTCCGCGCACCTTAGGTTCTCCAGTATGCGACCCTTGTTCTTCGACCCGGGGATGGGCACCACGTTGGGCCACTTGGCCAGCATCCACGCCATGGAGAGCCGTGCGGGCGTGCGTATGCCGGAGGACATCGCCGAGGTCACGCGCGAGTTCTTCCTCTTTGGCGCCGAGCAGGACGCGCTCTACGACGCCATCACCTGCGACCCGGCGTGGGACGCCGTGCAGCGGAGCTTGCAGGACGACGCCTCGGGCGAGCAAGGGCGCGCATACGCGGGCGAAAAATACCGTCACACGATATGAGCTCCCCCTTGTCGATGGACGAGTATCGTCTCAATATCATACAATGGGTACGAATGCACGTGAGGCGTTGAACAGGCAAACGCAAGCAAAATGAGGGACAGCTCATGGATTCGTGCCGCATGATCTTACGAAAGCAAATTGCTTCTCTTGTCGTCGTACTGTTATGCATGGCCTTCTTCCCGCTAGTCGCCCAAGCGGACGAAGTCGATGACATGCTGTCCGCTGGCGACTACGTTGAGGGCGAGGTCGTTGCGGCATTCCGTGCGCGGGACGGCCAACTCACGGCACATTCAACTGCGCCTTATGAGGTCACGCCGCTCATTACGGTGGATTCGTCGGCGGCGCGAGCCGCGGCCAACGACGGGCTGACAACGCAATCAGCGGAGAATCTGACACTCACCTCCGTTGCGTCCGATTCCCTCACGACCGAGGAACTCCTGCGCATGCTGGCCGACGATCCCAACGTCGGCTTTGTCGAGCCAAACTACACCTTCTCGCTGGAGGGTGCGAATTCGGATGACTTCGCAGCCACCCAGGTAGCGAACATCTCTGATGTCACCGACCTAACGCCGATGCAATGGGGTAACTGGGCAACCGACCAGACCATGCGTACGGAGGCATTCGCGGCAAATCCATCCATCAACGTACCCGGCTTTGGCTCAACTCAATCCGGCGCAAACATGGACAAACCAATCGTGGTGGCACTCATCGATACGGCCGTCGACCACACGCATCCCGACCTGGACGAAGTCATGTACCATTTCTCTGCCGAGCAGCAGGCCGCGCTCGGCTGCCACGAGTGGGGTTACAAGTCGGGGGACAAGGGGCTCAAGGGAAACTTCTACGACCCGAAATCCCTTGCGATCGGGCACGGCACGCATACGGCGGGCATCATCGGGGCGGAGTGGAACGATTTTGGCACGAGCGGCGTTGCCTCGAACGTGCGCATCGTGTCAATCGACTTCCTTAACGAGATTGAGAGCGGTTCCATTGCAGACGTCCTGTGCGCCTTCAGCTTTGTCGACCAGTTCAACGGGCAGGCGTCCGAGGAGGGTGAGCGCGTTCGGGTCACGAGCAATTCATGGGGCCTCATGCAGTCGAGCCGCGCCATAGACGCTGCCGTGCGCGAGCTGGGAGACAGGTGGGGTATCGTAAGCGTCTTCTCCTCGGGCAACCTTGGCAGAAGCAACGACCACCTGGAGAGGGCCAACTCGTATCTCCAAGACAACCCCTACGCCATCATCGTCGCAAACACAAATGGTACCGACGCCCTTGACGCAACCAGCGAGTACGGTGTCGCGAGCGTTGACCTGGCGGCTCCCGGAACGACTGTCTTGTCGACCGTTATCGAGTCGGAGGCCCATTACCTTGCCGACGCGACTGGATTGGTAGCTGAATCGTCCGACCCTCTCTATGTGGGATTCGATGGCAAGCCTGGCGAACCCCCAGTGACCGTCTCCCAGCTTTACGAAGATGGCAAGCCCGACCTCTGGCATGACAACGACGTCGTAGCGCAAAATGCTGGAGCATACGTCAACACCGTCCGTGCATACGGAACGGGCGGCCTCAAAATTTCAGTCGACCCCGAGCACGCCGTCGACACGAGCGCAAGCGGGAAGTACAAGTTCTATGACCTCAAGCTGGACATTGACCTTACCAATACGGATATCACCGCAAAAATCGAGGGACAAACGGGCCTTCACCTTGGCTTTATGTTCACGGGTGGCACGGAATCAGTTGGTGCGCTGGTGTGGTCGTGCGCAACGAATCTTGCGAACATCGAGTTCAACCTTGGCACGGGAACGTCGGGGAACGCCGACTGGCTCGACTTTGACAAGGTTGTCACGGAGGTCGGCTCAAACGGCAAGGCCATTGAGGGCGAAGCCGCTCCAACGGGGGCGGCACTGCATCCCGCAGACGACCACCTCGTCATCAAGCTTCGCGTTGCGCTTCCCATAGGTTGCACCACGTTCGGCATCGACTCGCTGGGATTGGGGACTAAGGTCGTGCCATACGGCTTTAGAACAGGCACGTCCATGTCCACCCCGCTCGTTGCTGGCAGTGCCGCCGTGCTTGCCGCGCAGGGACATAGCGGCACCGAGCTTGCGTCGCTCACACGTTCCAAGGTGCGCATCCCCAACTCCCCACTTGAGGTGAAGTCGGGCGGCGTCTTTGACTTCTCGGCTGATGGCTCGACCGAACCCACGGGCTCGCATGCCCTAGCCCCCGACATCACCGACGTCGTGGTTGACGGAACGACCGTAACCATAACGGGCGCCAACTTTGGCGCGAGCCCAGGGTCGGTGGACCTCTCTCGCTACGTAGTGGGGGCCGAGCTTCAACCGGTCGCCGCCACCGTCGCGTCTTGGTCCGACGATACGGTGAAGCTCTCCCTCGAGGCCCCATTCGAGGGAATCCTGCGTGTCGTGCTCACCAATGTGCCCGGCAAGCACGACACGCACTACCGCTTTGCGAGCAAGGGGTCGGATGTCTACGAGCAGGACCTGCCCTTTGACGCCTCGGTGGGCAACGTCTTTGTTAGCGGTGACGGGCAGGGTGACTGGGAGACCACGGGTCCGCTTGTGGGTTGTGGCTGCAAGCTGTACTACCTGCCCGGGTACGGGGGGGCCGACGAAATCCAGTTTGGCCACAAGAGAATGCTCTGCTTCGACCTCAAGAAGCAGGAGTGGTCGGAGCTTTGCGAGCTGCCCGAGTGGCTGAGCGGCGTCTCTGCCGTCATGTTTGATGGCAAGATCGTTGTGGAAGGTGCCACCGTACACATGCTGGAGAGTGGCGAACATACGACGACGTTCCCCGCAGGCACGTCGGCCGAGGAGCGCGTGTATGTGTACGACCCCACAAAGAACTCGTGGACGCAGGCATCCTCGGATGGGGTTCGTCTGAACCAGACCGTCGTGAATGACCGTGGTCAGCTCAAGCTGGTGGGAGGCTCCATGGGACCGACGGCACCCGCCCCAGTGACGAGCTACGACCTCTCGTCGGGTGCGGGCGAGGAGCTCTGCAGCATGCCCGCCGCATACGACAATCCTCAAGTCGCCGCGAATGAAGGCACGCTGCTCGTCTACAGCAATAGCATGACCGCCACCTTAGCTGCCGAAGTCATACGCATCCAAGGAGGGCAGGCCACCCAGCTTATGGGAGCGTTGCCAGAGTTTGTGGCAGACTCAGAGTCGATTAATCAGCTTGTATTCTCTCCCACCAAGAAGGACATCCCCTTCCGTAGCGTGGTTGCACCCGCGAGCGACGGCTTCGTGCTCGTTGGCCCGCCCGCCGCAGACGGTTCGTCGGACACCTACGTGTTGCGCAACGACTCGGACAAGTTCGAACCGCATGCCAAGCGTTCGTCCGACGACTGCGTGTACTCGCAGGCAGCGTGCACCTACCGCGGAAGGCTCTTTGTGATTGGCGCCTCCTTGCTCGAACCCAACAATCGCCTCTTCCGCGCGACCGCCATGGAGGTGCCCGAGTACCCTGGAGACATTCCCTGCGACGTAAAACCAGAGCCCGAGCCGACCGTGAGCGTGACCGCGCACGTGCAGCGCAGGGGCACGCAGCCTGCCGTCTTCGGCGGTAAGGTCGCCGGCACCACGGGCAAGTCGCTGCGCATGGAGTCGCTCAGGCTCACCGTGGACGGTGCGCCCGTCTCTGGGGGCATCGAGTACCGCGGCCACGTGCAGCGCAAGGGATGGGAGAAGTCCTGGATCCGCAACGGCAAGCTCTCGGGCACCGAGGGCAAGAGCCGCCGGCTCGAGGCCGTGCAGATCCGGCTCTGGGGCGACATGGCAAAAAAGTACGACGTGTGGTATCGCGTCCACGTGCAGCGCTACGGCTGGATGGCCTGGGCCAAGAACGGCCAGTCCACCGGCACGCAGGGCATGAGCCGGCGCGCCGAGGCGATCCAGGTCGTGCTCGTGGCCAAGGGAGGCCCCGCACCGGCCAAGGCCTTCAAGGGCGCGACCCAGACCTATGCCAAGGCGTTCGCAAAGAAGTAGCCACTGGGAACATCCCCTAGATTCCGAGCCAACCGCCGGGGCTGTCCCTTGGCGGTTGGATTGTGTCTGGGCGACACGCCAGTCGGAGGCGCAGCCGACGCGGTGCACCTGACGCGGGTCGGCCGAGTAAAGGAGGTTGACCCTTTTTCTCGGTTCCGGGTTGCCGGGATGACTTGGACTACAACATGCGACACCAGCCAGGAACGGGTGCGCCTCGGCCATTGGCCACGCGCTCGCCCGCATTGCCCATTGGCCCTCGTCCCAATGGACGAAATGATGCGTTAGTATGGACGGGAATGTCGACGGGAAGGAATCCGAGGGACCATGGGACTCAAGAAGGCCAGTGCCGTGCTCGCACTGCTCACCATACTCGCCTTGCTCGCGCACGTGGGGTACAGCGTTTTCTGCTACCTCACGTTCTATTACAACCCTATGCTCAAGACGCTTACGGCGGCGCCCGTAATTGTGTTCGCCTGCCTGCATGCGGTTGCGGGGATGTGCACCGTCTTCCTGCTGGGCGACGGGACGCGCGTCGACCCCTACCAACGGCAGAACCGGCGGACGGTGGTCCAGCGTGTGTCGGCCGCCCTCATCTTTCCGCTCCTCATCGTGCACCTCAACATCTTCAACATCCTCAAGGACGCGTCGCAGAGCGGGACCTGGTTCGTGTTCGGCCTCGTCCTTTTGGCCCAGGTCGCGTTCTACGCCGTGATCGCCCTGCACGTGGCGACGTCCTTCTCGCGCGCGCTCATCACGCTCGGCCTGCTGTCCCGCAAAGAGACGCAGGTTCGTGTCGACCGCGTCGCCTACGCCGTCTGCGCCTGTCTGTTCCTCGTCGCCGCCATCGTCGTGGTGCGGGGCCAGCTGGGCATGTTCGTCTTTGCGTGAGGTGCGCCATGAGAGAGGTGCTGATAATCGGCAGTGGCATCGCGGGCATGGCCTGCGCCGTGCGTTGCGCCGAGCAGAACGTGCGCGTGACGCTCGTCTCCCCATATCCCTCCGAGCGCTCCCAGTCCGTTATGGCGGCGGGCGGCATCAACGCCGTGACCGAGCGGTGCGAGGAGGGCGACTCGGTGGCCAGCCACGTCGAGGACACGCTGAGGGGTGGCTCATGGATTGCTGGCAGGAACGCCGTCACGGGGCTCTGCGCGCACGGGGCGGACATCATCGGGTACCTGGAGAGCATCGGAACGGTCTTCTCGCTCGACGGCCAGGGGCGCCCGATGCGCCGGGCCTTTGGCGGACAGTCGCACAAGCGGACCTACTTCTGCGGGTCGTCCACGGGCAAGCAGATCGTATCGGCCCTCGTGATGGAGGTCCGTCGCCACGAGGCGACCGGCACCATCGTCCGCAGGCTCCGCATGCACTTCCACTCCGCGCTCATCGCCGACGGCGTGTGCCACGGCGCGCTGCTGTTCGACGAGCGAACGCGCGAGCTGGTTCCCATGCACGCGAACGCGGTGGTGATGGCCGTCGGCGGGCAGAACGCTCTGTTTGGCAAGACCACCGGATCGGTCCTGTGTGACGGCTACGCCGCTGGACGGCTCTTTATGCAGGGGGCCCTGCTCAAGAACCTGGAGTTCATCCAGTTCCACCCCACCACGCTCGAGACCGACCAAAAGCGCATGCTCGTGAGCGAGGCCGCGCGCGGAGAGGGCGGCCGGCTCTTCTTTGAGGACGGTGACCGGCGCGTCTACTTTATGGAGGACAAGTTCGGGCCCAAGGGCAACCTCTCGACCCGCGACGTCGTGTCTCGCACGATGCACGAAACCGGCCGGGACGTGTTCCTGGACATCTCGTTCCTCGACGAGGGGTTTATCGGGCAGCGCCTGCAGGAGGTGCGCGACCTGTGCCGGAAGTACCGCGACATCGACGTCTGCGCCCAGCCCATTCCCGTGGCGCCGTCGGTGCACTTCTTTATGGGCGGCCTTGCCGTGCACCTCAACCACGAGACCAACATCGAGCGCCTGTATGCCGTCGGCGAGTGCGCGTCGATGTATCACGGCGCCAACCGCCTGGGCGGAAACTCGCTGCTCGCGGCGCTCTATGGCGGGCGCGTCGCGGCGGACGACCTCTGCAACAGGGAGAACCCGGGGCCGCGTCCCAACTTCTCGCGCGTCGTGTCACGTGAGCAGCGACAGCTGGAGGCAAGCTTCGACGTCCAGAGCCCCTTCCCGGTTGCCTACATGCGCGACATGCTTGCCGACGCCATGCGGGAGCACATGGGCATCGTCCGGTCCCAGAAGAGCCTGGTCGAGGGCCTGCAGAGCATCGAGTACTACCAGTCGTTCGCGGGGAGCATCCACTACGACGCCAGCGTGTCGGCGTACGAGAACTACAGCCTGGAGGGCATGCTCGCCTGCGCCCACGCCTCCCTGTCCTGTGCCCTCGCGAGGAGGGAGAGCCGCGGCTCGCACTGGCGCAGCGACGCGCCACAGACCTTGGACGACTTCGCCTGCGCCACGTTGGTCTCCTACGACGACGGCGCCTACCGCGTGTGGACAGACAAGGAGCGCGCATATGAGAGTTAGGGTCCTGCGTCAGGAATCCCCCACCACCGAGCCGTACTGGGAGTCCTTCGACTACGACGGGCCGAGGGACACGTCCGTGGCCGGCATGCTGGACTACCTCAACTACCACGACGACATCGTCAACGCCGACGGGCGGCCCACGCGGCGGATCGCCTGGGAATGCTCGTGCCTGCAGGGCGTGTGCGGCGCCTGCGCCATGGTGATCAACGGGATGCCGGTCCTGGCGTGCGACACCTTCGTGCGCGACCTCAATTGCGACGAGGTCATCTTGGCGCCGCTCACCAAGTTCCCCACGATTCGCGACCTGGCGACCGATCGGACCTCGATCCAGGAAAACCTCAGGCGCACCAACGTCTCCATCGGGGAGTACCAGCCCAAGGCCGGTGAGGACTTCGCCCACCAGTACGAGACGGCCAAGTGCCTCAAGTGCGGCCTGTGCCTCGAGATATGCCCTAACTACACCAACGGCAACAGCTTCTTTGGTGCGGCGTTCGCCAACGACTGCTACCTGGTGCATGCCAGGAACCACCAGAAGGCTCGCGACGTCCGAAAGGTGTACGCGCGCCACTTCGGCAACGCATGCTCCAAGTCGCTCGCCTGCATGGACGTCTGCCCGATGGGCATCTCCATCATAACGTCCATGGCCAGGCTCAACCGATAGGCGGGCTGCGGTCGTTGCCCTTTTGGGAGAACCGACGTTTTGTGCGCGACTTGCGAAGTGGTTACGCGTTTCGGATCAGCGTGGCGCCGCAGACACCTATTGCTCCATCACCACGCCCTCTGCCTCAAGCGCCTGGCACAGGCGCTCATAGTGCAGGAAGATGCCCTGGTCGGCAAGCTCGGTGATCTCCTCCCAGCTCGCCAGGCGGAAGCCCACGGCCTCGCCGTCTACAAGGCGCACATCGGATTCGCAGAAGTCTAGATGCAGATGATAGATATCAACAAAGTAGTTGTCGCCACGCTTGAGGTCAACGTTCTTGTATCCATAGATCGGTGCGGGCACCTCTCCGGCAACCGTCAGACCAACCTCCTCGGGAACCTCGCGCTTCACTGCCTGAGCCGACGTCTCGCCCGCACGGACACCACCGCCGGTCACTTCCCACCAACCAGCAGCCCAATGCTTGTCGAGTGAACGCTGGGTAATGAGGAACCGTCCCTGCGCGTCCTCGATGAGCGCCAGTACGTAGAGCATGTACTGCCCTTCGTGCAAGAAGGCCCCTTCGCGGGCTATGGTCTCGCCCGTGGGCTGTTTGTTGCTGTCGTATAGGTCGATCATCTCTTGCATGGCGTCATCCCTTCGTCTTTTTCGCTGCCCGCCATTGTAGGCGGTATGCAATGGCTCGGCAAATGTGGCTCGGGTTCGTTACATCATTGTGACTTGGCAACATGCGTGGCACAGTTGGAACGAAAAACACGTCCCCTGTTCCACGTCCCCTGTTCCACACCCTCTTCTATGGGCCTTGTCCTATAATACTTTGCGACATCAGTCTGTCAGGCAGGTGCGGCGCGTCCAACGCTCGCCACCGGAATCAAGAGTCCGAGAGGAAACCGCATGAGATCAGAACTCGCAGATGGCGTTCTTACCCTGTACCCCGAGGGGCACATCGACTCCACCAACGCCGCCGACTTCGAGCGGGAGGCGATGGCGGCGGCCGATGCGGCGCAGGTCGCGCAAATCGTCGCGGATGTGAACGGGCTCGAGTACGTTTCAAGCGCGGGGCTGAGGGTCTTCATGAAGCTCGCAAAACGCATCAAGGGCAAGCTCTCCGTCATCAACGCCAGTCCCGACGTCTACGGTATCTTTGAGGTGACGGGCTTCACCGAGATATTGGACGTGCGCAAGCGCCTGCGCGAGGTCTCCGTGGAAGGCTGCGAGGTCGTGGGCCAGGGCGGCAACGGAACGGTGTACCGCTTGGACGAGGATACCATCGTAAAGGTGTACAAGCCGTGGATGGAGCTTCCCGCCATCCAGCGCGAGCGCGACTTCGCCCGCACGGCCTTCGTAAATGGCGTTCCCTCGGTCATCGCCTACGACGTGGTGAAGGTCGACGACTGCCTTGGCGTGGTGTTCGAGATGATCAAGTCCGACACCCTGGGTCACGCCATGCGCGACCATCCAGAGAAGCTCGACGAGTACGTGGACAAGTACGTGGAGCTTGCAAAGACGCTCCACAACACGCACGTGGCCAAAGGCACCTTCTCGGACATCCACGACATCCTGCACGAGCGCACCGACAAGCTGGACGAGTGGTGCTCGGCCGAGGAGATTGCGCTCCTGCACGATATCGTGGACGCCATCCCGCATGCAGACACCCTCACCCACAACGACCTGCATCCCGGCAACATCATGGTGCAGGACGGCGAGCTCCTGCTCATCGACATGCCCGAGGTCACCATGGCGCCGCCCGTGTGCGACATGACCGCAATCTTCCGCGACATGATTAGCGCCCCCCAGACCTCGGCGTCCGTCATCGAGAAGAGCGTCGGCATGCCCGCGCAGCAGATCGTCCAGGCGGGCAACATGTTCTTCGCGAGGTACACCGGCATCACGGACCCTGCGGAGCTCGCGACATACTTCAAGAAGCTCGGGCTCCTCTATGCCTTCAACGTCACGCTCATTGCCGGCACGGGCAGCGAGAACGCCCGCAAGATGGCTGACCGAATCATGAACAACCTTCTGCGGCAGACCGTGGTACCCAACGTGGAGACGATAAAGGCCCTCTACCAGACGATGTAGAGTATTCCATATGATTTCGCCGTAACAGGCACCATGTCGGGGATGCCCTCCCTTGCGTCAACGCTCACGATGGCGCAAGGGAGGGCATCCCCGACGTCGTGAGGAAAACGGGACAAATCCCTTTTCTCGCATGATGGGGAGACGGTCGTAGAATAGGCGACGGGTATGGGACCAGGAAGGGAGTGCCGCACATGGCGATCGAGGTCTATGGTGTTGAGGGCGAAGTCGACGAATCGCGCGTTCGCGAGCAGTACGGGCAGCTTACGCATCTGCTTATCGAGCATGACACATGCATAACGACGATGGAGAGCTGCACGTCGGGACTCATCGCCTCGCTTATTACAGACGCCGAGGGTTCGTCCGCCATCTTCAAGGGGGCGTTCGTCACCTACAGCAACGAGGCAAAGGTGTTGCAGGGCGTGCCGGCGCAGGTGATAGAGACGTACGGCGTGTATTCTGCCCAGACAGCCGTCGCCATGGCCGAGACCTGCCGCGCCACGTACTCCGCAGACATTGGGGTGGGGGTCACGGGGAGCTTTGGCAATGTGGACCCGAACAATGCCGACAGCGTTCCCGGTGAGGTCTACTTCGCGCTCGCCACGGACGGCGGGGTCGATTGCTATCACTGCAGCGTGCCCGAGCAGACCTCGCGCTGGGCGTATAAGCTATATATGGCAGACGTCATCGCAAAGCCCCTCCTGCGGTACCTACGGACCCGCAATCCCTAAACGAGGAGCGAAGCAACATCGGGTCGATCGTCCCGGCATTATAAAAATCGCAGGTGCCCGTGTTTGCTATCATGCCCTTACTGCTGGGCATTGGAAGGCGGGCACATGGCGGAATTCGGGCATTTCTACCTAGACAAAGAGAAGGACCTCGTCGTCGACCTCCTTCGCGATGGAGACGAGCTGCACTACGTGCTTAGGACGCCAAACCACGGGACAGGCAACCTCATTGCCAACCTGGCCTCCCTGTGTGACCTGGAGCTTGGGACCGACGAGGGTGGCCTTAGGGTGATTAGGGGCACGCTGCCCTGCTACATCGATGGCAACAACCACGTGGTCTACGTCTTCCGACTGCTCGACACGAAGGTGGCTAACATCTACCCGGACGGCAGAATCGAGCGGAAGGCATCCATACCCGCCATCGCAAAGACCCTGATGAGCCAGACCAAGGACTACCGGCAGGACTTTCGCAAGACCGTCGTAAAGACCTACATCCTGCGCGAGTGCAAGTTCAACACAGACCTGCACACCCACATGAACGCCAACCTCGACCCAGACGTCCTCATTGCCCTGGGCATCCACCACCAGATCCGCTACCCGCTCTACTACATCCGCAAGCTGGGGCTTAGGTTGTCGCCCGAGCAGGAGCGGATCCTCGCCACGCGACGAACCCAGACGGCAACGGAGCTTCGCGGCTCACCGCTCAGGGGCAAGTACCTGGAACGTAGGATAAATGATGGGACGTTTTTGAACTTCGCCTCCCTCGTGCTCGAGAACCTGGAGAACGCCGCATGGAACATACCCAGGATCCGAGCGTCCCTGGCAATCATGAAGGACGGGCAAGCCGTCTTTACCAATCTCGAGAAGGTCTATCTGTACCGCTACGTCTTTTGCAAGGGCGTGCCCGCCGACGACCCGATCCAAGCCGACGGCATAAAGCGCATCCCCGACCGGGAGATAGTCCATGCCCTAACCGCGATGGAGGCCGATAGCAGTCACCCGGTCTTCTCCAAAAACAGCGTCTTCCAGGACAAGTTGCTATGGATCGCGCGGGGCTACGCCGCATGCGGCGTCGACTATGCGGAGATCTCGGACACCACGCTGGCAAAGCCCGAGGATGCGCCGCGCATGCTGGCCGAGGTCCATGCCGTGATGCCGACCATCAGGCAGGAGACCGGAGTCACGCTGCGCTTCTTGGCGGCGGTCCGGCGAACGCCACTCACGATCGTACGTGACAAAATCGCCTCTGGCGACTTTATGCGCAAGAACCTGATAGCCATTCGAGCGGTGGCGGGAGACCCGTACGTGGCGGGCAGCGACATCGTTGGGGAGGAGATCAACGACATACGAGACCTCGCGCCACTGCTGGCGGAGCTCGACCGGATTGCGGCAGACCACCCCACCTTTACGATCCGCATCCATGCCGGCGAGAACGACGGGTTGCGGGACAACGTGGCCAACGCGATCAAGTGCGTGCGAGAGGGGCTCGCGCCCGGTCAGCCCATGCCCCTCGTCCGAATCGGCCACGGACTCTATACCAGAAACCTCACGTCCAACAAGGGACTCCAGCTGCTGGAGGACCTAAGGGACAGCGGCGCCGTGTTGGAGTTCCAGATAACCTCCAACGTCAGGTTGAACAACCTGAGCCAACTGGAGCGCCATCCCCTGCGCCAGTACCTGGCGGCGGGAGTGCCCTGCGTGCAGGGCACGGACGGCGGCGCCATATACGGTACGGACTCGATAGACGAACAGCTTGCACTGCAGAAGACCCTCAACCTCTCGGACGCCGAGCTCGTCGCCATGCATTGCGCGGAGGACGCGGTCCGGCGCGGGGGCCTTGCCGCCCTCGACCAGAAGATGCGCGCCTTCGCGCAGGAGGTGGGCGAGCAGGACGTCGAGGCCTTCTATACCGCACGGATGTCGGCGCAGCGACTGCCCGAGGAGGTGTTGCTCGACCTCCCAGACACCAAGGACAGCTCCGCGGTCTTTGCGGACAGAGTCGAGGAGCTTCCCTGCGACCGCGTGCCGGTGATCCTCGTGGGTGGGTCCTTCAACAACGACCGCCATGTGACCAGGCGACGCCGGGACGTCTGTGCTCTGCTCGATGATGTCCTCGACAAGGGGGACCCAAGCAAGATGTTTTTGGTCATAGGACACAGCCTCTCTGGCTACGAGCGGTATCTGGCGGAGCGGAACCGGGGAAGGTTCGATCTGTTTGCCTTCGTGCCGGCCCGCATCGGATCGAGGGAGGCCGAGGCACTTGTGCGTGCCGGGGTTCGCATACGCGTCTCCATCGAGCCCAGCCCCATGGGCATCTACAAGAGCGTGGCCTACGAGGTCTTCAAGCGCAGGCCCTCGGTCCTCGTCGCCCTCGACGGCAACTCGTCCGGCGCGAACATGATCCAAGATGCCAAGAACGGAAAGCGCAAGTGTCACATGTTCGTCCTCGACAGACGGGGCATGCTGCGCGAGAAGGCCAGGGGCCTCGAGGGATACGCATCCCTCTTCGGGGCGAACGACGACCTGGCGGGTCTGGTCTGCAACGCCGTGGAGGTCTGCTATCCGGAGCGATGGCTGCGGCGGGAGTGAGTACGTATGTCGAGCGCTCCAGATACGGTAGCCTCGAGCTTTGTTGAGCGAAGGACTCCGATGCACCTCGTCCAAATACGATTAGAACTCATTCGGGGTAGCAAAAAAAGGGGGCGCAGCTGAGTGTGATGGCCCCAGCCGTGCCCCCTGAATGCGCAAAGACTATGCAACCTACTTAGTCGTGCTGTTAGCGCTGTCTGCGCTCTCCGCACTGTCAACCTCCTGGGCCACAGCGTCCAGCAGGTTGACAAGATCCTCGATGTCCTGCTCGTCGAGAGATTCCAGCGCCTCGCCGATCTCCTTCGCCGCGTTGACCATTTCGTCAACTTCCTTCTCAAACTCCTTTTGGGTGACCGCATTGAGTGTGCCCTTGCCGTGCTCGCCCAAGTCCACGGTCATGCTCTCGGCCGTCTTGTCGGTGAGGGTAAACGTAAATTCCGTGCCACTCTCGGTATCGGAAATGGTCACCTCGTCGCCCTCGGTCTTTGCCTGTCCGCTGTACCCAAGGATCTCGCCCGATTCGTCATGCTCGCCAAACACAAGGATGGTTGTGGTCTTGTCAGCGTCATCCTCGCTGTAAAGAATAGTGTCGCCCTCGTCGGTCTCGCCCTGCCAGTACACGACCTTGTCCTCTTCCACGTCAGCGCTCGTCGCAGTCGTGTCAGTGGTCGTAGTCGTGTCCGTTTCCGCAGGTGCCGAGCTCGTCTCCTCGGTCGTGCTCATGCTGGTGCTGGCAGCGTTGTTGCCACCACAACCAACAAGACCAAGCGTGAGCGAAAGCGCGCCAGCCAAGATAGGTGCTACGAATTTGCTGTACTGCATATATCCTCCCTTTGCTATGCACCTTGGACCGACCAAGACGCACTCCGACTCACGCGATTATACTCCCATTGGGCCAGCGCCCCGGCATAGTCGAATGCCAACGTGTCGTACATGTCCTCTGGATGGTTGGCATCGCCAAAAAAGCCAACTGCCACGCCTGCTGGCGTAGCGTTGTGGGAGCGTGCCATGGCCGAACTTCAGCTTCTTGCGTAAGATGGAGCGTCGACTTGTCGCATGCGTGGTATATAAATTAAATCCCTCACAAAGGAGGTTCATATGATCTTTTGCATTGACCAGTCAGTTCTCGACAAGCTCCCCACGCTCTGCGTGGGTCTGGTGGTCGCGTCGGACATCGACAACGCTCGCGCGCGGCCCGAGGTTGATGTGCTGCTCGACGATGCCGTGCGCACTGCGGAGGCGCGCTTGTCTGGCATCAACGCAAGCGAGGATCCCCGCGTGCAGCCTTACCGCACGGCATTCTCCGCACTCGGCATGAGCCCCAGCCGATACCCCTCATCAAACATCGCGCTTCTGCGCCGCATCGCCAAGGGGAAGGGCGTATGGCGCGTTAACCCCCTGGTGGACCTCGGTAACGCCATTTCCATCGATTACGGGCTGCCTCTTGGCGTGCATGCCGTCGACCTCGCATGCGAGACGCTCGAGCTGCGGTTCTCGCGCAAGGGAGACCGCTTCGTGGAGCTTGGAAAGACAGCGGCCGATCCCACGCTCGCACCGGGCGAGCTCGTCTACGCCGTGGGGGACCTCGTCCAAACACGTCGTTGGACCTGGCGGCAGAGCGAGAACGGCAAGGTCACGCCCCGCACGCGCGAGGTGGTCGTGCCCATAGACGGCTTTACCGACGCGAACGAGGACCAGGTGCGCGCCGCATGCGACGAGCTTGCCGCACGTCTTAGGGACGTCTTTTGTGCAACGGCGAGCACGCATCTCGTCTGGGCCGACTGCCCCCAAGCATAAGCCGCCGCTTCGCAACGCAAGGGCGTATCCCCCTGTGGCAAACTGCGGCGTCATCGCTAGCGGGGAATAACAATCACGTCGTAGCGCACGGCCTTTCCCGCAAGGGAGTGGCTGGGCTTTACCCCTGCCAGATATGGTCCCTTGAGCGGGCGTTTGACCACGATCTTACGAGGGCCAATCTCCCGCGCCGCCGCCATGAGCCCTGCCTCGTCCTCACACGGGCGCTCAAGCGACTGGATGAGCCGAAGCTTCTTCTTTACCGCCGCACTCTTCCGACGTGCGGGAAACATGGGGTCCAAAAACACCACGTCGGGCCTTATGCCCAGTTTGCGCATCCCCTCGACGCTGTCTTCTTCCAGCAGCCTCATGCGGCAGACGATGTCCGCGAGTTCGGGTTGGCGCGCCGCACGAGCCAGGGCGTCGCTCAGCAGCGCGCAGATCGTGGGATCCTTCTCGAACATCAGGACGGAAAAACCTGCAGCGGCCAAAAGCAGCGAGTCCTCGCCAAGGCCCGCTGTCCCATCAACCGCCACGGGCCTTGGCACTCCCTTAATGCGAGCGGCGCGCACAAGGAGCTCCCTGGCCAGACGGTCACGCCTGACTCTGGGCAGCATGCGCAAAAAGTCACCCCGGACCTCGAGACCGTCGCCCACAAGCGTAAGCCCCTCATCGCGCATCACCAAAGACGGCTGTGCCATGCTGAACCTCCCCATCACCCCATCGCAGCCCGCAGAACAATTGGGCACTTCCCGCAATTGACTGAGAACGAATACCCATCATAATGTACCTTCGACACCGGTGTTGGCACGATGGCATTCCGAGCGCTTTCCCGTGCGATTGGGCGCGTGGCGACTTCACCTTATGGATTAGGGGGCGGTATGGTGGTTAGGCTGTTCGACGAGGTGCCTCGCATTCGTGGGAATCGCATCGTGCTCGAGCGCATCACGGAAGGTGATGCGCCGGCGCTGAGGGAGTTGGTGGACAATAAGAACGTGTATCGCTATCTGCCAACCTTCCTGTTCGAGAAGCAATACGACAGCATGGAGGAGGCCATACGCCTTATGTATGGTGACCTCTTCGCACAAAAGGAGTCCTTGATCCTTGGCGTGCGTCATAGGGGCGCGGGGGCCATCTGCGGCCTCGCGGAGTTCTATGGCCTGCGCGAGGAGCTCGACAAGATCAGCGTTGGCTATCGTTTCCTGGAACGATGGTGGGGACAAGGCATCGCCACCGAGACGGTGCGTCTCATGGTTGAGTATCTGTACGACCAAACCAACATCGAGCTCATCACGGCGAGCACCATGGTGGAAAACGTGGCCTCGGCGCGCGTACTGGAGAAGAGCGGCTTCATTCGCACCGCACGAGGTGTCGAGGAGGATTGGGGATACAGCGAGCCCACCATCGCAGACAAGTGGTTCTGTTAGCGAGTCGCCATCACTCGCGGCCATCCCGCTGCCACGGCATGCAGGCACGGGCCAGGAGATCTATCCCCTTCATCAGCGCCAGTGAGAGCAGGGAGATGAGGGTGATGACGGCAAACATGCTGTCGTAGCTAAACGACTTGCGCACGCGCGTCATGTACACCCCCAACCCCGAGAAGCCGCCAAGCCATTCCGCGATGACCGCGCCTACGATGGCGTATGTCGCGCTTATGCGCAGTCCGCTGAAGAACTGTTCCATCGCAAGCGGAAGCTTTGCGTAGACAAAGATCTGGAGGTTGGAGGCGTTCATCGTGCGCATGAGGTCGATCACGTCGGGGTCCACCGAGCGAAAGCCACTCACCAACGAAACCGTAACGGGAAAGAACGTGGTGAGCACTATGAGCAGCACCTTCGGAGCAAGCCCATAGCCAAACCACAGCACGAGCAACGGCGCGAGTGCGACCGTAGGGATGGTCTGACTCACGGTGATGATGGGGCCAAACGCCTGGTAGAGCGTCTCGAAACGGTCCATGAGCACGGCAAAAACGAAGCCCACCATCACGCCGATGAGAAGCCCAAGACCAGCCTCCAGAAGCGTCGTGCCCGCATGCGTGGCCAAAAGCGGCGCATCCGCAATGAACGCACGCACCACATCGCTGGGCCCAGGCAATAGGTACGCAGGCACCGCACCCAGACGTACCGCCAGCTCCCACACGAGCAACAACAGGGCGAGCGTGACGACGGGGACAACGAGCTCACGCATGTTGCGCTTTTGCCGCATGGCACCTCCCTTCCACTCGATGTAGCCCTCGACACTATACATCAACTAAAAGTATTCCAGCCAAGACCTAAACAGGCTTTCGGGGTCTTTTCCGCACAAGTCCTCGCATTGATGATGCTCGTCTCAACCCCGCCTGAATGTGGATGGACCCCTGTCCCCCCTCGCAACGATAACATACATGTGCGTCGTCTAGATTCAGAGACCTACGCGCATGGTTACGACATCTGATAGAATCCTTATCCATTGACATCCGCCGATTGGAGCACTCATGTTGGGCACCAAACCTGCCAATTCCCTTTCGGAAGCCGTATCGCTTGTCCTCATGGAATATGGTACGGAAATCCTGCACGAACCCAAGAGGTTTATCTCCGTGATGTGCGACATATACGATCCTTCATGTACGACCGCGGAGATGCAGATACTTGTACGAAACTGTGACGAGGATCTGTTCGAGCGCTTCAATCGCGCCTTGTCCAGTGACCCCGTAAATAACGCAAGCCTGCAACAGGCCGCTAAGAGCACATGCCGGATCCTCACGGATCAGCGTATGATTGCCAGTAACGCAGCAGAGTCGTTCTCAAATGAGTTCTTGAGAGGCATCAGCCAGTATCTTGCCCAGACCAACCGCCTTGACGGTCCGGCCCCGGCGCCCGTTCTGGGCGAATCGCCCAAGGACGATAATGCGCCGGTAGATCAAGCCCCTTCCGCGGGGCCGGCCGCCGCGTCGTCGCCCAAGAACGATCCTGCGCCAAGCGCGCAGACCGCGCACCACTCCCCCTCCGTCGAGCCGCAAACCACCCAGTCACCTGTCGCCAAGTCGGCAACGAGCGCGCCCCAGACGGCAGGAAGACCCGTGCCCAATACCCCAGCACCCACGGCCCAGGCTCCTTCGCTCCATTACCAGGCCCCTCGGTCCCAGACTCCCAGCACCCCGGCCCCCAACGCGGGCGACAGCAAGTCCAAAGGCAAGGGAAAGTGGGTGAGACTTTTCATTGTCATTGCCGTCGTCGCCATCATCGTCGCAATCGTGACGAATTCCAGTCCCACGACACCGTTCTCTCAACCGCGCAAAACGAGTGCTCCTACCGTCTTGTCCAAGGGCGCACGCGTTGTGGAGACGTCCGTTAATGCCGAAGGCAAGATCACCGAAACTGTTGACGACTGGGATGCCGAGAACACCGGTCTCGTGATCCTGGTCAAGAACAACTCCAACGTCGCGCTGAGCATGGATCTTAGCGCTTCCTTCAAGGTGAGCTCCGGCAGCAAGATAGCAGACGCCACGGACCACCTACACGCCATCGCGCCAGGAGAGACTGGCTGCTTCGCAGGCATACGGTGTTATTCCGACATCGCCCCTTCAAGCGTGAGCTATACCATCGAGTCGACAAAGGAATATGAGCACTTCGCCAATTTGGAAGGGGGCGTCCGCGTCAAAGAGCTCGAGGTCGACAACGAAAAGTCCGACATTCGCATCTCGAACATTGGGAGACAGGAGGCTTACATAGGTGAGGTGACCATGCTGGTTAAAACACCCAATGGACTGACGCTTGACGCTAAAAAGCTCTTGATGATGGATCTACAGCCAGGCGAGGATGCCGAGGTACGTATCGACACGTCCGGAGCCACCATCCCTGGCATCGACATTACGGATTGCGAACGCGCATATTTTGTCGATGGATACCTCATTACATCCAACTATTAAGCCGCCCAACGGGGAGGAGTGCCACCCATACACTCCCCGTTTGCATCACCGACAGTCCCACGACGGCAAAGCTCCCGCATGGGCTACGCAACCGAACGCCCGGCTCCCATTCGATGGATTGGAAACCGGGCAGATCGAGGAGACCGTTGCCTTGGGCAGGTCGTTTGATGCGCGTTCGTAGGCATATTGGCGATGTTCACCGAGGTGCATTCGCAATAAACGGCAGTTTGTTATATCGTGGATGGGAACGCGTATAACGCGCGCCAGCTAAGGAGGACACATGGCAACAAAACAGACGAAGAAGGTCGAGGCCGAGGTCAAGGCAACTGAGACCGAGGCACCCGCAAAGCCCGCGGCAGCGACAAAGAAGCCGGCCGCCAAGAAGGCCGCACCCGCAAGGAAGACCACTGCCAAGAAGGCCGCTCCTGCGAAGAAGGCAACCACAGCCGCGAAGGCCGAGGCCGAGGTCAAGGCAGCCGAGGTCAAGGCGCCCGAGGCCGAGGCACCCGCAAAGCCGAAGGCCGCCGCCAAGAAGCCGGCCGCAAAGAAGGCCGCCCCCGCGAAGAAGCCGGCCGCAAAGAAGGCCGCGCCCGCCAAGAAGGCCGCTCCTGCGAAGAAGGCAGCCCCCGCCAAGAAGGCGGAGAAGGTCATTGAGCCCGCTCCGGCTCCCGAGCCCGTACCCGAGCCCGCTCCGGCCCCCGAGCCCGTACCCGAGCCCGCTCCGGCCCCCGAGCCCGTACCCGAGCCCGCTCCGGCTCCGGCCCCCGAGCCCGAGCTTCCGCAGCCCAGGCGCAGCATCGCCTTCATCGGCTCCGAGTGCTACCCGTTCGTCAAGACCGGCGGTCTTGGCGACGTCATGTACGCCCTGCCCAAGGCGCTCGTCAAGCTCAACTGCGACGTTAAGGTCATCCTGCCCAACTACGGCATCATCAAGCCCGAGCACAAGGAGAAGATGGTCTATCGCGGCTCGTTCGACATGGACCTGTGCTCCGACGGCCGCACGTTCTACGTGGGCATCATGGAGTACGTGTGGGACGGCGTCGTCTACGACTTCATCGACAACGAGGAGTTCTTCGCGGGCGGCAATCCCTACACCAACCTCGTGGACGACATTCCCAAGTTCTGCTACTTCGGCAAGGCGGCGCTCGCGGCACTCAACTACATGGACTGGATTCCCGACATCATCCATTGCCACGACTGGCAGGCCGGTCTGGTCCCCGTGTATCTGCGCACCATGTTCGCCGACACCCCGCTCTCGCGCTCCAAGGTCGTTACGACCATCCACAACCTGCGCTTCCAGGGCAAGTACAACATCCCCACGCTCAAGTATTGGTCCAACCTGCCCGACAGCGCCTTCAACATGGGCGCCCTGCAGGAGGAGTGGACCGAGGCCAACATGCTCAAGGGAGGCCTTGCCTACTCCGACATGATCACCACCGTGAGCAACACCTATGCCGGCGAGATCCAGACATGGGAGTACGGCGAGGGCCTCGACGCGCACCTGCGCCACCACAGCGGCAAGCTGCATGGCATCGTAAACGGCATCGACGTGGACATTTGGAATCCCGCCACCGACAAGCTGCTTGAGGTTCCCTACAGCGCCGAGAACGCCATCGAGGGCAAGAAGGGCAGCAAGGTCGCGCTGCAAAAGGCGCTCGGTCTGCAGGAGGACGCCAGCAAGTTCGTCATCGGCCTCATCTCGCGCCTTACCAACCAGAAGGGCCTCGACCTCGTGAGCGCCGTGGCACCGGGCCTCATCGACGGTAATACCCAGCTCGTGATACTTGGCACGGGTGACGCGGAGTACGAGAACTCCTTCCGCGCCCTCGAGAACGATCACAAGGGTGAGGTCTGCGCCTACATCGCGTACGACGAGGCTCTCTCGCACCAGATCTATGCCGGCTGCGACGCCTTCCTCGTTCCCTCGAGGTTTGAGCCCTGCGGCCTTACGCAGCTCATCTCCATGCGTTACGGTGCCGTGCCCATCGTCCGCGAGACCGGCGGCCTCAAGGACACCGTCGAGCCCTACAACATGTTCGAGGACACCGGCAACGGCTTCACGTTCGACCGTTACGAGGCCGGTCTGCTCTATGACGCCGTCAACCGCGCAAAGACGCTCTACTTCGAGAACCGCGAGGGCTGGGACCGCATGGTCATCCGCGACATGGAGAAGGACGTGTCGTGGGCCAAGTCCGCTCAGCAGTACCGCGAGCTGTACCTGCAACTCACCTAGCACCTAGCATCACGCACGCAAGCACGTAAACCACGCGTTCCCCCGAGTCACAGTGCACGTTGAGGCTCGGGGGAACGCCTATGCGCATGCCGCAGAGAGTCAAATAGATTACAAACAGGTCTACAGATAGTCATTGACATTTTGTGAAGCCATATGGGTATCTCCCTGCCTAACGGTTCTCTGGTATCGGTACCACACGCTACGATACGAACAACGGTCACGTTCTGCCCCCATAGGAGTCACATGGACATCAACGATATAGCACGACGCGCTGGAGTTTCTCGCGCGACCATCTCGCGCTATCTCAACGATGGCTACGTCTCCAAGGAGAAGCGGGAGCTCATTGCCCGCATCATAGACGAGACCGGCTACGTCCCCTCCCAACATGCACAGCAGCTCCGTACGGGAAAGACGCAGCTGGTCGGCGTCATCATACCCAAGATCAACTCGCAGTCCGTGGGGCGGATGGTTGCCGGGATAACCGACGAGCTCAACAAGAACGGGTACCAGGTCATCCTCGCGAACACCAACAACAACGAGGACCTCGAAGTTGACTTTCTCAATCTGTTTGGCACGCAGAACCGCGTAGACGGCATCATCCTCATAGCCACGGTGCTCACGCCGGCGCACCATCGGCTGATGCGAAGACTGCGGGTTCCCTGCGTGGTGCTTGGACAGCGCGTAAGCATCAACCCCTGCGTCTATCAGGATGACTACCACGCCGTCTTTGAGCTCACGTCGTTCGCACTTCGCAAGGCAAAGGTGCCTGGCTACCTGGGCGTGTTCGAACAGGACGTCGCCGCCGGCAAGATGCGGCACCAAGGCTTTGTGGACGCATGTGAGCGGGCAGGGGTCTTCTCGCCGCCGGAGGCGCAGCTCGTCGTGGACTTCGACGCGGACTCCGGATACTTTGGCGCCGAGAAGCTCCTGGATACCGTAAAAGGCATCGACACCATCGTCTGCGCCACGGACGACATCGCCTTTGGGGCAATGATGTGCGCGTTTGAGTATGGGTACCTCGTGCCAGATGACATACAGGTCACAGGCGTCGGCGACAGTCTGCTCAGCCGCATCGCACGACCTTCCCTCTCCACGGCCCACCTGCACTACAGGTCAAGCGGCAACATGGCCGCCCGCTTGCTGATAGACAGCATCAAGGGCAAGCACAACGAGGTCTCGGAACACCGAATGGGCTTCGAGGTCTACACAAGAAACTCAATGCGGTGATTTTTCTCGTTCTTACGTGAGTCGTTCTCTTTTGGGCATCACCGAGAGTATTATATGGTACGCCGCATTTGTAAAACAGAGTCGAGAGGCATGTGAGAATCGCGCATGCAAGAGCATATGGATGAACAAAAGGAAGCCAAGGCCACCAGCCGTTCATTCTGGGGCAACGACTTGGCACAATCAACAGAACACGACGACTTCGAGACCAACGAGTGGTACGAGGACGTCCTGCCAGGCGACGCGGTCGAGGAGGCCGACGTCGTGGCAGCTCACGACGATCTTGCGGACGATCGGCGCGCAACGAGCCTGCGGGAGGAGGCGTACGGGCCCGCCGACCTCTACGCGGATGAGATGGCAAACGATTCCGCCGAATTCTATACGGATGAGATAGCCAGCGAGCCCGCCGCCACCGTTGAATACGAGAGTGCGCAGACGACCGCAGACCTGTCGGGTGCAAGGGACGCGCAGGTCCAGAGTCATGGGTCGCGACAGATCGTGCGCAGAAGGCAGGGCACCAGGGCGATACAACGCTACGATGCCAACAGGTTACATCCGTTTGGGCGTCGCCCCAAGGGGCGCCCCGCACCCACAAAGGGCTCGGCGGAAGTTGACAAGCGGGCAAAAGCCGCTTCCGGCGGTCAGAGAAAGGCCTCCGCACCCGTCGCGAATGACACGGCGAACGCATCCGATACGGCACGCCTGGACAACACGCCCAGCGTCACGGATGCGGGCGCGAAGCTCGAGCAGGCCAAGGAGGTGGTCGTGGAGTCCGCCTCGGTCGTGGCCAACGCGGCCGGCAACGCCATCTCCCACCTGCCCGACGCGGCACGTGGCGCATACGACAAGGCAAAGGACCTGATGCCCGAGGAGAACCCGCTCAAGGGGCTCAGGCTCAAGGAGCGAATCGCGTCGCTCCCCCACACGCGCAACTTCATAATCGCTTACGTATGTCTGCTGCTGTTGCTCATATATGGCGTGGGAGCGCTCTTCTATGCATTCCACCTGCCGGCGCACGTGTGGGTAAACGGTCACGACGTGTCAGGCTTGTCCAAGTCGGCCTTTGCCGAGCAGGCCAAGGGATACGCTCAGGACTACGTCCTGAAGATTGACGGAGATGGCGTCGACCTCGACCTTCGAGCCGCTGACATCGACCTCACATACGACGAGACCGCGTTCGTGGACGCCACGCTGTCCAAGGTGTCGGGCTGGGGCTGGCCCATCGACGCGATAGTAAACCAGAACTGGGAGATACGCGACGGCATCGCGTACGATCAGGCCAAGCTCGATCAGGCGGTGTCGAACGCCGTCACGTGGGCCAACAAGTCGGCCACCTTCCCCAAGAGCGCCTCCATCACCTACGATGCCAAGAGCAAGCAGTTCAGCGGTGTGAAGCAGGAGTATGGAACGGCCGTCAGCGAGGATGCCGCAAAGCAAAAGGCCTCGGATGCTGCGGCAACGCTTCGCCACGAGGTGACCCTGGGAGAGGAGGACATCCTCCAGCCCGAGGTGACGCTCGACGACAGCAAATTCGATGAAATCCTCCAGCAGGCAAACACGCGCGCAAACCTCAAGCTTGACCTGCAGATCGACGGTAAGCGCATCGCCATAATCGACCAGAGCCTGCTTGCGGAATGGGTGACCGTGGACGACACGGGCAAGATCACCGGCGACATCGAGACGATCACCAAATGGACCCGTGGCGAGTTCTCTTCGAAGATCGACACCGTTGGCACAAAGAGGGTCTACACGCGACCCGACGGCAAGGAAGTGACCGTCGAGGGGGGCTCATATGGCTGGAGCGTCGACGGCCAGGCTCTTGCCGGCATAATCGTCGAGCACATCGAGCAGTCGTCAACCGACCCCATCGAGGTGCCCTTGCAGAGCAGGGGCAAGGTATTGGCAAAGGGGACGCCCGACTGGGGCAAGCGCTACATAGACGTCGACCTCGCCGAGCAGTACGTGCGCATGTACGACGAAAACGGGGAATCCATCTGGGAGGAGTACTGCGTCTCGGGTGACACCACAGCCGACCAGGGCACCATCACCGGCGTGTACGCCATCGAGTACAAGCAGTCTCCCATGACCCTCATCGGTCTGGACTACGACGGAGACGGCATGCCGGACTACGAGAACGACGTGACCTACTGGATGCCGTTCTCCGGCGGTTATGGCTTGCATGACGCCCCATGGCGATACACGTTTGGCGGAAACACCTTCCAGTACAGCGGAAGCCACGGGTGCATCAACCTCCCCTACGACTCCGCCGCAGTGCTGTATGGCCTTGTCGAGAAGGGCGATCCGGTGGTCGTGCACTGGTAGGAAGCCGAGATAACATTAAAACGTATTGTTGGGCACGTCTGGTTCCGCTGGGCCAGACGTGCCTCTTTTATCACCATCCCCGCACCGAGGAATGCCTTCCACCGAATTCCTGATTCACAACCAGATTTGACTGTCATGGTAGTAGTATTGAAAGCCGTGTGGGAACGATTTCACAGACGATCTGGCCGTTCACCTGCGAGATGATGTCCCACGCAGCAGTACGGAAGGTATAGGACAGGCACTACAAGGAAAGGAAAGGGAGGTTTCTTTATGGCAGCTGAGCATGCGCAAGCAGCAAAAGAAATCTTGGCAGCGATCGGTGGCCCCGAGAACGTCGTCTCCGCCGCTCACTGCGCCACGCGCCTTCGTCTGGTCATCGCAGATGACTCGAAGGTCAACATGGACGCCGTGGAGGATGCCGCACTCGCAAAGGGCAACTTCCAGGCCGCCGGTCAGCTTCAGGTGATCTATGGCACCGGCACCGTCAACAAGGTGTTTGACGAGTTCTGCAAGCAGGGCAACATCACCGTTGGCTCGACCGACGACGCCAAGGCTGCTGCGGCCGCCAAGGGCAATCCGTTCCAGCGCGCCATCAAAGCCCTGGGCGACGTGTTCGTCCCCATCATCCCCGCCATCGTGGCCTCCGGTCTCATGATGGGTCTTACCGAGGGTCTCAACAACGCCATTTTCTTTATGGCCGCAGACGGTGTCACGAAGATTCACCCGCTTGAGATGAACAACTGGTGGATCCTCATCCACACGTTCTCCAACGCCTCGTTCGTGTTCCTGCAAATCCTCATCGGCTTCTCGGCTGCCCGTGTATTCGGCGGCAACGAGTTCCTGGGTGGCGTCATCGGCATGATCATGAACCACACCGGTCTCATGAACGCATGGGATATCCCTGGCAAGGTCGAGGCTGCAGCAACGGCCACGCCTCCCTTCAATCCCTATCAGGTAATTGGTTCTGATTCCGCGGCACAATGGCTCACGCAGCAGACCGGAAGCCAGGTTGCCGCTGTCGATGCCACGCAGGCGGCAATCACTGCTGCTGGTGGTATACCTCAGGTCTCCCTGTTTGGTCTTATTCCCGTTACTCTCCAGGGTTATCAGGGCCATGTCATTCCTGTAGTCGTGGCCGTGTTCCTCATGTGCGTAATCGAGAAGTGGCTCCACGCTCACGTGCCCGACATGCTCGACCTCTTCGTGACGCCGCTGTGCACCGTACTCGTCACTGGTCTTGCCACCATGATCGTGATTGGCCCCATCTTCTCGCTCTTCGAAGAGTACGTCATGAAGTTCTTCCAATTCCTGCTTGGGCTACCATTTGGACTCGGAGGCGCACTAGCAGGTGCGATATACCCGTTTACTGTCGTTTTGGGCGTGCACCACATGTTCAACGCGCTTGAGGCCGGTCTCGTCGCACAGACGCCTCCCATGGACAACTTCAACCCGATCATTTCGGCCGCCAACGTCGCTCAGGGCGCCGCGTGCTTCGCCGTCTTCGTGAAGACCGCCTCCGCCAAGAAGAAGGGCCTCGCGCTTCCCTCCGGCCTGTCCTCGCTGCTGGGCATCACCGAGCCCGCCATCTACGGCGTCAACCTTCCTGCAGTCAAGCCGTTCATCGGCGCCGTCTGCGGCGCTGCCGTCGGTGGCCTTCTGTCTGCTCTGTTTGGCCTGTACTCCATCGCCTACGGCATCACGGGCATCTTCGGTTACCTCATCACTGCTGACATGCTCAAGTACACCATCGTGATTGTTGCGGCCTTTGCAGCATCCTTTGTCATCACCATGGTTCTCTACTCCGACGACGAGAAGACCAAGGCCGCCGCTGCCCGCGAGGCCGCCAAGGAGGCCGCTCCCGCGACCGCCGCTGAGGTTGCCGCCGACTACGCTGCCAACACCGTCGTCGCTCCCATGACCGGCGAGTGCATCGACATGACCACCGTGCCCGACCCCGTGTTCGCTTCGCTCGCCATGGGCAACGGCGTTGCCATCGAGCCCACCGAGGGTGGCATCTACGCTCCCGTCTCTGGCCAGATTACCATGGTCGCCGGCACCGGTCACGCCGTGGGCCTCATGGCCGACGATGGCACCGAGATTCTCATCCACGCCGGCATCGACACCGTTGAGCTCAACGGCGAGCCGTTCGAGATCAAGGTTGCCGCTGGTGACACCGTCAAGGCTGGCCAGCTCCTCATCGAGGCCGACCTCGACGCCATCAAGGCCGCTGGCAAGCCCGCGACCACCATGGTCATCGTTACCAACACCGACGACTATGCTGCCGTCGAGCAGAACTACGGTGCCTGCAAGGCCGGTCAGAAGGTCGTTACGCTCAAGAAGTAGTCACTGCTTCATAGCGACTCTTGGCAGGCGGTCACTCACGTGGCCGCCTGTTTTTTCTGCCACCAGCACCGTTACTGGTGGCAGAAACCCTTCGCTTACCTATACGTGCACGCCACTGCGCGTTTGGTGGTGTATGCTGAATACACTTTTATGGAATCGTTTCCCCCCGAAAGGAGCACGATCATCATGTTCTCTGTAACCGCGCTGGGTGAGGTCCTCATCGACTTTACCGACTCCGGAGTCTCCGCGAACGGCCAAAAGCTATTCGAGCGTAACCCCGGCGGAGCCCCCGCCAACGTCCTCGTCGCACTGCAGCGCCTTGGCCACAAGACCGCTTTCATTGGCAAGGTTGGCACCGACATGCATGGTGAGTTCCTGCGTGCCACCATTGAAGAGAACGGCATCGACTGCACGGGCCTTGTGAGCGACCCCGACTTCTTTACCACGCTCGCCTTCGTTGCTCTTGACGAGCAGGGTGACCGCTCCTTCTCGTTTGCCCGCAAGCCCGGTGCCGACACGCAGCTGAGCGCCGACGAGCTCCCGCGTGACGTAATCGCTTCCAGCCGCGTGCTCCATGTTGGCTCGCTCTCCCTTACCGACGAGCCCGCACGCACGGCAACCATCGAGGCGCTCAAGCTGGCCAAGAAGTCCGGCTGCGTTATGTCGTAC
>CADBCS010000012.1 GCA_902793195.1 uncultured Coriobacteriaceae bacterium | reverse complement strand
GGAGTCATGGACTTCGACGACATCCTGCTCAACATGAACATCCTCCTGCGCGACTGCCCCGAGGCGCTTGCCGAAATATCCGGACGCTTCGACTACATCCTGGTGGACGAATACCAAGACACAAACTTCGCCCAATATCTGATACTCAAGAAATTAGCCAAAGACCACCGCAACATCTGCGTGGTCGGCGACGACTCGCAGTCAATCTATGCCTTCCGCGGGGCGAGGATAGAGAACATCCTCAATTTCAAGAAGGACTACCCCGACGCGAAGACCTTCCGTCTGGAACAGAACTACCGCAGCACACGCAACATCGTCGGCGCAGCCAACTCATTGATAGCCAAGAACGAAGGCCGCATCCCGAAGGAATGTTTTTCCCGCGGGGAAGAAGGCGACAAGATACATCTGCTCCGCGCCTACACCGAGTCGGAAGAGGCTCTACTTATCGCGTCTTCCATCATCACGCGGATGCAGTCTGACCATGCTCAGTATCAGGATTTTGCTATCCTTTACAGGACCAATTCGCAGTCGCGCGCATTGGAAGAGGCGCTGCGCAAGCGCAACCTTCCCTATGTGATTTATTCCGGCAACTCGTTCTTCGAAAGGGCCGAGGTCAAGGACATGATGGCCTATCTGAAACTGGTGGCCAATCCATCCGACAACGAGGCCTTCCGCCGCATAGTCAACAAGCCCGCCCGTGGCATCGGCGACACCACCATAGAGACGCTTTCCGCAGCGGCCGCGACCGCGGGGATTCCGCTTATGGAGGCGGCTATGCTCGAGTCGGTCGAAGGGCTGAAACCGGCCGCACACGGCAAGCTGAAGGCATTTGCCGAGATGATCCTCTCACATAGCCGGCGCCTCGCGACGACCGACGCATGGAGGCTGGCGACCGAGCTTTCAAACGCCTGCGGCCTCCACCGCTCATTCAAGGAAGACAACTCGATCGAAAGCCAGTCGCGCGCGGCCAACATCGAAGAACTCCTCAACAGCGTCAGCGCGTTCGTCGAAGACCGCCATGCCTCGTACATCGAAGACATGCTGGCCGAGGGGACGGTATCCGACATGTCGGAGGTGGATGAATCCTCGCTGCCGACAGTGACGCTGGACCAGTTCCTGGAAGACATTTCCCTGCTGAGCAACATCGACATGTCCGATGACGGGGAAGATTCCTCGAACAAGATAGCCCTGATGACAGTCCATTCGGCCAAAGGCCTCGAGTTCCCCTATGTCTTCGTGGCCGGCATGGAGGAAAACCTTTTTCCTTCCGGCGGCATGCTGGCCGGGCCGGACGATATCGAAGAGGAACGGCGTCTGTTCTATGTGGCGCTCACCCGCGCCAAAAAGGCCGTCGAGCTGACTTTCGCCACGACACGCATGCGCAACGGGCGCCACTTCACCGACTTTACGGAGCCGGCTTTTCGGACATTCGTCAACGAGGCATGTGGCCTCGCGATTGAAGACCTCTGGACATCCGCAGACATCCGTCCAGGCCGTGGTAACGAGCGTTGGCTCAACGTCATACTGAGGAAACAGCCATGACGGGCATGCCCGAGGGCTTTGTCCTGCGCGAGAGCGTGACCTACCCCAACGGCGGAACGAGTACGTTCTGGGCGTGCGACGACGTGGCGGTTGTTGTGGATGACGGCATCTGCCTCCGCACGGAAGGCGAGCCTCCCTTCGACTACTCGCTCATCACCAGCAAGCAAAACGCCTACATTCGGCGCTATTCCCGCGTCTTTCGTCTGCTGCGCGAGGACTTGGCAGAGCTCGACCGATGGCTCGAGTCCACGGAGGGAGCCTACGACATCGAACTCCAAAGCACCCCCGCGCGCCGACCTCCCGATCGGGCAAACAACGCCACGGCCTCCCCGCTCGAGATGGCGTTCGAGCAGCACTTTGCCAACGTCTACGGAGACGGAAGCGAGCGCTTTCTCCAGCGCGAGTACGCTGTCACGGACCCCGAGGGCCATGTGTACTTTGTCGACTACGTCGTGCGCACGGCCGATGGCCTCGTAGGAGTGGAGGAGAACGACGTCAGTTATCATCATCCCCAGCTCATCGGCACTAAGCGCTATCGCCGCCAGCTCCTCAAGCAGAACTCCTGCACGCGCGCGGGCATCAAGTTGTACCGCTTCTCCACCGAGGACTGCCGTTTTGACAATAGGCTCGAAGATGACATCCTGTCCTTCTTTGGACGCACGCCAGCGGGATTTCTCGACAGTGGCATGCTCGTCGACCGGCGTGAGCGAGATCGGCGCTTGTTCAACCGCGCCCTTGCGGATGCGCAGATCGAGGCCTGGGATCAGGGCATCGGTGGCTGCTACTGGAGCTATCGCGTGGACGACCCGAGGCGCAGCGAATGGAGCCTGCGCACCTGCGTGGCCAAAGGTTGGGTCGACATGCACTGCGGCACAGGAGACCGATAGTGGCAGCTAGGCCAGTGTATGTGCTTGGTTTATGATTAATTTGTGAAACTCCTTGTTTATTATCATTCGCGCGTTCGACTGCTCGAATTGGGCGCATCATATTGTTGCGGTTCAGTTACGGGCTGCCATGAATGCGGGGGGAAGCCGCATGCAGTCCGCTCGTACAACCGGGCCTTCGTCCCGTGCACGTCTTTGAAGGGGGAATTCAGGTATGGCAGACATGAAAGCACGTATGATGACGCGTAGGGGTGCTCTCACCGCATTTGTAGGCATGGGAGGAGCAATGACGCTGATGAGCCTGGCTTCGTGCTCTGGCAACAACTCGGGCAACGACGCCGCTGCCAACAAGGGCGAGGCTGCGGCGCAGAATGCCGACGAGGCCGCCAAGGCGCTCAAGTGGTGGCAGAGCACCATCGCGTGCGAGGTCTACCCCAAGAGCTACCTCGACACCAAGGGTGAGGGCACCGGTACCCTCGCGGGCATCACCAAGAAGCTCGACTACCTGGCCGAGCTGGGTGTCGGCGCCATCTGGTTGACCCCCGTCTGCAAGTCGCCCAACAAGGACGGCGGCTACGACGTGGCTGACTACTACGACATCGACCCGCGCTTCGGCACCATGGCCGACATGGACGAGCTCATCGCAGAAGCCGCCCAGCGCGACATTCGCATCGTGATGGACCTCGTGATGAACCACTCCTCCAACGAGAACGAGTGGTTCAAGGACTCCGAGGCCAACCCCGAGGGCGAGCACGGCGACTGGTACATCTGGCAGGACGCCAAGAAGGACAAGGACGGCAAGAGGGTTCCGCCGACCAACTGGCGTAGCATCTTCGGTGGCTCCGCCTGGACCTGGTCCGAGAAGCGTGGCCAGTACTACCTGCACACCTTCGCTGACTTCCAGCCCGACATGAACTGGGAGTGCGAGGCCCTGCGCAAGGAGCTCTTCAAGATGGCCAAGTTCTGGCTGGACAAGGGTGTCGGCGGCTTCCGCATCGACGCCATCCCCTACATCAAGAAGCCTGCCTTCGTCGACGCTGAGCCCGACGGCGAGGCCGATGGCCTCTCTGGCATCCATGCCGCCACCGTCAACACCGACGGCATCCTCGACTACCTCAACGAGTTCAAGAACGAGGTCATGGCCGGCACCGACGCCTTCACCGTGGGTGAGGCCAATGGCGTCAAGCCCGAGGAGCTGCCCCAGTGGGTCGGCGAGAACGGCGTCTTCGACATGGTCTTCGAGTTCGCGCACGTGCTCGTTCCGCAGGGTGGCAACGAGATCTGGTACAAGGACTCCACCTGGAAGCTGACCGAGCTCAAGAAGGCCTTCGCCGCGAGCCAGAAGAACACGGAGAACAGCTGGTACCCCGTCTACCTCGAGAACCACGACCAGCCCCGTTCGGTGAACAGCTTCACGCCTGACTGCGAGGACAAGGTCGCCGCTGGCAAGATGCTCGGCACCATCCTGCTCACCATGCGTGGCACACCCTTCGTCTACCAGGGCGAGGAGCTCGGCTTTGCCAACGCCGCCATGGCCTCCATCGACGACTACGATGACGCCAACGCGCGCAACCAGTACGACCTGGCCATCGGCGCCGGCAAGACCCCGGAGGAGGCCCTCGCGGCCGTCCAGAAGTGCAGCCGCGACAACGCGCGCACGCCCATGCAGTGGGACACCAGCGAGAATGCAGGTTTCACCACCGGCAAGCCTTGGCTGCCCATTCACGATGACTACGAGACCGTCAACGCCGAGGTGGAGGAGGCGGACGAGAACTCCGTGCTCAACTACTACCGCAAGCTCAGCAAGCTGCGCAGCGAGAACCCCGTCCTGCTCGCGGGCGACTACACGACGCTGCTCGAGGACAGCGAGGAGATCTTTGCCTTCCAGCGCGCCTGCGGCGAGGACAAGGCCGTGACCCTCACCAACTTCACGGGCGAGGAGGTCACCTACGACGCCTCCCTCGTGAAGGGCATGAAGGCCGTCATCTCCTCCGTCGATGACCCCGAGGAGGGCAAGCTGCGTCCCTGGGAGGGCGTTGTCTACGTGAGCGAGTAAGCGCTTCTCAAGACAATCAGGCATATGCACCTGCTGGCGCGGGTCCATCCTACGGGTGGGCCCGCGCCTCTTTGTGTCGGTGCGATTCGGTGGCACAGCCGGGTGTGGCACCTTTCTGGCTACCCGGGAGGTGCCACGGAGGGTGGGCTGATAGGACCGCGGTCCCTAGTGCCGTGGCACCTTTTGGCTACCCGAAAAGCGACACGTTGGCCGCTATGGGTATAGCAACAAGAGCCGCAGCTAGAGGTAAGGATCTGCCATGAGTGATCGTTGCTGCAAGAGGGTGCCGTGCCATGCGTTGCGTTGGGCGCTCGTAGGGGTTCTTTCCGCCGCTCTGCTGAGTGTGGGGCTGGTCGTGCCGGCGCTTGCCGAGATGGCGGGTGACTCGACGGAGATCGTGGTTCTTGGCGATCAGGAATCAGCTGCCGAGGGCTTGACCACCGAATGGAGTGATCCACAGGAAGACGACGTATCGGAGGCTCAGTCTGCCATCCAGGGGACGAGCGGTCAGGAGGGGCGTGAGGACGAGTCTCTCGAAGTCGTGGAGGAGGGCATCGAGGTGGAATCCCCCGAGGACCCTACGCCCGATGCATCCGCTATCAAGCTGTATGCTCAGGATGGTGACTCGGCTGGTTCGGGCATATCCTTCGTGGACGTCACGGCTGCCACCGCCCACTACGAGGACATCCAATGGCTTGCGGCTTCGGGCATCTCCGAAGGCTGGACCCTCAAGAACGGCAATCGCGAGTTCCGTCCCTATATCAGCGTCACGCGCGCTGACATGGCCGCCTTCATCTACCGCTGCGTGGACCTGACCGACAACGGCCGGATGGACAGGTCGCCCGAGGTGGGCTACTATTCGACCACCTTTACCGACGTGAGGGCCGGCGACGAGGCCAACCACGCCGGCGAGGTCCTGTGGATGGCAAGCCAGGGGATCACCACGGGCTTCAAGATGCCGAACGGCTCCAGCCAGTTCCGCGGCACCTCCCCGGTCGCGCGCCAGGACATGGCCGCGTTCATGCAGCGGACGTACTTGCGAGCGAGATAGTCCGATCTGAGCTGTCACACTCAATCAGCCATAGCACCGAGCTCTCGCTCCTGCGCTCTTAGACTTCACAACAGGCACCCTTCATCCGATGGCGGCATGAAGGGTGCCTCGTCCTCTTGCTCCGCTTAATTCAGTGCAGGCCCGCCATCGCATAGCGACGGCAGGCGACAGTTCCTCTTTTGAAAGGCAGTAAAGCCGAACGAAAGAGGAACGCCACATGTCTGACACCGCCTTCGCACAACTTGTCGCCCCAGAGAATGCCTGAATCCACGATGCCCTTGCCATCACCGAGGACATCTTCGGCGTCTCCGACATCGACGTCGATACCGACGAGGACGGGACACTCGTCGTGACCGTCACCGCAGACCCAATCGCGGCATAGCCTCGACACCCCGAGAACCACACCCGAAATCGCACGAAAGGAAGGGCCAGACCATGTACGTCATCGCCGCGATCTCCATCTACACCATCCTCGCAGCCTGCACCTTCGCAGGCATCGACTAGCGAAAGAGCCGGTGAGGGACACATCGCGTGCCCCTCACACACAAGATTTTTCCGTGCCAAAAGTCACGACGAAAGGACGCACATCCATGGCAACCCTCTTCGACGACTCCAACCTCGAGGGTGGCGGCAATGCGGCATAGACGCCGGCACCGCCCCTCTCTGGCACATTTTTTGGCAACTTCTCGAAACGTTTAGCAATCGATGCTCATTCGATCGATGGCCGCATGGGAAGGCTGCACCTCCCCCCTATAAAACAGGCCCCACCGGTTCAGTTATTGCTGGCACAGCTCGCGTGGCATCCCACGCTGGCATACAATGCATGTAGAGGCAATGCGACACGAGGGGGGAACCATGGAATACCGGAGATTCGGGGACACCTACTACGTGAGGATGGACAGGGGCGACGAGATCATCGGGTCCATCCTGGACGTTTGCAGGGCGGAGCGAATAGGGTCGGCCATTTACACCGGCATCGGCGGTTGCGGCGAGGCCCAGATCCAGACCTTCCTCCCCAAGACGGGCGAGTTCGAGACACGGGTGCTCACGGGCATGCTCGAGCTCGTGTCCCTCACCGGCAACGTGATTTCCGACGACGAGGGAGAGCTTTGCCACCACACCCACGCCGCCCTCGCCTACAAGGAGGGCGGCGAGCACCACGTGGCAGCGGGGCACACCAAGTCGCTTACCGTGTCCTACACTGCCGAGATTGAGCTGCGTCCCGTAATGGGCGGCACCATTTGCAAGCAATACGATCCCGAGACGGGCACGGGCTTCTGGAGCTTCCCGGAATAGGGACCGTCCCCTACGGTCCCCTTTGCTCACTTCACTATTGCCATCGCCGTTGCGACACATACAAAGTACAATGAACTTGTTGGCCTGGAATAGGCAAGTCATTCGTCTACCGCAAAACATGGAGGACCCAATGGCAAAACGAACAGGACTACGCGACAACGCAATCGCCACGTTGGAGCGCAACCACACGCTCACACAAAACGACATAGGACCGGATGCGTGCCTAAAGAGCAAGGGCACGACGCTCGAAACGGAGAGCTGGGAGATCCAAGATGTCGGTCATCTCTGCATCCTGCAGATGAAGGCACTGTTTGGCCTCATGCGCATGGAGACGGTCGTCATTGCCCCAACGGGCGTCGACGCGCCGCTGTTCAACCAAGATTGGGTAATGGCCTTTGGAACCGAGACGCAGATTGTGGAGCTGTACAATACCCAGCTACAACCCTGGCCAGAACAAAGCCAGGAGGCGTTTGAGTCCGTGCGCGAGAAGTATGCGGATCTGCCCGACGCCCAAAGCAAGGACGCCCATTGGTACGACAAGATTCTCTATCCCTGCTCGCTCCACAAGAGGGGGAGGAAGCTGACCGAGCCCTTGTCGCGCGCAACGCAGGAATACCTAGAGACATACGCCGGGCAACTTGCCTCGCTGCCTCCCTGCGACACGCACGAGAAGGCGGCGAAGGTGCGCGCCTTCGCCGAGAGGCTGTTTGACGAGGGAGGACCGGCGGTCGACTACATCACCAAGTTCTTTGGAGCGCAGACGGCGCGGCGGCTCATCGTGCAGCACATGTATGGGGTCAAGTGAGCGGGAGGTGTTCTCGTGATTCTGTTTTTGGGGATGCTCGCGGTCGCACTCGTGGCTAGCAGCATCGGATTCAAGAAGTACGTCTGGTTTATCTCGATTGGCTACGGCTTTGCGGTCGCGGCAATCGGCGTGGCGCTGCTCGTTGCCGGACGCGCGCAACTCACCGTCGAGACCGCATGTTCCTGCGCACTGTTTATCCTGTACGGCATCAGGCTCGGTGGCTACCTTGCGTTTAGGGAGCTGAGGTCCACGAGCTACAACACCAAGATGAAGACCGAGATCAAGAGCGGCGAGGGCATGAGCATGGTCGCCAAGTGCGCCATTTGGATCAGCGCCGCCCTCTTGTACACCTGCCAGACCTCCCCGGTCATCTTTAGGCTCGTAAATGGCTCCGGAACCGATGCCTTGTTGGTGGTGGGCATGGTCATCAGCGTGGTGGGCCTTGTGGTGGAGACGACGGCCGACCTGCAAAAGAACGCCGCAAAGAGGACGAACCCCCGGCGGTTCGTCGATACGGGACTGTTTCGCATCGTGCGCTGCCCAAACTACTTTGGCGAGATGCTGTTCTGGACGGGCGTGTTCGTTGGCGGCATTACGACCTACGCCGGTCCTCTGCAGTGGATGGTCGCGTTGTTGGGCTACCTCGGGATCATCTACGTTATGTTTGGCGGGGCCCGCAGGCTGGAGATCCGTCAGAACAAGTCCTACGGCAACGACTCGGAATACCAGCGCTACGTGCAAACGACGCCCATCATGATTCCGCTCATCCCCCTCTACAGCGTCGAGAAGTACAAGTGGCTGGTCGCGTAAGCGCCGCTTCCGCACGCCCAACTAGCACGAGCCCTCCCCTTCCTTGAGCTGCACCCCAGTTCTTGGGCGGGAGGGCTTTTTGGCGTCTAGAGCACCAGGAGTTCGACGACAAAGACGAGCGCGCAGCAGATCGCTGCCACCTGGAACAGGCTTGCCCCACACCATGCGGCCACGATGCCAACCACAAGGGCGATCGCACCCGCCGCCGGCACATCCGTTGCCTGCACGATGGCCGGAAACGTCATGACGGCCAGCGTGACGTAGGGGACGTAGTGCAAAAACGACCGGACAAAGCGACTCCGTATGGGCTTGCGAATGAGCGTGAGGGGCAAGATCTTTACCGAGAGCGTTACCGCAGACATTACGGCAATGTACAGGAGGGTACTATGCTGCATCCGCATCCTCCTCCCGCTCGTGCCTTAGCTCATCGTCCGACACGGGAAAGAGCAGCGCCGCAACGGAGGAGATGACCACCGTTAGGATGATGGTGCGCGTGCCAGGCGACAGCGTGGCGACAAAGGGGGCAACCGAGAACACCAGGCTCGCGAGGAAGCTCGCGACGACGCATCCCAACACCACGCGGCTCTGCCTCGCCGGCGGGATGATGATGGCAAGAAACATGCCGTAAAGCGCAACGGAGAGGGCACTCACCGCACGCGCGGGCAGGACGTTTCCCATAACGATGCCCAGCGCCGTGCCAACAGACCAGCCCAAGAGCGCCGGCACAAACGCGCCGTACGAGTAGAACGGATCGACGGCCCCCGGTCGCGCGATGGCAATGCCAAAGAGCTCGTCCGTTACGTCGAAGCCCACGAGCACGCGATGCAAGGTGCCCGTCTTTGGCGAGAAGCGCTGGCTCAGCGCCGTGCTCATGAGCAGGTAGCGGGCGTTGGCAATGAGCGTGACGACGGCCAGCTCAAAATAGGAGGCATTGGCGGCCATGAGGGTAAAGCCGGCGTATTCGCCGGCGGACGCGTTGTTTAGAAGGCTCGCCACAAAGCCCTCCCAGGGGGTGAGGCCCGCGTTTCGGGCGACTATGCCAAGCGAGAAGGCAACCACAAAGTAGCCGGCACCAATGGGGACGCCATCGCGGACGCCCTCCCTCATTGCCTTGCCATGACGGGCAAGCAAGCCACCGCCTCTGGCCATCCCACTCACCCGCTCTCCCCCAGTAGCCCCGACTCACGCCGCACAAGTATAACCTTGTTGCGAACGCAGAGCTGCCACGGTGGGGAGTATCCCTTCCGCGGCAGTTATGCTGCTAGCGGTTGTCGCCAATTCGCATCGAGGCAAGTATCTCCTCGTAGAGGGGTCGGTTTGCCTGCGCGCATTCGTCGCGCGTGTGGTACATGATGGTGTAACAGCACGTGCCGTCCTTTACCACCACTATCTCGGTCTCCTGCACCGGCGCGTTCTGGGGGGAATAGCCATAGCGGAAGGCCCATGCCTCACGACCCGCAACCTCAGTCTGGAACAACCCGTCACTGTGGTAGCCCATCTTCCTGCAGCGTCTTCGCTGGGACTTCTCCGACTGCTCCGCAACGAGCTTGGCACTGGCGAGCTTCGAGAGGAGCTTGTTGGACACCTTCCAAGAGATGCTCAGGATCATGTGTCGCTCGTCGTCGCGCATGCCCCACATGCACTCGTAGTCCAACCCATACGCCTGCACGAGCTCCTCGTGATCCATAACGCAAAATCCCTCGGGCCGCGCAACCTCAAGGCTGTTGACCAATACCTTCTCCATGGTGCCCTCCGTTCGTTTTTTGGTGTTGACAATCCATACGCCCGCACATGCGCGGCGTCTCATGCCCACAAGAATGCCACGACGACCTTGGCCACTTCCACCGTTGGGCAGAGAGACGCCGCAATGCGCCGCCGTACCCATATTATTACTTCCATACGTTCCACCACCAACGAGGGAGACAGCATGCGAACGCTGCGGGTATCGGTGCGCCGGCTCGTCGAGTTCCTCCTGCGCTCCGGAGACATTGGGTCGGACGACATTGGCTCGGGCGCCAACTGGCGCGGTGGCGTGGAGGCAATGCAGGCCGGAAGCGACATCCACCGAACGCTGCAGGCCGCAGGCGGCAAGTCCTACCAGGCGGAGGTGTCGCTCGCGGGCTCCATCTTCTTCCCCGATGGCACCTTTAGCCCGCATGCCGCCCGCCTACAGATCAAAAAGGAGACCGTAAGCGACCAGGACGGCTTCTTCCTCCGCATAGAGGGTCGGGCCGACGGCATCATCGACGACGGCACCCATCCCCTCGTGATCGACGAGATAAAAGGCGTGGCGCGCGACGTGTCTGCCATACATGAGCCGGCCGCCGTCCACGAGGCACAGGCCCTCTGCTACGCCTACCTCCACCTTCGCGGCACGCGGGGTCCTGCGGCGATTTCCACCGCATTTGGGGAACAGGTCGTGCTCAGGCTCACGTATGCGAGCATGACCACCGGCGAGGTTCGCCAGATCGAGCGCACGTATGGCGCACCCGACATCGAGGCACGGTTCTTCGCCCTTCTGGACGCGGCCCAGCGATGGGCCTGCTGGCGCGTAGTCCACGACGCGCTTCGCGATCAATCGCTCGCCTCGCTCGCGTTTCCCTTTGAGCGGCGAGATGGCCAGCGGCAGATTATGAACGCCGTCGCATCCGCGATCCGCGCTGGCAGGCGCCTGTACGTGCAAGCTCCCACCGGCTCGGGAAAGACCATCGCGACCCTGTATCCCGCACTCAAGGCCATGGGCTCTGGCAGGGTCTCTCGCATCGCCTTCCTCACGTCCAAGACCACCACGCGCCAGCCCGTCCTCGAGTGCCTCGACCTGCTTAGGCGGCAAGGCCTCGCCGCAAACGTGCTGGTAATGACGGCCCGAAACAGGATATGCCCGCTACGCACCAAGGAGCACGGCACGGCGATGCGCGCCCGTCCCCTCGCGTCGCTCTGCAACCCCATTGAGTGCCCGCTCGCCCGCGGCCACTTTGACTCGGCAAACGACGCGCTCTACGAGGCGATCACCACCCACGACGTCCTCCACGCGGATTGCGTGGAGCAGGTGGCCGCGCGCCACCACGTCTGTCCGTACGAGCTCCAGCGCGACATAGCAAGGTGGGCAGACGTCATTGTCTGCGACTACCACTATGCGTTCTCCCCATCGGCAAGCCTCTTGGGGCTCGCGAACGAGACAGGCGGCGGCCAGACCGTCTTCCTTGTGGACGAGGCCCACAACCTGGTGGAGCGCATGCGCGACATGTACAGCGCCGAGCTCGCCGTGGCCGAGCTCGAGGGGCTCGAGCGGCTCCTACGTGGTGCCACCACCTTCGACGAGCTCAGCCGGACCGTGCGCGACGTCATCCGTACGTTTCCCCCATGGAAGGAGGCCCTGCCGCCCACCGCACGCTCGGGTGCGAGGGGACGGGCAGCCCGGCCAAGCTACCAGGTGGTCCGCGCAAGTGACGCATTTGCGGATAGCCTCACGCGACTCGCCGACGGAATCGACACCGCCCTCGAGCGGCTCTCTCCCCTCTCGGACAACTGGAATGGGGACGACCACCGCGCAGGGGCCTCTGCCCAACGCACGGTAGAGGTCTATTTGACCCTGCGTGACATGGCCCTTGCGACACGTGCCTTCCTCGGTGCCTTGCAACGAGCCGGTACCGGCTACGTTACGTTCCTAAACCGTGCGGAAGGAGCCGGCAGAACGCTCAAGGTCTATTGCGTGGACCCAAGCCACGACCTGGGCGAACGGTTGGAGTCGGCTCTGGCAGCCGTGTTTTTCTCGGGAACGCTCCTGCCAATGGACTACCACCGTCAGTTGCTTGCGGCTCAAGCCGACGACGATTCCGTTCTTGCGCGGTCCAGCTTCGACTCCCGCCACCGACAGGTCCTCATTGGGTCGGACATCACCGCCCGCTACTCGCGGCGGGGCCCTGCGCTCTATGCCCACTGCGCCTCGTACCTCGTAACGCTGCTGCGTGCGCACCCGGGCAACTACCTTGCCTTCCTTCCGTCGTACGCCATCTTGGAGAAGGTCGCCAAGGCACTGGAGCCGCAAGTAGGCAGCAAGACAAAAGTCGTGAGGCAGCGGCCTAGCATGCCCGAGCGCGAGCGCGAGCGCGAGCGCTTTGTGGCCGAGTTTCGAGAACCACGCTCCCCAGACACGAGCCTCGTGGGCCTCTGCGTCTTGGGTGGAGTCTTTGGCGAGAGCATCGACCTTCCCGGTACGGCGCTCGTGGGGGTTGTGGTGTTGGGCACGGGCATGCCCAGGGCATCCGGCGAACGCGAGGTGATACGGGAGCACTTCGACGCAAGGGGAGGCAAGGGATTCGCTTACGCCTATACCTATCCGGGCATGATCAAGGTTCTGCAGGCCGCAGGGCGCCTCATCCGTACCGAGGAGGACCGCGGTGTCGTGCTGTTGTTGGACGACCGGTTTTTGGAGGGCGAGCTGCAGAGGGCGTTTCCCATGGAGTGGAAGAACGTCCAAACCTGCACGCTGGCAACACTGCCAGCCCTCCTCGCGCGCACGTAGCCTTCCCCAACGTGGCACCGGTCTGCATTGCGCTATAGTAATAGCACCAATATTGTATTCGCCGGTCGTTAGTGTTGGTAACAGATGTGGCTGTTCAAAAAGCGCTCGAAGGGAAGATGTGCCATGGACAAGAGTACGAGGAGCTGGACGAGGCGCATAGCCGCCATCGCGTTTGCGCTGGTGATGGCCGGGGCGGGGTTGTATGCCCAGGGTATGGCGTATGCCATGGAGGACGAAGAGATCGGCAGCACCCAAGAGGTCACCGAGGAGGGCTCGTCATTTACGGAGCAGTCGGCCGTCGCCTTGGAGCAAGAAGAAGAGATTGCCCTTATGCTGCAGGAGAATCCCAATGCTGTGGCATACGTTTCGTCAGGCGGAACTCGAACGCCGTACAACAATATTGGCGAGGCACTCGCTGATTGGTCGGACAGTAATTCAGAGGTAACGACGAGAAGAGACGTTACGCTCACACTCCTGAATAACGTTACTGTCACCAACTGCGAGCCTATACGTTTTCTAAATAGGCCCGGCACGAAGACGCTCAACCTCAACGGCTGCACAGCGACTTTTACGATGAAAGAAAGCTATACGGATGAGGCCCTGATTTACGCAGGACAGGGCGACGAGAGAAATAATTCTACGAGCACCGTCAGCGTCAATTTGGTTATAGACGACTACAGTAGCAGTGCGAATGGCGCCCTTATCTGCAATAATGCACAGAACGTGATAAAGGTATCAAGTTATAATTATGATTATGGCCAAAACTACTCGTCGAGCCTTGAGCTGTACAAAGGCACAATACGGGGTGGCACAGAGAGCACCGTCAAGGTCCTTGGCAATGAGAAATCTGACTCCACGTCATATGGTGCCACGTTCCTGATGATTGATGGCACTATAGGCGGCTACGTAGCTGACAATGAGTCTGAGGAAGCGTGCGCAGACTATGGCGTATCACTCGACGGCAAGGCGCGTTTTGACATGAAAGGTGGCACCATATGCGGCAATGCTCGGGGTGGCGTGTATCTTAAATGCCGCGCGCCTTATGGCTCTAGCTTCTATCCACGCGTTCTTCCCCTCTTCAACATGTATCGCGGCACGATTAGTAACAACGGTACCGAAGGTGTGCGCCTGGCCAAAGAGTCCGATTTCGTCATGTACGGTGGAACGATCCGAGATAACAAAGGTACGGGTGTATCCGTGGACGCCACACAGAGCGATGATGGTATTTACGCTACCTTCACCATGTCTGGGGGAGAAATAACAGGTAACGCAACCGGTGTCTTTGTAAAAAATAATGAAGGGGACATCTTCAACCTCGAGGGTTCACCCAAGATCTTGGGCAACGGTAGCAACGGCGTGGCGTGCAACGTCAAGCTCGAGGGAACGCTGATTGATTCATCCACATCCGAGTTTAGCAAGAGGATTCAGATCACTGGCCAGCTCGCCACGCCCGATGGCGCCGATGGGCCACAAATTGGCGTCACCATACCCGCAGATGGCACCGATGTGTGGTTTACTGACGGTTACGATACGCACAATCTGAAGACCGATCCCGCCACCTTCTTCAAGTACGACAGTGCGACGGCAAAAGACGTAATTGGTCAAACCAAAAACGCCTACATATGCTGGAATCAGGGCGAAGACGAAACCGGTACCGACCACCGTCGGGGTAGCAACGGCGAGGCCTCTAGGGTACTGCACAGCCACGTTTGGGAGCCTTGCTATCAGTATGCCATCAACCTCGATGACAACGGCAAGGTGCAAGTCAGCCATCAGGAAAACCTCCTCACGGCTGCGTGCAGAAATGGACTTTCCAACCAATATGCGATAAAACACGGGGCGTGTCCCCATGCCATGACGGCCACCCTCACGCTTAGCGCACAGAGCAAGGCATTCGACGGCACGCCCGTCATCGCCACGCTCACTGCAAGCGAAGGCTGGCAGGCCGAGAATCCCTACGAGTACGACGCGAGCAAGATAGAGTACTTCACGAAGGACGGTACGCCGCTCTCGGGTGCCCCCAAGGACGTGGGCGACTACGTCGCGCAGTACAAGCTCGATGCGGACGACAGCTGGAAGCCCTATGATTCTCTAACAAAGTACGACCACATCACCACGAGCTTTAGCATCACGCCCCGCGTTGATCCGCCCGTACCCAGCAACGACGTGACGTACCGCGCTCACTGCCAGACATACGGATGGAACGCGCCATCCGGATCCAACGGCACCACGGCTGGCGTAACGGGCAAGTCCAAGCGCCTCGAGGCGCTCAGCATCAAGCTCGCCGACCAGACCGCCGGCTCCATCGAGTACCGCAGCCACGTGCAGGGCGCAGGCTGGGAAAAGAGCTGGGCCAAGGACGGCGGCCAGTCCGGTACCGCCAAGCAATCAAAGCGCATCGAGGCGATTCAGGTTCGCCTTACCGGCGAGCGGGCGAAGAACAACAGCGTATGGTATCGCGTCCACTCCCAGACCTACGGCTGGCTGGGCTGGGCCAAGGACGGCGCGCCTGCGGGCACGGCCGGCCTGGCCAAGCGCGCCGAGGCCTATCAGGTTTTGGTCCTGCCCAAGGGACAGAGTCCCAAGGGCTACAACGCCAAAGCCCCCGCCTTCCGCGCGGCTGCCACGGGCAAAGCACACGTGCAGGGAGCCGGCTGGACTGCCCAGAAGAGCGTCGACACCGTTGGCACCGCGGGCAAGTCCAAGCGGCTCGAGTGCCTGAGCCTGTCCGTGCCTGCGGCCCTCACAGACGTCTATTCCGGCGGCATCACCTACCAGGCGCATGTCCAAGGAAATGGCTGGATGGGCGAGGTCGCAAACGGGGCGGTCGCCGGAACCACCGGCAAGTCCAAGCGCATAGAGGCCGTAAAGATTCGCCTCACCGGCAAGCTCGCCGAGCACATGAGCGTGTGGTATCGCGTGCACAGCCAAACCTTCGGCTGGTCGGGATGGGCACACGACGGCAACCCGGCCGGCTCCACCGGTTATGGGAAGCGTGTCGAGGCCGTTGAGGTCGTGATCCTGCCTCAGGGCTCGGCGGCGCCTGGCAGCACCAAGAACGCGATTCGCGCACGCTAGCACCACACGACCAGCCGCAGGGGACAGTCCCCTGCGGCTGGTCAACGACAAAAGAAAGCATGCGGACGTATCATGGCGGCTCGTCCGCATGCATGGGAAGGGATGGTTCGCCAACGGCTCATGGTCGGCAATACCAGTAAGACTGTAACGCATTTATCGCACGGTATTCATCGATATTTGCATTCTCGACAGATTTGGCAGCATTGTCGGCACATTCGGTTGTTACAATTCACTCACAGCGTCCATGCGCCACCGGGGAGGAGCGCTCAATGGCAACCATCGTTGTGCTAGACGACGAGGCATCATTCCGCACTCGCATCCACCAACTCATAGAGCAGGAGGCGCCACGAGACGACGCGCGCACCATCCTGGAGGCTGGGAGCCTCGACGAACTCAATGACATCCTTGCCTCGAACACACACGTAGACATACTCCTTGCAGACATACACATGTCCGAGGGCCAGCCGTCCGGCATCGACATCGTTCAGGGATTGTTCCCACCTGCCAGTGGCACCCAAATCATCTACACCAGCGGCGACCTGTGGCAGGCACCCGAGGTGTATGCCACACAGCACCTGTACTTCCTGCTCAAGCCCATCGACACCAGCAAGCTGCACGAGGCACTCGAGCGTGCCTACGCGGCCCTGCCCCAAACAGGGTCCGACATGCTCCGTATCAAGTGCGGACACAAGGACAGGCTCGTCAACATCGCTCGCATCCGCTACCTCGAGAGCAACTTGCACAAGGTGTCGGTCCATTGCGGAAACACGACCTACACCACCTATGCGCGTCTCGACGATTTGCAGGGACAGCTCCCTGCGTGCTTCTGTAGGTGCCATCGCAGCTATTTGGTAAACCTGGCCTACGTGCGCTCTTTCGAGCAGCTGGAGATGCAGCTTCACGATGGCACGACAGTCCCGGTGAGCAGGCGGCGATCGCACCAGGTGCAGCACGACCTACTCGCCTATCTGGCCTCGTCGAAAGGCTAGGCTTGCCATGGCAGCTATCATCCAGTTTATTGCCAACCTCATCAGTCAGCTGATAATCGCTCGTGCGTACTGCAAGCTGTTCAACATGCGCTCCAACGTCGTGTTTACCACGCTGAGCATAGCGGGAATGATCATTGCCCTAGCAGTCGACGCCCTGTTTGACGCCCCGCTATTTAGAACTGCCATCATGGGGCCAGTCGTGTTCTTTGTTCTGCCCCTTGCCTGCTCACGAGGTCCACTTGGGCAGCGCATCCTGCGCTGCGCCCTCATACTCACCGCAATGATGGTCTCAATCCTGCCAATGACCCTCATTCTGGCGCTCGGCTTTGGACCATCCGTGGTGGAGCTGGGCTACACCAGTGTTATGCCCGCCATTCTAACCTTGATACTCTCCAGCACAAGCACGGGTTTTTTTGTTGAGGTGCTTCTAGCGCTGGTGGCACGCTGGGAAAAACGCAGGGACATCACCCTCATGCCCCCGTTCGTGCTCCTTCTTTTGTGGTCGTACCTCATGAGCGTGTTCTGCTTCACGCTCGCAGGCAACGAATCGTATACGGCCGACCCCGCGCTTGGCATCGCGAGCAGTGCATACTACGTACTCGTCCTTGTGCTGTGTGCCATCTCGGCAATGCTCTTTCGCGGAGACGTGCGAACGGCATGGCACGAAAGCCAGCGCACCCTAACCGACGAGCAATCCAAGCTCGTCCATGCCGAAATCGACGCTGCGGCCAAACGTGCGGCCATAACGCGACGGCTCCATCACGTACTGGTGAACAAGGCCGAAACAATATGCGAGCTTGTGGAGCGGGGCGAAACGCGCGGCGCAAAGACGTACCTCGACGCCTTGCGCGAGCAGGCGGAGCAAGCCGTGAATCTCTCCAGCGAAGACACCGATGGTTGGAAGGACGCATGAATACCAGAAAGTCTGCCATCATCGCGGTGTTTTGCCTACTGTTCGTCGTGCAAGTGAGCCTATTGACGTTTGCCGCACAGAAGAGCAGCACCGATTCCACACATATATTCGTTGCGCTCATGATTGTGAGCGGCATAGTGGATGGCATTATTTGCTATGGCACCATTAGGCAGGCAAGCACGCTCAAGAGGGCCTACAAAGACGAGGTTGACGCACAGATTGCAACATCGCTTGCGGAATATGGGAACCGGCTGGCCCACACAGACCAAGTCGCCCTGCAGGTTGCGCGTAACGTGGATGCCGAGCTCAAGAGCTCCCAAGAGGCACTTGAGCGTGGGGACCTTGAGGCACTCAAGACGCACCTGCACAAGAGCGTGGACATTGCCTCGCACACCGTGGCGCCAAAGTGCGCCAACGTTACGGTGTCTGCACTGCTCGAGAGCAGGGAGACGGAATGCAAGCAGGTGGGAGTCGAGTTTGCGACCCACGTTGCGCTGCCTGTGGAGCTTCCCATTCCGGACGACGTGGCCGGTGCGATCTTTTTGTATCTTATGGACAAGGCCCTAGGTGAGTGCCGCGCGTTGGCAGACGATCATGCGCTGCCTGCAGATGCGACCATCGTCGTACGGTCCAAGTTGAGTGCGGGACAGTTCTTCGTGCAGGTGCTGGGCCCTTGCCGGCCACACGCGGATTTGCGTGGCGAGAATGGTCTGACCTATGTTGCCACCATTGTCCAGGAGCACGGCGGTGTAACGTCGTACGAGCAGGACGGAGCGACGCTCGACCTGTCCGCTATGGTACCCGTTGGCGCATAGTGCCAATGGTGATTCAGCGAGGGACAGTCGTCCGTCACCCCTGTTCGGCAATGAGCAGAGACAGGTAGTTGAGGTCCAGCACCCTGTCGTAGCGTACGTCTGAGGCAAGCTCAAAGATGAGCGCCGTTTCCAGCATTCCTGGTTCGCCCCAATCCACCTTGTCCCGCATGTCTTCGGTGGGTTTTACAAGCGGGCAATACAGCGACCCGTCGTCCAAAACCGCAAAGAGGATTCCGCTCTCGCTTCGCTTCAATACGACATCCGCGGTAATCGCCACGCCCGAATTGTGCTGTGCGATGAAGTTAAGGCTCTCCTCGATTGCCAGCCCCACCTTATTGCACAAGGGCATTGGGTACGCGGCGCTGGCCAGACTCTCGCTCACATCGACACTCACTGAGGATATCTGCTCCGAATCCAGCTCGACCGAGTACTCCGCGATCATCAGCGGGTTGTGCTCCGGCACGAACCAACACCGGTCGCGCACCAAGAGGAAAACAAATATGAGCAGCGCAAACCACTGAGCGCCGGCGTAGCTGGCAAAAAAGCCCTCTAGGCCCATGGAATAGCCAAACACCGCGGGAACCATGGTCAGCCCATGCTGGAGCAGCACGAAGCGGGTGGTTAGACCGACCTTGTCCACGGACGGCAGGTAGGCGGTGACGACCGTAATAAAGGAGATGGCCGGAAAGGCAACGCAAATGCGCAGACACGTGGCACCAAGGGGCTGGAGCTCGGGGGGCAAGTGATATGCAGCGACAATGGGCTCGGCAAAGAGGATCACGATCATGGTGGCGACGAAAGATATTATTTGGGCAAGAATCACGCCCTCTTTTATGGAGTAGCGAACGCCGTCGTAGTCGCCCTGCCCAAAGAGCAGGCCCGCATGAACGGAGACGCTCGCGGACACTCCGTTGCTCCCCGACAGCACGACTCCCCTCAACGACTTGAACACCGCCCATATGGCAAGCCCGTCCGCGCCGCCAATCACACCAACCGCAACCGTCTGCACCGAGAGCGCCACAATGCTCATAAGCTCGTCCAGGGTTGCGGAGCTGCCCATGCGAATGTCCCTCTTTATGTAACCAACAAACTCCTCCATGGAGCGCACCACAGAAAAATCGGGCGAGACCGTTCGCTTGTCGCTAAAGAAGTGGCTGAGCGTAATGGTGTAACCGAGCGTGGTGCTGATGATAGAAGACCAGGCAAGGCCAGACACGCCAAGCCCGAGAACCGATACCAGCAGAACGTCGAACAGGATGTTCGCAATATTCGTGACGATGCTTCGCTGGGAGAACAGCTTTGCCCTACCGTCTATGCGAAAGGCACGCTCGATGCACAGGAATGACTCGAAGATGGCTGCCGTGGCAAACAGGGGTATGGTGTAGTCGACCACCATGTCGACGAGAGCCGCATCGGTCATGAAGCTCTGAAGTAGCAATCGCTCGAACGCGAGGAGCGGATAGAACACAATGAGGAACACAGCGACTACCGCTATGAGGATTGCGCCAAAGATGCGGTCCGCCTCTTCTCGCCTGCCCTCGCCGATTGCCTGGACCATGAGCTTGTCGATGCCAAAGCCAAGCAGGCAATGCAGGACCTGCGTGATCGCCAACAGGGGGCCTGCGGCGGCGATGGCCGCCAGCGCCTCCTCGCCAATGCTGATACCGGCGACCAGAGAGTCGATAATCACCACTGTCGCCGCGCACACGGCACTGCCAACGTAGGTTAGGGCCATCTTCTTTGTAGTGCCTGCAATCAACGATGGCTTACGAAACATCATGCTCCTCAGCTCCAGTCCCTCATCCTCAGTAGTAGTATAGCTTGCAACTAATTATGGATGATGCGCCACGTCCGGCAAGAACGAGGAGTATCCCCGCTGTGTTACTTTGGCGTCATGGGCTATTATAGTTGCTCACGCCCAGAACCGAGGGAGTCCCATGAGGCTCGCTACGTTGCTCAAGGAGATCGAACACCGCCCCATGCGAGATGCGTGGTACGACGTGGATGTTTGCGACGTTGTCTGTGACTCGCGGCGCGTGCGTCCGGGCTGCCTGTTTGTGTGCATTCCCGGCCTTGTGAGCGATGGGCATGCCTTTGCGCAAGATGCGGTGTCCAAGGGGGCCGCGGCGCTTTTGGTTACTCACGAGCTTCCGCTCGATGTACCGCAAGTCGTCGTAAACGACGCCCGCGACGCCCTCGCCGCCATATCTGCGGCCTTTTTTGGCGACGGGTCTGCGCGCATGCAGGTCGTGGGCATAACAGGTACCGCGGGAAAGACGACGGTTGCCCACATGGTGGAGCACATCGTGCGCGAGGCGGGAGGACGTCCCGGGCTCATTGGTACGACTGGTTGCCGCTTTGCGGGCAACCAGGTTCCCACGACGTTTACCACGCCCTTGGCCCGCGACCTCCAGGAGCTGCTTGGCCACATGGCAGATGCAGGCTGCAACGTGGCCGCACTCGAGGTCTCGAGCCACGCCATACTCACGCGTAGGTGTGCGCGCACGCATTTTGCGGTGACGGCGTTCACCAACCTGTCGCGCGAACATCTCGAGCTGCACAAGACCATGGAGGACTACTTTGCGACGAAGGCGCGCTTTCTTGTTCAAGGCGACGCCCAAGCGCGCGTCGTGTGCGCCATGGACGAGGGAGGCAGGCGCCTTGCACGCCTGCTGCGCAAGAGCGGCCAGCCGTATTACGAGGTCTCAACCGATGCGGCTGCGCAGGTGCGTCTGCAGTCATATACGCCGCGAGGGCTGGATGGCGGGCTTGTGGAAGCCAAGGTCTGCGGCATGCACGTGAGCATGGAACTCCGGTTGCCTGGCGACTTTAACGCAAGGAACGCGCTGGTTGCCATAGGCATAGCAAACGCCCTTGGATTGGACCCCGGCTCGAGTGCTCGGGCGCTGGAGGGCTTTGTTGGCGCACCGGGCAGGATGGAGCGCATACGCGAGGCCGATGAGCAGGGACTCTGCGTGCTGGTGGACTATGCCCACACGCCCGTCGAGCTCTCCGGCGCGATACGCGTCACACGCGCAAGCACCAACGGTCGGCTCGCCGTCGTGTTTGGCTACGGAGGGGCATGCGATCCAGGAAACCGTCCGCTCATGGGACACATCGCAGCCGAGGCCGACCTTGCCGTCGTTACGAGCGACAACCCCCTCTTCGAGGACCCCCAACAAATCGCGCGTCAAATCGTTGCGGGCATGGGAGAGCGCCCGTCGCGTGCGATCGTGCGCATAGATAGACGCGAGGCCATACGGGAGGCGCTCATGTGGGCACGTCCGGGAGACACCGTGCTCATTGCCGGCAAGGGGCACGAGCAGACACAGACCACAGGCCACGTTACGATGCCCTTTGACGATCGCGTAGTGGCACGAGAAGAGCTCGCGCGCCTCGTGACTTGCTGAACCAAAATGGGCAGGTCTCGCGCAAGACCTGCCCGCATTGCTCAATCTCTGCTAGGAGTCGTCCGACTCAAGCATGTTCCTGGTAACGTGCATGTTGAGGGCAGCGCACACCAACGCGGCCACGGCAACAAACAGCACGGCCAAGTCCCTACCCAGGTTCTTCTTCTCCATAACCCTATTCCTTGCCCACGAGCTTATTCAGCGACTTGTTGAGGGACATGGCTGCCAGAACCAGCGCGCCGAGCGAGATCCACAGCACGAACAGCTCTTTCCCAAAGGTCTTCTTCTTCATATCCAGTGCCCCCTTATGACTCTGCAGGCTGCTTCTTTCCCTTGCCCAGCGCAATTTTGTCGAACTTTGGCCTGGACAGCTTGTCAATCTTCCAGACCTTGTCCTCCTTGAGCATCGTCAGCTCAACGGTGCCGATCATCTTGTCCTGATAGTTAAAGCCAACGATCGCCTTGGTGGTATCGGACCCCTTCATGACATCCTTGATGGTCCAATCGCACTCCGAGAGCTTGTCGAGCAGCACACTCACTGCGTTGCCGCCCATCACAGCCGTCGAGATCATGGCAACACCCAGACTACCCGAAACCGAGTCGACGCTCTCCACGGTCTTAAGGGCGTTCGACGTGAGATGCTTCTTCAGTCCGTCCAGCCCCGACTCCCTCATGTCGTCGAAGGTGTTGTTCAATGCGTGCTCCGGACTCCATCTCTCAAACACTGCAAATGCCATGTTGCGTCACGTCCTTCCTCAAGTGCTGTTGTCAACCTATGGGGATATTATGTATCCGCGATGCATCGATTGTATACCAGCATTTGCCCAAGCGGCACTTAACAAACCTCGGTTTTGCCGTCTAACAAAAAAAGATGGCCCGCCCGCGCCTTTCGCCTTCCGCACGTATACATTAGGAATATGCACGGTGCGACGGACGGAACCGTTCCCAACGCGCCGCCGAATCGTCTTTCGAAGGGAGAGGTCGCATGAACCCCATACTCCGTTGGCTGAGCACTCAGGGAAGGAACAAGGTGTCCAAGGTAGTCAGCATGGAGAGCGCCGATTACCCCGTGCCCGACGACCTCATCTGCATTGCCGACCTCGCCTACGAAGGCGCGGATGGAACGCTGCTCGAAGCCGACGTCTATCGTCCGGCGGACACGACCACAGACCCCCTGCCCATTGCCGTATTCGTACACGGCGGTGGTCTGTTTGTGGGTGACCGAAAGACAAACCGTCCGTACGCCGAGCTTGTGGCCAAAAAGGGTTACGTGGTGTTCGTTCCCGACTATCGCCTCATCGACGAGGCGGATGGCCCCCAAACGATCGCCGACGTGTGTGCCTGCCTCTCGTACGTTGCGGGCCATGCGGACGAGGTTGGTGGAGACTTGTCACGCGTGCTGATAATTGGAGAGAGCGCCGGCGCGTATTTGGCTCTCTACGCAACCGCGCTCCTGGACTCACCCCAGCTGTGCGAGGCCCTTGCCATCGAGGCACCTAAGCTGTCCGTACGCGGCCTCGCGTGCTTTGGGGGCATGTTCTACACGACCGCCAATGATCCCCTTGGACTCGTGTATCGCCGCGACCTCTATGGAGAGCGCCTGCGCGACAAAACGTTCATGCAGCTCATGAATCCCGAGGACCCCCGTGTGGAGTCGCACCTGCCACCCGTGTTGATGGTGACGAGCGGGATGGACTTTCTCAAATCGTACACGCTGCGCTACAACCGGTCGCTCGCGATGGCAGGACACGCCCATCGGCTCATCCACTACCAAAAGGGTAAGGAGCTCACTCATGCCTTCCCCTCCCTCAGACCCAACCTGCCACAAAGCCAAGAGGTGCTGGGCGAGCTCGATGCGTGGTTTAGGGAACTATAGCTTTACGATGTAGTATCATATACGTGCATAGTACATATATGCATCATATGGGACTGCGAGGTGGTTATGACTGACACACACGTCCGGGCAAATACCCAATCGCTGGGTGAGATAATGGACGACGACGGTGTTATCAACACGAAGTCCTGGCGTCTCATACGGGAGCTGAACTCAGGAAGCGACGAGCTCTTGGACTCCCCCGCGCTGGTAGGTGGCAGCCGCAGCTACACCTACCGACAGATGTTTAGGATGTGGGACCGCTATGCGGAGGTCTTTAGCGCGTTGGGAATGACGGGAGCAAACCACGCACGCGTCTTGCTGTATGGCACGTCGTCTGTCGAGCCCCTTATCTCCCTCTACGCGCTCAACATGTGTGGGGCGTCGGTCTCGATTTTCTCCCTCATGGACCTCTTTGACACCAAGAGTCTGGAGAGCATGGTAGCCGAGGAACACATTACCGACATCGTGCTACCCGACTTTGTTGTTCCAAGGGACTTCCTCCGCTTCCTCATGTCCAAGCGGGAACAGATGGGAATCCGCAACATAGTGATTCTGCGCACCAATCTGGCCGGACCCTTTACGCCACGCATCGTGGTCTCATACGCGACGATGCAACGCGAGGGCTTGCGCCGTCTGCCCGGGGCACAGCTCATGGACGAACTGCTCGTACGCCATGCAGGCCACCCCATCCACTACGGCACGCAACCGGATGACGCGGCCTTCGTTGTACACACGTCGGGCACGACAAAGGGCATCCACAAACCCGTACCCTTGTCGGACATTGGCATAAACGAGGCGGCACGCCGAATCCTGCGCCACGAGAGATGGAGCTTCTTGCATCACAACATGCGCATGCTTGTTGGCATGGAGCTTTCGGCCACCTACGCGCTCGTAAACATGGTGCACCTGCCACTGGTGGCGGGCGGCACGGTGTTCACGTTGTTCTTGGACAGCCTCAACCCGCGCTTCCTCGACGCGGTGAAGTACTACGACCTCAACGCGTTGCTGTCCACGCCCTTTGCGCTCGACGCGCTGGACACGTGCCAGGCCGACCTCTCGGGCGTAGATGTCGTGTTTGTGGGAGGGGCCTACGTTTCGCCAGCAGCGAAGCGGCGCCACGATGCCACCATGAGACGATGTGGCGCAAAGACGGGCATCTCCATTGGATACGGACTCTCCGAGGCGGGAGGGGCCTGTATCGTGGCGCAAGACGACCGCACCGACGACGCCATGGGCTACCCGCTTCCCGGTGTAAAGATAAAGATATTCGACGAGGACGAGGGCGTCTTCTACAACCTGGACGACGGCCCACGCACCGGCGTGCTGTTTATTAACTCGCCCTCCGTAAGCTCGGGACGTATTGACGGCAAGACCTACTTTTCCATTGACGAGGTCGAGGGCGAACCCTACCTCAACACCTTCGACCTTGTGCGTGTGAACGAGGACGGGAGCCTCACCCACGCGGGCCGCATGAATCGCTTTTTTGTTAACAACGAGGGCATACGCTTTGATGCGGGCCTCGTGGAGGGAGCCATCTCGGCGCAGTCGCAGATTAGGGCGTGCGCCATAGCACCCCACTACGACAAGACGATCCACGATACGGTCCCGGTGCTTCACGTGCAGGTGGAGGGACCAAAAAAGGCGGCGCCCGACATAGTGCGCGACGCCCTCGTAAAGGTATTCGTCGTGGACGGCGCCTTTCAAAAGACCAACCTGCCCGCCCAATGCGTGCTCATGGACACTATTCCGCGCAACGCCATGGGCAAGGTGGACGTCCATGCCATGCAGTCGGGTGGCAAGGGCGCACGCTTCCTGGTAACGCCGGTACGCGAGGACGGACGTCTGGTTGACGTGAGGCTCAACCGCTCCGGAGACGCAATGATGCTGCAAGCCGGCCTCCCAGACGAGCTTGACCAGATGGAACTGACCTATGCGCAAATGGTGCTCTGGTTTATACCAGGCGCCCACGATTGGTATACCACAGGTAACACCCAGCAAAAAAGGAAAGCACTCGAGAGAGGAGTCACAAGCATGAAACAGTTCGCCCAGCAAATGAATCCGACGCAGGCCCCGCAGGGCATGGTGTTCCCCATGCCACCGTTCCAGATGCCGTTCGGTTCGCAAGACCCATCCGCGCAGCAGGCAATGCCTCAGTTCCAAATGCCGTTTGGGCAGCAGGCGCCAAGCGCGCAGCAGGCGATGCCGCAGTGCCAGATGCCGTTCGGTCCGCAGGACCCATCCGCGCAGCAGGCAATGCCTCAGTTCCAGATGCCGTTTGGGCAGCAGGCGACCCCGTCCTTCATCCCCGTATTTCCCTTCTCGCAGGCGCCTGGCACCCAAACCCCACAGCAGACACCCGGTGCCCAGCAGCAACCCATGCCGACCGTTCCGTTTGTCGCGCCCTTCTTTGGGCAGCCTGCCCCCAACGGGCCAAATCCCGCACAGCAGGGCGCACAGCCCCCGTTCGCCCCTGCTCCGCAGCCGTATGAGCTGTACGAGAACGCCCTCAAGAACGCAATAGCCCTTCTTCAGAACATGCTTGCACAAAGCGAGGCGGCACGAGCCGCAACCCAACCAAAGGCCGATTCCCAAGCCGACCAGCCGGATCAGGACGGCGAAGACGGGCAGGCTCCCAGCGACGACGCGCAACCCGCCACTCCCGCCGCATTCATGCCGGGCTTTGGGTGCCAGCAGATACCCATGCCCGCGCAACCTATGCAACAGGCGCCCGGCGTGGGGATGCTGCCTACCAACAACTACCTTGGCAGTCTGCTTGGGAGCCTTTTTGGCTCCACGAACACGGACTACTTCTACGAGGACTAGTCGCCATGTTTAACGGAAAAGCCGACCTTGACAAGTCCATCCGTCGCGAGCTCGTTCGCATAATACTGGAGCGCATCCAGGGAGAAGGCATCGAGGATGCGGCGGGGAGCTTGCAGTACGACCCAGACAACATACCCGGAAGCAAATACGAGGTGACGGAGTATCTCAACCGCGCCTACATGAACAAGGCCGAGGTGGCCCTTGCCATGGACGTCTTCGCGCCCAAGGGAGAAGAGGGCGAAGAGTTGCCCGTGATCGTGAACATCCATGGCGGTGGCTTGGTAGTGGGCGATCGCAAGATGTCGCGCGCCTTCGGCCACGTTCTTGCCTCCCGCGGCTACATCGTCTTTAGCATCGAGTACCGTCTGGCGCCACGTGCCAACGTGAGCGAGCAGCTTGACGACGTGTGCGCGGGCATGGACGCCATAGGCAGGCACCTGGTGAAGTTCGACGTGAACTACGACAGGATATTCCTCACGGCGGACAGCGCGGGTGCCTATCTCGCCATCTACACGGCAGCAATGAAGTACTCCAAGCGACTTCAGAAGACCATCGGATACGAGCCGACCCACATGGTGTTTCGCGCCCTCGGGCTCATTTCCGGCATGTTCTACACCAACCTCAACGATCCCCTGGGTTTCCTGCTCTCCGACCAGTTCTATGGCAGCAGCGCGACGAGCCCGGAGTTCCTCGAGCTCATGAACCCCGAGCACCACGAGATCGTGCGAAACCTCCCGCCAACGTTTATGGTCACGAGTCGCGGCGACTTTCTTAACAACTACTCGATCATGTACCACAAGGCCCTCAAGGAGGCCGGCAAGACCACAAAGCTCATCTATTATGGTGAGGCCGAGCTCGGCCATGCGTTTATGAGCACCGAACCCACCCATCCCAAGAGCATCGACGCCATCGACCGAATGCTTGCGTGGTTCGAGGAGCAGGCCAACGCAAGAATCCTCAGTTACACGGTCAAGAACGAGCAGCGGGAGCGTCGTGCGCGCATCGAAGAGCGCATGGAGAGCCGCGAGATTACCGAGCAGAAGAGCTGGAAGCTCATCCACGAGCTCAACTCCATAAGCAACGAGCGACTCGAGGCGGTGGCTCTGCGCGACAACCGCAGGACCTACACCTACCGGCAGATGTTTAGGAAGTGGGAGCGATTCGCCGAGGTCTACTCCGCGCTCGGCATTGGCGAGGCGGCGGGGTCGCGCGTGGGCGTGCTTGGCGTCAACGCCCTGGAACCCTCCTTCGCCTTCTATGGGCTCAACATGGTGGGCGCATCGGTGAGCATGCTCTCGCCCCTGGAGCTACTCGACGTAGAGGGACTCTTTACGTGCATCGATCGCGAGAAGATCACCGACCTCGTTATATCGGACCTGTATGCCCAGCCTCCCCTCGTAACGCGCTTGCTTTCCGAGCGTGAGCGCCTGGGTCTGCGCAACATCATCGTTATGAAGAGTCCCTACGGCGGCCGTATGGGTGACGACAGGATCGAAGCCTTCTGCACGCAGAGCTACCTCGCGCTCAAGCGGACGCAGGGGCTTCTGTTTATGGACGACCTCCTGAGGAAGTACGATGCGACGCCGATTGCCTATGCCACGGGCGAGAACGACGACGCGGCCGTCGTGGTACACACCTCGGGAACCACCAACGGCATACACAAGCCCATTCCACTCTCCGACTTCGGGCTCAACGAGGCCGCATGCCGCGTCATGCGCTCCGAGATTACCAACGACGTGGGCCCAGGCGACGTCTGTCTCCTCAACATGGACCTCTCCGGCTCCTATGCCATGGTCGACATGCTCCATCTTCCGCTCGCGCTCGGTGCCCAGGTCGCGACCGTTCCCCTTGCCATCGCGAACCCACATATGTCCAAGGCGTTTGCGCACTACGGGGTGAACTACGCACTCGTGTCGCCTTTCTTGTTGGACCTGTATTCCAAAGAGCGCGTGCGCCCCAATCTGTCGAGCATCAGGATGCCCATCGTCGGTGGCGACTACCTGTCGGCAAGCGAGCGGCAACGCCTCAATGAGTTCCTGCACAAGTGTGGCAGCGAGGCTCGCATCGTCAACGGCTACGGCCTCTCCGAGGTGGGCGGCGCAATCATCATCTCGGGCGCGGACCGCGACGACGACACCATTGGCTATCCCCTGCCCGGCGTGGAGGTACGCCTCATGGATGAGGAGGACGGTACCTATCACGACCTGAGCGAGGGACCGCGCCGCGGCGTGCTGTTCGTGAGCACCCCCTCGCTGAGCTCGGGACGGATAGGCGACGTCGAGTTCTTCTCTGTTGACGAGATCGATGGCAAGCGCTGGCTCAACACGTACGACCTCGTGGAGCTCAACGAGGACGGCAGCCTCACCTACGTGGGTCGCATGAACAAGTTCTTTGTGAACAACGAGGGTGTGCGCTTTGATGCGGGTCTGGTGGAGACCGCCATAACCAAGCAGCCCGGCATCGTGGCCGCAGGACTTGCCGGCGAGTACGACAAGTTCATTCACGACACGGTCCCCGTGCTGTATGTGACCTGCACCGCCCAAGGTGCTGTTGCCCTACGGATACTCCACGACGCATTGGTGGGGTCGTTCGTGCATGAGGGCAACATCTCCCACACCAACCTTCCCGGCCAGTGCGTAATATGCTCCGACATCCCACGCACGCAAACCGGCAAGGTGGACGTTCACCAAATCATGACCGGAGACGTTAAGGGTGACCGCTACAGGGTGGTGCCCACATACGTGGGAAACAGGCTCACCGACGTGAATCTGGTCCCAGTGACTAACGTCCCCGGTACCTGGGCGGGACTTCCCGAGGAGCTAGACCCGCTCCGGCGCGCCCAGATGCGGCAGACAAACTGATTGCGTACAGGAAGGCGAGGAACATGACAGTCGAAGGCATCTCGGTTGACCAGAAGGCATGGCAGTTCATCCGTGCTCAAATCGAGGGTAACGAGCGGCTCGATGCCGTCGCCGTCGCCGACGTCGATCGAGACTACACCTACCGGCAGCTCTTTAGGTGGCAGGATCGCTATGCCGAGGTGTTCAGCGCGCTTGGCATAACCGAGGCCAACGGCTCGCGCGTGGGCGTGGTGTGCTCCCTGTCGGTAAAGACGGTCTTTGCGTTCCTCGCGCTCAACATGCTCGGCGTGTCGATGTCGGCGATAACGGCCGAAGACCTCGTCGTGCCAAAGTGGATCCTGAGGGCAGTCGAGGTCGAGGGCATAACCGACCTCGTGCTGCCCGACACCATCGTGCGCCCCGACGTGCTCCGCACCATCCTCTTGCATCGACCGGAAGTTGGCTTGCGGCACATAATCGTGGTTGAGACCAGCATGCAGACGCCCTGCCCCAACGCGCGCGCCCAGAGCATGCTCATGCACAACCTCCAACAAATAAGGACCATGCCCGGCGTGCTGCTTATGAGAGACCTGTTGGCAAGATACGCGGCCACTCCCGTCGCGTACGGCAGCGGCACCAACGACGACGCCGCGGTCATCGTACACTCGTCGGGCACCACCAAGGGCACGCACAAGCCCATTCCGCTCTCGGACGTGGCGCTCAACACCACCGCCGCACGCATGCTCACCGACGAGCGGTTCTCCCCAGTGCGCGAGGGCGGTACGGTCTTGTGGAATCTGCCCATATCGTTTTCCACTGGAATGGTGAACATTGTGTATCTGTCGCTTGCGTTTGGTGTCACGCTGCGGCTGTACCACGGAGTGATGGATTGCGTGCCCGAGGCCGACGTTTTGCTCAACATTGGGAAGTACGAGGTAAGTGCCCTGTTTGGGCCATACCAGATGTTTGAGGACGCAATGGATGACCCAAGGGCCAAGAGTCTCGACCTATCCAGCCTCCGGATGGTCGTATTCGGCGGAGGTCCCACGTCCGTGAGCCAGATGGAGCATGTGCGTGAGTTCATTCGCGCACATGGAGGCGATCCCCAGATTCTCAACGGCTATGGCCTCTCGGAATGTGGCGCCGCAAACACGCTGGCGACATTTGGCGAGGTCGACCATGGCATCGGACGGCCACTCGAGGGTGTCTCCGTACGCATTCGCGACGAGGAGACAGGCGAGTTCCATGCCATCGACGGCGTGCCGCACGTCGGCACGCTGTACCTCAGCTCGCCCACCAACAGCAGCGGACGTCTGGGGGAACAGGTGCTCTTTGAGCTGGAGCAGATCGAGGGTGCGTCCTATGTGTGCACCAACGACCTCGTGCGCACGAACGAAGCTGGCGACCTCTTCTTTGTGGGTCGTGCCAATCGCCTATTTGTAAATAACGAGGGCGTGACGTTCGATACGGGCGTTGTGGAGAACGCCCTTGCGGAGCAGGCGGGAATCGCAGAGTGCGCAATCGTGGGCGCCTACGAGAAGGTGCTCTTGCATGACACCATTCCCGCACTCTACGCGAGGGTCGAGCGGGGCGCAGGTGACGAGGCGGACGTGGTGCGCAGGGCACTGAGATCGGCCTACGCGGGCAACGGAGCCGTAGCGAGAAACGCCTTGCCCTGGATGTGCGTGATCGTTGACGAGCTGCCCCACACAACGAGCGGCAAGGTCGACGTGATGAGCATCCAGATCCAGGGCATCCGCGGGCGCGAGTTCACGATTGCGCCCGTCGAGCACGCAGGCAAGCTCGTCGACGTGCGGCTCATACCCGCCAAGGAGGGCACGGTCGACAAAGGCAACCTGCTGCCCGTTGGGGTTCCCCAAGGGATGCGCGAGGACAAGCTCGAGCAGATGGTCTCGCTCCAAAGAACGCTTGGCCCCGACTTCCTTGGCATGTTCGCGAACGGCGCGGGTGTTGCCGCGTTTGCCAACCTTGCGGATGCGATGCCCATGGCGGAGGGGACATATTCTGCCCCTCGCAGATGGTACTGATGCCACAGCGGGACACTCCCATCAGCCCTTCGGGTACCGTACTCCACGGATGGTGACAGGAAGGGACGGTCCAAATGGCCTATAGTGGTCCCAGGCGTCCGAACAGATGGAGAGAGACATGCCCAGCAGCAAGCGAGCATCGATAGGTCTGGCCGCGAGTGTGGCAGTGATCCTGTTCTCGGTCTTCTCGTTCGTGGGCTGGCTCTACGAAACCGTAGACAACCTGTTCGTGTTTGACGGCCTGTATCTGCGTGCCTCGCTCCTCTTTCCGTGGTGTCCCATCTATGGCATAGGTGGGCTCGTTATTGTGGGCACCTTGGCACCGCTGCAAAGGTGCATGTCCAAACGCGTACCCAAGCCTGTTGAGGTCTTGTTGGTGTCTGTCGCAATCTATGCGCTCACGACCGCCGTGGAGCTTGCGGGCAGCTACGCGTGCGAGAGACTCATGGGCTACGTCCCATGGGACTACTCCCACGCCTGGATGAACTTCGACGGGCGCATAGCACCCGCCTACACGCTTCGCTTTGTGCTCCTAGGACTCGTGGCCCTCTATGTGGTGTATCCGAGGACGCGACGCTGGGCGACCGCGCATCCGCGCGTGGCAATCAAAACGGCGATTGTGCTGACCACGCTCTTCGTCCTTGACAGCGTGCTTCAGGCGTTGGGCGTGTGGATGCCAGTCAAGGAGGCACTGGTGCCGTTTGGCATTAAGCACTGGTAGGCTTTCGCACCCAGTTCCGCCTCCGCAACCGGTCGATTGGGAACCGTCCCTTAGTGACCGGTCGTGCGGGAACGGTCCCCGAAAGAATCTCCACACACATGCGTAACCAGTTATGCCTAAACGCGCTATATTTATCGGGTACAACAAACCACATTGAAGGGACGAGCATGCCCTGCACAACGATTCTGGTTGGCAAACGCGCCAGCTACGACGGATCGACCATCGTGGCCCGCAACGAGGACTCAAAAAACGGCGAATTCACGCCCAAGCGCTTCGCCGTGGTGCTGCCCGACGAGCAGCCACGTACCTACACCAGCGTGATTGGGCACCTCACCATTGAGCTGCCGCAAGACCCCATGCGCTATACCTCGCTCCCAAACGCCCTTCCCGACGAGGGCCTTTGGGCTGCGGCGGGCATCAACGAGGCAAACGTGGGCATGAGCGCAACCGAGACGATAACCTCCAACACGCGCGTGCTGGCCGCCGACCCCTTGGTGCCCTACGTACCAGCGCACGGCAACCCGGGCGACGACGACTATGTGCCCGAGCAGGCAGGCGGCATCGGCGAGGAGGACATGGTGACGCTGGTCCTGCCCTACATCCACTCCGCCCGCGAGGGAGTGCTGCGCCTGGGCCAGCTTATTGAGCAGTATGGCACCTACGAGATGAACGGAATCGCCTTCCATGACGCCGACGAAATATGGTGGCTCGAGACCATTGGCGGGCATCACTGGATCGCGCGGCGCGTGCCCGACGACTGCTATGTGGTGATGACCAATCAACTGGGCATCGATTGGTTCGACCTCGCGGATGCCGAGGGCGCGGGTCGTGGATACCTCTGCTCGCCCGGCCTGCGCACCTTTGTGGAAGACAACTACCTGGACCTCACGATACGCGACCATTATGGCATAGGGTCCAATGGGGAGCCTGCCAACGTGTTTAACCCGCGTTTGGACTTTGGCAGCACCAGCGACGCGGACCACGTGTACAACACCCCGCGCGCCTGGGCCATACAGCGCCTGATTAATCCCAACGGCAACAAGTGGGATGGTCCGGACGCCGATTTTCGCCCCGAAAGTGACGACATCCCCTGGTGCCGCGTCCCGGAACGCGCCATCACCATGGGGATAATCAAGCGTGCGCTCTCGCTGCACTACCAAGGGACGCCGTACGACCCCTATGGCACGAGCGGTTCGCCCAGCGAGCGCACGCGGTACCGGCCCATCGGCATCAATCGCACGAGCCAGCTGTGTGCCACGCAGCTGCGCACCTACGCCTCGGGTGACGACTATGCCGTCCAGTGGATAGCGTTTGGCAGCAACCCCTTCAATGCGTTCATCCCCCTGTTTGCCAACGTCGACACCGTGCCGGAGTACTTCTCCAACACGGGTGCAGAGGTCTCCACCCAGAGCTTCTATTGGGCGAATCGCCTTATTGGCGCCCTTGCCGACGCAAGCTACCACCGCTCGCTCCCGCATGTGGAGCGCTATCAGGCGGAGGTCGTCTCGCGCGCCCGCGGCATTTTGCTGGAAACCCGAAAGCGCCGCTCCTCGCTGGAGGAGGCCAACGAGACAATCGCCCGCATGGTGCGCGAACACACCGAAGACCTACTGGGCAAGGTGCTGTTCGAGACCAGCATGGGGATGCGTAACAGCTATTCCCGGTCGGATAACTAGCGCGGAGGGACCGCCCATAGGGGACGGTCCCCAAAGGATGGTCAGCGCTTTTTTACGAACGCCTTGGCGTATTGCTGCGTCACACCCTTGTGGGTGACGCCGAGCGCAGGCTCGCCCTTGCGCACGAGCACGACCTGGATTGCCTCGGCGCGACGACTCATGCCCTGCGTACCCGCGCTCCCGCCGTTCTTGGCCCATGCCGTCCAACCCAGGCGTTGCACGTGCACGCGGTAGTACACGTCGTAGAGGTCCTTGGCCGCCCCGGTCAGACGAATCTGCACGGCCTCCAAGCGGCGCGACTTGCCAACGGTGCCGCTCGTCTTTCCATTGGCCGCCCACGTCTTCTCCCAACCGGCTCGCTGCACGTGACTGCGATACTCAACGCCTCCCGGCACGCCCTTGGGCAGCTTGAGCGAGAGGGACTCGAGTCGAAGCGATTTGCCCGTTGTCCCCACAACCCCACCATCCGCAACGGCGGACATCCAACCGATGCGCTGCACGTGGGCGGTCGCTACGGGCGCGCTCATGGCCGGCACGCGTACGGTCACGGCACAGCTTGCGGACTTGCCGCTGCCGTCCTTCGCCGTGGCGGTAATGGTCGCCGTACCAGCGGCAACGGCGGTGACCGTACCCTTGTCGTCGACTGTGGCAACGCTCTCGTCGCCGCTCGTCCACGCTACGGCCCTGTTGCTTGCACCCTCGGGAAGGACGGTGGACGTAAGCGCTACCGTCTCGCCCACAGTGAGGGTCGCCGCACCCGGATCGACCGACACGCTCTGTACCGCGCTAAAGATCCTTGCGTACGGATAGTTATTGCACGCGCCTTCTTGGGTATAGGTTGTCCGCTCAACGAGGCGTGCGTCCCCAGCGCTTCTGCCCGCCAGGACGGATAGACCATCGGCAATCCGGACCATGCCACCACTTTTTCCTTGTCCGCCGCCGATGCCCGGGGCGCCAGAACCGCCACCTGTGGCCGTGACGGTTCCACCGTAGATGAAGACTATCCCGCCGTGTTGGTCACGACCACCGCCGATGCCTGCGGCGCCCTCGCCTCCTGTGGCCTTGACGTTGCCACCGTGGATGAGAACCGTTCCACCAGATTGGGTGCTGTCGCCTCCAATGCCTGCAGCACCCTCGCATCCCGTGGCGATCAGCGTGCCGCTACCATCCGACTGACCAGAAATCCTCAATTCGTGGCCCATGCCAGTGACCGTAATGCCTTGCTTGCAGGTAAGCGTCACGGCATCCGCGAGAATCAGGTGGACGTGGCCAGTAACGGTAATGCGCTCGTCAATCTCCATGTTGGAGTCAACAAGGTAGCTCCCACTCGGCCATTCCGTCCCGGTGGATGGCAACGACTTGACTTCGTCCGCAATCCTAAGCCTACCGTTTTCGTCAATGTACTCGACGCCATCCAGAACGGTCTGTTCGTTCAGCTGGGAGTCGTCGGTGCCCTGCACGGTGAGCGCGTCGCCGTCACCAAGCGGCTGGACGACCTCCTCACCCTGCGCCACTAGAGCCAGTCCCTCGATTCCCTCGTCCTCCACAGGCACGACCTCACCAGCGATAACCGCCGTTGGACATGCGCCCACTGCAAGCGTGCAGCCCAAGACCATGCCAAGAAGACGTCTGTGCGTCCCGTTCCCGGTTGTCACCCTCATGCTCCACGCCCTTTCCGCCGCGATTGCCCTGCAAATTACAACAAACATTTATGACATGGATATTGTACCACATACGAGAATGCAACGATGAGGGACCGATATAGACCAGAAAGCATGGCCGTGTCAATCCCTCGCATCCCGCCATGCCAACAATTTGCTACTGTTACTCATAACAGGTCCCCACGTCCGACGGTACCCAAGAGGGCGAAAACCACATGCGGCTCGACCACGTCATTGCCGGGAAGGTATCCACCCTGGTGCCAGGCAGAGAGAGGATGCGCTATGGAAGGAACCTACATAAACGTGCCGTTTTTCCTGATACCCCCTATATCCATCGTCGTTTGTGCAATTGTCGCGCTTGTCGTGGAAGCCATCGCACGTGGGAACGGCGGGAAGGTCACGTACGCCATCACGTACGTCGGCGGCTTCGTCGGCGCGTTTTTGGCAATCCACTGGGACTACCTTGACACACGGACCATCAGCGACCTTTTGTTGCACGGAGCGCTCGGCTCCACCATCGTGGAGGGACTCTTCATCTCCGCGCTAGGCGCGTGGCTGGGAAAGCTGATATATGCGAGGTGCGTTACGCTCGCTTCCCCGGCATGGCTCAAGGATGATGAAGAGGCTGCGATACAGGCCGTCTCCAAGGAGCAGGACCAGAGCAAGCTCGAAGAGGCCGCACGCGAGGCAAAGTCGTGCCGCGCAAGGTCGATTGCCCTGGAAAAGCTGGGGCGTCATCACGAGGCGAAAATTGCGATAGCCCTCAACGATCCCGACGAGACAGCGTGCCTCGCCGCCCTCGACGAGGTGGACTGGGACGGCCGGGACCAGTCGCTCGCCCGCATTGCCCTCAACTCCAACAGGGAGTCGGTGGCCGTTAAGGCTCTCTCCAAGATTCGCGACGACAACGTGTTGGTAGACGTTGCCTGCAAGGCGAGCAAATGGATAGCCGATAGCGAGCCGAACGCCTGGTGCTTCTCGGACTTCGATGCAAGGAAGGCCGTTAAGGAGCGCGTTGCAGCCGAGGCGCTCGGCAGGTTGGAGAACGCCGATGCGCTGCGAGGGCTTGGCGAGCGCGAGGGCTTTGACGCGTTGCCGGCACCACCGGTCTTTGAGATGGGAATGCGGAGCGAGAACCGCGACGTCTGCGTGTCGGCGCTTTACGTTGACGTCGCGCAGAACGCAGACAACGTGCCAGCCATGTTGGCCACCGTTGATGACACCGACTTCCTTAAGGAGATCGTCGTGCAGTGGCTCGAAACATCCACAAGGCCGACGGAGATTCTGGAGAAGCTCAAAGGGACGGCGGTCGTGGAGCCGGCAATCGCCAGGGACCTCGGGGACTACTTCTGCCCAGACGGTTGCCTCCACGACCTTGAGGACGCAAGCTACTTCCTGCATGCAGGCACCGACGAGAGGTACGGCGTGATCTGCTGCAAGAGGTGTGGCTACGACTACACGGTGGACGAGCGTGTCCAGCGGCGTGGCAAGAATTGCGGCTACATGTTTAGGCCCGATGACGATGATAAGTGGTTGCTGGCCGAGTCCAAGCAGGTGCGATGCAGGCCAGGCGGCTACCGCTGCCCATCCTGCAGGGAGTTCGTGCAGCCAAACGACGACGGGGTCGCGCCAAGCGTCTGCCCCAACTGCGGTACCGAGCACCGGCAGTGAGGTTGGTGGCCGGGCGCGTGTGCCCACTGCATACGATTCCGGTCACGCGGGACCCCGCCGTGCACGATTTAGCGACAAAACTTTCCCTACCGCGCACGATAATCGGACGAAATCGTACGCGGTAGGGGCCGTTTTTGTCACCAAATGGTACGCAGTACCCCAGGACGAAACAGAATCGTACGCGGCAGGGGCACTGGGGACAGTAGTGCTACCTGCAAACGACCTCCACGGGCACGTCCAGAATCTTTGCCACCTTGCAGATGGTATCGGTCCAAGACCCCTGTGCGGCGGCGAAGTGGTGGGTGGGGCCGCACTCGCACCAGCGGTTGTTCCACTCGCGAGCCCCAATCGAGAAACGCGTGCGGAAGGTGGTGTCGCCGTTTGCGAGCGTGGGACCGTCCTCGATCACACCTTCGCTTACCACGAACTTGAAGTGCCCGTCGGCGTCCTGCGTAATGCCCAAATAGGTGACTTGCCCCGCCTTGGGATAGAAACGCGTAAGGAAGCCGCCGCCCGCCTTGCCGTGGAACACGTCCACGATCTCCATGGACGCCTTGCGCGCGGTGGAGAAGTCCGCGTCACCCGAGCCCGAATGGCCGATAAGAACAACGTCGTCGTCGAAGTCGAAGGTGTAGAACTCGGACAGTTGGCAGGCACCGGAGAGAGTCTTCATGATGCTCATGCCGATGGCCACCTTGATGTCGCCCTCCACGGCGCAGGCAACTCCCTGCTTGATGAGCATGGAGAACGCGGGGATGAGCATGGAGTCCAGCACGCCCGCCTTGCCCTGCGCAAAACCGTCGTAGTGGCTGGCCACAAAGCCTAGCTCCTCGTCGCGCACCCACTGCTCGAAGGCCACGACATAGCGGGCCATCTCGCGGATGCTCGCCTCGTCGTAGTCGCCGAGGATGTCAAAGGTGTCGTGGATGTCGGCGACCTTCGCGGCTATCACGTCCTCGTTGGTGACGTCGTCGGCGATGGCCCACATCTTCTCCCAGTCGAACTGTTTGGTGTAGAGACCCATACGGTGGTAGAGGTTGGTCTCATCGATGTAGAGGTCCATCATGCCGGGGTACGGACGGCCGATCTGCGCGAGGTTGGTGTAGCGCAGGCGGCGGCGCACCTGGGCGGCGCGGCACCAGTCACAGATCTCGGCGGCCACCTGGGGGTCGCCGCCCTCCACGACGCCGGTGATGACGGCGTGACGCTTGCCGGCTCGCTCGAGGTCGGCCACCATCTCGCCCACGGCACCACCTGCGTAGCCGATGCCCAGCCACTCGGACGTGCCAGCGGTGCCGAAGTCGAGACAGCGCACCTTCTGAAGGTTGACCAGGACGACCGGCACGCTGAGGTCGCGGATGGCCGGTAGCATGTTGTAGCTGGTTGCATAGGTAAGAAGCTGGCAGAAGACGAGGTCCACGTCTGCTGCACGGAACTTGTTTCCCGCGGCAGCAGCGGCCTCCTTGGTGGTGCACATGCCGCCGTCGACGACTTCCACCGTGTTGGGCAAGGATGCAACGAAGTCGGCGTACTGCTGCTCGAATTCGGGCACGAGCTCGGGGAACTGCGGGAGATACGCGCCGAGGGCGACGGAGAAGACGGCGACCTTGGCCTTGGTCTCTATGAGCATGGCGGTTTCCTTTCTCTGGCGGGCTACATGCGCTCCTAGTCGACGAAGTCCTCGTTGATGGCAATATTGAAGTCGTGGCAGGTGTCGACGAGGCCCTTGTCCTCGATTCTGTTGAGCCATTCCTCGGAGCCACCGTTGGCCGCACGTGCCGCGACGTAGAGGGCGGCCGCCTTCTCGACGGTGTGCGCCAGACCGAAGGTGGTGTCGAAGTCGGGTCCGGCGGCGAATAGGCCATGGTGTGCCCACACGATGGTGTCGTAGGTCTTCATGAGCTCGCTCGATGCCTCTGCGATGGCTGCTCCGCCCGGGACCATCCATGGCACCACGCCCACGCCGGCAGGGAACACGACCACGCACTCGGTCATCATCTGCCACAGGCGGCGTGTGAAGTCGCGGTCGTTCAGGGGTACGATAAAGCTCATCTCGATGATGCCCGGGGTGTGCGCGTGGTAGATGACACGGTTGGCACCGTCTGTGCGCTCGGCCGCCACGCAGTGGTTCATGTAGTGGCTGGGGAACTCGCTCGTCGGTTTGGCTCCGTCAGCCAAGCCCCACATGATGCGGTATGCGTCGCCCTTCTCATTGATCTGGACGATGCCGATGTTGTGCACAGGGTCGCCCGCCACGTTGCGCATGTACTTGCCCGAACCAGTGGCCAGAAAGCACGACCCGGCAAGGCTCTTGCCGGTGACGCCCATCTCGATCCACTCGCGCGGCTCTGCGTCGAAGTACGGGCGCGCAGCCTCGACGTCGGCCTCGGTCATGCGGTAGGTGAGGTTGCCGCCGTTGCGCTCGTGCCAACCCTGCAGCCAGCCATCGTCGCACATGCGGGTGAAGCCCTTAACGAAGTCCATCTTCTCGATTGCCATGATTTCTTCTCCTTATCCTTTGCTGCCTAGCGCGGCAGATACTCCCGAATCTCGAAGCTCTTCTTTATGGCGGCACGCGCCTCCTCGAGTGAGCCGTACTCACCCGCGTATATAAACTGCACCATGAGGTTGCCCAACGCGGTGCCCTCGGTGGGGCCGGCATATACGGGCAACCCGCAGGCATCAGCTGTGGCCTGGTTGAGGTAGCCGTTGTTGGAGCCGCCGCCGACAATGTTGACGCTCGTGTAGTCCACGCCCGTAAGACCGCGCAGTTGCTCTACGGTGTGCGCATAGTCGGCGGCCAACGAGTCGTACACCGTGAGCGCATACTCCCCCATCGTGGAAGGCACGCTCTGTCCGGATCGTTCGCAGGCCTCGCGCAGCGCAGCAAGCATGCTCGCCGGGGCCAAAAACTCGGGCGAGTCGGCGTCCACCACCGCACGGAAGCCGGCTGCACGTACCTCCTCGGCTGCCCTCACGAGCTCGTCCCAGCTCGGAGCGGTGCCCGTGGCCTCGCCGAGCTCGCGGCGCACGCTCTGGATCATCCACAGGCCCATGATGTTCTTGAGATAACGATAACGCCGCTCGTAGCCACCCTCGTTGGTGAAGTTTGCCGCCGCGCTCTCGAGCGTGCAGATGGGCTCGCGATTCTCGACACCCACCAGGCTCCACGTGCCACTTGAGAGGTATACCGCCCGCTCGTCGCGCGCGGGTACGGCAAGCCAGGCACTGCCCGTGTCGTGGCTGGCCACCAGCACGACCTCGGCGTCAAAGCCCACACGCTCAGCGACCTCGGGACGAAGGCGGCCCAGGCGCTCTCCCGGCATAAATATGGGCTGGAACACGTCCCACGGCAGGTTAAGGCGGTCGATGAGCGCGTCGTCCCAGTCGCAGGTCTGCGCGTTCACAAGCGCCGTCGTGCTGGCGTTGGTGTATTCCTGCACCTTCCTGCCCGTCAGCACCCAGTTGAGGTAATCGGGCACCATAAGCAGGCTGTCCGCCGCGTCGAGCTGCCCGCGATTCTCACGTCTGAGCGCGCAGAGTTGGTAGGCCGTGTTGAACTGCTGGTATTGGATGCCCGTGTGGGCGTAGTGCTCGTCGAAGGGGAGAATCCCCGCCAGCTCGAGCGCGTCACGCACGCCATCGGTGCGGGGATCGCGATAGCCCACGCACTCGCCAATGCGCCGGTCGTTCTCGTCGAGCAACACGTAGTCCACCGCCCAGGTGTCGATGCCGATGGTCGTGGGCGTAAAACCGGCTTACTTTGCCGCGGCGAGGCCGGCGACCACGCTCTCGGCCAGCGCGTCGATGTCCCAGCACAGGTGGCCACCCTTGTGCGCAAGACCGTTCTCGAATCGGTAGACCTCGGTCAGCTCCATTCGGCCGTCCACCACCTGCCCCACGATGTGCCGACCGCTCGACGCCCCGATATCGATTGCCAGATGACAAGATAAGAAGTTTCTTCTTGTTACCGTGATACGATGACCCATGATGCTTCGCCTTTCGAAGATGTGCTGCCCGTACTAACAAGTATGGTTAACACGCATCATGTGTTCTATGTCTAACGATGTGGTGTTGACTATCAGTTTGTGCTAGTATTGCTCACGTTTGCGGTGCGCCAATCAAACGAGCAGGCGGTCCCTCAGGGCGCGCAACCCCTCGACGTCCAAGCCAAACTCCAACTGGAAGTACTCCTCCCTCGTGTGGTGGCGTGTGTCGACCGCATCGAAGGCAGCTTGCAGGTTCGTCTCGTCGACGCCCACCATGCGCCGCCACCTCTCGGGCGTCATGCCCCCCATCCAAGCCGGGAGGTCCTCGGGCAGACGCTTGACCTCTGCCGCGCGGTATTCGTTGGTAAGCAGGAACTCCGCCATGATGTCCTCGTCGGGCACGCCAAGCAGCATGAACAACACCGCGGCGCACACACCCGTGCGATCCTTTCCCGCCGAACAATGAAAGTAGGTGGGTGTCTTTCCCGTCACGACCCACGCGACCAGCCGATGCACGGCGGGATTGCCAAACATCATGGAGACGTACAGCCTCCTCATAAACGTCTCGGGATCGTGCTCGCGCTCCATAATGCGTTCGATTCCCCTTGGCGAGAAGTCCACGGGACATCCGTCACTCGTCCACATGCCGGGAATCCGCTCGTAACGCGCACCCGCGGGCACGAAGTCGGGACGGTCCACGACCTCGCCGTCCGCACGCAGGTCCAATATCGAGCGCAGGTCCCACGACTCGACTATCGCACGCATGCGCTCGTCCAAGTCGACGAGGGCCGCCCCGCGAAAGAGCATCCTGTGCCTCACGAGCCTGCCGTCGGCCGCACGTTGCCCCCCAAGGTCTCTTACGCCCATCGCTTCCGGAAAGCCAGGGACAAACCCTGGCAACGAAACCAAGTCCATCGAACCCTCCACAGCTCTTGTCGTCAGCAATGGCTCAGCTCTCCCTTATCGTCGAGGGCGAGCCAGTTCGCGCAAAGTCCAGCCCAGCTTGCTGCCTCGTCGTTGAGTAGGTCCTCCCGACTTGCCGTGTTGCGGTCGGCGAGCGCCATGCCGTGAATCCCGCGCTCGTAGAGGTGGAACTCCACGGGCACACCTGCGCGCTGGAGCAGCGCTACCAGCTCGGTCGTCTCATACGACGTTACGACCTCGTCCTCGCTGGTCTGCCACACGAAGGTCCGAGGCATGTCGGGACGCACGTGTTTGCGCAGGTCAACACGTGCAAACTCCTCGTTGGACGGATCATCCTTGCCGAAAACCGCCCTCGTTATGAGCTTGGCCATCTTCGCCTGCTCGGGCGTATCGCCGAATCCCTTATGACAGAGCTTTCCCGCCGAGACCATTGGGTAGCAGAGCACGAGCCCGGAAGGCCGCGCGACCTCGGCCGTCGTGCCTGCCTGCACGAGCAGCTCGACGTCATCGAAACGCTCCGCAAGCGATCCTACAACATGCGCCCCTGCAGAAAAACCGAGCGTGTACACACGATTCGTGTCGATGTCCCATTCATTAGCGTGCTCACGCACGCATGCCATGGCACGCATGGCATCCACGATTTGCAAGGGGTAATGCGATGAGGCATCAACCTGTGGCATACCGTCCGGTTCTGCGGGTGGCGCCGTAACAAACACGTGGTAGTGTAGGACAAAGACGTTATAGCCCATGCCCAGGAACCGCGCCGCCACCGGTTCGCCCTCACGTTGCGCCAGCTTGAGATACGCTCCACCCGGTGCTATCAGCAATGCTGGACGGGTCTTGTAGACACCTGTCGCAACCTCAGGATCCAAAAGGTAGCAGTCGAGTCGTGCTGCCCCGTCTTCGCTCAAAAAGATCTCTTCGTAATGCATTCGCACTCTCCTTGTAGTTGATAAGGCACGAGTCTGTAAAGCCTCGTCCCCATGATGCCAGAAAAGCGCTGCCCTCCGTGGGAGGGCAGCGCATGGAAAGGAAGGACCTCGTTACTATGCGCCCGCTACTATTCCTTGCCCTCCATCTGGGCAGGCGTGAGTGCCGTGAACCAAGCGACCACGAAGGCGACAACCATGCCGAGGCCTATTGCGATGCAGCCATTGATCATGTTTGCCTGGTCACCACCGAGGAACGAGAGGGGCGAGAAGATGCCCTGGACGGGGGTGTAGAGGACGACTCCGGTCAGCGCCGCGTAGAGCCCGGCGACCGCGCCGCCTGCGATGGAGGCAATCCAGGGGCGCTTGTAGCGCAGGAACACACCGTAGAGCAGGGGCTCGCCAACACCGCCGATGAACTGGGTCACGAAGTAGCCAAAGGCGAGGTTCTTCTGCTCGTGGTCCTTCATGCGCAGCCACACGGCAAGGGCAACGCCGGATACCGTGAAGGCCTGGACGGTGGCAGCGAGAAGCAGCATGGTGTCGGTACCAGTCTGAGCGTAGTCAGCAAGGGCGATGGCGGCCATGCCCACGTGCATGCCAGTCATAACGAGGAGCGGCCACAGGGCAGCGATGACGGTGACGGCGAGGAAGCCGAGCGGGGTGCCCGCAAGCCAGAAGAAGAAGCCGGAGATTGCGTTACCGATCATATTGCCAAGCGGTGCGAGCAAGCACATGGCGATGGGCATCATGATGACTATGGTGAGGAAGGGGACGAAGATGGTGCGAACGCTCGCGGGCATCTTGGCGTTGAGGAACTTGTTGATGGGTGCCATGGCAGCCACGCACAGGAGCACGGGGATGAGCGTCTGCTGGTATCCGTTGAACGGAGCGGGGATGCCGTACACGTTGAAGACGGCACCCTCTTGGCCTTGCAGGGCGACGAAGCTGGGCTCGATGAGGATGGCGCCCATAAACGCGCCAAGGAAGCCGTTGATGCCTAGCTTCGTGGCTGCCGCGAAGCCCGCGATGATGGGCATGAAGTAGAAGGCCGCGTTATACACCATCTCGCACAGGAAGATAAAGGGGCTGTCCGCCGGGACGAGGTTGAGCAGGGTTGGTCCAAAGATCGCCTCGAGCGTCTTGAACAGAGCGCCACCCACGAGCACGGGAATCAGGGGGACAACGGAGCCGGAGAGGTAGTTGAGGATGTTGTTGCCAATCTCCTTGGGAGTGAGCTTGCCCTTGGGTGCCTCGTCGAGATTCTCGTCCACGGCCTCCTCGGCACCAAGACCGGCCATCTCGGTGAGTTCCTTGTAGACCTCGGGCACGTTGGTGCCGATGATCACCTGGTACTGTCCGCCCTGCTTGGCAACGCCCAGAGCACCGTTGACGGCCTTGACGTCGTCGTCGTTTACGATGGACTCGTCCACCAGGTTAAAACGTAGGCGCGTCATGCAGTGAAGTACGGACTTCACGTTCTCCTTACCGCCCACCGCAGCGAGCACGTCGGTTGCAATTTGTTTGTTGTCTGCCATGTTCTTTCCTTCCTAAATCCCAAGCTGTTTCACGTTGCAATAACTATATATTTGCCTATGTACCTGCAACAATAACTATATGTGTGTTGTACACTGTCACTTTATGTAAACATCTACGCGAATACCGGAAGGCACATCGTAGACAAAGCTCACATCGCCGTCATCGTCGCGCGTCCACTCGGTGCGAATCGTGCCGAGGCGTGTGGCAAGCGTGCACACAACGTGATCCGTCTCCTCACTAAAGTGGGGACGAATCTCCACATGGTCGCAGCCCACGGCGTCGTCCGCCACGCGGATACCTCCTAAGCCCTGACAGAACCACTGGAGGTAGCTGGAGAACATGGCATGGTTGTACGACGAGAGGAACGCCTCGAACTGCTCGGCCAGAGCACCGTTGCCGCTCGCCAGCATGGCCTTGAAGCTGGGCGCCTCCTCGCGCGTAAGCCAACGTTCCACAACGTCCGAATGACCCGTGCGGTGCAGCAGATCGAATGCGATGGTCGTGCCAAAGATGCCCGTGGCAAGCACATCGCCCTCCTCCTCTACTTTGTCCGCAAGAAGTGCGGCGAGCTGGTGCTCGTCGTCGAGGCCGAGGTCGGCCGCAAAGGCGATGCCCGTTTGGGTGCCGTCACCAAAGGTGCCATCCTCGCGCTGGAAGCGCTCTCGAATCTGCTGCCTCAGCCCCTCGTAACGGATGGCATAGTCCGAACCCGGAAGACCGAGGATGTACTCGAAACGCGCTGCCGCACGAGCGAACCGGGCAATGGTGCACCAGCCCACGAACTCCTTGTCCGGCGTGCCGCTCTTGAAGCTCTCACCCGTCTGCACGGAGCCATGGTCGCCAAGGCAGTGCTGCGCAAGCTCTGCCGGATCCCACCCCAGAAGGTAGTCCACGAGCCGCTTGACGTAGGGCCACTCGGACTCCACGAGGTCACGCGCACCATAGAACTGGTAGGCGCGCAGCACCAGATGCGGGTAGGCTAGCTGCCACAGCAACGGTCCCTCGCCCGGGGCGGTGCCGTTGGAGCCGATCCCTACAAAGGGAGCCGTCTCGGGCATGCCGCCAGCGGCGGTCTGGTCGTTGCGGAAGTCGCGTACGGTCTTGCGAATGAGTTTCTCGCAGTCGAAGGCCATGAGGTTGGACACCGCAAGAGCAATCATGTCGCCACCGTAGCCCAGACGCTCGCGGGCGCAGTCCTCCCACACGCCGTGCACGTTGTTGAGTTTGGTGCGCACGGCGGCATCCACGAGTTGGTCATAGAACGCGTTGTCCGTCCGTATGTCGCCCGTAGCGACCAGGTTGGTATGGACGGGAACGAACGAGATGTCCTTAAGATCGTCGCACGCGACGCCCGTTATGTGCGCATAGCGACAGGAATGCACGGTAAAGGTGTTCGTAAAGCGGTTCTTGCCCTCCGCACACACGATGCGATCGGTCTGGATGGCCTTCGTGGGCGCACCGGGGCCGCCAGGGATGCTAAAGCCCTCGGGGACCACTTCGCCCACAAGCCCCGCAAAGCTCGAGGCATACGACGGCATGCCCTCCTCATCCACCTCCTCGGCGTAGCGCACCACGACCTCGTCGCCCGCGTGGGCTTCAAACACAAGGTTTATCATCCCCGTGTTGAGCACGCCAAAGTCCACGAGCAAGCTCTCGTCTGCGAGCACACGCATGCTCGCGGGCTTGACCGACCCAAAACGGCGGCAGCGCTCCACCACCGCAGGTTCCAAATGATGGAAGTTCTGCTTACAAGCCACAGGCAACGCGCGAGGCGTGCGCACAAGGTCGCACGTCTCGCCCAGATACACGTTGTTAAACAGGAGCCTTCCCTCTCGGCACTCCCACGCACCGTCAGACACGAGCACGGATGCACCGTCTGCCACCAGGTCCACAAGCGCGGCGGGCGTACCCACCTCGGCCAAGCGCTCGCGCAGGTTGTACTTGCCGAACAACGTGAGTGGTGAGGGGTTGTACCAACCGTTGCCCAGCTCCACCACGAGTACGTTCTCGCCTTCGCACAGCAGATCCGTCACGTCAAATGCGTCGCAGTACACGAGCTTGGTGGGGTTGGTCCAATCGCCCAGCAGCTCGACGTCGCCCACGGGCGCTCCGTTGAGCAGTACACGCGCATAACCTAGCACGGCAATGCGAAGCGTGGCAGATGCGTGCGGGCCCACGGCAAAGCGCCTCGTGAGCACGTGGTTGGGATGATCTTGGTAGTAGCCGGCATCGTCGGTCCCATAGTTATAGGCGGGACCGGATACCCATTGGGCATCGCTGCTAAAGTCCATAAGCGCTCCTTCGTATTTGTGTATGCTAGCTACACCTTACTAAAGCGCTTTTAGCTGCTACAATATGAATATGTGTGCTATTCCCTATGAATTTGTGAATGCCATCGAGAACGAATGCCGTTGGGGCAGAGACGCGTTGGATGCCTGCCTGACGAGATCAGGTTCGATTATCGCCATCTGTCCGTATACCCCTAAGGGTAAAAGTGTCCCTGCACACCTCAGCGCTGCATGCGGTACTCCTGCGGTGTCATACCGGCATACTCGCGGAAGCGCGCATAGAAACTCGTGAGGTTGGCAAGTCCCACGGCCTGAGCCACGTCGTAGATGGGCTGCTGTGTTCCGCGCAGCATGAGCGACGCATGCCGCATGCGCTCGGCGTTCACGAGCTGCTTGAAGGTCGACCCGGTGGAGGATCGGATGAACTTGGAGAGGTACGTGCGCTCGCATCCAAGGTCTGCCGCCATCTGACCCAAGTTGCCCTCTTTGTAGTGCTTGCTAATATACTCGCGCACACGCCCCACGAGCTCGGAGCGCTCCCAAGCCACGTCATCGAGCTGACCATGCGGTTCGTACGTGCGCATGAGGTGGGTAAACAGAGCCGCAAGGAGGAAGTTCGTCATGTACGGGCTGGTCATGTCGGGCTCAAGGCACTCACAGAGCACACGTTCCATGCAGGTACGCACGACCTCGTCGTCCGTCGTGCGGTAGAAGCGCCAGTCGCTGTGCGTCGCGCCGATGGTCGTTAGCTGCGTTGCGAAGGGCGATGCGAGGTCGGCGATGCCATCGAGCATAAAGCCGTCGAAGAACTCCTCGGCCAGGATGATGTTAACGGCGATGTCGTCGGGCCCGGTTTCGTCCACCGTATGGGGGACCTGCCGGTCGAGCACCACGCATTCGCCTTTGCGCAGCGTTGAGGGCTTGCCGTCCACGACGATGGGAAAGTGGCCTGAGACACAGTACGTTATGAGCACGTACGAGAGGATATGCTCGGGAATCGGCGGCGAGCAAGTTGCGTGGAACGCGACGATGTGCCGGTGGTCGCCGAACTCGCGCGACTGGCCAAACAGATACACCTTGCGCTCGTTGTAGTCGATTAGTTCGTACTTCTCGGCGAAGTGTGTGACGATCTCGTCGTAGGTGTGGTTCTCCAAACCTGCCGCGTTTCGTATTGCCTGCGGTAGCTGCCGAACATCCATCGCTCCTCCGTCCAGCTAGAGGCTTGCACCCCCAACATTGATCACAAATTCATAGGGTATAGCACACATATTCGTATTGTAGCAGCTAAAAGCACTTTAGTAAGGTATAGCCAGTATCGTAAACTTCGAAGGAGTGCTCATGGGCTTTAGCAGCGACGCCCTATGGATTTCTGGTCCCACCTACGGCCATGGGTCCCACGAAGGCAGCGACGGAGGCGTGGCATTTCCCGTGCCCACCGACCAGATTGTGGAAGATATTCCACTTGTTACAATAACGTAATAGCAACAACGGCGTAAATGGGCCTGTCAAGAGAACAGGCTAGGAATACGGTACGTAAGGAGGAGACATGGCATTCCCTAAGGGCTTTTTGTGGGGTGGTGCCACCGCCGCAAACCAGTACGAGGGAGCATGGGACGCCGATGGCAAGGGTGCAAGCGTGCCCGACCACATGCGCGGAGGAGACATCAACACCCCACGCCAAATCGATGAGAAGTGGGATTCCAACGCACTCTACCCCAGCTGGGAGGCGATAGACTTCTACCATCACTACGAGGAGGACATCGCCCTTTTTGCCGAGATGGGCTGGAACGTCTTCCGCATGTCCATTAACTGGACGCGCATCTTCCCCACCGGCATGGAGGAGGAGCCCAACGAGGCGGGCCTCGCCTTCTACGACAAGGTATTCGACTGCTGCCACGCCCACGGCATCGAACCGCTTGTGACCATATCCCATTACGAGCTGCCCTACGCGCTCGTGGAGAAGTACGACGGATGGCTGTCGCGCGACCTTATTGACCTCTTCTTCAGATATGGCAAGACGGTGCTTGACCGATTCCACAACAAGGTGAGGCACTTCCTCACCTTCAACGAAATCAACGTTGGTCTCATGGACATGGGCAACACGCTCTCGACCGGCCTCATCAAGGGCTTCACCGGAACCATGGCCAACATCCACCGCACGCCCACAGAGCGCTTCCAGGCGTTGCACAACCAGCTCGTGGCAAGCGCCAAGCTCATCAAGTACGCGCACGACACCTATCCCAACGCCAAGATGGGCAACATGATCTGCTTCCTATCCACCTATGCCCTCACCTGCAACCCGGCAGACGTGCTTGCCAATCAAGCCCTGATGCGCGAGAGGAACTGGTACTGCTCCGACGTGCAAGTGCGCGGGCACTACCCGCTCTTTGCCAAGCGCCTGTGGGCCGAGCAGGGCATCGAGCTGGACATTACGCCAGAAGACGAGAAGATCCTTGCCGAGGGAACTATCGACTTCTACACCTTCTCGTACTACCAGACCAACACCGTATCGGTCGACCCCAACGCCGAGCAGATGTCCGGCAACATGACCATGGGGGGCAAGAACCCCTACCTTAAGGCCACCGAATGGGGCTGGCAGATAGACCCGACGGGTCTGCGCATCTTCCTCAACGAGATTGCCGACCGATACGACAACATGCCGCTCATGGTGGTGGAGAACGGCATGGGCGCCTTCGACGAGGTCATCATCGAGGACGGTGTCGAACGCATCCACGACCCATACCGCATCGACTACCTTCGCGAACACGTGAAGGCCATGAGAGAGGCTGTGGACGACGGAGTGAACCTCATGGGCTACACCTGGTGGGGTCCGATTGATGTCGTGTCCGCGGGCACGGGTGAGATGCGCAAACGCTACGGATTCATATATGTGGACAAGCACGATGACGGTACGGGCGACCTGCACCGTGCCCGCAAGGACTCGTTCTACTTCTACAAGAAGCTAATCGCCAGCAACGGCGACGATCTCGCATAACAGGGGCGTCGCCCAAGGACGACGTCGTGATGGACGGGACCATGGCGCGAACGCCGTGGCCCCGTTCGCTCGTCTTCTCCCCCTGCGATCACCTTGACCAGTCCCTTTGCGGACGGACGATGAAAGATGTCCGTATGGACGATGGAGTGGCCTTGGCTCATGACGGGTATCACGATTTGTGCAACGATGATGGAGCTTGCGCCGAGGTTGAAGAAGCTATCCGTCATTGCGTCCGACGAAGCCACGTACATTTTTGTGACAAATACGGACCCTACCGCGTACGATTCCGCTCGCCATAAGACCGCCACGGCCCACCGCGCGCGATTTCGTGACAAATTCGGTCTCTACCGCGTACGATAATCGGCCGGAATCGTACGCGGTAGGGACTGCTTTTCACCAGAAATCGTGCACGGTGGGCTGGCATGGGTCCCAAATCGCGCGCGGCAGGGACTGCTATTTACCAGAAATCGTGCGCGGTGGCGGAGACATCACACTTGGTCTTGACGTCAATCGCTGACATCGAGGAATCCGACCTGGAAGGATTTGCCGACAAACTCTGCAAATCAGTGCTGTTCCGAAGCCAGTGGCTCGACGATTAAGGAGACATCGGAGAATCAGGGCCGTCGGGGACGGGGCCGCCCTAACGACACCAAACGGCATGTGCATGCTAGACTGGTGCCCGTGGAACAAGCCCCTCTTGGAAGGCGGAGTCATGGCCGACAAGCACGGACCCACCTACTTCCGCAAGTCGGAAAGCGCCGACAGCTCCTACAAGCGCGCGCTGTGGGATGCCGCGTTCGGCCTGCAGTCGGTCGATGGCCTGGAGCCGTCCCCCTATGCGCGCAGGCTTGCCGAGGACAACGCGTCCGGCCTCGTCTCGCTCGAGCAGGTGGGCAACGACCTCGAAACGTATTACCGGCAGGAGCGCTCGCTTTCGGGCGGACGGCAACGTACGGAGGAGGCGGACAAGGTGAGCCACCGCATCGTAGAGATGCTCGAGGATGGCTCCTTTGCGCTGGACCCGCACATGCTCAGCGCAATACACGCACACCTGTTCCGCGGCATCGACGACGCGCTGTACCTTCCGGGCGCATACAAGTCCGAACAGCTCGTCAAGTGCGAGCGCATCTTGAACGGGGACAGTGTTCTCTACGGCCCGTCGTCCTTGTACGCGCGTTCGCTCGAGATGCTCTTCTCGCGCGAGATCGAGCATTCCTATGCGGGCTACGACGACGGCGCGGCACTGAGCCGGGCCGACTCGAATGCGCTTGCCCGCTTTGTGGCCAACGTCTGGATGGTGCATCCGTTTAGGGAGGGAAACACGCGGACCGTCGCCGTTTTCCTGGCGCTGTACCTTCGCTCGATGGGATTCGACATAGGAAACGAGGCGTTCGCGCGACACGCCTCGTTCTTCCGCGCCGCCCTCGTGCGAGCGACGTACCAGAACCGTCCCATCGGCGTGGCCCTGGACCCGTCCCACCTGATGCTGTTCCTCTCGAAGCTGGTAGAGGATCCTTCGACACCGCTCGACTACGATGCGCTGTGGTGCGTCCCCCTGTTCGAACGGCCCGACCGCGTGAGGAACGTCTCGCTCGCCGACGCACGGCCTGTCCAGGAGCAACTCATGCACGAGGGAGTGACGCAACGCCTGCTTGGCGGCGGCGCGACCAGCGCGGGTTAGCGCGGTCGTAGGCGTCGTCCCGGACGCATGCCATGGCCGTGTACGATTTGCCCGAATTAAGGTCCCTACCGTACGCGGTGGGGGATGGCGAGGCGCTAGACCAGCCGTCGGGGACGGTCCCCGACGGCTGGTTTTATCGACACGATCGCAGCGCCTGTATGAGCGCGTCCACGTCGTCCTCGCGCGTGGCCCAACTCGTGGCCAGGCGCACGACGGTGCGGCCGTCTGGCATCTTCTCCCAAAAGCTCATGTCGACGAGCTGCGAGAGCGCCGCAAGTTGCGTGGTGTCTAGCGCGACGAACACCTGGTTCGTGGGCGAGTCCAGCGCGAGGCCGTAGCCGAGCTCACGACACGCCGCACGAATCTGGTCGGCCGCCACAACCGCACCGCGCCCGATGCGCTCGTACAGACCGTCGCGGAACAGCTCCCTAAACTGCACACCAACAAGGCGCCCCTTTGCCAGCAGCGCCCCATGCTGCTTTACCATCCCAAAGAAGTGCGGCACGTAGTTGTGGCGGGGAAACACGACCGCCTCCCCGAGCAAGCAGCCGCACTTCGTGCCGCCAATGTAGAAGGCGTCCGCGAGCCGCGCCAAGTCGACAAGCGTCACGTCGTTCTTGTCGCTCGCGAGCGCATAGGCAAGGCGCGCACCGTCCACGTAGAGCGCGACGTCGTGTGCGTGGCACACGCGCGAAAGGTCCTCCAACTCGGAGAGCGAGTAGAGCGTGCCGAACTCGGTGGGCTGCGACACGTAGAGCATGCCCGGCTGCACCATGTGGTCGTGGTTCTCGTCGGATTCCCAGGAGACAACGCATGCCTCCACGGAACTCGCGGATACCTTCCCCTCGTGGTGCGACAGCACGATGACCTTGTGTCCACCGTGCTCGATGGCACCCGCCTCGTGCGTGCTCACGTGCCCGCTCTCCGCGGCCATCACGCCCTGCCAGGGGCGAAGCACGCAGTCGATCACGCAGGCGTTGGCCTGCGTGCCTCCGGCGAGGAAGAACACGTCTGCCGCAGGTGCGTGGCATGCCTCGCGAATGAGCGTGCGCGCCGCCTCCGAGTGCTCGTCCAGGCCATAGCCCGCGCACGAATCCATGTTCGTGCGCACGAGCGCCTGCATGAGCGCGGGATGCGCACCCTCCATGTAGTCCGAGGCAAACGGGAGCTTTCTGCCCTGAGTGTCTTCCATGTCGCACCTTTCCGCGACGCCTTTGCGCAAGCGACCCACAAGGCTTTTGCCTATGCCTGAGCCCCCAGATACTGGTCGTCCGTAACCGGCTCGAGCCACTCGTTGCTCGCATCGGTTCCAGGCACCTCCACTGCGAGGTGCGAGAACCACGAGTCGGCTGCCGCACCGTGCCAGTGCTTTACGCCCGCCGGGATATTGACGACGTCACCCGGCACCATCTCGACGGCCTCCTTGCCCCACTCCTGGTAGTAGCCGCGGCCACCCACGCAGACGAGCGTTTGCCCGCCACCCTCGGCAGCATGATGAACGTGCCAGTTGTTGCGACAGCCCGGCTCGAAGGTCACGTTGTATATGGGTACCTGCTCGGTAGATACCGGCTCGAGGTAGCTCTGTCCAACGAAGTATTGCGCGAAGGCATCGTTGGGGGCACCAATTGGGAAGGGAATCTCGGCTTGGAAGCGGTCCTTCTGGGTGAGCGCGGGCTCGTCCTCCGCCCATACGTCCATGGCAAGACGAAACACCGCCCAGCCCTTGGGCCAGCCCACGTACATGGTGGCGTGCGTGATGATCGCAACAGCCTCCTCCCTGGTGACGCCGTGCGCCTTGGCGTTTTGCAGGTGGTAGACCAAGGACGAGTCCGTAATGCCGGATGCCATGAGCGCCACCACGGTAACGATGCACTTGGTCTTTACGTCTATGGCCTGCTCGTTCCACACCTCCCCAAACAGAACGTCGTCGTTGAGGTGGGCAAAGGCGGGAGCGAAGTCTCCCAGCTGGTCCCTACCTGCGGTCTGTACGATCTTCTCGCTCATTCGATACCTCTTTCCCATGTCGCCAACAAGCTTATCGTAGATAATCTCGCCCATGTGGAGGGAGTGAGCCTTTTGCCGCGCAGCGCCATAACGGCACACTCCATCCCGTGGGCAAACGTTCGTTACCCTGCCGAAATCGTGATGCTCACATCGCCGTTGCCCAAAAGGCGTGCCATGTCCTCCGCAGATTGGTCCGTGATATGACCGAGCTTGGTGTATGCCCAGCTGTTGGAGCCATAGAACACCACTATCTGATTGCCCGAATACAGGACGATGTCGCCCGCCTCGGTCGTGGTCTGGGCGTCCTCGCTCGTAAGCGTCGTTCCCAATGGACCCACCTGCTCGAAGCCACCGTACATCGAGAGCTGTATTGTGATCGGACCGTTGGCTACGAGGCCGGCAAGCTCGGCCGTTGCCTGGTTCTTCTCCCACTCAACCCCTACGTCGGAGCCGTCGATGCTCAACCTCATGATGGATTCCTCGCCTTCTGTCTCTTCCCCCTCGCCGCCAACCATACCGGGATCTTGAGATTCCGATTGCTGCGGTACGGTTTCCCGAACCAGGGACCGCTGCCCCGATTCGCCTTGCATAGCCCCTTCGCTTGCGCTTCTCGCTGCCTGGGTTCCACCGCATCCCGCAAGCGCCAGGGCCAGCCCCACGGCAACCGTGAGCGCGACTCCCCTCATCTTGCGCTCCTCTCCTGCTCCACGCGCCTGTCGAGCGTTCGACCGAGCTCTGCGAGCTGTTTAGCCACCGCTCCAGACCGAGCCTCGCTGGTCGTCGCCTCGAACACGCCGAGGTCACGCACGCCGTAGTATCCCTGGATAAAGCCATGATAGATGCGCTTTGAGGCCTCATATACACCCTTGGAGCCCGAGCAGAGCAGCAGCGCCATGGCCTTGCAGTCCTTGGGCTTGTCACCCGCATAGGTGCGATGGATGAGGCAGTGCAGCTGGCCGGAGAAAGAGCCGTAGTAGATAGGGCTTGCGAGGACGATGACGTCGGCGGCGTCCCACAACGGGTACACCTCGTCCATGTCATCGCGCTGCACGCACCTGCCCTTGCCTCGCGTATGGCAGAACTCGCAACCCAGGCAACCGTGGATGTCCATGCGGGCAACGTCGAGCACGTCGACCGCATGGCCAGCCTCACGCGCACCGCGGGCAAGCGCCTCTGCCATCGCCCTCGTTCCTCCGCCAAGACGTGCGGAACCGTTGAGTACCAGAACCCTCATCCCGATCACGCCCTCTCAATAACGAGGTCGTAACTTCCGGAGAGCGCGTGCAGCGCTGCAAGCGACCCCGTAACGTGCCCCATGTTCACTTGATCGCCGTAGCGAGCGGAATTCTCCTCATCATCGAAGAGCAGCGCGAACCAGCCACCTCCGGGGTTGTAGTTTACGTCTCCGTTGCTCCAGCCACACTGCACCTGACACCGTTCGTGCGGTAGGTCGAAGGGCATCTGGCCGCAAAAATCTATGCCGGTGCCACGTACCCGAATCGTTACGGGCAGCCTATTGGCAAACGTGCGTGCCGTCTCGGTTTCGTTTAGCTCTGCGGGGACAGTGGTCTCCCCAAACTTCAGGCAAATCTTGACTCCCATGGCAACCTCCCTCTCGTTGGGTTTCATCCATTGTCCGCCACGCCTTATGATATTACAATTACCTTGTATCTATACTGTGTTATACGTAATCCGTATCGATTGTGGGACGTCATGGAATTAAGGACGCTGCGTTACTACCTGGCCGTGTGCGAAGCAGGAAGCATGTCGCGAGCTGCCAAGCGGCTGCACGTAACGCAGCCAACGCTTTCGCGTCAGATATCCGAGCTCGAACGCGAGCTTGGCTGCGCGCTTCTTGTGCGTCACAGCCGAAGCGTGGAGCCCACGGAGGAGGGGATGCACCTCGTGGCACGCGCATCCGACATAGTCTCGCTGGCAGACCTTACCGAGGACGAGTACCGAAATCTCGGCAAGGTCGTTGCGGGCGACATACGCATCGCCTGCGGGGAGTCCAGCGGCATGGCACTCGTGGCAGACGTCGCGCGCGATTTCCGGCATCGTCACCCTCAGGTCCGCTTTTGTTTGCACAGCGGAAACGCCGCCTACGTGATCGAACGGCTGGAGCGCGGGCTGGATGACTTTGCGGTGCTGTTCAGCTATCCGGGAATCGACCGCTACCAGCACGTCAGGCTTCCTCACACCGATGCCTGGGGGCTCTACCTCCCCGAGGACGACCCCCTCGTCTCGCGCGAGACCCTCTCGCCATCGGACATCGCCGGCCTTCCACTGATCGCCTCGGAGCAGGCGTTGGAAACCGACGAGCTTTCTGCCTGGTTTGGAGAACACCTTGGCAATGTGAGGCTTGCCGCCACCTATACGCTCGGCTACAACGCCGCGGTGCTTGCCCGCGAAGGCTTTGGCTACATGCTGGGACTCGACGCGATGACCGCGACCGGCATGGGCACGGGACTCGAGTTCCGCCCACTTTGGCCCCCGATCGTCGCACACATCGACTTTGCATGGAGACGCGATGCGAGGCTCTCCAATGCCGCGGCCTTGTACGCCGCGGAGGTATGTGAGGCATGCCGCGCCAAGGGAGGAACGGGAAGGCTTACGTAGCTGCCAAGAGACGTCCAGCTCGCCCGTTCCCCTTCTCCCCTCTTTAAGGACGCTACAGCCTCTCGGCCCAAGCCTTGAGCTTGGCTGCATTCGGGCGACCGTTGAGCACTTTGCCTGCAAGCACGTTGGCGCTGGGGGCGAGCTGCTGCATGCGCCTTGGGGCCTTTCCCAGGCCGCTGCCGCCACTCGTCGCAAACGGCACGATGGTCTTGCCGGCGAGGTCATGCGCCTCTAGGAACGTGTCAATGATACGCGGCTCCACGTACCACCACACGGGAAATCCCACGAACACCGTGTCGTAGCGACTCATGTCATCGACGGTTGCCGTGAGTGCGGGGCGGCAGGCCTCATCGTTCATCTCCACAGACGACCGGCTTGCCTTGTCGCGCCAGTTAAGGTCTGCGGCGGTATACGGCTTGGCGGGAGCTATCTCAAAGAGGTCAGCATCAATTGCCGCCGCAAGGTCCTTCGCGACCCGCTCCGTCGTTCCCGTGGCCGAGAAGTACGCTACCAGTTTGTTAGCCATAATGATTCCTTTCTGTTGCGCCAAACGACGCGTCGTCCCAATACCTAGTACCGATTGATGCGACACTTCGCCTTGATGCGGCGTATGTCGTCTGGCAGCTCCTCTGCCGGCATGTTGCGCGGCGTGTCGCACGTACCCGACTCGGACGCCACGTCGTAGAACCAGCACTTGTAGGATATGAAGTCGTGCGCGAGCTCGAGCTCCTCAAGCTGCGCCTCGATGGCGACCTTGCGCTCGTAGACGATCTTGCGACGCTCCTCGATGGTCGAGTCGCCCGCTAGGTAGAGTTGGATGTACTCGCGTATCTCCTTGATGGGCATGCCCGACACCTTTAGCCGCTCGACGAATCGCATCCACTCCAGGTCGTCCTCGTCGAACAGGCGAACGCCGCCTCCCGTGCGCGACATGTTGGGTATGAGCCCGTTCTTGTCGTAGTAGCGAATCGTGGTCGCGGGCATTCCCAGCTCCTCGGCCGCTTCGCCAATGGTGTAGAGCCTGTCCATCTGGCCTCCTTGCAATGTCTCTCACTACGCTTATCTTGCGACTTAGACCATGGTCTAAGTCAACAGACATTCTTTAAGTTGTGAAAGCATCTACACAATGGACTGCACCGGAAGGGACCGTCCCCGACAGGTGAGTCGGCGGTGAGTTCCTACCAGTACCACACCGTGGAGAGTTCGCTCACGGAGGCGACAATAGCCCATACGATCACGGCCAATGCGACGAGCATCGCTATGAGAAGGATGGTTATCTTTGTCTTGCCCAACATGACTACCTCCGTTCGACCTAAAAGACGCAAAGCGGCAACAGGGCCGATGTAGCCAATGTAGCCCTCCTCCACACACTCGGCAAGGACCAATTCCAACCCGCCCATGTAGCGGGTGCAAAAGCACTTTACCGATATAATTGCGAGCCACTTCCCTAACCCGCTTTAGTCGTGCTTGTAGATGTGAACTCCATTTGGCTCCGTAAGAGTT
>CADBCS010000011.1 GCA_902793195.1 uncultured Coriobacteriaceae bacterium | reverse complement strand
CACCAGCAGGTAGATGGGTCACCGTGCCGCGTGTCATTATGCTAGGCGGGATGATTCGAGAATCAAGCACCTGGCACACGACAAATTATCGGTGCAGGTAGACGATTGTTTCCATGGGAGAGCACGACTCACCGGCGATGTACTTGCACGCGCGTAGGGCCAAGGACCTGCCGGGAAAGCCCCTCATGCGCTCAGCGAAGGCGCGAAGCCTGTCGGGCGTCGTGAGTCGGGCGCATCCGAACACGGTCCGGTTCGTTACGGTGGGACTATGGGTGGGTCCGCCCACCAGCCGATAGTGACCACACATCTCCATTCCCAGCGTTATGAGTTCGATGAGGCCCACGTGACCGGCCAACAGCAGGAAACAGAGCTCCGGTGTGGGCACGAGTACGCTTTTGCCAAGTCGTCTGAAAGAGTCGCGGGGTATTTCGTTGCCAAGCGCGCGCTGCCGGACGTTTCGAACGGTGCGCTTTGCCTTCGAGTTCGCTGTGAGTAGGTAGAGCGGCGAGCTCTTGTCCGGAGGCCTGAGACCGAGCGAGTCGAACGGGACGATTTTGATGTCTCTTGAGCGGTTCGTGCACAGCGACAGATTCGTTGCCCGCGTCCGCACCAGCTCGGGCTCGCCGTCCTCGAGGTCGGACTGCTCCCACGAGCGTCCGTTAATTCCGCCGAACACGTGCAGGTCGGCTATGGAGAACGGGTCATCATGGCAATGCCATTCCTCGTCTTGTATCTGTTCGTACACGGAGTCGCTCACCATTTGCGCGCGATCGTCTCGGTCGCGGAACAGGGCAAGTGCGGATGGGCCGTCGAGTGCAATCAGCGGCTTCCTAGTGACGGTGGACTTTGCGCGCGTGTACATGGCTCCTCCTGTCTGGCGGCTGGGCTGCCACTCCTCGATGTGTGATGGGAGGGTGGATGCTACACAATGCGCCCTGCGCAAATGCGCACCCAGTTCGCGGCAATTGCGCAGCAATTTGCGTTTTCGCAGGAAGGGGCGGGCGTCGTAGATGGATATTCCAATAACGACTATTCTCTTGGGTCGCTTGCGGGTTGCATGGGGGCCGTCTCTAACCAGTGCCAAGTCCGGGTGCGGAACTGCCGCGTTTTCTCGGGATGCATGCAGTTTTGGAACGGCGATAAACACGGGGCAGCATTTCCACCCCTTTCTACCTGCGGCGATGGGGGGTACCATGTCGCCCCCGTGGCGGATTCGCACTCAAAAACTGCATGCATCCGCACATTCTGCGCCAGTTCCGCGACCAGACTTGGCACGCGCTGCAACCGAGGGCAAGGCTTGCCGTTGGCAGCGGACCAGTCCTCCGGAGACCGCCCGCCAGGGCGGGTTCGCCGGCACACGATCCAACCCCGAGAAAACGTCTCTTGCCTCTTCTCACCCGTTTTCTCATACATTGCTACACTATGGGGGTTCAAACACGAGTTATTGAAGGTGATCTGTATGGGTCAGGGAGTCCCCTCCATCATCCTCGCGCTCGACACGTCGTCCGACATGCTGTGCTGCGCGGTTGGTCGCGCCACCGCACGCGATGTCATCGACGTGCTCGCAAACAGGGACCATCTGTGCCGCCGCCACGCCAACGAGGAGCTGGTGCTCTCCGGTCAGGCCGCGCTGGAAGAGGCGGGCCTTGCCATGGGCGACGTGGACGCCGTTCTGGTGGGTCGCGGGCCCGGCTCGTTTACCGGCGTGCGCATTGGCATTGCCACGGCAAAGGGTCTGGCATGCGGAATGGGCAAGCCGCTCTATGGCTGCTCGACGCTCGACGCCTGCGCCTGGACGGCGTGGGATGCCGGAGTTCGTGGCACGCTGGCGGTGGCCATGGACGCTATGCGCGGCGAGGTGTACCCCGGCATCTACGAGCTGGATGACGCGGGTGCGCATCGCACGTTCGCAAGCGAGACGGTGTGCAAGGCCGACGTGTGCGTTGAGGCGTGGGCGAGCCGTGCGGACGCGGCCGAGCTGAAGCTTACGGGAAACGGCCTGTTCAAGTATCGCGACCGCTTTGAGGCGGCCGGTCTCACGCGGTTGCTCGACTCGACGCTGTGGTATCCCACGGGTTCGTCGTTACTCGAGGCGTGGACGCATATGGATGAGCGCGGCGACGGTGACCCTGCGCTGGTGCTGCCCGTGTACACGCGCCTCTCGGACGCGGAGGAGAACGAGCGCAGGCGGTTGGGCATGACGCAGCCGTCGAGCGTGGAGGTCACCGGCGTGGCGGACGAGTTGGCCAACATGCACCTGCAGCTGCGGCCCATGTCGGTAAACGACCTGGAGCAGGTGGCGGCGCTCGAGCAGAGCGCATTTGCGGGTGGCACCCACACCCCTTGGTCGCACGCGCAGTTCTCCGACGAGCTCGCCCTGCCCGGTCGAACCTGGTGGGTGGCCCACGACATGGGCACGGTCGTGGGCTATGCCGGTGGCCTGCTTGCCGGAGACGTGCTCGAGGTGCTGGACGTGGCTGTCGCCGCCGACAGGCGTGGCGAGGGCATCGCGCGGCGCCTCCTGCAGCGCGTGGCCTACGACGGTCACGTGCTGGGAGCCCAGAGCATCACGCTCGAGGTGGCAAACACTAACGCCGCCGCGCGTTCGCTGTACGGGAGCCTTGGTCTTGAGCAGGTCGGCGTGCGGCGCAACTACTACGGTCCCGGCAACGACGCGCTGGTGATGAGCGCCCCGCTACCGCTCGTCACGCTCGACGCCACGGCACCCGAGCCGCAGCAGTCCGTGCGCCCGTGGCCCATCGCGCCCTCACCACGCGACGAGGACGCGGCCAAGCGCATCGCGGCGGCAGGCCCCCTCATCCTGGCCGTCGAGTCGTCGTGCGACGAGACGGCCATGGCCATCGTCGACGGCAGGGGAGCGATTCTCTCCAACGTGGTGGCCACGCAGATCGACTTTCATGCGCGCTTTGGCGGCGTGGTCCCCGAGATTGCCAGCCGCAAGCACACCGAGGCCATAGTTGGCGTGTTCGAGGAGACCCTCGCGCGCGCAGGGGACCACTTTGGTGTGGACACGCTTGCCTCAGCCGACCTGGCCGCCGTGGGCGTGACGGCCGGCCCGGGCTTGGTGGGCGCGCTCGTGGTGGGCGTTGCCTTTGCCAAGGGGTTATGCGGCGCCACCGGACTGCCGCTCATCGCGGTCAATCACCTGGAGGGTCACCTGCTGGCAAATCTGTTCGAGACACCCGACCTCGAGCCACCGTTCGTGGCGAGCCTCGTCTCGGGTGGCAACACCATGTTGGTGCACGTGCGCGCCTGGGGCGACTACGAGCTGCTGGGTGCCACCATCGACGACGCGGTGGGGGAGGCGTTCGACAAGGTCGCCAAGGCTCTGGGGCTGGGTTACCCCGGCGGACCCGTAATCAGCAAGCTCTCGGCCAAGGGCAACCCCCGCGCCATCGCGTTCCCACGCGCCATGATGCACAGCGGGGACTACCGCTTCTCGCTGTCGGGCCTCAAGACCGCCGTAATCACCTACATTCAGGGAGAGAACAAGGCCGGTCGTCCCATCAACCTGCCCGACCTGGCTGCGAGCTTCGAGGCGGCCGTGGTGGACGTGCAGGTGTTCAAGGCCAAGCGCGCGGTGGACGAGACGGGCGTGAGCGACTTTTGCGTGGGCGGTGGCGTGGCGGCCAACCCCAAGCTGCGCGCGGCATATGCGGAGGCGTTCGGGCGCATGGGCGTGCGCGTGACGGTACCGCCCCTGTGGGTGTGCGGCGACAATGGGGCCATGATCGCGCTTGCCGCGCTGCGCAGCTATCGTGCGGGCCTCTTTGCGGACCTGTCGTTGGACGCGGTCCCCAACGCCCGACTGGGAACCTGGTCGTGCGGGGAGCCGCCGGTTGTCTGCTAGCGTTTCGGGCCTGTCCCCCGCGGGCGGCTCGCAGGCTCCGTGCTATCATGGCCGTTAATTATAATGCCGACCGCGACCCAACGGTTTTGGTGGGCCGTTGCGAGGGAGGAGCGAGATTGGCATCGCGAGATTGTAAGGCTGGTTGCATGGCGTTCGCATCCCAGGCGCGCGGCCTCAAGGTGACGATTCTGTTTGCGCTTTTGCTGGCATTGCTCGTGGCCGTTGGCTCGACGGGGTTCCCAACCAGGGCACTGGCCGAGTCCGCGGACGAGCAGACAGCCGAGGGCGGCGAGGCGACCGAGGCCGAGCAGGAAGCCGAGGGTGGCGAGCCTGCCGAGGGCGACGAGGCTGCCACGGACGAGGAGTCCGAGGGTGAGCCCGCGAATGCAGACGAGCCGACCGCCGGGCAAACGGCCACAACCCAGCCGACGGCCACGACCGGCGCGACGCCGCTCGAGTACAACAACATCGACGAGCTCCGCGACAAGAAGATTGGCATGCTCAACGGGGCTGTCTTCGACCAGCTGATCCTCAAGAACTTCGAGGGCTTCTCGCAAAAGAGCTTCAAGTACTTCAACAGCAACGCAGAGATCACGGGCGCCCTCCTAACCGAGAAGGTCGACGCCATGATCACCGACCTGCCCATCGCTCAGCTCACCGTCAACAAGAACGAGGGAATCGGCATCATGCCCGATCCGCTCATGGAAGACCACTACGGCTACGTGCTCGAAAAGGACAGCGATCTTACCGCGCAGATCAACGAGCGCCTGGCCGTCTATCACGACGACGGCACCATAGACAGGCTGACGCAAAAGTGGTTGAGTGCCGACGACTCGGCAAAGACCATGCCCGACATGGACTGGGACGCCCCCAATGGCACGCTCACCGTCGCGACGTCGCTGGACAGCGAGCCCATGAACTACGCCGTCGGCGACAGGCCCTCGGGTCTGTGCCTCGAGCTTTTGGAGCTCATCGCGCGAGATCTGGGCTATGGGATCGAGTACCGCACCACGAACGCTGGCTCGCTCATCGCCGAGGTCCAGTCGGGCAAGGCCGAGATCGCCGCGGCCAGCTTCTCCATCACCGACGAGCGCAAGCAGCAGGTGGACATGACCGACCCCTTCTACGACGGCGGCGTGATGGTGGTCGTGAGGACGAAGGGGAACACCGAGTCCGATCAGGGGTTCTTCTCCGGCCTCGCCAACAGCTTTAGGCGCACCTTTGTGGAGGAGGACCGCTGGCAACTCATTCTCAGCGGCCTGGGCGTCACCCTGCTCATCTCGGTCGTGTCGGGCGCTCTGGGCCACGTCCTGGGATTTGTCTTCGTGATGCTGCGCCGCAAGAAGGAGGGTGGCCTCGCCGACAAGCTCGTTCATCTGCTCGAGAGCCTGCTGGGCGGCCTGCCGGTGGTCGTGATCCTCATGGTCTTCTACTACGTGCTGTTTGGGTCGATTAACATACCTGGCGTCATCGTCGCCATCCTGGTCTTCACGCTTCTGTGTGGCTCGTCGTCGGGGTCGATCATGTGGAACGCAATCCGTGCCGTGGACGTGGGGCAGACCGAGGCCGGCCGTGCCCTGGGCTTTGGCGACCGCGACACCTTTACGCTGGTCGTGCTGCCCCAAGCAGCCCGCCAGTTCGTGCCGCTGTTGCTCGCGCAGTTCGTGACACTCATCAAGGACACCTCGATCGTGGGCTACATTGCGGTGCAGGACCTCACCCGCGTGGGTGACCTCATTCGATCACGCACCATGGAGGCATTCTTCCCGCTCATCGCCATCGCCGTCATCTACTTTGCAATCTGTCGCCTCGTGGCGTGGCTGGTGGGCCTTGCCGCAAAGAGGCTCGAGCCCAAGGAGGGGCCGCGCACGATTAAGGGGGTCGAGCTGTAATGAGCATCATAGAGGTACGGCACCTGCGCAAGGAATTCCCCAACGTCACCCCGCTCAAGGACGTCAACGCATACGTTGACGCCGGTGAGGTCATCTCGATCATCGGCCCGTCGGGTACGGGCAAGTCGACGTTTCTACGTTGTCTCAACCGCCTGGAGACTCCCACCAGCGGGGAGATAATCGTGGACGGGCAGGACATGTGCGACCCCAACGTCGACCTCGATGCCATGCGCCGCAAGATGGGCATGGTGTTCCAGAACTTCAACTTGTTCGACCATCTCCTCGTGGCCGAGAACATCATGCTGGGTCCCACGCGCCTGCTTGGCATGGGCACTCAGGAGGCGTACGACCTCTCCCTCAAGCTCCTTGCCCAGGTGGGCCTCAAGGACAAGGCCCTCAACTACCCTCGCGAGCTCTCGGGCGGGCAGAAGCAGCGCGTCGCGATCGCGCGCGGCCTGGCCATGAGTCCCAAGATCCTGCTCTTCGACGAGCCGACCTCGGCGCTCGACCCACAGATGGTCTCGGAGGTGCTCTCGGTGATGAAGGACCTCGCCGCGCGTGGCCTCACGATGCTCGTCGTGACCCACGAGATGCGCTTTGCGAGGGAGGCCAGCTCGCGCGTCTTCTACATGGATCGCGGCGAGCTGTGGGAGGCGGGACCGCCCGCGCAGATCTTCGAGCATCCCCAGCGGCAGGAGACCTACGACTTCATCTTCCGCGTGCGCACGTGGAACTGGAGCATTGGCGACGTGGACTACGACTTCCCGGCGATGATGGCTTCGCTTGAGGCATTCTGCAACCGTCAGCTCCTGGAGCGGCGCATTGCCAACGGCTGCCAGATGCTGATCGAGGAGGTTACGGAGAACTACCTGATTCCTACCGCCCGTACGCACGGACTCGCTGACCCCGGCATAGAGTACGCGCTCTCGGTGAGCGAGGGAGGGGCGAGGGCGAATCTGGAGATCGACTGCCGGCGGTTCGCGCAGGTTGGCGCGGGTCTACAGGACGTCGTGGCGCAGGAGGACGAGATCTCGGGCATGTTGGTTCGCGGCATCACCTCAGACGTGTCCATCGAGGACGGCATCCTGCGCTGCACGATAGGGTAGACAAGCAGCCCCCTTGGGCCTGGTCCGTGTAAAAAAGTGTTTCCGTTCCGCGCGTCGCCGTCGCGATGGGCTATGGTTGCCGCTATGGAACCCCTGCCAACGGATTGAGGAGGCTCGCATGCAGGATGGATTCGTGAAGGTTGCCGTTTGCTCGCCGCGCGTGTACGTGGCTGACGTCGACCGCAACGTGGAGGCGTGCATCGACGCGGTGGAGGATGCGGCAAGCGAGGGGGCCAAGGTCATCGTGCTGCCCGAGCTGTGCGTAACCGGAAGCACGTGTGGCGATCTGTTCTGGCAGGACGCGCTCGTGGACGCCGCACGCGAGGGCATCGAGCGCATGGCCGACGCAACGGAGGACATCGACGCGCTCGTGGTGGTGGGCGCTCCCATTCGCGTTGGCCTCGGCCTGTACGACTGCGCCATCGCGCTGAGCCATGGTGCCATTCTGGGAATCGTCCCGCAGATGAGCGCCTCGGCGTCCGCGAGCAGGCACTTCTCGCGCGGCTTCTTCGAGGTGATAGACGTGGAGTTCGCCCCGGACGAATTCGTGCCCTTTGGTGCCAACCAGCTCTTTGCGTGTCCCGAGATGCCCGACCTCGTGGTGGGCGTCGAGGTGGGAGACGACCTTGTGGCGCCCAAGCCTCTCGCGATTACGCATGCGCTCATGGGGGCCACGATCGTCGTGGCCCTGGGCGCTCCGGGCGCACAGATCGGCTCGGCGGACTACTACCGCATGCAGGTGCTGTCCATGAGCGCACGCCTGTTGTGCGGGTATGCCTGCGCGAACGCCGGTTGGGGGGAGTCCTCCACCGACTTCGTGTGTGCCGGCCACGACCTCATTGCCGAGAATGGCCGCCTCCTGGCCGAGGCGGCTCCCTTTGGGTCGGGCGCCGCGACGTCGGAGATCGACGTCGTCGCCATCGCGGCCGAGCGCCGACGCAACACCGCCTTTGTGGAGGCGGCTGCTGACATCGAGAACGAGTACCTGGTCAACGAGTTCTTCCTGGACGTCGAGCCCTGCACGCTCACGCGGCCGGTGGACCCACATCCGTTCGTGCCCGAGGATGCCGACGCGTGCGCAGCTCGCTGCGAGGAGGTCTTTGCCATCCAGGTCCATGGTCTGGCCAAGCGCCTGGACCACACGCACAGCCGCGTGGCGGTGGTGGGAATCTCGGGAGGCCTGGACTCGACGCTCGCCCTGCTGGTTACGGTGGGCGCGTTCGACCTGCTCGGGCTCGACCGCTCGGGGATCATCGCCGTCACCATGCCCGGATTTGGCACCACGAGCCGCACCAAGGGCAACGCCACCACGCTTGCCGACGCCCTGGGCGTCCAGCTTCGCGAGGTGAGCATCGCTGCGGCCGTGCGCCAGCACTTTGCCGACATCGGCCACGACGAGTCCGTCCACGACGTGACGTACGAGAACGCCCAGGCGCGCGAGCGCACCCAGATCATCATGGACATTGCCAACCAGGAGGGCGGCATGGTGATCGGCACCGGGGACCTCTCGGAGCTCGCGCTGGGATGGGCGACGTACAACGGCGACCACATGAGCATGTATTGCACCAACGGCGGCGTTCCCAAGACGCTCATCCGGCACCTCGTCGGCTACGTGGCAGACACCTGCGGCAACGAGGTCGAGGCGCGCGTGCTGCGCGACGTGGTGGACACGCCGGTCTCGCCCGAGCTGCTGCCGGCCAACGAGGACGGCACCATCGCGCAGCAGACCGAGGACCTGGTGGGACCCTACGAGCTGCACGACTTCGTGCTGCATCAGGTGCTGCGCCACGGTTCGCGGCCGTGCAAGGTGTACCGGCTCGCCTGCCATGCGCTGGGTGACATCTACGACGATGCCACCATCCTCAAGTGGCTCCACACATTCTACCGACGGTTCTTCTCGCAGCAGTTCAAGCGCAGCTGCCTGCCCGACGGTCCCAAGGTGGGATCGGTGGGCGTAAGCCCGCGCGGTGACCTGAGCATGCCGAGCGACGCCGTATCCGCGCTCTGGCTCGCCGAGCTCGAGGAGCTGTAACCGCCCGGAAGGGACCGTCCCCTGCGGACGGTCCCTTGCGTTTTGTGCGCTACTTGCTGTAGGCGTATCCGTCGATGCTGTAGGTGGGCTCGGCGCCCTCGAACGTGGTGAAGAGCTGGAAGTCGTACATCGAGTCCTTGGTGAAGGTCGCCTCCAGGCTCTCGTTTGGCTTGAGCGTGCCGGTCTTGTAGGAGTCACCGCCAAAGATGCTGCCGTCGGGCATCTTGATGAGGCAGCGCACGTGCGAGACCAGCACCGTGTTGGGACCGGGGTTCGTTATCTTGAGCGTGAGCTCGTCTGCGGTGGCGGAGGTCTGTTCCACCTTGACGTTCTCGCCAATCGGCTTGTGGAACGCCTCGGCCTTGGGCTGGATCTCGTATTCGATGCCGTCGGAGCGCTTGAGGTCCGTGGCGTGGAGCAGCCTGGACGCGCCCGGCTCAATGTAGCTGGTCTCGATTTGCTTGTCGCGCAGGCCACCCGCGGCGTTCACAAAGCGATAGGTCGTCTCGAGCGTCAGCGGGTCGGCGGTATTGTTGGTCACGCGCAGGATGCACCCGTTGGAATCGCCGCTCAGGCCGGTGAAGCTGCCCTCTATCGTCTTGCCTGAGTCCGTGATTGAGATGTCCTGGATGGGCGTGCCCGGCTGCCAGCGTGCGACGAAGGTGACGTTTGTGGTCGCCTTCCACGTGTCGCCCACGGCATACAGCGGGGTGCCCGGGCCAATGTCCTCGTGGTTGGTCGTCCAGCCGATAAAGTGCAGGCCGTTCGACTCGAACCCGTTGTCGGGGAGGGTGTAGTCGCTGTCGATGGGCACGTAGACGCTGTCCATCTTGCCCCCGGCGCCGTTGCCGTCGAACTTGACCTCAATGTCCCACACGGCGGCGTACTTTTCCTGCTCGGTCTCCACGACGACCTCTGTGCCCGGCGCGAGGGGCTCCGTCGTCGCCGACACGTCCTGTCCGTCGGTGCCATCCTCGATTCTTGCCCAGCCGGCGAAGTGATGCTTCTTCGACTCGAAACCGTTCTCGGGGAGCTTGATGGTCTCGCCGGTCGTGGTCTCGATGGGCTCGACCGTGCCCTTGTCGGTGCCGCCGCCATAGAAGGTGACGGTGGCGGGCTTCCCGGCACCCTCCACGACGACCGGCTTGTCGGCCTTGTCGGTTGGGGGAGCGGGATTGAACACGCCCGCGAGCTTGATGATGCCGCTTACCAACAAAAAGACGCCAAAGAGGCCAATGACGATGCGTGCCGGCACGGAGGCGTACCAGGGGACCTTGGTCTTGGGGGCAGGGCCTTCGGCTGGCGCGGATCCCGGCGCGGGCACCGGTGTCGGTACCGGCTCGGACGCAGGCGCGGACGTGGGCTCGGGCGCGGGCGCCGGCATCGCTTCGGGTGCGGGCATGGCCACCGGCTCCGGCTCAGGCTCCGGCTCAGGCGCGGGCGTGGCCACCGGTGCGGACACCGGCTGGGACTCGGATTCGGACGCAGGTGTGCCCACCGGCTCGGGTGCTGGTATGGGCTCGGGTGCGGGCAGGGGCTCGAGCACCGCAGGCGCGAACGGCTCAGGCGTCACCTCGGCCTGCGCCTCGTCCTTTGGTCCGCTGGCCTCCACCGCCGTGCCACACGACGGGCAGAACTTCGCCCTGGGATTGAGTTCCGCCCCGCAATTCTTGCAGTGCATAGCAACCTCCTCGCGCCGTCTCGCTTGAATTTCTCACACATACCAATAACCATGCCACAACTGCGTGGGTTTGGACAGGACCGGTCGCGCGTACGCACGCGCAGCGCGTGCCAAAGGGGCCTACCGCGCCGTCCCGCACGAGTTGCCCGGCATATGCGGAAATTGTTACGAGGGACAGCACATCTTGTTACCAATCCTCCACCGCGCGCGCCAAGACGCTATTCTGTTTCGCATAGTTTCTCGCAAGGATAGGAGACCAACCATGAGAGTCGCAATTGCTGGGTACGGCAACCTCGGACGCGGCGTGGAGGCCGCCGTAACAAACGCTCCCGACATGGAGCTCGTGGGCATCTTCACTCGCCGAGACCCCCAGACCGTGACCGTCGCCACCGACACGCCCGTTTTTGGCTGGGCCGACATGGCAGCTAAGAAGGACGACATCGACGTGGTCGTGATCTGCGGCGGCAGCGCCACCGACCTGCCCGAGCAGACGCCCGAGCTCGCCAAGCTCTTTAACGTGGTGGACAGCTTCGACACCCACGCCAACATTCCGACCCACTTTGCCAACGTGGACGCCGCGACGCGCGAGGCCGGCACCGTGGGCGTTATCTCCTGCGGCTGGGACCCCGGCCTGTTCTCGCTGGCGCGCCTGTATGCCAGCTCCGTCCTTCCCGAGGGCGCCGACTACACGTTCTGGGGCCGCGGCGTGAGCCAGGGCCACTCCGACGCCATCCGCCGCATCCCCGGCGTCGCCGACGCGCGCCAGTACACCGTGCCGGTGGCCGAGGCCGTCGAGGCCGCGCGTTCGGGCAGCAATCCCGAGCTCACCACGCGCCAAAAGCACACCCGCGAGTGCTTTGTGGTCGCCGAGGAGGGCGCCGACCTCGCCGCCATCGAGCAGGCGATCGTGACGATGCCCAACTACTTTGCCGACTACGACACCACCGTGACGTTCATCTCGCAGGACGAGCTCAACGCCAACCACGCGGGCCTGCCCCACGGTGGCACCGTCATCCGCAGTGGCCGCACGGGCCTGGACGGCGAGTTCGCCAACACCGTGGAGTTCTCGCTCAACCTCGACTCCAACCCGTACTTCACCGGTTCCGTCCTGGCCAGCGTGGCGCGCGCCGTGCACCGCATGAGCGAGGATGGTAAGGTGGGTGCCTACACCATGTTCGACATCCCGCCCGCGCTTCTCTCGCCGCTGAGCGCCGAGGAGCTGCGCGCACACCTCATGTAAGGAGTTCGCATGCTGTACGACAACCTGTCCGTAAACTCGTCGGGCCACCTCGCCATTGCGGGCTTCGATGCCTGCGACTTGGCCGCCGAGTTCGGGACGCCCCTCTATGTGCTGGACGAGGACCGCGTGCGGGCGAACTGCCGCGTGTACGCGGACGCCATGCGCGAGCACTTCCCGGAGGGCTCGATGCCGTTGTATGCGAGCAAGGCGCTGTGCTTTAAGGGCATCTATCCCGTGGTGGCCGACGAGGGCCTGGGCGCCGACGTGGTTTCGGGCGGCGAGATCGCCACGGCGCTGGCCGCCGGCTTCCCGGCCGACAGGCTGTACTTCCACGGCACCAACAAGACCGACGCCGACATCGCCTATGGTGTCGAGCAGGGCGTGGGCTGCTTCGTGGTTGACAACGCCAACGAGCTCGAGGTCCTGGGTCGCGAGGCGACCGAGCGCGGCATCACCCAGCGCGTGCTGCTGCGCGTGACGGTGGGCCTGGACCCCCACACGCTCGAGGCCATCAACACGGGTCGCGTGGACTCGCAGTTTGGCGTTCCCATCGAAACCGGCCAGGCGCTGCGCTTCGTGGTCCAGGCGGTCGGTACGCCCGGCATCGAGGTGGTGGGCTTCCACAGCCACATTGGCAGCCAGATCTTCGAGGCCACCTCGTTCTGCGACCAGGTGGACCGCCTGCTCGCGTTCGCGTGCAGCGTGCGCGACGAGATGGGCTATGTTGCGAGCACGTTCAACCTGGGCGGCGGATTTGGCGTGCGCTACGTGGAGTCCGACCCGCAGGTGGACATCGCGGCCAACATCGCGGCCATTGCCGAGCACCTGCGTGCGGGCTGCGCGGACGCCAACTACCCCGTGCCGCGCGTGCTCATGGAGCCGGGCCGCTCGATCGTGGCCGACGCGGGCACGACGCTCTACACCACCGGCGGCACCAAGCACGTGGAGGGCTATCGCGACTACGTGACGGTGGACGGTGGCATGACGGACAACCCGCGCTACGCGCTGTATCGCAGCGCCTACACCGTGCTCAACGCGAGCCGCGCGGCGAGCACCGCAGACTTCGAGTGCACCATTGCCGGCCGTTGCTGCGAGAGTGGTGACCGCATTGCCGAGAACATCAGCATCGTGCGCCCTGTTCGCGGCGACATCATTGCCGTGCTCACCACCGGCGCGTACAACTTCGCCATGTCGAGCAACTACAACCGCGTGCTGCGTCCGGCGCTCGTGATGCTGCACGACGGCGAGGCGCGTCTCGCCGTGCGCCGGCAGACCGTCGAGGACCTGCTCGCACTCGAGCTGTAGCAATGTCGTGGTGGGGTGTGCCACCCGTGGCAAACTGTCGCAGGGGGGCATACCCCTTCGTGTTCGGAAGGGAATGAGGGCATGAACATACGCAACACCGCTTTCGCCGCCGACTTTGACGGTACGCTCTGCGAGAGCGACTGGAACTTGGGCATCGAGCGCTACGACCCAGCCGATCTGGAGGCCGTGCGAGCGTATCAGGCTGCCGGCGGACTGTTTGGCGTGTGCACGGGCAGGCCCCTGGTCTCCATCGTCGAGTCGCTCAAGGGCAAGCTCGACCTCGACTTCTACATCGTGACCACGGGCGCCCAGGTGCTCGACCGCAACCTCGAGCCACTGCGCGTGCGCACGATAGACCCCGACGTGGTGCAGGCGCTCCACGAACGCTATGCGCGCGAGGGCGTGGGGTTCATCGTGGTAACGAACACACAGTATGCCTGCGTGGGCTACTCCGTCGGCCCTGGCGTAGGCCTCCTGCAGTCGCTCGATGAGGTGGAAGGTCCCATCTACGACGTCTCGCTTGAATTCGCGGGCGACCCGGAGACGGCACGCGTCGCCTGCGCCGACGTGCGCGAGCGGTTTGGCTCGCGCGTCGAGGCCTTCCAGAACCAGGGGAGCGTCGACATCGTTCCCGCTGGCTGCTCCAAGGGGACCGGTGTGCAGATCGTGCGAGAGGCGCTTGGCGTCGAGCGCGTGGTCGGCATCGGAGACTCATACAACGACCTGCCCCTGCTTGAGGCGGCCGACGTGGCGTACACGTTCCACACGTCTCCGCAGGAGGTAAAGGACGCGGCCGATACCGTGGTGGGGAGCGTGGCCGAGGCGATCGCCCATCTCATGGCCTAGGGCAGCGGCGCCCGGCACCAAGAAGGAGGATGCATGTCCAGCGACCAGCGCGCGCTCGCCCCCTCTCAGCGGCTGCGGGTCGCCTACCTGCTCACCATAGTCGGCGGGTATCTGGACGCCTACACCTATTTCGAGCGTGGTGGGGTGTTTGCCAACGCGCAGACGGGCAACATCGTAAAGTTGGGCATCGCGTTTGCCAATGGCGCGCACGACACCTACCTCTTCTTTCTCATCCCCATAGCCTCCTTTGCCCTGGGGCTGTTCGCGTCGCTTGGCCTTGAGGAGCTGTTTGCCCTGCGCAGGCACCGACTCGTGCGGCGCAGCGTGCTGCTCGTCGAGATGTGCGGCCTTGCCCTGGTTGGGTTTATCCCCGAGGGCGAGGGGTGGGACATGCTGGCCAACTGCATCGTGGCGTTTGTCGCCGCCATGCAGTACGAGACGTTCACCACGTTTAGGGGAGACCCCATGGCAACGACCATGAGCACAGGCAACCTGCGCAAGTTCGTGGACTGTCTGTATGCGGGCACCATGCACCAGGACATCCCGCAGCTGATGCGTGCCGCGCGCTTTTTGAGCATCATCGTCGTCTTTACGCTGGGCGCCGTCATTGGCACGTTTGCCTGCAAGGTCTGGGACGCCGGGGCAATCTTCCCCGCGGTCGGCCTGCTCGCGTGCGCGGTGGCGACCATCACCCTCCTGCGCAGCATGAACGCACGCGACCTGGGCGAGTGACCGCCCGCAGGGGACCGTCCCCTACGGGCGGTCCGCCCGGAAGGGACGGTCCCCTACGGAACCACCGCCCGAAAGGGACCGTCCCCTATGGAACCGTCCCCTGCGGACGGTGTTGGCACAGACCGCCTGCGACCATGGCGCTGCATCGGTGCGAGTCGTGCGTTACACTGTAGGTAACGCAAGCCCGCAAGCCAAGGAGTTCGTTATGTCCGTCCACGCCCTCGACTTTGGCCCCACACGCACTGGTATGCCTGCGCATCTGTATCGCATGCGCAACGCAAACGGCATGGTGGTGGACGTTACCGACCTGGGCGCCTCCATCGTCTCGGTGCGGGTTCCCAACCGCGACGGCGAGTTCGTGGACGTGGCGCTCGGCTTCGACGAGGTGGACCGATATGAGCACGACTCCGCGGCCATGGGCGGCATCGTGGGACGCTGCACCAACCGCATTGAGGGCGCCTCCTTCACACTGGGCAGCAAGACGTACGAGCTCACCGCCAACGAGGGTGGCAACACGCTGCACGGCGGGCGCGACATGTGGTTCGAGCGCCTGTGGGAGGGCGCGCTCATCGGGCGCAAGGGAAACCGCCGCAAGGGTGCCGCGGCGGACACCGTGATCTTTGGCCTGCTCTCTCCCGACGGCGACCAGGGCTTTCCCGGTGCAGTGGACGTGCGCGTAACCTACAAGCTCACCGACGACAACTCGCTCATCATCACCTACGACGCGCAGCCCGACCTGCAGACGGTCATCAACCTCACCAATCACGCGTATTGGAACCTCAACGGACACGACAGCGGAGACGTTCTGGGCCACTCGCTGCACATTGCCGCCGAGTACTACACCCCCACGGGCGCGAGCAAGCTGCCCGACGGTCGCAAGGTGAGCGTGGGCGGCACGCCGTTCGACTTCCGTCTTCCCAAGGCCATCGGGCGCGACATGTCCAAGCGGTTTACCAACTACGACCATAACTTCCTGCTCGGCGACAGCAGGCGCCTGCAGCATGCCGCCATGTTGGTGGGTGACAAGACTGGCATCTCCATGGAGGTGGCGACCGACCTCCCCGCGCTTCAGGTGTACACCGCCGAGGGCCTTTGTGTGGAAGGCGCCAAGGAGGGCGCGAGCTATGGCGCCTATGCGGGCGTCGCGCTCGAGACGCAGTTTACTCCCAATGCCATCCACCACACGACGTACCGTCAGCCGGTGTTCTCGCCCGAGCGTCCGTTCCAAAGCCGTACGATACTCACCTTTGGCACGGTGTAGCCAGCCGGCAGCCAAGAAGAGAGCCCAAAGAGAGAAAAGGGCCTTGGCCCCCATTGCCGCATCAGCGGAGGACCCAAAGCCCCCTCTCATTTCCGTTTGGCCGATTCCAGCTTGCCAAAGCGTAAGGCTTTTTTCAGACTTTATTGTGTGGCATGAGTCGCGTGCCATAAATCGTGAAGTGGGAGGATTTGTATGGGTGACACGAGAAGACGGACGCGTGCGTCGGCAGGAATCGCCATTGCGGGGCTCTTCGCCCTGCTGCTTAGCGTGTGCGTGATGGTTGGGTGTGGCAATCAGAGTGGTGGCCAGAGTGGCAATCAGGCGCCGAGCAACACGCCTGCGGCCAGTGGGGAGCCAGCCGCCACCGCTCCCGATGCGGCCACCTCCACGGAGGCGCTCTCGGCGGATGCGCTCAAGTCCTTTAGCGCGGGGTTGCCGACGGGCTCGCTGGAGATCTTCGATGCGCCCGACAGCCCCACAGAGCTTACCGCGACGGAGACCGAGAAGGTCGATCGCGCGATTCGTGCGTACAAGGCCCCCGAGAAGTCGCTGCTCGTAAACAAGGCCAAGAACTTCTATTTTAAGAGCCAGCTTTCGGGTGATCTCAAGGAACTGTACGACGTCATCTATTCGCTGTTTAGCGACCCCACGAACGCCGATGCGTACTTTAGCCTCAAGCTCAAGAGCACCGAGGACGAGGACGAGTTCCTGGACGACGTCTCCCTTGCGTGGCTCGCCGTCCAATACGACCATCCCGAGTTCTTCTGGGCATACAACGGGCTCGAGGTCACAATGAACATCGGCAAGCCCCACAAAACCAGCAACGAGTACATATTCTATCTTGACAAGCCCTACAAGCGCTACGAGAACGAAATGAAGGCGTTCAACGATGCGGTTGACAGCTTTATGAACGACATCGACCTGGAGGGTAGCGACTACCAGATTGCCCGCCAGATTCACGACAAGCTCATTGCCATGGTGACGTACGACGACGAGGCCGTAAAGAGCGAGACGAACGACTTGGCTCACACCGCCTATGGCGCGCTGGTGGAAAACAGCTCAGGCATGCCTCACATGGCGGTGTGTGACGGTTACTCTCAGGCATTCGTGTACCTGCTGCAGCAAGCAGGCATCGATGCGGCGGTCGTGCTCGGCGAAGGAGGCTCCTCGAAGTCGGGTACCGGCCCCCACGCATGGTCGATGGTCAAGCTTGGTGAAGAATGGTACGAGGTTGACTCCACGTGGGATGACCAGACCCAGACCTGGAGAGAAGCTCTTGCGGCGGCCAAGCAGGACGATCCCACCAACGAGTTGATTCCCTACCTCGATGCCGCCTTTGGCAACCAAGCGTATTGTGACGCGCTCGATCACGCCTACTACAACCTCACGACGGCGCAGATGAGCGACTACGAGCCCACGACGGCGACGATGTTCGTGTTCTCGGACGGCAAGGCGCTCCAGCCGGTCGAGCCGACCGTACACACTCGCGCCGACAAGCTATCCAGCCAGCCAGGGTACGACAAGCTCATGGCGCTGCTTCCCACGGCAACGGGAACGGAGTACGCGTATGCGTCCTAAGGGACGGAGTCAAAGGCATTAGTGAGCTGGATGCGAACGGCGACCATCGGCGTTGTCGTTCGCATTCTGACATACGAGGGCAAAACGGGGGGAGAGGTGGCCATGGGCCTGCCGTTCGCACGACATGGGGGAGAGAACCGGCGACGCGCCGTGAGCCGATACCGCATCGCGAGCCGACGTCGCGTCGCCCTGCTTTGGGTGGCGCTGCTGCTCGTCGTGGCATTGCCGCTCGCCGCTTGTTCGTCACCAGAGATCGCGACCAACGTCGTTGGCGGCGACACCGCGGGTTCCACACGGCACATGACCCGCGCCGCGCTGTCGCGCGAGAAGTCGTACCGCGACGCGATCTCCCAAAAGACGGTGCGCGTGGACAAGAAGGCCGCAGCGCTGCACGAGGTCGTGCCGAACGTGAAGGGGAGCAAGCGCTACACGCTCATGGTGTACATGATCGGCTCCAACCTGGAGAGCAGGAATGCGGCCGCCACGGCCGACCTCACCGAGATGCTGGAATCCGGCATCGACCTGACCCAGACGAACGTCGTGGTGTATGCGGGCGGCTCCGAGCGCTGGAACTCCAACATCCCCGCCGGGCACAACAGCGTCCTGGACCTCTCGCGCCCCGAGGACGACCGCATCGTCGCCCAGACTGAGCAGGACGTGAGCATGGGAGCCCCCCAAACGCTCTCGGCATTCTTGAGCTACTGCGACGAGCACTATCCCGCGGAGCATACCTCCATCGTGTTTTGGGACCATGGGGGTGGTCCGGTGTGGGGCTATGGCAACGACGAGCTGCATGGGGGAGACGGCCTGCTGCTCGACGAGATGCGGGAGGCCCTGGAGGACTCGCCCTTTGCGGGTGGCAAGAAGCGACGCTTCGACTGGGTGGGGTTCGATGCCTGCCTCATGGGGTCCATCGAGAACATGCATCTTTGGAAGACGTATGCGGACTACCTGGTGGCCTCCGAGGAGACGGAGCCTGGTGCCGGGTGGGACTACGCGTTCCTCCAGACGCTCAACCAGTCGGTGGACCCACAGGAGATCGGCAAGGCGATCGTGGACGCGTACGACGACTACTATCGGAGCGCCCAGACCGAGGTGTCCAATCCCGACACGACGCTCTCGTGCTGCGACCTGTCGCAGGCAGACGACGCCGTCGCCGCGCTGGACGACCTGCTCGCTGAGGCCACCGAGTCCATCCGCAACGGCGGTTATGCCGACCTGAGCCGCGGCCGCATGGCCACCAAGACGTTCGGGCTCGTGGCGTCCAACGGCCGGTCTGCGGGATACGACCTCGTGGACCTCGGCGACTATGCGACGCATCTGGAGGAGCAGTTCCCGGAGCAGGTTGCCGCCCTGCAAAGCGCGCTCAAGAGGCTCGTGGTGAGCCATGCGGCAAACGTGGAGAGAACGTCGGGCGTCTCGCTGTACCTGCCGGGCGACAACCGAGAGCTCTACGAGACCTTCCGGCAGCTCGCGGACACCGCCACCAGCGCGGACGCCACCGCCAGCGCGGACGCGCAAAAGAGCGCCGCCACGACGGAGGGGCCGGCCGCTGCCGGAGGGTTCTCCCGTGCGTACGACGCGTTCGTCGAGGCGTCCACGGCCGAGTGGCTCGCGACCTCCTCCGTGGACTGGACGGTACCCCAGCCTGTGGCCACGGGCGATGGCCTTGAGGTGACGCTGTCCGACGAGCAGGTGTACGCGCTGGCGACGGCAACGTACACCGTGCTGCAGTACGAGGTCCCCGGCAGATATCGCCTCCTCACGGCGAACGTCCGCATGCAGCCCGACGAGAACGGCGTGCTGCACGTCCCGGCCGATCCGCCCCTCATTGCGGTGAAGACTGACATCGGCAAGGCGATTCCCACGCATATGGAGCAGATTGACGACGCGGATGGCAAGGTGACTTACGTCAACGACTATATGAAACTGTTGTCCGCAGGCGACTTTGGCGGAGGGCTGGCCACCGACGAGGCCTTCTCGATCGCCGTGCAGGTGGACGAAGGCTCCAATTCGGTGTCGATTGGGTCCGTCCAGGTGAGCGACGATTCCGTGGGCGTTGGCGGCAAGAACACCATAGACGTGAGCCGCTACTCCCATGTGCGCATTCCCGACTTCTACAGCTCGCCCGTCTACGACGCAAGCGGGCAGCTGCTTCCGTGGGACGAGTGGGAATTCAAGTCTAGCTCGAGATACGAGTCTCCCATCGAGGACGGATTCGAGTTCACCCTTGCCCACGCGTCCCACATCGAGGGGAAGTGGGCGTGTCAGGTCGTGCTCACGGACGTGAACGGCGACCGCCACGCGCTGGAGCCGGCCGACATGCCGGTCGTCTTTGACGATGCCCACAAGGAGCGTACGGTCACGCAAAAGACCGACCTCGGCGAGCTCACGTTCACTCAGGTCGACGATCACCTGGAGCTCTCCAAGTACGAGGGCGAGGACTGGACCGTCGCCATTCCCACCGAGGTCGACGGCATGCCCGTCACGTCCATCGGAAACGGGGCGTTCTACGGGTGTGGGTACCTTGACGAGCTGGTGGTGCCCGAGGGCATAACGAGCATCGGGCAACGCGCGTTCGCAAGGACGGGCGTCTACTCCATCTCGTTGCCGGCCTCGCTCACGCACATCGCCCCGGCGGCCTTTAGCGAGATGACATATCTCGAGGCCTTTACGGTTGCCAAGGGATGTGTCGCGGCGACTGCGGTTGACGGCGTGCTGATGAGCGCCAACAAGAAGACGCTCATAGCGTACCCACATGCAAAAGGCACCTCGTATGCCGTGCCGCAGGGGGTAACGACCATCGGTTATGGCGCATTTGCGGGTTCCAACATCGAGCGGGTCGATCTGCCCGACACTCTGACGACCATCGACAGGGCGGCGTTCTATGGCTGTGAGCACCTGTCATCCATCGAGCTGCCCAAGGGGCTGCGAAGCATTGGCGCCCTAGCCTTTGGTGGCAATGATGGAGTGTACGAGAGCCGGGCGCCAGTGGACCACGTGAGCGTTGGGCCGCAGGTCTCCTACATCGGTGCGCAGGCGTTCGACGGGCTGTCGCTCCAGTCCATAGACGTCGACGAGAAAAACGAGCGGTACAGGAGTCGGGACGGCGCGCTGCTCAACGCGGCGGGAGACACGCTGCTCGAGATGCCCCGGGGCAGAGGGGACGTGTATGTCGTTCCGGAAGGCGTGACGGCCCTGGACCCCTTCATCTTCCGCGACTATCCCAGTTCCGGTGTGGACTTCGTTCTGCCGGCCTCGCTCACGCGCTGCGACACGAATTGCTTCCCCTCTGCAAGCATCAGCGACTCCAACGAAAAAGAGTATGCATATACGATCCATGCGGCGCAGGATTCCTACGGGCAGCAGTTCGCCGAGCATAACCGCATGCCCTGCGACACCAACACGGACGTGGATGCGCTTCGCCACGAAGACGTAACCGAGTCGCACGATGGCTACAATCTCACGTTCTGGGTCTATAGGGACCACGCCGTGCTCAAGGGCGTGGAGCGGGACCCAGACGCTACGTACCAGAAGAAGGTCCTAACTGTGCCAGGCGAGTTCGCTGGCGTCGCGGTGACTGGGCTGGATGTGCGGGACTCATTTGATTCTTCCGTCGAGGAATTGGTGCTGCCCGCCTCGCTTGCCGACATCGGTGACGAGGGGCTGGGAAGATTCTCGGGACTCAAACGCATCGAGGTCGACCCACACAACAAGGCGCTCAAGGTTGTGGATGGTGCGCTCCTTACAGCCGACGGCACGACGCTGCTGGCATATCCCAAAGAGGCGGCTGGCAGCTTCACCGTGCCCAAGGGCGTCGAGCGCATTGAGCGCAACGCGTTCAAAAGTGGTTCGCTAACGAGCGTGACGATGGCGCCGAGCGTGGAGGAGATAGGCGAGAACGCATTCTACGAATGCGAGGAGCTCGAGCGCGTGACCTTCAACAAGGGCATCGCGGTCATCGGGGCAAGTGCGTTCAGCGGATGCAAGAAGCTCGTGTTGCGCGATGACATGCCACGCGACCTCACGGAGGTTGGGGCAACGGCGTTTTGCCAAATCGGTGGGTACGAGGGCCTGATGCTTCCCAAGCATATGGAACGCATTGGCAGCAGGGCATTCGAGAGCGGCTATTCGATAGAGGATGCGGGCGACCTTTCCCCCGTCGCCACGGACCAGATGACCATCGGCTTCTATGTGGACGAGGTCGGCAAGGACGCGTTTAAGGGTCTGTCCTTCACCGGGTTTGTTGTCGACGAGCAAAACGCGAGCTACAAGGCGGAGGGACCCTTGCTGCTGACTGCCGACGGCACGCACATCGTTGCGTGCGCCAGCGGGTATGCCGGGGAGGTACACGTTCCCACCGGGGTCAAGGTGGTGGACGGCGACGTCTTGGAACACGCCCCGCTGGTGAGCGACCTCTATCTGCCCGAGTCGGTCTCGGTCATCGCATGGCCGGTTGACCCAGCCAAGCCCGACGAGACAAGCCATCTGGCATCGGTGAGCGTCCACGTGCCCAAGGGATCGTTTGCCGAGCGCTACGCGCGGGAGAGGGGGCTGCCATGGGTCGTCGACTAGGGAGCATGTGCACATGGCTACGCGCTCGTGCGTGGTGGCAATGGGCCATCGTGGCGGGTGTCGCAGTGGCCATCGGCATTGTCGTGCTGGTGAGCGGGAATGGCTCCGGGCAATCCCCTTGGTATCTTGAGGCGCCCACGCTGGAGGAGGACGGCTATGTGGTGCAGCTGTCCGACACTCAGCGTGCGAAGTGTGCGTCGGCATACTACACCATCATCATGAGTTCTGAGCCCGACAACGTTGCCTACTATCCGCTCTTGGATGGTGTTCCCGTATCGGTGGACGGTACGGGTCGTATCGTGGTTCCCGCCGACCCACAAGTGCTCAAAGTGGTAGACGAGCAAGATTTCGATAGCATGTCATGCGGCATACGCCACATTGGTGCGCAGGGAGACGTGGATTTGTACGAAACGGACGGCTTGAGGATGTGTGCCGCCAATGTGATCGGTGGGTACACAATGGGCTTGGGCTACGAGAACACGACGCTTACCGCAAACGTGGACCGTCGCACGGGCGATGTGTCACCATCGATACGGCGAAGCGAGTCCCTCTATCCACTGGGCGAGGAAGTCACGCGCGATCAGTTCGCATACTATCATGCGGTGCAATTTCTTCGTCATAGTTCCAAGAGCAAGGCACGTGCTGCAGATGGGTCGCTGGCACCAATTGCGGAGTGGCCCGAGGGCGGTCTGTTCGGTAGTGGTATTTGCTCCTACGACACGTCTCCCACGTTCAAGATGGCTCCTGTCTCGACGGTAAAGAAGACCTGCTATCTGCAGGTGGTCGTACGGGACGCAGATGGCGTCGCACACGGGTCGGAGTTGGTGCGGCTCAAGACTGACGTGTCGGAAGGCTCCGAGGAGGACGTGCGAACGGTCAAGACGAAGGCTGGTGAGCTCGAGTTTCGTCTGGATGGCGACCATGCAGTTTTGGAGCGTTACGTCGGCGAGGATGAGTCAGTGACGGTTCCCGAAACGGTTGATGGCTTGCCGGTCACCATCGTAGGTTCGGATGCTTTTGCGGGATATGATGAAAAGACATATTCACGTAGCGCACCGTTTGTACGTGAAGTGGTTCTTCCCGATAGCGTCGAATACATAGCCTCACGTGCCTTCGCAGAAACCCAGCTTACCAGGTTCGAGATACCGTCGGGGTTGAAGCGACTTGCTCCGGGAGCTTTTTCGGACTGCGAGTCACTGAAATCGTTTGTGCAGGAGAAAGACAACGGCACGACCAGCGTGCGTGACGGCGTCCTGTATTCTGCCGACGGCTCGACGCTCCTGTCCTATCCCAATGCCAAGGGCACTGAGTTCGCGGTGCCGGATGGTGTCACGGCCATTGGGCCGGCGGCCTTTGCCGGCTCCCACATACACAAGGTGGTGCTACCCGATTCCCTGCGCGTAATCGACGCATGCGCTTTTCTCGCATGCGGCTATCTTCTGCAGCCGGTGCTTCCCGCAGGCTTGGAGCGCATCGGCGCGTCGGCGTTTGCAGTAGGTTGGGCGAGTTTGTCCGACACCGCGAGCGAGAAGGACATCGCATGGGAAGTCATCGACATTGGCTCCCAGGTCTCCTTTGTGGGCAGTAGTGCGTTTGAGAGGCGTATGGTGCGTGAGTTTCGCGTCGATGAGGAAAACGCGTGGTACGACGACGCGGAGGGCTTCTTGATGGGAAGGGACGGGACGCTCGCGCTGGCACCGGACGGGCTCGAAGGTGCCCTCGTGGTGCCCGACGGCACGACGACCCTGTCGGCAGACTCCTTGAGAAGCTATAGCAGCTATTCGTCGGGGAAGAACGAGCAACTCATCGACCTGTTTTTGCCCGCGTCCTTGCAGCGCATCGAGGACGACGCGCTGCCAACGCGTGCAGAGCAATCTGACATGTCATCGTCGGGGGAGAACACATGTGGCGCGCGCTTCCACGTCCCTCGCGGCTCGTGGGCGGAGTCCTATGCGAAGCAGCATGACATCGAGTACGACAACGTTGGCTCGACAGAGGGCCTGCAATGGAAGAGCGTGCAGGTGCGCTTACGCAAGGCGGACCTCACGTTTAGGCGCTTTGACGACCACGCGGTTCTGGCAGGCGTCGAGGCGCACGATGCGGGTCACATAGCGATTCCGGATCAGGTGGAGGGGGTGCCCGTAACGACCATTGGCGTCGATGGTAACGACGTCGCCTCCGGCGTCGTCAAGACGATCGTCATCCCCCACACCGTTACCCGCATCACGGAGGGCGCGCTGTTGTCTCAGCTGCAACATGTGCGAAAGTTCGAGGTCGATGGCCGCAACACCCAGTATACCGTGCGTGAGGGCGCCATCTACAGCGCCGATGGCAAGACGCTCGTCGTGTGCCCGGGAACCGTGGCGGAGGAGTATCGGGTGCCAGAAGGCACCACGGCCATTGCGGCACGGGCCTTCTCGCGCTCGAACGTCGTGTCGGTGACGTTGCCCGAGGGGCTTACGCGCATTGGGGAGTATGCGTTCGACGGGTGCAGCAAGCTCACCAGCGTTGATTTTCCCACCTCGCTCACGTTCATTGGACCCTCTGCGTTCCAGGGCGCCAGTCAACTCACGGTGAGGCTCAACGAGGGGCTGGAGACGGTGTCCAAATATACCTTTGCGAGCGTCGCGTCGTACGATTCGCTTGAGATTCCAAACAGCGTCATGCGTGTTGGGAACAGCGCGTTCTCGTCCGTGTCGTCCGTCTCCAAAGAGCTCGTGCCCGTTGCTACGCGCAAGGTGCGAATCGGCAGTGGCCTGGAGGAGCTGGGCTCCAACGTCTTTGATGGGCTCGACTTCGACACGTTTGACGTCTCGTCCCAAAACGAGCACTTCAAGGCCGACGGGCCGTTCCTGCTGAGCAAGGACGGCAGGACGTTGTGGGCATGTGCGTCCACTGTGGGGCCGCAGGTTCACGTGCCCGACGGTGTGGAGGAAATCGATGACTATGTGTTCGCTACAACAGCGACCGACCTTACCGACGTCTACCTGCCCGAGTCGGTGCTCCGAATCGGCACGCCCTGCTTTAGCTCCACGCAGAAGGAGTCCGTGACGTTGCACTGCGCCCCCGGATCTGAGGCGGCCTTGTATGCGCGAGTAAAGGGGTTTAAGGTGGTCGAAGAGTAACGCGGTCGGCCAACGACGTTTGCGTGTGGTGCGCACAGCACGTTGCCGGCCCATGTGCGGACAAGGGTGGAAACATGGACGAGCAGGCTTCCATGGACTTGATTGACAACCGATATCGACTCATCCGAACCATTGGGTCGGGTGGGTTTGGCAAGACATGGCTTTCCCACGACGAGAAGCTCGACTACGACGTGGCAGTCAAGGTCTATCGCAGCGCAGACGATGCCGACCGAGAGCGCTGCCAGCGAGAGGCAACCGTTCTTGCCAGAAACGTGCGCACGCCGGGAATGGTGAGCGTGCGGGACTATGTGAACGACGGCGATGCGATCTACCTGATCATGGACTACGTTGAGGGCAAAGACCTGTGCGACGTTATCGACGAGCAGGGCGCACTCGACGTGGACGCGACGGCGCGCATTCTCGAGCCCGTGGCGGACGCCCTTGAGGAGTTGCACCGGGCAGGATACATTCATCGGGACGTGAGCCCCGAGAACATACGGGTGGACGCACGTGGCCGCGGCGTGCTCCTCGACCTTGGCTCCGTTCTGGTGGATTCCGAGCAGCTGCGCGGTACCATACTGGTCACGCCCGGCTACGCACCGCCCGAGCAGTATGGAGCGTCGAACACGCAGGGGCCATGGACCGACGTGTATGGCCTGGCCGCCACGGCGTATCACTGCCTGTGCGGGAAGAAGCCCCAAGACAGCTTGCAGCGCACGTTTTCCGACTCGCTGGCACGGCCTTCGGATTTGGGCGCAGACCTGTCGCCAGAGGCAGAGCGGACGCTGATGAACGCCCTTGCGCTCGAGGTAGACCAGCGAAGGGTGACGCCACGCGAGCTTGTCGTGAGCCTTGCCTCCTCGTCTGCGCCGGCTCCTGAGCCTGTATCCAAACCGAAGCCAGCGATTGAGCCCAAGCTCGAACCGGAGCCCGAGCCCAGACCCGAACCGGAGCCCGAGCCCAAGCTCGAACCGGAGCCCGAGCCCAGACCCGAACCGGAGCCGGTTCCCGATCCGGCGCCCAAGCGCACACCCAAGCCCAAGTCCCCAAAGAACAGGCGCGCCGTCATCGTGGTGGTGGCAGTCGTTGCCGTCGTCGCGCTGCTGGCCATTGCCCTTGGTGGGCCAGGTGGAGGCATGGCAGGCAAAGGCGGGAGTGGCGGTTCGGGGGCGAGCTCGTCGGGCCGTACGTTCGACACCATCAAGGAGACCGAGGTTACCCCCGAGGTCATCGACTCCGTAGTAGGCGGGAGAGAGATCAAGACCCTGTCTTTCGACCGCTGTTCCATCTCCGACGAGGCGATAGAGCACTTGGCGAAGGTGTCGAGTCTGGAGCAGGTTAACATCAGTGCCTGCACGGGTTTCTCGACGCTCGGGCCATTTGCAAAGAGCAAGACCATGAGGAGGCTGTGCATCCACACATGCGACAACGTCGACCTGGATGCGTGGTTTCCCACGGAAATGGCCAGCATCCAAAACCTGCTCCTCATGAACGTGCGCGTTTCGAACCAGGGCAAGGGACTCCACCGGTTCCCCAACCTCACAGAGCTCGACCTGGATACCGTGGAGGGTGTAACGGACCCATCGTTTCTTCAGAACACTCCCAACATATCGACGCTAGAAATCCCTGGCATCGACTTTGGCGGGAAGGAGGATGAGTTCTTGGGCGGAGTTCCCCAGCTCTATGCGGCAAAACTCAACCACTGCGGCATAACAAGTGTGGCATGGGCTGCGAAGTGTCCCAAGCTGGGTAGGTGCGAACTCGTTGACAACCACATCCGAGACGTTCGCTCTTTTGCGGAATGTCCAAACCTGAACTTGTTGTACTTGGATTACAACGAGGTGGAGTCGCTGGAGGGATTTGGCGGGCACGAGAAGCTTAGGTCCCTCTCGCTTTCCCACAATAAGATTGGCGACATCGGTGCCCTTGTGGAGTCACCCGCAATCTGGCATCTCAACGTGGCCAACAACCAGGTGCCGAACGTCGACGTCTTGGAGTCATTCGTCGAGCTCAAGCAACTCGACATCTCGCACAACGAGGTCAAGGACATCTCGAAGATCGCGAGTTGCGCAAGGCTCGAGCAACTCTATGTGCAGGACAACCAGATAGCAGACATTGGGGCGCTGAGCAACGGGTTCGTAGAGCTGGTCACCCTCAACGTCTCGTCGAACGACATCAAGTCGCTCACCCCCATACGCGACTGTGGGGCCCTCAAGGCGGTGGTGGCAAACGACAACCAGCTCACCTCGCTCGATGGCTTGCAAAACAAGCCGAGTCTCAACGTGCTGCTTGCAAGCAACAACCAGATAGCGGACATCTCGGCGCTCGAGAGCTCCGTCTCGGCCATGGAGTCGCTCGACTTGGGCAACAATCGCGTGTCGGACCTTTCGGCGCTCACGAGATTCGCCTCGGGCAAAGATCCCATACGACCGCAGCTCTTGCTCGACAACAATGCCATCAAGGACGTCTCTCCGCTTCCCAACACGCGTGATTGGGGAGCCCTGGTGCTGTTTGGGAACCCCATTGCCGACTTCTCGGCGCTCTTCTCGCGGGAGGCGAGCTGGAGGGCCCTGTATCTTCCCTATGTCGAGCAGGCGAACTACGGCGATCTGTCGAACGTGAGAATCACCGCCATCCGTCTGGTGGGCGTGCCCTACGACCAGCAGGTCAATGTGATGAGGCAGATGGGGATGGAAAACCCAAGAACGGTCACTGGGCCGGCGTTCATCACCAACGAGGAGGCCACCCAGGAGCTCAGGGACGTCCGCGCCACCCTCAACGAGAAGGTGAGCGGCATGCCGGCAGGGGACGGCACGTCCAACGACGAGAAGGCCGAGGGCGACAAGGATGACGGCACCAAGGACGACGGCACCAAGGACGAGGCATCCGATGTCTAGGCCTGGACGCATGCCCACCATGCGCTTGGCCGATGCGACCGACGACGGCCCGCTGGAGCTCTTGGGATTCTGCGCGGGCGGATTCGTCGGCGAATGGCCGCTGGTTGGTAGCGTGACGGTGGGACGTGTGGGCTCTGGGTCGGACGTCGAGATTCCCTCGGGAGTGGTCTCGTCGTCCCACGGCGAGCTAACGATTGCCGACGGCCACGTATGGTATCGCGACCTGCACAGCACGAACGGCACCGTGATCAACGGCGAGCTCGTGCGCGCGGACGTTGAGGTCTCGGCAGGCGACCTCATCGCGTTTCCCGTGGGGCACGACCCCGAGCACGCCGAGTTCTCCCTCGTGCTCATGCACCGGCCTCCTGGCGGCTGGCTGCGGAGATCGGTCGAGTTTGACCGGAGCGTCCTGCAGGTCGTGTTGGGCCGTGGCAACTACGACGTGTCCCTGCGGGATGCGTACGTCTCGCAGCGACATGCCTCCTTCTTCCACAGCTCGAAGGGCCCCGTGGTGATCGATTACCGCAGCACCAACGGGGTGCGGCTCAATGGCAGGCCGGTGCATGGGTCGGCGTCCATCCGTCCTGGTGACGTCGTGATGCTGGGCCAGACGCCCGTGTGCGTTTGCGAGGACGAGCTGCTGGTGTTGGAGGGCGTGCGTGCGGTTGCGGCCGCGTCATCCGATTCCGGCGCAACCGAGTCCTCCGCCCCGGGTTCGGTCTTACCTGCGCAGGTGCCGTCTGGCGAGGCGCTCGTCATCCAAATCGAGAGGAAGAACGTCTGGGACTGCGTGAGGGAAAAGACGTTGCTCAAAGACATCAACCTATCGATTGAGCCCGGCGAGCTGGTGCTGGTGCTGGGCGGATCGGGCGCCGGCAAGACCACGTTCTTCAATGCCGTGATGGGATACGACAAGGCGCAGGGGAGCGTCCATCTGGGCGACATGGACGTGTACGAGGAGTACGAGAGCATCAAGTACCAGATTGGGTACGTGCCGCAGCATGACCTGCTGCGCCTTAACGACAGCGTCCACGAGACCCTGCTTTCGGCGACCATGCTCAAGATGCCGTCTCGGACCTCGCAGGCAGAGTGCGAGCGGCGCGTTGCGTGGGCCGCGTCCCTGCTTGGCCTTGGGCGCGAGATGAGCACGATGGTCGGTCGGCTCTCCGGCGGCCAACGCAAGCGCCTCTCGATTGCGGTCGAGCTTGTGGGCGACCCGCAGCTCTTCTTCTTGGACGAGCCAGACTCCGGTCTGGACGGGGTGATGTCTAGGTCGCTCATGCAGAACCTGCGCGACATCGCCGACCTGGGCAAGATGGTTCTGGTGATAACGCACGGACCAGACCGCGCCGCAGACCTCTTCTCCAAGGTCATCGTGCTTGCCAAGTCGGAGGCCGACGGTGCGGGGCATCTGGTCTTTTGCGGGGCGGTGGACGAGGCCAAGGCGTTCTTTGGAGTGCGCGAGCTGGAGGGGATCATCCGCCGCATCAACCGTCCCGACGAGGGCGGCGAGGGACGTGCGGACGAGTACATACGCAAGTGGGAGGGACGATAGGCATGCAACAGCAGGCGGGATACCTGCGTCAAACGCAGGTGTGCTTTTCGCGGTGCGTGCGCACCTTCATGAACGACCGTGGGTGGAAGTGCTTCATCTCGGTCGCCCTCATCATGGTGATCATTGGACTCGTGGTGGGCGACGCGATGTTCGTGGAGTACGGGGCCACCAAGAACGGTGCGTTTGCCCTGGTGTGCGCCGGCATCTGGATCGGCATCTTCAACTCGATCCGCTCCATATGCCGCGAGCGCGACATCGTGCGGCAGGAGCACCGAACGGGCCTCAACGTCTGGTCGTACGTTACAGCCCATTGGCTGTTCGAGGCGTGTCTCTGTGCCGCGGAGTGCGTGATCGTCACGCTTTTGGTGGCCGTGATGAGCGGGGACCACTTTGTTGAGGAAGGGGTCATCGGTCCGGCGATCCTGGACATGTACATCTCGTTCTTCTGCATCACGTTCTCGTCGGATTCGTTGGGCCTGCTCATCTCGTCGATCGTTCGCACCGAGAACAGCGCCATGACCATAATGCCCTTTGCGCTCATCGTCCAGCTCGTGATGTCGGGCACCATCTTCTCGCTCGAGGGGGTCACCGACGCGATCTCCAACCTCACGATAAGCAGGTGGGGCCTGGACGCCATCTGCTCCGTGGCGCACGTCAACAAGATGGCGGAGGTCGTGCTTGGGTACGTGGAGCCCCTGGCCGAGCAGGATTCCACGGCGGGCAACCTCGTGCACCTGTGGTTCCTTCTGGTTACCTTTGCGGTGGCCTACGGCGTGCTCTCGGCCGTGGCGCTGCTGTTCGTCGACGAGCGGTAGACGGTTCCGTCGGGGACCGTCCCCTTCGGGCGGTTTGGTTCCGTGGGGGACCGTCCCCTTCGGACCCTCCCCGCCTGCGGTCGGGCGCGTTACCAGTGCGCGAGCCAGCTCTTGCCCGAGCACGCCCGCACGATGGCGCTGCGGGTGATAAACCCGTCGTCCATGGTCACGAGGGGCACGCGGACGTCGAGGCGAAATCCCAGCTGCCCACAACCCTGTTGGATGAGGTCGATGGGAAGCCTGGGGTCGCGCCATGGCTTGGTGGCGACCTCCACGACCGAGCGGACCTCCTTCTCCACCTCGGCCATGTTCGCCTGGGGAAAGATGTCGAGCGGTATGGTGACGGTGCGAGCGGAGAGCGGCGCGAGCTTGCGCAGCGTCGTCGTGTTGAGCACCGAGTTGGGAATCACGATGACGTCCCCAATGAGGGCCTTTATGGTGGTGGCGCGCCAGGTTATGTCGGTCACGACGCCTTGGTAGCCGCCAACCTCAATCCAGTCTCCCACCTCGATGACGTGCCCAAGCATGAGGCCGAGGCCCGAGATGACGTTGGAGACGGTGGTCTGCAAGCCAAACGAGACGATGACGGAGGTCACGCCGAGGGCCGCCACAAAGGCCGTGGGCTGGATGCCAAACACGGGTTCGAGCACCATGAGCAGGGCGAGCGCCCAAATGATCACGCGGATGATGTTCACGAAGATCGAGCCCTGGGGAACGTTTCCGGTCTTGAGGATGCGCAGTACGGCCTTCGATGCGAGGCGTTGGATCACGTATGCGATCACGACCACGACAAAGAGGAACAGCGCCTTGTAGAGTGTCTGCCTATCGAACATGAATGCCCCCTCGACACCTTGGACCCGTTGAACAAGAACGGTAGCATCACGGCGCCGCCCGGCGCAAGATGGGAATGCCCTGGCGGCCGTGGCGCGTCACGCTCGTCGTGTCCTATCCCGGCTCGATCTCGCTGTGCACGGCGTCGATGGCGCGCGTGAGGTCGTGCAGCTCATAGAAGTTCGCCGGCACCGAGCTGAGGATGGCCAGCACGTAGGTGCCGTTCTCGGCGTAGACGAGGCCTCCGTCGTTGGTGGAGTTCCAGTAGGGGTGCTCGTTCTCGATCCATCCCGCCTTGGACTGCGTGCGATAGAGGTCGCCCAGCGCGTAGTGGATGGTGGACATCTCGGGATACTCGCTCCAAGAGCAGAACGTCTTGCCCTCCTTGGAGCGATACGACCACTGGCAGATGCGCAGCCACAGTTTCGCGAAGTCGCGTGCCGTGTACCCGGCCCACGGGTCATCCGGCCTAAAGCTCTTGAAGTCGGAGTCCAGCTTGAGCTCCTTCACCCAGTCGAGCAGAGGCTGCGTCCCGTATTCGGCCAGCACCTCCTTGTAGGTGTGGTCGTACGAGTAGAGGAGCGTTTCGCGAATCTGCCTCTCGTACTTGGTGAGTGCCTCGGGATGCCGTTCGATGGCGGAGGCGAGGTAGGGCGCCTTGATGGTGCTCGCGCCGTAGAAGATGGTGCCGCAGTTGTAGGCGATGCCCTTGTGCGTGGCGAGGTCCATCATCACGAAGCCCACGTCGAACCCTTGGTCGCGGATGCCCTTTATCGCCGCGTTGAGCGCGTCGCCCGCCTTCTTGCTGGGCTTGAAGCCACCCACCCCCACGACCTTTCGCGTGTTGACGATGCGACCGATCTCGTTGTAGTGGGTGGTGTCCAGAAGCACCGTCCCACTCCCCTCGGGTGGCTGCTCAAAACGCCGTTGCAGTCGAACCTGCAGCCCAACGAGAGGAAGCGAGAGACCCATGGTACCTGCCCCCTCACCGTTCGAGGCCCAGCCGGTCCAACCGTCTCCGCGCACCTTGGCGCGATACCAGATGCTGTAGTCCTTGGCAACGAGTCCGCGCAGGCGCAGCTCGACTGCCTCCATGCGCAAGCCACCGTCTGGCATGCCGGCCTGCTTGCCGCCGTTCGTCCAGTCCAGCCAGCCCTCGTCCTGCATGTAGGCGTGGCACTCCACGTCGCAAACGATTGGGTCGACGTTGGTCGTTACGCTGTAGGCGTCGACGATGCCGTTTTTGCCCCTATGGACCTCGAGCGACACCTTCAGCGGCTGCACCAGCGACGTGTCTATGGTGGTTGCCGCGTAGTCCGGCTCCGTGCGGGCGGGTATCGTGGCCTTTGTTGCCGCGCGGGCGGTCGCGGCGTGGCCGGCCATTGCCCCCACGAGGCACCCAACCACAAGCAGCGACATGCGTAGCCTTCGCATAGCGTGCTCCTTCCAACGCACATGTTATCGTTAACCATTGTGGCACAACGGCGCCTGTGCGTCGGCTGGGGGACGCCGGTCGCGCGGGTTCAAAGGATGGGTACGTCCCCATTTACCGCGTCCTGCCACATCGTCAGCTCCGCATAACTTTCTGCATGCAAACATTACCACCCGTTCCCCGATACGTGTATCATGGCTATACCATGTAGGTGTAGAGTGAATTCTATGCGTAAATTTGCGTGAAAGCTCTAAGCAAGGAGGCTCATATGGCTGCAAAGGAACAAGTGGTAAAGAACGTGGTTCTGGTGGGCCAAGGTGGCGTGGGCAAGACCATGCTGGCCGAGGCGATGCTGCACCTTACGGGCAAGACGACCCGTCTGGGTGGCCACGCAGGGACCAAGCCCACGCTTGACTACGATGCGCAAGAGAGCGCACGCGGTTTCTCCATCTCCACGACCATGGCACCTGTCACGTGGGAGAACACGCGCATCAACGTGCTCGACGCCCCGTGCTACCCCGACTTCGTCGGCGACGCCTATGCAGCAATGAGCGCCGCCGAGACGGCCCTCTTCGTGGTCGACGCCAGCGATGGCCCCCAGACCACCACCACGCGCCTGTGGTTTGCCGCAGAGGACCTCTCGCTGTGCCGCGCCGTGTTCGTCAATCGCCTTGACAAGCCCGAGGCCGACTTCGACAACGCGCTCGAGATGTGCCGCGAGCGCTTTGGCAACAACCTGGGCGCCGTTACCATCCCCATGGGCAACGGAGCCGCCTTCTCCGGCGTCATCGACGTCGTGCACCAGAGGGCACGCCACCTGGAGAACGGCAAGGTCATCGAGGAGGACATCCCCGCCGAGTATGCCGACGAGGCAGCCGAGGCGCGCGAGACCCTGGTCGACCTGGTTGCCGAGGCCGACGACGACGTCATGATGGCCTACCTGGAGGGCGAGGAGGTCACCCAGGAGGAGCTCGAGATGTGCCTGTCCAAGGCAGTCCGCGAGCGCATCTTCGTGCCGGTGTTCGCCGGTACCGCCGTCCAGGAGGAGGGCATCATCTCCTTCCTCAACGCCGTGGTCGCCTGGTTCCCTGCCATGTCCGACTTTGGCCGCATTCCGCTGGTCAACGGCGAGCAGCTCGACATCGACCCGGACGACGACCGTCCCGTCGCCTTTGTGTTCAAGAGCCTCAACGACCCGCAGAACGGTCGCCTGTCGTTCATCAAGGTGCTGTGTGGCACCCTCACCCCGGGCATCGAGCTCAACAACGCCCGTACGCGCAAGTCCGAGCGTCTCGGCCACCTCTACCTCATGACCGGCCGCGAGACCACCGACGTCAAGTCGGCCGCCGCGGGTGACATCGTGGTCGTTCCCAAGCTCGACGCTGCGACCGGTGATACCCTCTCGGTCACCGGCAAGGTCGAGGCCGCCGCGTTCCGCTTCCCCAACAGCCTGTATCGTATCGCCATCGAGGCCGACAAGCGCGGCACCGAGGGCAAGCTGTACTCCTTCCTCGAGCGGAGCTCCGACGCCGATCCCACCCTGAAAGTCGAGCGCGACGAGGAGACCGGCCAGACGGTCATCTCCGCCATCGGCGAGGCTCAGGTGAGCGTGCTGCTCGAGCGTCTTGAGGATCGCACGGGCGTTACCGCGCACACCGTCAAGCTGCGCATCCCGTATCGCGAGACCATCCGTCGCACCGCAACGGGTCACGGTCGCCACAAGAAGCAGACCGGTGGTTCGGGCCAGTTCGCCGACTGCCGCCTGCGCATCGAGCCCAACCCCGACGCGGGCTACGAGTTCCTCGACGAGGTCGTGGGCGGCGCCATCCCGCGCGGCTTCATCCCCGCCATCGACAAGGGCGTCCAGGAGACCATGCGTGGTGGCGTGCTCGCCGGTTATCCCGTCATCGACGTGAAGGTCGCCGTGTACGACGGTCAGTTCCATCCCGTCGACTCCAACGAGATGGCATTCAAGACGGCCGCCCGCCTGGGCTTCCAGGATGCGGTGAGCCAGGCCGAGGCGGTGCTGCTCGAGCCCATGGCGCACCTCAAGATCACCGTGCCCGAGAGCTACGCCGGCTCCGTTATGGGTGACATCTCGGCCAGCCGTGGTCGCGTGGAGGGCATGCAGGCCGCAGGCGCCGGCGAGACCACCGTCGAGGCGACGGTGCCCTACGCCGAGGTCACCGACTACGCCACACGCCTGCGCTCCCTCACCCGTGGCACGGGCGAGTTCGAGCTCGAGATCAACGGCTACGAGCAGGTGCCTCACGACGTGCAGATACGCCTTGCGCAGGAGTACCAGGACCGTCGTGCCGCTGGCGAGCGCTAAGCGAACACAACACAACGCAACATGGGGGCACCCCCGATGGGACCGCGGTTCCATCGGGGGTGCCCTTCTCGATGCGGCGAATCTCGTGGGTAGCTTGGTTGGTCGCTAGCGATGCTCCGAGATGTCGTCGATTGTAAGGCGCATGCAGTTGAACCTGGGCACCTCAAGGCGCTTCCTGAGCTTCTTTCGTGCGGCGAGCCAGCGCTCGTCGTTGGGATCCGGAACGGTCTCGCCAAGGCGCTGCGCAATCTTGCGGGCGATCTGGTCAAAGCGATCGGGGTCCTCCGCATCCTTGTCCGTCACGCACAGGGCGTGCATGCCCTGCGCGTTGAGGCTTGCCCGCGCACGCTTGGTGGGCTTGGACGAGCCGGTGTATTGGAGTGCGGTCATCTTGTCCGGCCAGCACAGGTCGTAGGCGAGGTAGGGGCCGTCGGAGGAGGGCATGAGCGACGAGTTGTTCTCGAACGCCCCCGACAGCATGGCCTTGGTAAGTCCGTACCCACCGTGCGCGGTCGGCAGGCACAGGAGCAGGTAGAGGAAGTTGCCCATGGGCGAGCTGCAGTCGTCCGTCACGAGGCGCAGCACGCGCTTGGCGCGCTTGCACTCCTTGGTGCCGCGTGCCCCGCGCAGGTACCTGCGCAGCCGCGCCCGAGACGTTCGCGGCTTGGTGAGGAAGTCGTACTCGTCGGTGAGGTTGTATTGGGTGCATGAGGTGCGGTACTTCCCGCACAGCTCGTTTCCCATGCTCACGGCGTCGACGAGGGACATCTGGTTCGACTTCCTAAAGAAGAAGAACTCGGGCGTGCTCATTCGCATGGATGGCCCAACGTCCTCAAAGGAGCCGTCGGGTGTGGGGCCATCCCACACGCTCACGTTTCTCACGTGCCTGCCGTCCTGCTCGGCGAATGCCCTCATGCGCTCGCCCGCCTCTTGGCTCGAGGCGAGGATCTCCACGTCGTCGAGGGAGTCCTCATGTGCCATGTCGCTGTCGACGTCATCCTCGTCGTCGCTCCACGATCCCGTCATGAGGTCCTCCTCGAAGTCCCAACGCATGAGCATGTCGAACAGCTCGTGGTTTCCCTTCTCCCAGTCCTGCGAGGTGGGCATCTTTCGACCCAGCAGCTCGCACAGGCGTCCCATCACCCGCTTGTACGACTCGTAGTCCCTCAGCTCTGCGCAGGTCACGCGCAGCACGGTGTAGCTTTCGTCCCCCTCGAACGGGCGGCGGTTCGGGTCGTCCACGATATCGAGCGCAACGCGCTCTTCGGGCCAGTACAGTGCCATGTCTCCTCCTTGCGATTGGAAAACGGAGGGCAAACGATACAGGGGGCGTTTCTCGGCAAGTGCGCACCCGGCTCCCGCATAATGCGCAGATTTGGGGGCAAAACGCATGGCTCCTGCGACGATTGCACGCGGGGTCGCGCGCTACGCCTTGTGAATGCCGTCGAGATTCGCGGTGAGCGGTGCCATAGGGTCTCCGAGCGGCATGCGATTGCGATTTGGGGGGCAACCATATGCAAAACGTCGTCAAATCACGTCCAATTGCGTTCGCTCGCTCGTCACGATGCGTTGCGGGCGTACGCACGTGGCAGGCCGTGGTATGCTTCGTGTGGCAACGCAACACGCAAACGAGGGAGAGAGACATGGGACTCAAGGACCTGTTCGCCGCTCATGGCGGCGATGTGCCAGCCGAAAAGAATAGCGTCAACGTGGCAGGCATGCACTGCAACGCCTGCGAGAGGCGCGTGTGCATGGCGCTCGAGGATCGCGGGGCGACCAACGTCGTGGCAAACCACGAGACGGGCGTCGTGGAGTACGAGGGCGAGCTCGAAGCCGCCCAGATTGCCGAGGCCATCGCAGAGGCGGGCTTCGAGCTGGCGTAGGTAGGATCTGCCGCGGGAGTTCGGGCGTCCCCTGGCACTTCTGGGCCTCGCGACTGCGAGGGGCCACAGGAGTGCCAGAGAGTGTCGACGCGCCCGATTCCCCAAAGCAGCGGGCGATGCCCTCTGCTACACTAGGCTTCGCATACCCATACAACCTAGGAGGCTGCGCCACCGCGCATGGACATTGCGATTTCAATTGCCGTAACCGTACTGCTCACCATATTCAACGGCTATTTTTCCATGTCGGAGATGGCCCTGTCCACTGCAAAGAAGGTCGTCCTCGACCATGAGGCCGAGGAGGGAGACGGTCGTGCGAAGACCGCTGCGGAGGTAATCGACAACCCCGGCAGCTTCCTTGCCGCCATCCAGGTGGCAATCACGCTCGTGGGATTTGCCAGCTCCGCGTTCGCCGCGACGAGTCTCTCGGAACCGCTGGGCAACTGGATAGCCAGCTTGGGAATTCCCATGTCGCGCGGCGTGGCGACGGTGGCCATCACGCTGGCGCTCTCGTACTTCTCCATCGTGGTTGGCGAGCTGGTGCCCAAGCGCATCGCCATGGCCGACGCGGAGGGCGTGAGCAAGCGCGTGGCCGGCCCAATCCTGGCCTTCTCGGTCGCCGCACGGCCGTTGGTGTGGCTCACGGCGGCGAGTGCGAACGGGCTTGCGACCTTGCTGCACATCAAGGGCACGGACGACCGGCAGAACGTGAGCGAAGAGGAGATTCGCTACATGGTCACCGACGCCGACGAGCTCACCGAGCAGGAGAAGTCCATCATCCACGACGTCATCGACCTGGGTGACTCGGTGGCACGCGAGGTCATGATCCCACGTGTGGACATGGAGGCGGTCGAGGACGTCACGCCCTGCTCGGAGGTGCTGCAGACCATGCGGCGCACGGGTTACAGCCGCATGCCCGTCTACCACGAGGACGCGGACCGCATCGTGGGCATCGCGCACATCAAGGACCTCATCGCGCCGGTTCTGGACGAGGGCGCATCGAACGAGCGCGTGAGCCGTTACATGCGCGAGGCGCGCTTCGTGCCCGAGACCAAGGACATCTACCCGCTTCTCTCCGAGATGCAGGCGGGTCGCGAGCAGATGGCCATCGTGGTGGACGAGTATGGTGGCACGGCCGGCATCATTACCATCGAGGACATCGTGGAAGAGGTCGTGGGCGAGATCATGGACGAGTTCGACCCCGACAAGCGTCGCATCAGCCAGCTGGGCGAGCGGGAGTGGCTCGTTGACGGAAGCTACTCCATCGACGACGCCATCGAGCTCGGTTGGCCCATCGAGGACAACGCGGAGTACGAGACGATCGCCGGGTTCGTCCTCGAGCTTGCCGACAAGCTGCCGCATACGGGCGACGAGTTCGAGAAGGACGGGTATCGCTTCGTCGTGCAATCCATGCGCGGGCGTCGCCTGTCCACGCTGCGCATCATCGCTCCCGAGCCGCCTGCGGAAGACGAGGACGAGTCTCGCGGGCTGCTCGGCTCTCACGGTATACTATCGTCTAAGTCCTAGGAAAGGGAGGTACGCCCATGGCGCAGCTCATCGACATCATCCGCGTGGTGGTTGGTACGGAGTACCTCACTGCCACGGTGCACATATCGCAGGACGCCCCGCTTATGACCAGCGAGGATCTGGAGGGCACCACGCGCGTGTACAATCTGCTGCCCACCATCATCGACCATGCCTGTGCCGGCGACCGTGGCTCGACGTTCAAGGACTGCATGGGGGACACCGAGCTCGCGCACCTTCTGGAACACGTGACGGTGGAGCTCTTGGCACGCACCAACATGGTGGACGACATCATCGCCGGCAGGACGTGGCGCGAGCTGGCCTACGACCGGACCTACAGCATTCAGCTTCCCTGCGTGGACGACGTGCTGGTTGTCGCGGCCCTCTCGAGTGCCGCGTGGATCGTGGACTGGGCCTTCTCGGGCGGAGTCGGTCCCGTGCCCGACGTGGAGGCCACGGTTGCGGGGCTTGCGAATCTGGTTCAGAGCCTCGACTACGCACAGGACGAGTACGCCGATGACGGCTTCGACTACGGTGCGTCACAGGGCGAGCCCATCGACGCGGACTACGACTTCGGTGACGGCGAGGATGAGGACGGGGAGGAGCTGGACCGCGGTCCGCGCATGTCCCGCAAGATCATCTAGGCCACGTCTGTGTGGTCTGTTTTTCGTGCATGTTTGTTGAGTTGGGCTCGTCATGGTTTTCAGAGTGGCATGACGAGAGTATAATTGCATACTCAGATTGTACTGATAGGGGCTGATACCCCATTGTTGTTAGTGATTTAGGTCAGGAGGACCCCATGAAGCTCATCAAGATTGCGCTTGGTACCGTTGCCGGCGCGGCTGCCGGATTTGCGGCAGGCATCCTGCTCGCACCTCGCTCTGGCGCCGAAAGCCGCGCCATGGCATCCGACGCCGTAAATGACGCATGGGACTCCGCCATCGATACGTACGAGCGCGGTCAGCAGGTCGTCAACGACAAGATCAGCAGCATCCGTCCCGACGCCGATGCCGCCACCGAGGAGCTTCGCAACAAGGTCGACCTCGCCCGTGAGCGCATGGACCAGCTGCGTGACTCCCTGAGCAATGCGGTTGAGGAGGCAGCCGAGGCCGAGGCCGCCGAGGCCGCCGAGGCCGCCGAGGCTGAGGCCACCGAGGTCGTCATCGAGGAAGCCGCCGAGGAGGCTGCCGAGGCCGAGGAGTAGGCACAAGAGGATGCGCGAAGCATCGCGCCGTAAGGCTCATCGTTGTTCGTAAGGCGAGGCCTCCGCAGGTGGTGTACCTACGGAGGCCTTCTTGTAGGCATTATCGCTATTGCAGGCAAGGAGTGGCCATGCTCAAGGTCTCCCAAATCATGCGCATCGACGTCTACCAACCAAAGCGCGATGGGGCGCGCGACGTGTCCACGTTGGACGTGAGCGATCTTGCGATCGTGGGATGCGTGCATCAGGTCGTGTTCTCTCCGCAGGGAGATCGTGTGGAGGGATTTCTGGTGCGGCGTCCCGACGTGGCGGGCATGGTACGGCGCGAGGACGCCTTTCTTGCGCGCGACTCGTTTGACGTGTGCGATGCGGGGCTGGTCGCATCGAGGGGCAAGGAGAGTTTCGACGATGCGGCGCGCGAGCGCTTGGGCCTGGATTGGGACGCCTGCATTCTTTGGACGGGCATGGATGCCAAGACGACGGACGGCAAGGAGCTGGGGTGGGTGAACGATGCCACCTTCCATCCCAAGAGCGGACGCGTCCAGGACTTCTCGGTGGGGGACGGCAGCGTTGCCGAGTCGCTGGTGGGTAGCGTGGTGATACCGGCAGACATGCTCGAGGGATACAGGGACGGCTATATGCTCGTTGACCCTGCGGCCGCAGACCTTGCCCTCGATGGAGGACTTGCGGCCGTGGCGGGACAACGATACGCGCAGGCCAAGGCCGAGGGCAAGCAGGTTGCCGCTCGCGTGGGAAAGGCCGCTGGTTCGGCCGTCGAGAAGGGCAGCAAGCGCGCCGCCCGTGCGGTTGGCAAGCAGCTGGGAAAGACGCGCGGAATGTTCGGCGCATTCATGGACGAATACAGAAAGGCCAGCAAGTAGCTTGCTGGCCTTTGGGTCGTCCGCGAACGGTACCGCGGGCGGCGGTGGTTTGTTGGCATCGATTAGAACTTGACCTCGGGAACCTCCCGGACGCTTTCGGTAACGATGGCAAAGCCCTCGCGGCGACGGAACTTGGTGCCGGCAACGACGTTGCCCGGGAACGTGGTGATGGCGTTGTTGTAGGCCAGCACGCAATCGTTGTAGCTCATGCGGGCATAGCTTATCTTGTTCTCGGTGTCGGTGAGGTCCTGCTGGAGCTGCTGGAAGGTGGTGTTTGCCTTGAGCTCGGGATAGGCCTCCACCGAAACCATGAGCCGGCTCAGTGCGCCAGAGAGTTCGCCCGAGGCGACCATCTTGGTCTCGGGGGTCGTGGCGCTTGCCACGGCTGCGCGCGCGTCCGTAACCTGATCGAGCGTCTTGGACTCGTGCTGTGCGTAGCCCCGGACGGTCTCCACGAGATTGGGGATGAGGTCGTTTCGACGCTGAAGCTGAGCGTCGATGGTTTGCCATGCGTTGTCGCAACGGTTGTTCTTCATTACGATGCCGTTGTACAGAGAGACGTATGCGAACGCAAGCAGTGCCGCAATGACGGCTATCACGATGAGGGCGACAATCATAATCGGACTCCCTTCGTCTGTGTTTGCTTTCCATATGCATAAGTATACCCACTTGAGACGAAATGCCTCAGGTGCTCCCGCGCCGCGCTGGCGCGCGATTCTCGGCCGCGCCGGTCTGCCGCGTACGATTTCGTGACAAAAACGGTCCCTACCGCGCGCGATTCTCGGCCCATATTGTACGCGGCAGGGACCCGTTTTGGTCAGAAATTGTACGTGGTGCCTTGGCGACCTTCCGGTTCGAATCCCTCCCGTGGGACGGCGCCTTATGCAAAAGGCTCCCCGTTGTCGGGGAGCCATCCTAACATGCAATGGCGGAGGGGGAGGGATTCGAACCCTCGAGACCTTTCGGCCCGGCGGTTTTCAAGACCGCTGCATTCAACCACTCTGCCACCCCTCCTTTTTGGGTGTGCGAGTCATATTATAGTACGATAGAGGGTAAATAGGTCAACCATCCGAGAGGAGTCTTTGTGAGCGAGCAGTTGCATCCCGACATCGAGTCCGTCCTGCTCTCCGAGGCAGACATTCGAGCCATCGTGCAGGGATTGGGCGAACAGATCTCCAAGGACTATGCGGGAAAGAATCCGCTTTTCGTCTCTGTGCTGCGCGGTGCGTTCATCTTTGCGGCCGACCTCATGCGTGCCGTCACCGTGCCGTGTGCGGTTGACTTCATGGCGGTGTCGAGCTATGGGGACGGCGTAAAGAGCTCGGGCGTCGTCCAGATCGTCAAGGACCTTAGCACCAAGATCGAGGGTCGTCACGTCATCATCGTCGAGGACATCCTGGACACGGGCCTCACGCTCCGGTACCTCATCGGTCTGCTCGAAGGCCGCCACCCCGCCTCGGTCGCGGTGGCGACGTTTGCCGTCAAGGACATCCCCGGCACCACGCCGGCGATCGAGCCCGCATACGTGGGCACGCACGTCCCCAACGAGTTTGTGGTCGGTTATGGTCTCGACTATGCCGAGCGCTATCGCAACCTCCCCTTCGTGGGCGTGCTCAAACCCGAGATCTACTCGTAGGATACGTACAAACCCAATGACGCGCAGGTCCGGGGATTCTCTGGGCCTGCCACTTTTACCGTAACACCCAAGGGTATAGCGCTTTTGTCACCCCCTGCAATGTGCCGTCGGCCCATTGGGAAAACGGGTAGAATAATCAGGTTAGTCACAGAAGTGCTTACGATGGGAGTCCTGTCTTGCCAAACAGAAGCAATGGCCCCTCCAACATGACGCCGCAAAAGCGCGTGCGCGGCATCGCGTACATCGTGCTGCTCGCCGTCTTTCTTGGGTACTTTATCGTCAGTGCCAGCGGTACCTTTGGTGGGCAAAAGGTAAAGACGATCGCCACGAACGAGTTCGTTACGGCGGTAAAGGAAGACCGTGTCACCAAGGTCACCTACAAGATCGAGGACTGCTCGCTGGAGGGTGAGTTCTACGAGTCGAGCGGGGACAAGCAGGAGAAGAAGATCTCCAAGTTCCGCTCCGCCTATGTGGGCTCGGACAATCTGGACGAACTCATGGCACACCATGCCGACATCGAGTTCCGAATCGACACGAGCAGCGGTGCGATTTGGGAGACCCTGCTCATCTCGGTGTTGCCCACGGTCCTTATGATCGGCATCATCGTCTACTTTATGAACCAGATGCAGGGGCAAAACGGTCGGGCGATGAACTTTGGACGCGCCCAGGCCAGAACCGAGGAGGGCAGTCGTCCTCAGGTCAAGTTTTCCGACGTGGCTGGCATCGACGAGGTGGTCGAGGAGCTCAAGGAGGTTCGCGACTTCCTGTCGGAGCCAGAGCGATTCCAGCGCATGGGTGCCAAGATTCCCCGAGGCGTCCTGCTCATGGGCCCTCCGGGAACGGGCAAGACGCTGCTCGCAAAGGCGATTGCCGGCGAGGCGGGTGTGCCCTTCTTCTCTATCTCGGGTTCCGACTTCGTCGAAATGTTCGTGGGCGTGGGTGCCTATCGCGTGCGCGACCTGTTTAAGCAGGCCAAGGAATCCGCTCCCTCCATCATCTTCATCGACGAGATCGACGCGGTGGGCAGGCAGCGTGGTGCCGGTCTGGGCGGCGGTCACGACGAGCGCGAGCAGACCCTCAACCAGTTGTTGGTCGAGATGGACGGCTTCGAGGACAACACCGCGGTCATTCTCATCGCGGCAACCAACCGCCCCGACATCCTGGACCCGGCCTTGCTGCGTCCCGGCCGATTCGACCGCCAGGTTACCGTCGACCGTCCCGACGTTAAGGGCCGCGAGCACATCCTCAAGGTGCACGCCGAGAACAAGCCGCTCGAGAGCGACGTTGACTTTGAGTCGCTGGCAAAGCTCACACCAGGCTTTACCGGTGCTGACCTCGCAAACCTGCTCAACGAGGCAGCCCTGCTCGCAGCGCGCCGGCACAAGGACCGCATCTCGATGGACGAGGTCGAGGAGGCCATGGAGCGTGTGGTCGCTGGTCCCGAGAAGAAGTCGCGTGTCATGACCGAGAAGGAGCGCCGCACCATCGCCTATCACGAGTGCGGACATGCGCTGGTTGGCCATGTGCTGGAGAACTCCGATCCCGTGCACAAGATCAGCATCATCTCGCGCGGTCGCGCTCTTGGCTATACGCTGCAGCTTCCCGAGGAGGACCACTTCCTGGAAACGCGAGACGGCATGCTCGACCAGATTGCCGTGCTCTTGGGTGGTCGAACGGCCGAGGAGCTGTTCTGCTCGGACGTTACGACGGGTGCCAGCAACGATTTGGAGCGTGCCACCAAGATCGCGCGCGAGATGGTGACCCGCTACGGCATGAGCGAAGAGCTTGGCGTGCAGGTGTACGGAGAGGCCCAGCACGAGGTGTTCCTGGGTCGCGACTGGGCCAACCACAACGACCTGTCGGCCGAGACCGCCAAGCGCATCGACGACGAGGTCGAGCGCATCATGCGCGAGGGCCACTCGCGCGCACGCAACGTGCTCGATGACCGCAGGAGCCAGATGGACACGATGGCGTCGGTCCTGCTCGAGCGCGAGACGGTCGAGGGCGAAGTGGTTCAGGCGTTGCTCGACGACAGGTGGGACGAGTACGTGGAGACGCACGAGAAGTAGCGACGTGGGATTGACGTATGGGAGCCGTGCGGGAAGGAGGTGCCGCGACCGTGTCGGAGAATGACGAGAGCAGGAACGCCCGTCCACAGCAGGTGAGGCAGAAGAAGCGTCCTCAGGCTACGTCTGCGGACGGCACGCGGAAGGCCCCTCGTTCTGGCCAGGCACCTGCGTCGGGTCAGGGAAAACGCAATCCGTCCGGTCGGAGGGCACCGTCCAAAAAGGCGGTGAGCGCCACGTCGCAGGGAGCGTCGAACCAGGCAAAGGCGAAATCCAAGGGCCAGGCAAAGAAAGTGCGCACGGAGCAGCCCATGGGCAAGGTCTCGTCGGCGGCAAAAGGCCCGGCAACGGGAAAGGCCAACGGCAAGGCGAAGGGGCAGGCAACGACCCGGGTGAGGTCGCAGACCAAGGCCACGCAAAAGAACCAGCTCACACCAAAGGGTACGGTCGCCGAGGCCAAAAAGAAGCGGCGGGCCGCATTTACGGTCCGCGGGTTCTTTGCCCGACTGATACCCATCGTATGTCTTGCTGGCGCCTTCGTCGCCATTGTGGGTCTCTATCGCTTCGTGTTTCCGCCCGTCACCAAGGCGGAGGGAGCTGCAACGGGCGATACGGGCGTGGTTCAGGGCGACGCAGCCGTACAGACTCAACCGACCTACCGGGGCGTCGAGGACCCATGGGTCTCGTCGGGCTACTTTACCACCGGCGACGAGAACCTCGACCCCAAGGTGAAGGAATTCTGCGACGCATACTCCAAGGCGGGCGAAACTGCACCAAGCAACGCGCTCAACGTGTACAACACCATAATGTGGAACTATTCGTGCGTGGACAAGGGAGAGGATCAGAAGCCGGCGGGGCCCTCGTGGGCAGAAGCGTGCGCTCGAGACTTTCTCTCGCGTTATGCGGCGGCAGGTGACCTCGGTGGGGAGGCCGACTACTACGAGCTTGCCGCAATCGTCAGCTTCTGCCTGAGGTACTTTGGATACTCAGACGCGCTTGCCGTGCCCGTCGTGATTGGGTCGGGCGGGAACACCTCGGTTGATGCCGCGTATTGCCTGGTTACGAGCGAGACTGGCTCATCCTGCATCTGTGACCCGACGCGTGGGGCAGGTGGCTGGATGATCGATCGCTATTCCGTTACGTTTATGGTGGATGACATCGGACAAGACCTCACGCAGGTCGAGGCGATGGGCTTGCAAATTAGGTGGCAGGACACGAGCGGCACCAAGAAAGAGGTGCCCGACGACGAGTCTGCCGCTAGGGACGAGACCTCCACCAAGGACGAATCCGCGACCACAGACGAGAACGGAGCCACAGACGAGTCATCCACAAAGGGTGAAGCCACTACCGCAACAGATGACAATGCGACGGCCGATGACGTGCTTGTCTTTGACAGCACTTCCTCTTCGACCGCCGCATAGACGTACTGAGGGAATTGCCTCCCGATACGTCGTGGGTATGCTATTCGTCCAAGCGCTGGCTTACGATCGTGCGAATGGCCGTCTGTCTCAATAGGAACATGTGAGGCACATGGCGGACCATGGTGACCTCGCACAAGAGCCCGGCACCGTCGAACGTCTCGCACACGACCACTGCCAGATAATCGGCACCGTCGAGCTGGAGCAACTCAACATCACGGTCGTTGACATGCTCGACGGTCACTCTGCGCCTGCTGGTGACGATCTTTTCGTTGCGCACGTCCTCTATGTAGTGATAGATGGAGTACTCGGCGTCGGCCTTGGTCATGCCTTGCACGATGTCGGACCTAAAGTAGTTGGACTCGCGTACCAAGGGCTTTCCGTCCACAAAGCGGACGCGTTCCAGGTGAACGAGCTTCTTGCCCTCGTCAAAGCCGGTAAGGTTGGCAAAGTCCTCGTCTGCAACCATCGTCTCCATGGAAAGCACCTTGGTCGTCGCCTCAAAACCCTGGCGTGTCACGCTCTGTCTAAAGGACTCGATGTCCTTGAGCTCGTAGGTACGACCGGCCTTTGCGACGGGCTTTTGGGGTCGGTAGATAACGCGTACGCCCTTGCCATGGATGGGTTGGACGTATCCGTCGCGTGCCAGAATCTCCAATGCCTTGCGTACCGTGTTATGCGCGCAGCAATAGCGCTTTACCAACACCGATTCGGAAGGTAGATAATCCTTGTATCCATACAGACCGCTGTCAATGGCATCCTTAAGGTCGAAGTAGATACTGTCGTATGCTGGGTGCATGTTACCCTCGATTCATAAACCTTGACTAGCCTATAAGATTATCTCACACTGCGTTGTTCGGTTGAGCGAAAAATGAGAGTTTTCGACGCTTTGTGCGCGAATGCTTCACCAGATGCGTTCAATACACACGGATAATGAATATTTATGCATTATTTTGGAGGTTGCGAGGGGGGAGGCGGACAATCGACCACAACAGCAACAGGCCACTGGGAGGAAGGAGAACCCAGTGGCCTGTGCCTGTCTGTGGGGACAGGTTGCGCGTCTGGCCACGCGCAAAGGGAAGGAAGGATGGGATGACGTGGCGTTTCGTCATCGTTATGTAATACATTCCCACTCTGGTCCATCTCAAACCCGGACCCGTTGTATCACATGCCCTCCACGTCCTCGTCACCAGTCCTTCATGATTCCTGCGTGTGTCCTTCATATTGCGCCTTGTGGTGGCCCGAATCGCAAGCGCTACAATAGAGTGTCAACACAAGAGAGGAGCTCCCATGAGCATTAACCAGCAGAGCTATGCATACGGCGCATCCAAGTCGTCCATTCGCGAGATCGCTGCCTATGGTGCGGCGCGCAAGGCCGAGATTGGGGCCAGCAACGTCTACGACTTCTCCTTGGGCAACCCAAGCGTGCCGGCGCCAAATGCGGTGCGGGAGTCCATTGAGCGCTCCCTCGATCTCCCTCCTGTGGCATTGCATGGCTACACGCCGGCAAATGGCCTTCCCATTGCGCGCCAGGCGGTTGCCGACTCGCTCAATCGTCGCTTCGGGTCATCCTATGGTGCCGACGACCTGTACCTTACATGTGGCGCGGCAGCCTCCATCTCCATTGCGCTCAACGCCGTCTGCCGCGAGGGCGAGGAGGTCATCGTCATTGCGCCCTTCTTTCCCGAGTATCGGGTGTTCATCGAGAACGCCGGCGCCATCTGCGTTGAGGTTTTGGCCGATGCGACGACGTTCCAGATCGACGTGGACGCCGTTGCTGCGGCCATTACCGACCGCACCGCCGCGGTCATGATCGACTCGCCCAACAACCCCGTGGGCTCGGTGTACGCGCGTGAGAATCTCGAGCAGCTCGCACAGGCGATGGCCGAGCGCTCCGAGGCGCTTGGTCGCTCGATCTACCTCATTTCCGACGAACCGTACCGCGAGATTGCCTATGGTGTGGACGTGCCTTGGGTTCCCGGCCTCTATGCGCGAACGATCGTGTGCTACTCGTATTCCAAGTCGCTGAGCCTGCCTGGCGAGCGCATTGGGTGGGTGCTGGTTCCCAACACCAACCCCGAGCACGACCAGTTGGTGCCCGCCATTGCCGGTGCGGGACGCAAGATGGGGTTCGTGTGTGCCCCGGCACTGTTCCAACGCGTGCTGGTGGACTGTGTTGACGAGCCGACCAACATCGAGGCATACGCACGCAATCGCAAGGCGCTCACCGAGGGGTTACGCAAGATCGGATACGAGTTCATCGAGCCGCAGGGCGCGTTCTACCTGTGGATGCGTGCACTCGAACCCGATGCCAACGCGTTCTTTGAGCGGGCGAAGAGCTATGAGCTCCTGCCGGTCCCCAGCGACTCGTTTGGATGTACGGGATGGGTTCGCGTGGGGTATTGCGTGAGCTACGAGACCATCGTGGACTCCATGCCCGCATGGCAGGCACTTTGGGACAGCTATCAGGCATAGGGGCGATGGGAGGGCGCGTCTACGCATGTGTCAGCGCGCCGCGTCGCTGTCTCGCAACCTATACGAACACGTAGCGGTCGAGGCGGTCGAAGGCCTCGGCCACCTGCGCATGTGGCAGCGCCACGTTAAGCCGCACGCACCAAGGGCATGCAAACAGGCGTCCGTCATGCCAGGTAACGCCCACGTCCCAACCCCTGCGCACCAGCTCGTCGTTGCTCACGCCGTGTTCGCGGCACCATTGCTCGCAGTCCAGAAGCAGTACGTAGGTTGCCTCGGCTCGTGTCATCTGCACGCCCGAATACCGCGCTCTCACATGCTCGAATGCATAGCGGGCGTTCTTGCTCAGCACTGTGCACAGCTCGTCGGCCCATGCGGCACCCTCTGCGGAGTATGCGCCGAGCAGCGCGTGCATGGACAGAACGTTTTGCGCATTGTAATGGGAAAGCCCCGACTCCCTGGAAATCCGGTCGCGTAGCCAGGGGTCATAGACAACGTGATAGGACCCCACCAAGCCGGCGAGGTTGAAGGTCTTGGAGGGAGCATAGAGGGAGATCACGTGGTCGTGTGCCCAGGGGCTCACCGATTGGGTGGGAATGTGTATGTGATCGTCGAGGAGCAGATCCGACCAGATTTCGTCTGCCACCACATACACGTCGTTGCGTTCGAACACGTCCATGGCGCGCTCTATCTCCCAGCGCTCCCATGCACGTCCGCAGGGGTTGTGGGGCGAGCAGAAGATGGCCGCGTGGATGTGATGCTCCCGGATGCGGGCCTCCATGTCCTCGAAGTCCATGCGCCATACGCCCCGTTCGTCGAGGACGAGCGGGCTGTGCACCAAGTGATATCCGTTGTTGCCGACCGCGTGGGTAAAGCCCACGTAGGTGGGGGAGTGCACCAGCACGTTTTCGCCCTTGGAGCACAGTACGTTGAGCGCGCTCACCACGCCTCCCAACACGCCGTTTTGGTACCCAATGTGCTCGGGCAACAGGTCTGTGACGCCCTTGCGCTCGCGATGCCAGCCGATGATGGCCTCGTAGTACCTGTTGCTGGGGGTATAGTAACCAAACACGGGATGATCGAGCCGCTCGCGCATGGCTCGCACCACGCTCGGTGCCGTGGCAAAGCCCATGTCGGCGACCCACATGGGCAGGGAGTCGAAGCCCTCTTGTGGTTTGGCGGGAGCGAACCCCGTGGCGTCCCCAAGACCGTCCACGGCCAGGGAATCGTGTCCATGGCGATCGATGATGCTGGTAAAGTCAAAGCCCATACGTCCTCCTGTCGCACGCGATGGTCAACCGTGTCCATGGTAGCCGTTTGCGGGGGAGGAATTGCCCTGTTGGGCAGCCCTTCGAGTCCGCGCGACCTGACAAAGTGGAAATCGAGGGTTGATTATGGCGACAAATTTCACTTTGTTAGGTTTGGGGTGGGGGCTAACCTAACAAAGTGGCGATTTGGCTCAAAAATGTCCACGTTTTTCCACTTTGTCAGGTTTTGCGTGTGTGAGAGCATTCATTTACGGAATACATGCCTGACAAAGTGGAAATCGAGGGCCTGAATCAGCCATTCTGTTCACTTTGTCAGGTTGAGGGCTATACACGACCTGACAAAGTGGAAATCGAGACCGTATTTTAAGTCCTTTTGTCGCTTTGTCAGGTCGCGAGGGCAAAACCGGACCCAGTGAGTCGCGCTGGGCTCGGTAATCGTGCTGCTGGGTTAGACTTATGTGGTTGGTTTCCTCAGAATGCATCGACTCCAAGGAGCACTCCATGCGCAGCAACGTGACGCCAGGACCTTCCCCCTTTGCATGTGACGTGCACACGCACACCCTCTTCTCGCGGCATGCGTATTCGACCATCGGGGAGTGCGTGGCGGAGGCGCGCCTGAGGGGAATCGAGCTCATCGGCTCGACCGACCACTACTCGTGCATGATCAGCCCTACGCTTCACGTACGCGATTACCAGCATTTTATGAACTTTGACGTGTGGCCGCGAATGTGGGATGGGGTGCAGGTGATGCGGGGCGTCGAGGCCGACATCGTCGACCTCGAGGGGCATCTGTTCGGATGGGACTTGCCCCTTCGCGAGGGGATTACGGGGAAGGCCTTCGCCTCCGAGGTCACGCTCAAGCAGATCGTATGGCGCAATATCGACTACGCCGTCGCGAGCATCCACGACGACGACTTTACCTTGGATGCGACCCTGGCCCAGACGACGGACATGTACGTGCATGCCTTGGAGGACCCTCGCGTGCTCATACTGGGTCATTCCGGACGCGCGGGTGTACCGTTCGACCTCGACACCGTGCTGCTTGCGGCAAGGGAGCTGGGCAAGCTCGTCGAGATCAACGAGCACAGCTTTGCCACGCAGTACGGTACCGGTTGCCGCGACGCCTGCCGACGCATAGCCGAGCGCTGTGCCGAGCTGGGTACGATGATCGCCACCAGCACCGATGCCCACATCGCCCACGATGTGGGTCGCTTCGACAACGTGGCCGCGCTGCTCGAGGAGATACACTTCCCCTCCGAGCTCGTGGCAACCAAGACCGCGCGGGGGTTCCTGGACGTATGGCATGCGGCGATGGATGCGTAGGGCCATGCGCTGCCGGAAGGGACTTGGGGCGTGGTGGGGCATAAGGCGCGCACTGACCTCTGCCAGGCTCAGACGAAAGGGTCGCACGTACGAGATTGGCCGAACCCGCAAGGCGCGCGGCGTCAACTTGGGCAACTGGCTCGTGCTGGAAAAGTGGATGGGGTCCTCACCGCTCGCCGCGGCGCGCACCGATGATGACCGCGGCCTCATCGACGAGTTCGATCCCGACGTCCTTGACGCTCGGCTGGAGGAATACCGCGCGACGTACGTTACCGAGGACACCTTTGCGTGGTTCGCCCGAGTTGGTGTCAACCTGGTTCGCATACCCGTGCCCTACCACATCTATGGCACCGCGCATCATCGTCCCTGCATAGCGTATCTGGACGATGCCATGGCGTGGGCACAGGCGCATGGCATTGGCGTGCTCATCGACCTGCACACGGTTCCATACGGTCAGAATGGCTTTGACAGCGGGGGCTATCTGGGCATGTGCGCATGGCACAAGGATCCGGCGCGCGTGGACTTCGTCCTGGACGTGTTGGAGCGCCTCGCACGACGCTATGCGGGACATCCTGCTCTGTGGGGCATCGAGCCTCTCAACGAGCCGGTGAGCGAGGCCATATTCGAACTCAACAAGGCGAGGCACGAGGCACGACATCCCGAGCGCGTGGCGGTCTCGGAGCCCATGCCGGCGGCGCAGTTGCGGGACTTCTACGAGCGATTCTACCGGCGTGTGCGCCCGCTGGTGGGCAACGAGGTGGCGCTGGTGTTCCACGACCGCTTTGAGCTGGAGGCATGGTCGCACGCCATGGTGGGCCGTGCCTATGCCAACGTGTGGATCGACACCCACCTGTATCTCAGCTTTGCCGACGACGGCTTTGAGCGATACGACCTCAAGGAATATCTGGCGTTGCTCAGGCGGTTCGAGCGGCGCGTGGTCCGGGCGGCGCGATCGCATCCCATCCTGGTGGGGGAGTGGTGTCTGAGCAATCATGCGTCCCTTCCGCGCGCGGTCGACGACCAAGCGCGCCGCGACTGGTATCGCTCATTTGCCGACGCGCAGCTGGCGGCCTGGGACAAGGGCGGAGGCGGGTGCTTTTGGAGCTACAGGGTGGATGCGCCCGGACGTTCGGACTGGAGCTTCGAGCATTGCATGACCTGCGGCTGGCTCGCATACCGATAGGGCACGTCGAGACCAAAAAAGCCCCGGCCCGCCTCTCGCAAGAGACGGGCCGGGGAATTGTCCTGGCTATGCGTAAGGCCTAGTCCTCGTCGGCAAGACGCTGGATGAGCTTGCAGAGCGCCTGGGCGCTGTTGAAGTTGGCGGGGATGATGTCCTTGGCGGGAATGGAGACGTCAAACTCGTCGTCTGCCGCACTTACGATGGCAAGGATGTCAAACGAGTCGAGCACGTGGTCGTCAATGAGCGTGGTGCAGGTCTCGTAGTCCACATCCTCCTGGATGTCCTCGAGCATCTCGATGACGTCGTCGAGCGTAATGTCCATGGTTCTCTCCTTTGGTCGGGAAGGTCTTGGTGCCTGCCTTCGATGCTACCGCTTTATGCGACCGATTGCAGCAAGAGCCGCGCGGTCAATCTTGCCATTCTTGCTAAGAGGCATCTCGTCGAGCTGCTTTGTGTTGTTGGGGACCATGTATTGGGGCAGTCGCACGCGTAGCGTCTCCTTGAGGTCCTTGCGGGAGATGGCGCCCACATAGAACAGGATGAGGCGCTTGCGGCCAGAGTCGTACAGGCAGCAGGCGCGCTCGACGCCCTCCACGCCATGTGCGGCCGCCTCTATGTCGCCCAGCTCGATGCGCTGGCCCAGATGCTTGATTTGGTGGTCCTTGCGCGAGACGTATACCAAGTCGCCGTTCTCGTTGTAGCGGGCGAGGTCGCCCGTGCGATACATGGGCTCGAGCCAACGCCCGTTTGCGGGGTTTTGCATAAACGCCTTGGCCGTGCGGTCGGGCGCGTCGAGATAACCCATCACCAGACACGATCCCGCAACGCACACCTCGCCGACCTCGTCTGGCTCGCAGATCTCGCGGTCCTTGTCGTCGAGCAGGAACACGCGCTCGTTTGCAAACGCCTTGCCTGCCGGGATGACCTCGTCGTTGGCGTACTCGCGGTCGACCACAAAGTAGGTGCAGTTGCAGGTGACCTCAGAGGGGCCATACAGGTTGGCGTACAGCGCGTCGGGAACGAACTTCTGCCATACGCGCAGCTGCTTGGGCGGCATGGTCTCGCCGCTAAACAGCACGCGCCGTATGGTCGTGGGCACCCTATAGTCGAAGCCTCCCATAATGGAGACAAAGCACATGGCGCTCACGGCCCAGCACAGGGTGGTGACCTCGCGATCGCAGATGTAGTCCATCAGCTGCGTGGGGTTCGAGAAGTACGACCGCGGGATGATCTGCACGGTGGCACCGGTGAGCAGCGACGAGTACACGTCCTTGTTGGTGGCGTCGAAGTCGAACGGTGCCTGATTGCCCATCACGTCGTCGGCTCCGATGCCAAACGTGGCGGTGAAGGTCTGGGCCCAGTCGAGGACCGAGCGATGTGACGCCACGAACCCCTTGGGCGTTCCCGTGCTGCCGCTGGTGAAGTTCGCATACAGCGGGTCGATGTCGCACGCGCGAGCGCGGATGGCGTCGAGCGCGTCGTGGTCCACATCTCCCGCAATAACGTCCTCGATGCAGGCGAGCAGGCAGTCGGCGTCGTCAAAGAGCTCATGGGCGCGTGAGAGCTGCTCGTTGTCGGTGAGGACCACTGCCGGATGCAGTGCCTTGAGCATCTCGGCCACACGGCTTTCGGGCTGGCGAACGTCGATGACGGAGTAAAAGCCGCCCGCATACACGGCGCCGAGCATGGCGGCCCATGCCGGAGCGCTCTTCTCCAGATAGAACGCGACGGCCGTGCGTGGCTTGGCCCCGTGTCGTGCGAGCCAGCTGCCAGCCGCCTGTGCGGCGTCACGCAGCTCGACAAAGGTGAGCGAGGTGTTTGGGTCGGCCACCGCCGTCTTGTCCGGCAGTCGCTCGGCAGTGCGTTCGAGCATCTCGAGCACGTTTCTCATGCGTTGCCTCCTTGTCTTGCAACAGGGGTCGATGCTAGTAGAAGATGTCCGCCCGGAAGACGCGCGTGGCCTCCGTTGAGCCCTGCGGACGAGCGCTCAGGCACAGACGCACGTCGCCGTGCCCCTCGTGCATCGCAAATCGGTACACCGGGTCGGTGTCGTAGGGGCGCACGTTTGCGAGCATGTCGTTTGTGGGGTTGAGCACGTCGTACTTGTACTCGATCGTCTCGCCAGGTCGGGAGATGGAGTGGGCCGTAACCTCAACAATGCGATCCTCGTACTTGAGCTCGTACGTAAAGTACACGTACTCCACGGCCCGATACGACGCGAGGTACGCGTCCCAGTCGTCGTACGAGAAGAGGTGAGACGACACGTCCTTGCCCGCCTCGCGTTCGGCGATGAGGGTGCCCAGTGCGCGGCACAGATGCTGGCCGCCTTCGATGTTGAGGTGCTGGCTGTCGCTGAACTCATCCTCCTCGGGACGGTAGAACTCGGGACGCGTGAGGTTGAAGTCGTAATACACGCCACCGTGCTCCTCCACGAACGTTTGGAGCCAGGCCATGAGGTCTCGATAGCCGTCCTCCTGGTGTATGAGGTTGGCGTACTCGGGACGCGGCGCGATGCCCACGTACAGCTCGATGCCATGCGACTCCGCAAAGTCGAGCAGCTTGGTGAAGTCGGCGATGTTCTTGTCAAGGAAGGGGGCGTCGTTGGTGATGCTCACCTCGGTGAGCCACTTGCGGTCTCGGTCGAAACGGCCCTCATATCCGCCGTGGCCCTTGCCCATGTAGTGCCAGGTGGGGTCCACGACGCTCGCCGCGTCGATGGGGTTGGGGTAATTCAGGCGGTTCTGGATGTTGTCGCGGATGGCCTGCGCGTCGTAGCCCACGCTCGAGTAGCACCACGGGAACATCCAGGTGATCGACTTGGACGAGGCAAAGTTCACGTCGTCAAAGACGAGGCGGCCCACGTTCCCAAGGATGTCGGGGATCGACTCGCCCTGGGACTTGGCCTGCATAAACGTAACCTGGGCGTTGAACCATGGCTCCGTTTGGAACGACTCGGGTCCCACAAAGACCACGGCACGCTTGATGTCGTGATCCTTTGCGGCGGTCTCGAGTGCGGCGAGCCCGTTGCTAAACGACTGGGCGGGCGTGGAGAGGCTAAAGGAGTTGGACCCCAGCACCTCGTCGAGGGCGTAGGGATCGGCGTTGCGTTGCGAGAACGACGAGCCTATGATGAGCGTGTCTATGTCCTCGTCGGCCGAGAGCCTGTAGTCGTGCCACGTGACCTCGGCTGCTGTGCCATACGGCTCGAGGGCCAACGTGATGAGCGCGTTCACAAAGACGAGCAACCCCACAAAGAGAAGCACCTTGATCGTGTTTCCTGCGATCTTGGCACCGCGCGAGACGGGTCGCTGCTCCCTGGGAGTCTTTTCCCTAGAAGAACGCATACAGGAACACCTCCCCCTGGGTCAGGCCGTATCCCATCGAGAAGACGAAGACAAGGCCCACGGTCAGGTACAGCGCCATGCGACGCAGGCAGCCCATCTTGAGGATGGCCGCACGCACGTCGGTGCCGCGCTCATACAGGACGCTGATAACGAACACGACCAGGCAGGCGACGATGACCGGCCACACGAAGCCGTAGGTCTCCGGGGACATGACGCCGTACAGCTCGAGCTGGCGCTTGAGCTCGAAGGCGGTGAAGTTGAACACGGTGTTTTTGAGGGAGAGGAAGATAAGCCCGACGTCCTCCATGCAGTCGAAGTAGCGACCCACCGCGACCACTGCAAACGTGCGCAGGATGGCGAACACGTGGAACCACGCGGCATCCCGGTTGACGTGCAGCGCCCTCGCCAGGCGGTCGAACACCGGGGCGAGCAGGTCCGAGAGCGCGATGATCACGCCGTTGTACAGGCCCCAAAGGATGAAGTGCCACTCGGCGCCGTGCCAGAGTCCCACGAGGAGGAACACGATGATGTTGGCCACGCAGGCCGAGATGGTGCGGCCCACCTGCTTGCCCAGCACCTTGGTGGCATGCTTGTTGAGCGCCTTCATGGGCTTGGTTACGGCGAGCGGGTAGAACACGTGGTCACGCATGAAGGCGCCCAGCGACATGTGCCAGCGACGCCAGAAGTCGGACAGCGATACGGAGAAGTACGGCTGGCGGAAGTTCTGGGCCATCTCGACGCCAAAGAGCTCCGACACGCCCTCCACGATGTCGATGCCGCCCGAGAAGTCGGCGTACATCTCGATCGAATAGATGAGGATGCCAATGATGATGACCGGTCCCACCGTGGTGACGTTCACGTTGGTGAAGATGGCGTTGAAGTTGATGATGAGCACGTTGGCGATCGCATACTTCTTGAAGATGCCGTATGCCAGGCGCAGCAGGCCGCGACGCATGAGGTAGGGGTCGGCATGGCGCGAGGCGAAGAGCTGCTGCGATATCTCGTCGAAGCGGTTGATGGGACCCTGCGTGAGCTGGGGGAACCACGAGACGAACAGCAGGAAGTGCGCGAAGTTCGGCTCGGGGGCGTACTTGTCGTTGTAGACCTCGATGAAGTATCCCAGCGAGGTGAACATGTAGAACGAGATGCCAAACGGCAGCAGGATGCCGAGGCTCCTGGGCGACGGCTCGAGGCCGAAGTTAAAGAGGATGGTGTTCCAATACTTGAGGTAGCCGAGCATCCCCAGCGTGATGACGAGGGCGCCCACCAGCACCAATCTTCGCCTGTGAAGGAACTTCTGCTTTACGGCCCGCTTCGCATCGCGTCCCTTAGCCGCCTTGCGCTCGGCCTTGCCTTGGGCCGAGAGACGCGAGAGCAGCAGCGCCCCACCCCAGGTGGTGAGTGCCGTTACCAGCATGAACGACAGCATCTGCCATCCACCGGCTATGCAGTAGAAGGCCATGCTGCCCACAAGGAGTACGATCCATTGGTATTTGGGGAAGAGCCTTCCGCATGCGTAGTAGCAAAGGAGCAGGCATGCAACGAACAGCACGAAGCTCAGAGAGAAGAAAACCATAGCGACCTTATGCGACACGTCGACATCTAATACTCGAACTGTCTCATGGTAGCGCAAAGTCCAATCTTTTCTTGGGCGATTCTGTAGGATTGCTGCATGTCCACATCTGGCGATACTGGCAACCGCCCGTCGGGGACGGTTCCCCACGGATCAGTCCTCCAGCAGCGGCCCATCTCCCTACGCCCCCCGACACGTCGCGCATGGGGGCCGTGCGATACGGTAGAGTGCAACCATGTATGCACTACGTCCCTAAGGAGCCCACATGTCCGATTCCATCCGCAAGGTAAACGTCATCGGCCACCTCAACCCCGACACCGACAGCATCTGTGCCGCCATCTCCTACGCGTACCTCAAGAACCAGCTCGACCAGAGCACGGTGTACGAGGCGCGCAGGGCTGGTGCGGTCAACCGCGAGACGGGCTATGCGCTCAAGCACTTTGGCTTCGAGGAGCCCCGTCTCATCACCAGCGTGGCACCGCAGATCAAGGACCTCACCCTCACCGAGCAGGCCGGCATCAACCCCGAGACGAGCCTGTATGTGGCGTGGAACCTCATGCGCGAGGTGAGCAGCAGCACGTTGGCCATCACCGACGCAAAGCGTAGGCTCCAGGGCGTCATTGCCGTCCAGGACATCGCCAACGCCAACATGGACATCCTCGACCGCAGCTCCCTGGGCGCAGCGAAGACGGGATACCTCAACGTTATGGACACGCTCAACGGCGAGATGATCGTGGGCGACCCCAAGGGCAGCATCGATGGCGGCGACGTGTGCGTGGGCACCACGCCCGAGTCCATGGACGGCGTGGTGAAGCCCGGTGACACGGTGCTGGTGACCGACCGCGTGGAGTCCCAGCGCTTCGCGCTCGAGGCGGGCGCCAGCTGCCTCGTCGTGTGCTGCGAGTCGCACGTGAGCGACGAGATTCGGGCGCTTGCCGAGGAGCGCGGCGCCGCCATCATCGCGACCGACTTCGACACCTACGCCGCCGCTCGCCTCATGTCCATGTCGATGCCCGTCCGCGCCAAGATGCTGCCGGCCGAGCAGGTCGAGTCCTTCTCGCTCAACACCTCCGTGGAGGAGGCGCAGCGCGTGATGGCAAACACGGGCCATCGCCACTTCCCCGTGTCGGATGCCGACGGCCATTACTTTGCTCTCATCAGCAGCAGGGACATGGTAAACCCGAAGAAGAAGTTC